>CP092781.1:712729-1425458 GCA_022493055.1 Staphylococcus roterodami | reverse complement strand
AGGCATTTTAAATAAACAAACTGGTGGTAATACATCTAAAGCAGACGTCGATAATGCATTAAATGCAGTTACAAGAGCTAAAGCGGCTTTAAATGGTGCTGAAAACTTAAGAAATGCCAAAACTTCAGCAACAAATACGATTAATGGTTTACCTAACTTAACACAATTACAAAAAGATAACTTGAACCATCAAGTTGAACAAGCGCAAAATGTAGCAGGTGTAAATGGTGTTAAAGATAAAGGTAATACGTTAAATACTGCCATGGGTGCATTACGTGCAAGTATCCAAAATGATAATACGACGAAAACAAGTCAAAATTATCTTGATGCATCTGATAGCAACAAAAATAATTACAATACTGCTGTAAATAATGCAAATGGTGTTATTAATGCAACGAACAATCCAAATATGGATGCCAATGCGATTAATGGCATGGCAAATCAAGTCAATACAACAAAAGCAGCGTTAAATGGTGCACAAAACTTAGCTCAAGCTAAAACAAATGCGACGAACACAATTAACAACGCACATGACTTAAACCAAAAACAAAAAGATGCATTAAAAGCACAAGTTAACAATGCACAACGTGTATCTGATGCAAATAACGTTCAACATACAGCAACTGAATTGAACAGCGCGATGACAGCACTTAAAGCAGCTATTGCTGATAAAGAAAGAACAAAAGCAAGCGGTAATTATGTCAATGCTGATCAAGAAAAACGTCAATCGTATGATTCAAAAGTGACGAACGCTGAAAATATTATTAGTGGTACACCGAATGCAACATTAACAGCCAATGACATAAATAATGCGGCATCACAAGTCAATGCGGCTAAAACAGCATTAAATGGTGATAACAACTTACGTGTTGCAAAAGAGCATGCCAACAATACAATTGATGGCTTAGCACAATTGAATAATGCACAAAAAGCAAAATTAAAAGAACAAGTTCAAAGTGCAACTACTTTAGATGGCGTTCAAACTGTTAAAAATAGTTCTCAAACGTTGAATACAGCGATGAAAGGCTTAAGAGATAGTATTGCGAATGAAGCAACAATTAAAGCAGGTCAAAACTACACTGACGCAAGTCCAAATAATCGTAACGAGTACGACAGCGCAGTTACTGCAGCAAAAGCAATCATTAATCAAACATCGAATCCAACGATGGAACCAAACACTATTACGCAAGCAACATCACAAGTGACAACTAAAGAACAGGCATTAAATGGTGCGCAAAACTTAGCTCAAGCTAAGACAACAGCGAAAAACAACTTGAATAACTTAAGATCAATTAACAATGCACAAAAAGATGCGTTAACACATAGCATTGATGGTGCAACAACAGTAGCTGGTGTAAATCAAGAAACTGCAAAAGCAACAGAATTAAATAACGCAATGCGTAGTTTACAAAACGGTATCAATGATGAAACACAAACAAAACAAACTCAGAAATACCTAGATGCAGAGCCAAGTAAAAAATCAGCTTATGATCAAGCTGTAAATGCTGCGAAAGCAATTTTAACAAAAGCTAGTGGTCAAAATGTAGACAAAGCAGCAGTTGAACAAGCATTACAAAATGTGAATAGTACTAAGACGGCGTTGAACGGTGATGCTAAATTAAATGAAGCTAAAGTCGCTGCGAAACAAACGTTAGGTACATTAACGCACATTAATAATGCACAACGTACTGCGTTAGATAATGAAATTACACAAGCAACAAATGTTGAAGGTGTTAATACAGTTAAAGACAAAGCGCAACAATTAGATAGTGCAATGGGTCAATTAGAAACATCAATTCGTGATAAAGACACGACGTTACAAAGTCAAAATTATCAAGATGCTGATGATGCTAAACGCACAGCATACACGCAAGCAGTAAATGCAGCAGCAACCATTTTAAATAAAACATCTGGTGGTAATACACCTAAAGCAGATGTTGAAAGAGCAATGCAAGCTGTTACACAAGCAAATACTGCATTAAACGGTATTCAAAACTTAGAACGTGCGAAACAGGCTGCTAACACAGCTATTACAAATGCTTCGGATTTAAATACGAAACAAAAAGAAGCATTAAAAGCACAAGTGATGAGCGCAGGACGCGTATCTGTAGCAAATGGTATTGAACATACTGCGACTGAATTAAATAATGCGATGGCAGCTTTAAAACGTGCCATTGCTGATAAAGCTGAGACAAAAGCTAGTGGTAACTATGTCAATGCTGATGCGAATAAACGTCAAGCATATGATGAAAAAGTGACGACTGCAGAAAACATCGTTAGTGGTACACCAACGCCAACATTAACACCATCAGATGTTACAAATGCAGCAACACAAGTAACGAATGCGAAGACGCAGTTAAACGGTAATCATAATTTAGACGTAGCGAAACAAAATGCTAACACAGCAATTGATGGTTTAACTTCTTTAAATGGTCCGCAAAAAGCAAAACTTAAAGAACAAGTGGGTCAAGCGACGACGTTGCCAAATGTTCAAACTGTTCGTGATAATGCACAAACATTAAACACTGCAATGAAAGGTCTACGAGATAGCATTGCGAATGAAGCAACGATTAAAGCAGGTCAAAACTACACGGATGCAAGTCAAAACAAACAAACTGACTACAACAATGCAGTTTCTGCAGCAAAAGCAATCATTGGTCAAACATCAAGTCCAACAATGAATGCTCAAGAAATCAATCAAGCGAAAGACCAAGTGACAGCTAAACAACAAGCCTTAAATGGTCAAGAAAACTTAAGAACTGCACAAACAAATGCGAAACAACATTTGAATGGCTTAAGTGACTTAACTGATGCTCAAAAAGATGCAGCGAAACGTCAAATCGAGGGTGCAACGCATGTTAATGACGTAACACAAGCACAAAATAATGCGGATGCATTAAATACAGCTATGACGAACTTGAAAAATGGTATTCAAGATCAAAATACGATTAAGCAAGGTGTTAACTTCACTGATGCAGATGAAGCTAAACGTAATGCATATACAAATGCAGTGACGCAAGCTGAACAAATTTTAAATAAAGCACAAGGTCCAAATACTGCAAAAGACAATGTTGAATCTGCGTTACAAAATGTACAACGTGCTAAAAACGAATTGAACGGTAATCAAAATGTTGCGAATGCTAAGACAACTGCGAAAAACAACTTGAATAACCTAACATCAATTAATAATGCACAAAAAGAAGTGTTGAAATCACAAATTGAAGGTGCGACAACAGTTGCAGGTGTAAACCAAGTGTCTACAACGGCATCTGAATTAAATACTGCAATGAGCAACTTACAAAGTGGTATTAATGATGAAGCAGCTACAAAAGCAGCTCAGAAATATACTGATGCAGATAGAGATAAACAAACAGCATACAATGATGCTGTAACAGCAGCTAAAACTTTATTAGATAAAACAGCTGGTTCGAATGACAATAAAGCAGCCTTTGAACAAGCATTACAACGTGTGAATACTGCTAAGTCAGCATTAAATGGTGACGCGCGATTAAATGAAGCTAAGAACACAGCTAAACAACAATTAGCGACAATGTCACATTTAACTAATGCTCAAAAAGCAAACTTAACAGAACAAATTGAACGCGGTACGACTGTTGCAGGTGTTCAAGGTATTCAAGCTAATGCTGGTACTTTAGATCAAGCAATGAATCAATTAAGACAAAGTATTGCTTCTAAAGATGCGACTAAATCAAGCGAAGATTATCAAGACGCGAATGCAGATTTACAAAATGCATACAACCGCGCAGTATCTGATGCTGAGGATATTATTAGTGCAACGAATAATCCTGAAATGAATCCTGATACAATTAACCAAAAAGCGAGCCAAGTAAACAGTGCGAAGTCTGCATTGAACGGTGATGAAAAATTAGCGGCAGCAAAACAAACTGCGAAATCAGATATCGGTCGTTTGACAGACTTGAACAATGCACAACGAACTGCGGCAAATGTTGAAGTGGATCAAGCACCAAATCTTGCAGCTGTCACAGCGGCTAAAAATAAAGCAACATCGTTAAACACAGCGATGGGTAATTTGAAACATGCACTTGCTGAAAAGGATAATACGAAACGTAGTGTCAATTACACAGATGCGGATCAACCAAAACAACAAGCGTATGATACTGCGGTTACACAAGCAGAAAGAATTGCTAATGCTAATGGCAGCAACGCGAATGAAACACAAGTTCAAGCAACGCTTAACCAATTGAATCAAGCTAAAAACGATTTGAATGGTAACAACAAAGTTGCTCAAGCTAAAGAAGCAGCGAAACGTACATTAGCTTCATATAGTAACTTGAATAATGCACAATCAACTGCAGCAACTAGTCAAATTGACAATGCAACGACAGTAGCAGGTGTAACTGCTGCACAAAATACTGCAAATGAATTAAATACAGCAATGGGTCAACTTCAAAATGGTATAAATGACCAAAACACTGTAAAACAACAAGTGAACTTTACAGATGCTGACCAAGGTAAGAAAGAAGCTTACACAAATGCTGTTACAAATGCGCAAGGTATTTTAGATAAAGCACACGGTCAAAATATGACAAAAGCACAAGTTGAAGCGGCATTAAACCAAGTAACGACTGCAAAGAATGCTTTAAACGGTGACGCAAATGTAAGACAAGCGAAATCAGATGCGAAAGCAAACTTAGGTACATTAACACATTTAAATAATGCACAAAAACAAGATTTAACATCTCAAATCGAAGGCGCAACATCAGTCAACGGTGTAAATGGTGTTAAAACGAAAGCACAAGACTTAGATAACGCAATGCAACGATTAGAGTCGGCAATCGCAAATAAAGATCAAACTAAAGCGAGAGAAAACTACATCGACGCAGATCCAACTAAGAAAACAGCATTTGATAATGCCATTACACAAGCAGAATCATACTTAAATAAAGATCATGGTGCGAATAAAGATAAGCAAGCTGTGGAACAAGCAATTCAAAGTGTAACAACTACTGAAAATGCTTTAAACGGTGATGCAAATTTACAACGTGCTAAATCTGATGCTACACAAGCTATCGATAACTTGACACATTTGAATACACCACAAAAAACAGCATTAAAACAACAAGTGAATGCTGCGCAACGTGTATCAGGTGTAACTGATCTGAAAAATAGTGCTACATCACTTAATAATGCGATGGATCAATTAAAACAAGCAATTGCTGATCATGACACAATTGTTGCTGGTGGTAATTACACTAACGCAAGTCCTGATAAGCAAGGTGCTTACACTGATGCATATAATGCTGCGAAGAATATCGTAAATGGTTCACCAAATGCGATTACTAATGCAGCAGATGTTACAGCGGCAACACATCGTGTCAATAATGCTGAAACAGGTTTAAACGGTGATACAAACTTAGCAACTGCGAAGCAACAAGCTAAAGATGCATTACGTCAAATGACACATTTATCTGATGCGCAAAAACAAAGTATTACTGGTCAAATTGATAGCGCGACACAAGTAACTGGTGTTAAAAGTGTGAAAGACAATGCAACAAATCTTGACAATGCAATGAATCAACTTCGAAATAGTATTGCGAATAAAGATGAAGTAAAAGCGAGTCAACCATATGTTGATGCAGATACAGATAAACAAAATGCATACAATACAGCAGTTACAAGTGCTGAAAATATCATTAATGCAACTAGTCAGCCGACACTTGATCCATCTGCAGTAACACAAGCAGCAAATCAAGTGAACACTAACAAAACGGCGCTTAATGGTGCACAAAACTTAGCAAATAAAAAGCAAGAAACAACTGCTAACATCAACCGATTAAGTCATTTAAACAATGCTCAAAAGCAAGATTTAAATACGCAAGTGACAAATGCACCAAATATTAGCACAGTAAATCAAGTGAAGAGTAAAGCTGAACAATTAGATCAAGCAATGGAACGTTTAATCAACGGAATCCAAGACAAAGATCAAGTGAAACAAAGTGTTAACTTTACTGATGCAGATCCAGAAAAACAAACAGCATACAACAATGCGGTAACTGCAGCTGAAAATATAATTAATCAAGCAAATGGTACAAATGCGAATCAATCACAAGTTGAAGCAGCACTTTCAACTCTAACAACTACTAAACAAGCGTTGAATGGTGATAGAAAAGTAACAGATGCTAAAAACAATGCAAACCAAACATTATCTACGTTAGATAATTTAAACAATGCACAAAAAGGTGCTGTTACTGGAAACATTAATCAAGCGCATACTGTAGCTGAAGTAACACAAGCCATTCAAACAGCTCAGGAACTGAATACAGCGATGGGCAACTTGAAAAATAGCTTGAATGATAAAGACGCTACACTTAGCAGTCAAAACTTCACTGATGCAGATCCAGAGAAGAAAAATGCATACAATGAAGCGGTTCGAAATGCTGAAAATATTTTAAATAAATCTACAGGTACAAACGTGCCTAAAGATCAAGTTGAAGCAGCAATGAATCAAGTGAATACGACGAAAGCAGCGCTTAATGGTTCTCAAAACCTTGAAAAAGCTAAGCAACATGCGAATACAGCAATTGACGGTCTAAGCCATTTAACAAATGCACAAAAAGATGCATTAAAACAATTGGTACAACAATCAACTAATGTTGCAGAAGCACAAGGTAATGAACAAAAAGCAAACAATGTTGATGCAGCAATGAATAACTTACGTCAAAGCATTGCAGATAACGCGACAACAAAACAAAATCAAAATTATACTGATGCAAGTCAGAATAAAAAGGATGCGTACAATAATGCTGTCACAACTGCACAAGGTATTATTGATCAAACTACAAATCCTTCATTAGATCCGACTGTTATCAATCAAGCTGCTGGACAAGTAAGCACGTCTAAAAATGCTTTAAATGGTAATGAAAACTTAGAGGCAGCGAAGCAACAAGCAACGCAATCTTTAGGTTCATTAGATAACTTAAATAATGCGCAGAAACAAGCTGTTACTAATCAAATTAATGGTGCTCATACTGTTGATGAAGCAAATCAAATTAAGCAAAATGCGCAAAACTTAAATACAGCGATGGGTAACTTGAAACAAGCGATAGCTGACAAAGATGCTACGAAAGCAACAGTTAACTTCACTGATGCAGATCAAGCAAAACAACAAGCATATAACACTGCTGTTACAAATGCTGAAAATATCATTTCAAAAGCTAATGGTGGCAATGCAACACAAGCTGAAGTTGAACAAGCAATCCAACAAGTTAATGCTGCAAAACAAGCATTAAATGGTAATACCAACGTCCAACATGCGAAGGACGAAGCAACAGCATTAATTAATAACTCAAATGACCTTAATCAAGCACAGAAAGATGCATTAAAACAACAAGTACAAAATGCAACAACTGTTGCTGGTGTAAACAATGTTAAACAAACAGCTCAAGAGTTAAACAATGCGATGACACAATTAAAACAAGGCATTGCAGATAAAGAACAAACGAAAGCTGATGGTAACTTTGTCAATGCAGATCCTGACAAGCAAAATGCATATAAACAAGCAGTAACGAAAGCTGAAGCATTAATTAGTGGCACACCTGATGCTGTCGTTACACCTAGTGAAATTACTGCAGCGTTAAATAAAGTTACGCAAGCTAAAAATGATTTAAATGGTAATACGAACTTAGCAACGGCGAAACAAAATGTTCAACATGCTATTGATCAATTGCCAAACTTAAACCAAGCGCAACGTGATGAATACAGAAAACAAATCACGCAAGCAACACTTGTACCAAACGTCAATGCTATTCAACAAGCGGCGACAACGCTTAATGATGCGATGACACAATTGAAACAAGGTATTGCGGATAAAGCACAAATTAAAGGTAGCGAAAACTATCATGATGCTGATACTGACAAGCAAACAGCATATGACAATGCAGTAACTAAAGCAGAAGAATTGTTGAAACAAACAACAAATCCAACAATGGATCCAAATGAAATTCAACAAGCATTAACTAAAGTGAATGATACAAATCAAGCACTTAACGGTAATCAAAAATTAGCTGATGCCAAACAAGATGCTAAGACAACGCTTGGTACACTAGATCATTTAAATGATGCTCAAAAACAAGCGTTAACAACTCAAGTTGAACAAGCACCTGATATTGCAACAGTTAATAATGTTAAGCAAAATGCTCAAAATCTGAATAATGCAATGACTAACTTAAGTAATGCATTACAAGATAAAACTGAGACATTAAATAGCATTAATTATACTGACGCAGATCAAGGTAAGAAAGATGCTTATACAAATGCGGTTGCACATGCAGAAGGTATTTTATCTAAAGCAAATGGCAGCAATGCAAGTCAAACTGAAGTTGAACAAGCAATGCAAAGTGTCAACGAAGCGAAACAAGCATTGGATGGTAATGACAATGTACAACGTGCAAAAGATGCAGCGAAACAAGTGATTACAAATGCAAATGATTTAAATCAAGCACAAAAAGATGCATTAAAACAACAAGTCGATGCTGCACAAACTGTTGCAAATGTAAACACGATTAAGCAAACAGCACAAGATTTAAATCAAACAATGACGCAATTGAAACAAGGCATTGCAGATAAAGACCAAACAAAAGCAAATGGTAACTTTGTCAATGCAGACCCTGATAAGCAAAATGCATATAACAATGCGGTAGCACATGCTGAACAAATCATTAGCGGTACACCAAATGCAAACGTGGATCCACAACAAGTGGCTCAAGCGTTACAACAAGTGACTCAAGCTAAGGGTGATTTAAACGGTAACCACAACTTACAAGTTGCTAAAGACAATACGAATACAGCAATTGATAACTTGCCAAACTTAAATCAACCACAAAAAGCAGCATTAAAAGATCAAGTGACACATGCAGAACTTGTTACAGGTGTTAATGCTATTAAGCAAAATGCAGATGCATTAAATAATGCAATGGGTACGTTGAAACAACAAATTCAAGCGAACAGTCAAGTACCACAATCAGTTGACTTTACACAAGCGGATCAAGACAAACAACAAGAATATAACAATGCAGCTAACCAAGCTCAACAAATCGCAAACGGCACTCCAACACCTGTATTGACGCCTGATACAGTAACACAAGCAGTTACAACTATGAATCAAGCGAAAGATGCATTAAACGGTGATGAAAAATTAGCACAAGCGAAACAAGAAGCTTTAGCAAATCTTGATACGTTACGTGACTTAAATCAACCACAACGTGATGCATTAAGCAACCAAATCAACCAAGCACAAGCGTTATCTACAGTTGAACAAACAAAACAAAATGCACAAAATGTGAATACAGCAATGGGTAACTTGAAACAAGGTATTGCAAACAAAGATACTGTCAAAGCAAGTGAGAACTACCACGATGCTGATGCCGATAAACAAACGGCATATACAAATGCAGTGTCTCAAGCGGAAGGTATTATCAATCAAACGACAAATCCAACGCTTAACCCAGATGATATAACACGTGCATTAACTCAAGTGACTGATGCTAAAAATGGTTTAAACGGTGATGCTAAATTAGCAACTGAAAAGCAAAATGCTAAAGATGCTGTTAATGCAATGACGCATTTAAACGATGCACAAAAACAAGCATTGAACGGTCAAATCGATCAATCACCTGAAATTGCGACAGTAACTCAAGTTAAACAAACAGCAACGAGCCTAGATCAAGCAATGGATCAATTATTACAAGCTATTAATGATAAGACTCAAACATTAGCGGATGGTAATTACTTAAATGCAGATCCTGACAAACAAAATGCTTATAAACAGGCAGTAGCAAAAGCTGAAGCATTACTTAATAAACAAAGCGGTACTAATGAAGTACAAGCACAAGTTGAAAGCATCACTAATGAAGTGAACGCAGCGAAACAAGCATTAAATGGTAATGACAATTTGGCAAATGCAAAACAACAAGCAAAACAACAATTGGCGAATTTAACACACTTAAATGATGCACAAAAACAATCATTTGAAAGTCAAATTACTCAAGCGCCACTTGTTACAGATGTCACTACAATTAATCAAAAAGCGCAAGCGTTAGATCATGCAATGGAATTATTAAGAAATAGTATTGCGGATAATCAAGCGACATTAGCGTCTGAAGATTATCATGATGCAACTGCGCAAAGACAAAATGATTATAGCCAAGCTGTAACAGCTGCTAATAATATCATTAACCAAACAACATCACCTACGATGAATCCAGATGATGTTAATAACGCAACAAATCAAGTGAATAATGCAAAAGTTGCATTAGATGGTGATGAAAACCTTGTAGCAGCTAAGCAACAAGCGAACAATAGACTTGACCAATTAGATCATTTGAATAATGCGCAAAAGCAACAGTTACAATCACAAATTACGCAATCATCTGATATTGCTGCAGTTAATGGTCATAAGCAAACAGCAGAATCTTTAAATACAGCAATGGGTAACTTAATCAATGCGATTGCAGATCATCAAGCAGTAGAACAACGTGGTAACTATGTCAATGCAGATACTGATAAACAAACTGCTTATAATACTGCGGTAAATGAAGCAGAAGCAATGATTAATAAACAAACTGGTCAAAATGCTAACCAAACAGAAGTGGAACAAGCTATTAATAAAGTTCAAACAACACTTCAAGCGTTAAATGGAGATCATAATTTACAAGTGGCTAAAACAAATGCGACGCAAGCAATTGATGCTCTAACAAGCTTAAATGATCCTCAAAAAACAGCATTAAAAGACCAAGTGACAGCTGCAACATTAGTGACTGCAGTTCATCAAATTGAACAAAATGCGAATACGCTTAACCAAGCAATGCATGGCTTAAGAGAAAGTATTCAAGATAACGCAGCAACTAAAGCAAATAGCATTTATATCAATGAAGATCAACCAGAGCAACAAAACTATGATCAAGCTGTTCAAGCCGCAAATAATATTATCAATGAACAAACTGCAACATTAGATAATAATGCGATTAATCAAGCAGCTACAACTGTGAATACGACGAAAGCAGCATTACATGGTGATGTGAAATTACAAAACGATAAAGATCATGCTAAGCAAACGGTTAGTCAATTAACGCATCTAAACAATGCTCAAAAACATATGGAAGATACGTTAATTGATAGTGAAACAACTAGAACAGCCGTTAACCATGATTTGACTGAAGCACAAGCATTGGATCAACTTATGGACGCATTACAACAAAGCATTGTAGACAAAGATGCAACACATGCGAGCAGTGCCTATGTCAATGCAGAACCGAATAAAAAACAAGCGTATGATGAAGCAGTTCAAAATGCTGAATCTATCATTGCAGGATTAAATAATCCAACTATCAATAAAGGTAATGTATCAAGTGCGACTCAAGCAGTAACATCATCTAAAAATGCATTAGACGGTGTTGAACGATTAGCCCAAGATAAGCAAACAGCTGGAAATTCATTAAATCATTTAGATCAATTAACACCAGCACAACAACAAGCGCTAGAAAATCAAATTAATAATGCAACAACTCGTGATAAAGTGGCTGAAATTATTGCACAAGCGCAAGCATTAAACGAAGCAATGAAAGCATTAAAAGAAAGTATTAAAGATCAACCACAAACATAAGCAAGTAGTAAATTTATTAATGAAGATCAAGCGCAAAAAGATGCTTATACACAAGCGGTACAACACGCGAAAGATTTGATTAACAAAACAACTGATCCTACATTAGTTAAATCAATCATTGATCAAGCGACACAGGCAGTGAATGATGCTAAAAACAATTTACATGGTGATCAAAAACTAGCTCAAGATAAGCAACGTGCAACAGAAACGTTAAATAACTTATCTAACTTGAATACACCACAACGTCAAGCATTAGAAAATCAAATCAACAATGCAGCAACTCGTGGCGAAGTAGCACAAAAATTAACTGAAGCACAAGCACTTGATCAAGCAATGCAAGCATTACGTAATAGTATTCAAGATCAACAACAAACTGAATCAGGTAGCAAGTTTATCAATGAAGATAAACCACAAAAAGATGCTTACCAAGCAGCAGTTCAAAATGCAAAAGATTTAATTAACCAAACAGGTAATCCAACACTCGACAAATCACAAGTAGAACAATTAACACAAGCAGTAACAACTGCAAAAGATAATCTACATGGTGATCAAAAACTTGCTCGTGATCAACAACAAGCAGTAACGACTGTTAATGCATTACCAAACTTAAATCATGCACAACAACAAGCATTAACTGATGCAATTAATGCAGCGCCTACAAGAACAGAGGTTGCACAACATGTTCAAACGGCTACTGAACTTGACCATGCGATGGAAGCATTAAAGAATAAAGTTGATCAAGTTAACACAGATAAGGCTCAACCAAATTACACTGAAGCATCAACGGATAAAAAAGAAGCAGTGGATCAAGCGTTACAAGCTGCACAAAGCATTACAGACCCTACTAATGGTTCAAATGCAAATAAAGATGCTGTAGAACAGGCGTTAACTAAGCTTCAAGAAAAAGAAAATGAGTTAAATGGTAATGAGAGAGTCGCTGAAGCTAAAACACAAGCGAAACAAAATATTGACCAATTAACACATTTAAATGCTGATCAAATCGCAACTGCTAAACAAAACATTGATCAAGCGACGCAACTTCAACCAATCGCTGAATTAGTAGATCAAGCAACGCAATTGAACCAATCTATGGATCAATTACAACAAGCTGTTAATGATCATACAAATGTTGAACAAACAGTTGATTACACGCAAGCAGAATTAGATAAGCAAAAGGCTTATAAACAAGCGATTGCTGATGCTGAAAATGTATTAAAACAAAATGCGAATAAGCAACAAGTAGATCAAGCGCTTCAAAACATCTTAAATGCAAAACAAGCATTAAATGGTGATGAACGTGTTGAACTTGCTAAATCAAATGGTAAACATGATATAGATCAATTAAATGCATTAAACAATGCACAACAAGATGGATTTAAAGGTCGTATTGATCAATCAAACGACTTAAATCAAATCCAACAAATTGTAGATGAAGCTAAGGCTCTAAATCATGCAATGAATCAATTGTCTCAAGAAATTACTGGCAATGAAGGACGTACTAAAGGTAGTACGAACTATGTCAATGCTGATACACAAGTTAAAAGAGAATATGATGAAGCGGTTGAAAATGCGAAACAAGCACTTGATAAAACGACAGGTCAAAACTTAACTGCAGAACAAGTTATTAAATTAAATGATGCAGTAACTGCAGCTAAGGAAGCATTAAATGGTGAAGAAAGACTAAATAACCGTAAGTCAGAAGCATTACAAAAACTAGGTGAATTAACACACCTAAACAATGCGCAAAGACAATTAGCGACGCAACAAATTAATAATGCTGAAACGCTAAATAAAGCGTCTCGAGCAATTAATAGAGCTGTTCAATTAGATAGTGCAATGGGCGCAGTTCAACAATATATTGATGAACATCATGTAGATATTATCGGTAGCACAAATTACATCAATGCAGATGATAATTTGAAAGCAAATTATGATAATGCAATTGCGAATGCAGCAAATGAGTTAGATAAAGTACAAGGTAGTGCAATTGCAAAAGCTGAAGCAGCTCAATTGAAACAAAATATTATCGATGCTCAAAATGCATTAAATGGAGATCAAAATCTTTCAAATGCTAAAGAAAAAGCAAATGCATTTGTTGATACATTAAATGGCTTAAATCAACAACAACAAGATCTTGCACATCAAGCAATTAACAATGCTGATACTGTAGTAGGTATAACAGATATTGTTAATGATCAAATTGACTTAAATGATGCAATGGAAACATTGAAACAGTTAGTTGAAAATGAAATTCCAACTGCAGAACAATCTGTAAATTACCAAAACGCTGACGACAATGCTAAATCAAACTTTGATGATGCAAAACGTTTAGCAAATACATTGCTTAATAGTGATAGCACAAATGTGAATGACATTAATGGTGCAATCCAAGCAGTAAACGATGCAATCCAAAATCTTAACGGCGAGCAACGTTTGCAGGAAGCTAAAGACGAAGCAATTCAATCGATTAATCAAGCATTAGCAGATAAATTGAAAGAAATCGAAGCATCAAATGCGACGGATCAAGACAAACTTATTGCGAAAAATAAAGCAGAAGAACTGGCAAACAGCATCATTAACAACATTAATAAAGCAACAAGTAATCAAGCTGTAACGGAAGTTCAAACTTCTGGCAATCAAGCGATTGAACAAGTTCACGCAAATGAAATACCGAAAGCTAAAATTGATGCAAACAAAGATGTTGATAACCGAGTTCAAGCATTAATTGATGAAATTGATCGAAATCCAAATCTAACAGACAAGGAAAAACAAGCACTTAAAGATCGAATCAATCAAATACTGCAACAAGGTCATAACGACATTAATAATGCGATGACTAAAGAAGAAATTGAACAAGCAAAAGAACGCCTTGCACAAGCATTACAAGACATTAAAGATTTAGTGAAAGCTAAAGAAGATGCGAAACAAGATGTTGATAACCGAGTTCAAGCATTAATTGATGAAATTGATCGAAATCCAAATCTAACAGATAAGGAAAAACAAGCGCTTAAAGATCGAATTAATCAAATACTGCAACAAGGTCATAACGACATTAACAATGCGATGACTAAAGAAGAAATTGAACAAGCAAAAGAACGTCTTGCACAAGCATTACAAGATATTAGAGATTTAGTGAAAGCTAAAGAAGATGCGAAAAATGCAATTAAAGCATTAGCAAATGCTAAGCGTGATCAAATCAATTCAAATCCTGATTTAACACCTGAACAAAAAGCAAAAGCACTTAAAGAAATTGACGAAGCTGAAAAACGAGCATTACAAAATGTTGAAAATGCACAATCTAAAGGTCAATTAAATCAAGGATTAAATTTAGGCTTAGAAGACATTAGAAATACGCATGTATGGGAAGTTGATGAACAACCTGCTGTAAATGATATTTCTGAAGCGACGCCTGAACAAATACTTGTTAATGGTGAACTAATCGTACACCGTGATGACATCATTACTGAACAAGATATTTTAGCGCACATAAACTTAATTGATCAGCTTAAAGCAGAAGTTATTGATACACCATCAACTGCAACAATTTCTGATAGTTTAACGGCAAAAGTCGAAGTAATATTACTTGATGGATCAAAAGTGATTGTTGATGTTCCTGTAAAAGTAATAGAAAAAGAATTGACAGTAGTCAAAAATCAGGCAATTGAATCCATTGAAAATGTAGCACAACAAAAGATTAATAAAATCAATAATAGTGCAACATTAACACCAGAACAAAAAGAAGCAGCGATTGCAGAAGTTAATAAGCTAAAACAACAAGCTATTGATCGTATTAACAATGCAACTGATGTTCACTCAGTTGAAGAAATTCAGCAACATGACCAAGCCCAAATTGAACAATTTAATCCAGAACAGTATACAATTGATCAAGCTAAGGCAAATGCTATCAAAGCAATCGAAGATGATATTCAACGTAAAATTGATGAAATTAATGCACGTACAGATTTAACGAATAAAGAAAAGCAAGAAGCTATTGCTAAATTAAATCAACTAAAAGAACAAGCAATTCAAGCTATTCAACGTGCACGAAACATTGAGGATATTACACAACAATTAAATCATTTTAAAGCTCAAATTAGTGCAGTAAATCCAACTGCAGTTGAATTAGCTAAACGTAAACAACAAGCTATTTCAAGAGTAAGAGATATATCTACAGATAAAATTGATAGTATTAGAAATAGTGCAATTGGCACAGCTGATGAAAAACAAAATGCAATAAATCGCATTAACGAAATTGTACTTGATACAATTAGAAATATTAATAATGCACGTTCAACTCAACAAATTGAAGATGCGTTGAATAGAGGTATTGCTCGTATTTTAGCAGTTCAAATAATACCAACTGAGCATAATAAGCAGTCAACAGACTCTGATGGTCATATTAATGGCAATTTACGAATTGGTTATGAAGCAGTGAATCATCCATTCAACAATTCATCTACTGGACATAAAAAGAAACATGAAGACGATGACGAAATTGATCCACTACACATGCGTCATTTCGGAGACAAATTTAGAAATGTTATCAAAAACGCAATAGGTGTCGTAGGTATTTCTGGTTTATTAGCTAGCTTCTGGTTCTTCATCGCTAAACGTCGCCGTAAAGAAGATGAAGACGAAGAACTAGAAATTAGAGACAATAGCAAAGACAAGAAGAAAGGTTCGATAGAAGGTACTAAACACTTACCACTTTTATTTGCAAAACGTCGCAGAAAAGAAGATGAAGAAGATGTGGAAGTTACAAATGAAAACACAGAAGAAAAAGTGTTGCAAGATAACGAACATTCACCACTCTTAATCGCAAAACGACGCAAAGATAAAGAGGAAGATCTAGAAACAACAACTAGTATTGAATCTAAAGATGAGGACGTACCTTTATTATTGGCTAAAAAGAAAAATCAAAAAGATAACCAATCCAAAGGCAAAAAGTCAGCATCAAAAAATACTTCTAAAAAGGTAGCAGCTAAAAAGAAGAAAAAGAAATCTAAGAAAAATAAAAAATAATTTGTTTCTTCGATAAAAAGAGGAACACCGATTGACATTATATCAGTCGGTGCTCCTTTTATTTGTTCTTTTTAATTAATTTATACAATGCCTGTTGAGCGTGTTGATTCGCTTCTTTGTTTTGTTCTCTCGGTATCCATTTAACAAATAATAAATCAAAATCTTTTTCAAATATTTCTATTTGATCAAAATAAGGTTTGAATTTTGCGTTTTTCACATATCCAGCTTCAATACTATCTGCAATTAGCTTTGAGTCAGTATATAATAGTGCGTTTTGAACATTTAATTCACGTGCATGTTCTAGTGCATAAATACAAGCAGCCCATTCTGCAGTGTGGTTATCCATTTCGCCTAACTCATGTGTATATATATAATGCTGATCATCTTCTTTGATTACAATGGCACATGTACTTATGCCTGGATTTCCTTTCGTCGCAGCATCAAAATTTATTTTCGCCATAATAAACCTACTTTCTATTCAGTGCTTAGTTAAAGTTACTATTACTGTAATACAAAATACGTTGGGTAATCCATTAAAAAACACGCATCACTTAAATAAGTAACACGTGTTTAAAATACTCGCTGAGTCAAAGATGATTTTCTAATACGTAGTACTGTAATATCCTTCCTAAAAAATCATCTTGATAAAAATTTTATTCAAATATCAGCATTAAAACAAATTCTATTTATGTAGTAAGTGCTTTAATAGCCTTGATCTAACTTATCAATTTTACCTTTTCGATAAAACGATTTAGCAATATATCCAAATGGTACGTTAAAAATAGTTGAAGCCAGTTTCAATACATAGGTAGTAATGAAAATTTCAAATACAACAGTTCCAGGTAAGCTACCAACGAAGGCAATTGCTACAAATAAAGCAGTATCAATAATTGAACTTAAAATTGTACTACCATATGCGCGAATGAAAAACGTTCGATCAGAACTGAAAATCTTTTTGATTAATGAAAAAATAAATACATCTATATGCTGTCCAATAATATAGGCCACAATTGAACCTAAAGCGATACGTGGAACTACATCAAATATTGCATGTAATGCTTTTTGTGCCATATCTTCTGGTGCAGGAATAAAGTGTAATGATAATTGCATAACAATAATCATAATTAATGTCGACGAAAAACCTAACCCAACTGCTCTTTTGGCAACTCTTCGACCATAAATATCGTTTAAAATATCAGTTGCTAAATAAATTGAAGCGAACATAACATTTCCTAATGTTGCAGAAATACCAAAAATTTCTACTGTTTTAATTACTTGAATGTTGGCAATGATTGTGCCAATAGCAACCCATGCAATTAAACCTTGCTTCCCGAAAAACCGATACATTAATACCATAAGTATGAATGTCACAATAAATGTAACAAGTCCTAATAATTCATTATACATATTTAAATGTCCTCCTAAATTTTGATCATGCGGGTGTTTAGAAACCGCTCAATAAATAACTTACTCATTTTACTGAAAAATCGTTTGCGATGCAATAGTATTTGAATATAAATACATTTTACGCATAGAATTGTAAAAGGTTTCATTCAAAAATTAGGGTTAGAAATGTTATAATATTTTTATGTCAAATTTAAAACAGTAACACTTATTTACAAGGTTGCAATATTTTGGAGTAATAAAGGAAGTGTCGCGTATTTTAACTTTTTCAGAGCAAAATGCACTCGCGAAAATAGATGATTTAATGAATACTTATTGCAATCAATGTCCGATTAAAACACGACTTCGAAAGCTAGAGGGAAAAACGAAGGCGCATCATTTTTGTATCAATGAGTGTTCAATAGGGAAAGAAATTAAACAATTAGGAAATGAACTTCAGTAGGAGGAAGTCAAATGCAAATTATATCAATTTCAGAAACACCAAATCACAACACAATGAAGATTACGCTTAGCGAAAGTAGAGAAGGTATGACATCAGATACGTATACAAAAGTGGATGATGCACAACCTCAATTTATCAATGATATTTTAAAGATTGATGGTGTTAAATCAATTTTTCATGTCATGGATTTTATTTCTGTAGATAAAGAAAATGACGCAAACTGGGAAACAGTATTACCGAAAGTTGAAGCTGTATTCGAATAAAATTTTCATCAACAAATGTTCGGGGGGAATTAAGTAAATGGAAATTTTACGTATAGAGCCAACACCTAGTCCAAATACGATGAAGGTTGTATTATCACAACACAGAGAAGGCATGTCATCAAATACTTATAAAGAGATTGCTGAATCACAACCAGCATTTATCAATAAGCTGTTATCAATCGATGGTATTACATCAATTTTTCATGTCATGGATTTTTTAGCAGTTGATAAAGAGCCAAAAGCTGATTGGGAGAAGATATTGCCACAAATAAAATCGTCATTTTCTGAAGATTCAAGTCGTGATGAAATGGTAATGGCGTCACAAATCGACAATCATTTTGGTGAAATCAAAGCAGAACTCTTAACATTCAAAGGTATTCCTTACCAAATCAAGTTAACATCAGATAATCAAGAATTACGTGAACAACTACCACAAACATATATTGATCATATGATTCAAGCACAAACAGATCATGACAATATTGTTCTGATGCGTAAATGGATAAATCTAGGGAATCGATACGGAGAAATAACAGAAGTTTTGGGTAGTGTGTTAGAAGAAGTATTAGCTATTTACCCAGAATCGACGTTGCCTAATATGGTTAAACAAGCCATTTCAGATAAACGCACCTATGAAAATGAAGATTTCTATCGACATGTTTCATTAGATGAATATCATGCTACTAATGACTGGAAGACGCGGTTAAGAATGTTGAATCATTTTCCAAAACCGACTTTTGAAGATATACCTTTACTTGATTTAGCGTTATCTGATCAAAAAGTCCCTATTAGACGTCAAGCTGTTGTTTTGTTAGGAATGATTGAAAGTAAAGATATTTTACCGTACCTTTATAAAGGTCTCAGAGATAAGAGTCCAGCTGTAAGGAGAACTGCGGGCGATTGTATAAGCGATTTGGGTTATCCTGAAGCACTTCCAGAAATGGTGAGACTCTTAGATGATCCGCAAAAAATTGTGAGATGGCGAGCTGCTATGTTTATCTATGACGAAGGTAATGCTGAACAACTACCAGCACTTAAAGCGCACATTAATGACAGCGCATTTGAAGTTAAATTACAAATTGAGATGGCAATATCACGCATTGAAAAAGGTGATGAGGCTTTAGGTTCAGTTTGGAAACAAATGGCAAATCGAACTGTATAATTAGGAGGAATTAAATATGAATGCATATGATGCTTATATGAAAGAAATAGCGCAACAAATGCGTGCAGAACTAACTCAAAATGGTTTTACTAGCTTAGAAACGAGTGAAGCAGTTACCGATTATATGAATCAAGTAAAAGAAGATGATACTACTTTTGTAGTAATAAACTCTACATGTGGTTGTGCTGCCGGGTTGGCAAGACCTGCAGCAGTTGCAGTTGCAACTCAAAATGAATACAGACCTACAAATACAATTACTGTATTTGCTGGACAAGATAAAGAAGCGACTGAAACTATGCGCGAATTTATTCAACAAGCACCATCTAGTCCATCATATGCATTGTTCAAAGGTCAAGATTTAGTTTATTTTATGCCGAGAGAATTTATTGAAGGTCGAGACATTAATGACATTGCAATGGACTTAAAAGATGCTTTTGATGAAAATTGTAAATAGTCTATAAATAAAGGTTAGCACATTAAACGATATTGAAAATGATGTCAGTCATTATAAATAGAGACTTTAGTTGCATATCATTTATTGAAATTTATCAAATTAAGTCAACTAACGATATCTATCTTTTTTATGAGACTTCCAATGACATCATTCATAATATTTCTATTGATGTGTTAACCTCTTTTTTGAAAATTAAAGCTTTAAAGTAACAGAATGGGGTAAATAATTATCAATCGTGTTTAATGACAAAAATGGTTGTGTTAAAAATTAAATTATGGTGAAATTTTAAATCGTTACTAAATTGAACTTTAACAAAGGGCGTTTTACCTTTAAAGTAGCAATATTAAAAGTTATACAACTCTAAATTTTAAATTAATCAAGCATATATACAATAAATATTAAAAATGAGGTGTTATCACATATGTTGAATTCATTTGATGCAGCATATCATAGTCTTTGTGAAGAAATTTTAGAAATAGGAAATGCAAGAAATGACCGTACAAAAACAGGTACAATTTCGAAGTTTGGACATCAACTTCGCTTCGATTTATCAAAAGGTTTTCCTTTACTTACAACTAAAAAAGTTTCTTTTAAATTAATAGCAACTGAACTATTATGGTTCATTAAAGGTGATACGAATATTCAATATTTACTAAATTATAACAATAATATTTGGAATGAATGGGCATTTGAAAATTATATCAATTCGGATGATTATAAAGGACCCGATATGACTAATTTCGGTCATCGTTCACTAACAGATCCAGAATTTAATGAATTATACAAAGAACAAATGAAACAATTTAAACAACGCATTATTGAAGACGATGATTTTGCGAAACAATATGGTGATTTAGGTAATGTTTATGGTAAACAATGGCGTGACTGGGAAGATAAAGATGGTAACCATTTTGATCAATTAAAAACAGTCATTGAGCAAATAAAACATAATCCGGATTCAAGACGACATATTGTGTCTGCTTGGAATCCTACAGAAATAGATACCATGGCATTACCACCATGTCACACAATGTTCCAATTTTATGTTCAGGATGGTAAATTAAGTTGCCAATTATATCAACGTAGTGCAGATATATTTTTAGGTGTGCCGTTTAATATTGCAAGCTACGCATTATTAACACATCTAATCGCAAAAGAATGTGGGCTTGAAGTAGGTGAATTTGTTCATACATTTGGAGATGCGCATATTTACTCAAATCATATTGAAGCAATTCAAACACAACTTTCTCGAGATAGCTTCAACCCACCAATATTAAAAATTAACAGCGACAAGTCAATTTTTGATATTAATTACGAAGATTTGGAAATTATTGGTTATGAATCTCATCCACCAATTAAGGCGCCTATTGCAGTTTAAATAATACTTTAACGTAATATTTAAGTATAAATTATTGAGTACCATTGAATTTCAAGTGTTAAAATGTACTTTTTTGTGTTAAACGTTTTCATTAATTATGCAAAATCATTATTTCTATCACACTTTATGATGAAAATTGTGTTAAATTAAAGGTAACTTAATAGTAAAAAATGAAATGATAGAAGAAGGAGGATAATTATGACTTTATCCATTCTAGTTGCACATGATTTGCAACGTGTAATTGGTTTTGAAAATCAATTGCCTTGGCATTTACCCAATGATTTGAAACATGTCAAAAAATTATCAACTGGTCATACACTTGTCATGGGTCGTAAAACATTTGAATCTATTGGTCGACCATTACCAAATCGTCGTAATGTAGTTCTAACAACAGATACAAATTTTGCAGTTGAAGGTGTTGATGTAATTCATTCAATTGATGAATTATACAATTTACCTGGGCATGTTTTTGTATTTGGAGGACAGACATTATTTGAAGAAATGATTGATAAAGTAGATGATATGTATATTACAGTCATTGAAGGTAAATTCCGTGGCGATACGTTCTTTCCACCTTACACATTTGAAGATTGGGAAGTGGCTTCTTCCGTTGAAGGCCAACTTGATGAAAAAAATACAATTCCACATACCTTCCTACATCTAATTCGAAAAAAATAAGGGGGAGAATCACATGACAAAACAGATTATTGTGACAGACTCAACATCCGATTTATCAAAAGAATATTTAGAACAACACAACATCCATGTAGTTCCTTTAAGTTTGACTATTGAAGGCGAATCATATGTTGACCAAGTGGATATAACATCTGAGGAATTCATTAATCATATTGAAAATGATGAAGATGTTAAAACAAGTCAACCTGCCATCGGTGAATTTATATCAACTTATGAAGAACTAGGCAAAGATGGTGTAGAAATCATAAGTATTCATCTTTCTTCAGGTTTAAGTGGTACTTTTAATACAGCATTTCAAGCGAGTCAAATGGTAGATGCAAACGTAACGGTCATTGATTCTAAATCTATTTCATTTGGTTTGGGTTATCAAATTCAACATTTAGTTGAACTTGTAAATAAAGATTTAACTACAGATGAAATTGTCGAAAAATTAAATGCCTTTAGAGAAAATATCAAACTATTTGTCGTAATTGGTCAACTTAACCAATTAATTAAAGGTGGCAGAATTAGTAAGACTAAAGGTTTAATTGGTAATATTATGAAAATTAAACCAATAGGTACACTTGATGATGGACGTTTAGAACTTGTGCATAATGCACGTACACAAAATTCTAGTATTCAGTATTTAAAGAAAGAAATAGCTGAATTTATTGGCAATCATGAAATTAAATCCGTAGGTGTGGCTCATGCTAATGTCATTGAATATGTTGATAAATTAAAAAAAGTATTTAGTGATGCATTTCATATTAACAACTACGATATAAATGTAACTACACCTGTAATTTCAGCACATACAGGACAGGGTGCTATTGGACTTGTAGTCCTTAAGCAGTAAATTTAGCATTTTCAGTGTTAATTACTTCCATTTCAATCTTTTATAGACTAAATTTATAATTAGATAGATAAAGGAGGTAATTCATATGACAAAAGAATATGCAACATTAGCAGGAGGATGTTTCTGGTGCATGGTAAAACCATTTACATCATATCCCGGCATCAAGTCAGTCGTATCTGGTTATAGTGGTGGTCACGTTGAAAACCCTACTTATGAGCAGGTATGTACGAATCAAACCGGCCATGTCGAAGCAGTACAAATTACATTTGATCCAGAGGTTACTTCCTTTGAAAATATATTAGATATATATTTCAAAACATTTGACCCTACCGACGATCAAGGTCAGTTTTTCGATAGAGGCGAAAGCTATCAACCAGTAATCTTCTATCATGACGAACATCAGAAGAAAGCTGCTGAATTAAAAAAACAACAATTGAATGAAGAAGGTATTTTCAAGAAACCAGTGATTACACCTATTAAACCATATAAAAATTTCTATCCAGCTGAAGACTACCATCAAGATTACTACAAAAAGAACCCGGTACATTACTATCAATATCAACGCGGTTCTGGTAGAAAGGCGTTTATAGAATCACATTGGGGGAATCAAAATGCTTAAAAAAGATAAAAGTGAATTAACAGATATAGAATACATTGTCACTCAAGAAAATGGCACTGAACCACCATTTATGAATGAATACTGGAATCATTTTGCTAAAGGTATATACGTAGATAAAATTTCTGGTAAACCATTATTTACTTCAGAAGAAAAATTTCATTCAGAATGTGGCTGGCCAAGTTTTTCAAAAGCACTAGATGATAAAGAAATTATTGAATTAGTCGATAAATCATTTGGCATGTTAAGAACTGAAGTTCGTTCAGAAGAATCAAATAGCCATTTAGGACACGTATTCAATGACGGTCCAAAAGAAAGTGGCGGATTAAGATACTGCATCAATTCCGCTGCAATTCAATTTATTCCATATGAAAAATTAGAAGAGTTGGGTTACGGCGATTTAATATCACATTTTGATAAGTAGGAGTGGAAAGTATGTTTAAAAAATTATTTGGTAAAGGCAAAGAAGTTAATAAAGATATCGCAATTTATGCACCATTAACAGGTGAATACGTAAAGATTGAAGATATTCCAGACCCTGTTTTCGCGCAAAAAATGATGGGTGAAGGATTCGGCATTAATCCAACTGAGGGAGAAGTAGTGGCTCCAATCTCAGGTCGCGTTGACAATGTCTTTCCAACTAAGCATGCTATTGGTTTAAAAGCTGATAACGGATTAGAATTATTAGTTCATATCGGTTTAGATACTGTTCAATTAGATGGCGAAGGCTTTGAAGTACTAGTATCTAGTGGGGATGAAGTAAATGTTGGCGATCCATTAGTAAGATTTAATCTCGAATTTATTAATAAAAATGCTAAATCTGTAATCTCACCGATTATTATTACAAACTCTGATCAAGCAGCTTCTATCAATATTCACGATGAAAAAGCAGTCATCAAAGGCGAAACAAAAGTTATTGATGTGACAATGAACTAATGAAAAATTATTCATTTTATCAATTTGTTATGACAGTTCGTGGTAGACACGATGATAAAGGTCGTCTTGCCGAAGAGATATTTGATGATCTTGCTTTTCCAAAACATGAAGATGATTTTAACGCGTTGTCTGATTATATTGAAACACATGGTGATTTTACATTACCAATGTCTGTATTTGATGATTTATATGAAGAATATACTGAATGGCTAAAATTTTAGCTAATTAAGTCAATATTGATTAGAACCAGGGTGATGCAACGATATTATCCTGGTTTTAATTTGGAAAAAATAATTTTAAACTAGAAAATGTCAATTCATAGTGAAATATCGTGCGCTATTCTGCAGAAATTGATATGATTAACTACACATATATGAAAAGTCCATAATTAAGGAAGTGATAAAATGGATGATAAGCGACTTACATCTTCATCCAATGATGTTCAGAGCGAATCCGAACAGCAGAATAAACAGAATCAACAAATTCCAAAGAAACAAGTTCACTTAAAACGTTGGCATTTTATATCCATTATTATTGCAACAATTTTAATTACAGCTGTTATAACGGTATTTGCTTATATTTTTATTAATCAAAAAATAAGTGGTTTAAGTCAAACAGAACAAGAAAATTTAAACAAAATTGAATATGCTTATAAAACTTTGAATAAAGATTATTATAAAAAGCAAGATTCTGATAAGCTAACGAAAGCAGCCATTGATGGTATGGTTAAAGAACTTAAAGATCCTTACTCAGAATATTTAACACAAGAACAAACGAAATCCTTTAATGAAGGCGTATCAGGTGATTTTGTAGGTATCGGTGCGGAAATGCAAAAGAAAAATGATCAAATTATGGTTACAAGTCCTATGAAAGGTTCTCCAGCAGAACGTGCAGGTATACGTCCGAAAGATGTTATTACTAAAGTTAATGGTAAATCAATTAAAGGAAAAGCGCTCGATGAAGTTGTCAAAGAAGTGAGAGGTAAAGAAAACACTGAAGTAACTTTAACTGTTCAACGCGGTAGTGAAGAAAAAGATGTAAAAATTAAACGTGAAAAAATTCATGTAAAAAGTGTTGAATATCAGAAAAAAGGTGACGTTGGTGTTATCACAATCAATAAATTCCAAAATGATACTTCAGGTGAATTAAAAGATGCAGTGCTTAAAGCACATAAAGATGGATTAAGAAAAATTGTCTTAGATTTAAGAAATAATCCAGGTGGTTTATTAGATGAAGCTGTTAAAATGTCTAATATTTTTATAGATAAAGGTAAAACTGTAGTTAAACTTGAAAAAGGTAATGACACAGAATCAATTAAAACATCAAATGATGCTTTAAAAGAAGCAAAAGATATGGATGTTTCCATTCTAGTGAATGAAGGTTCAGCAAGTGCGTCTGAAGTGTTTACTGGTGCGTTAAAAGATTATCATAAGGCAAAGGTATATGGTTCTAAGACATTTGGAAAAGGCATTGTTCAAACTACACGTGAGTTTGATGATGGCTCATTATTAAAATATACAGAGATGAAATGGTTAACTCCTGATGGTCATTATATTCACGGTAAAGGTATTAAGCCAGATGTAGCTATAAATACACCAAAATATCAATCATTAAATGTTATTCCAAGTTCTAAAACATTTAAATTAGGCGATGACGATAAAAATGTTAAAACAATAAAAATTGGATTATCTGCATTAGGATATAATGTAGACAACGAATCTTCTAAATTTGATACTACTTTAGAAAATCAAGTTAAAGCGTTCCAACAAGATAATAAACTTGAAGTGAACGGTGAATTTAATAAAGAAACAAATAATAAATTTACAGAATTATTAGTTGAAAAAGCTAATAAACATGATGATGTTCTAGACAAATTACTTAAACTTCTTAAGTAATTTATGATCGAAATTTATAGCTAAAGAGCGATAACACGCTTCCAAAAATGTTCTTCATTACATATTTTGGAAGTGTGTTTTTTTATGAAAAGAAGAGGCTGGGACATAAATCCCTAAAAAACAGCAGTAAGATAATTTTCAATTAGAAAATATCTTACTGCTGTTCTCTATTTATACAATACTTCGTATTGAATGGCTTCGCTTTCCTAGGGTGCCGTCTCAGCCTCGGTCTTCGACTGGCACTGCTCCCTCAGGAGTCTCGCCATTAATACTACGTATTAACATTTGATTTTACTTTTAAATACTTTAAAAAAATAAGACACTTTGCCCAACTTGCACATAAATGTAAAATTCAATAATTTGAATTTTCTGTGTTGGGTCCCTTCGTATAATTTAATAAATACCAATAAACTAAATTAACGAGGTGCCTTATGTATAAAAATTATAACATGACTCAACTTACACTACCAATAGAAACTTCTGTTAGAATTCCTCAAAATGATATTTCGCGATATGTTAATGAAATTGTTGAAACGATACCTGATAGTGAATTCGATGAATTCATACATCATCGTGGCGCAACATCCTATCATCCAAAAATGATGTTAAAAATTATCTTATATGCATATACTCAATTTGTATTTTCAGGTCGTAGAATAGAAAAATTACTTCATGACAGTATTCGAATGATGTGGTTAGCTCAAAATCAAACACCTTCTTATAAAACTATTAATCGTTTTAGAGTGAATCCTAATACTGATGCGTTAATTGAATCTTTATTTATTCAGTTCCATAGTCAATGTTTAAAGCAAAATCTTATTGATGATAATTCAATTTTTATTGATGGTACAAAAGTAGAAGCTAATGCCAATAGGTATACATCTGTGTGGAAGAAAAGTATTCAAAATCACGAATTGAAATTGAACGAAAATTCAAAAGCATTATATGGTGACTTAGTTGAAGAAAAAATAATACCAGAGATTAAAGAAGATGGAGATAGTGATTTAACAATAGAAGAAATTGATTTAGTTGGTAGTCATTTAGATAAAGAAATCGAAGATTTAAATCATTCTATTGAGAACGAAGATAGTACTCAAATTAGAAAACAGACTCGTAAGAAAAAACGAAATTAAGAAATTCAAAAAGAAATTTGATGGTTATTCTGAAAGAAAACGTAAATATGAAGAGCAAAAATCTATAGTCAAAGTAAAATTGATGTAGAGCCTGTTTTTGGATTTATGAAGACTATTTTGGTATTCACTCAAATGTCAGTTCGAGGAATAGATAAAGTTAAACGAGAGCTAGGTTTTGTATTAATGGCACTTAATATAAGGAAAATAGCAGCTCAACGAACTGTACATTATAAAATACATATCAAAAAAGCTGATTTCTATCAAATAATTAATAGAAATCAGCTTTTTTACATTGCCTAAGAACTTAATGTCTCAAGCTCCAGAAAAGGTTCTACCATTGTCACAAAAAATGCATCTCTACGTGCTAGAATAAATATTGGTCAGCCAACCAAAATAATCAACACGAGGAGATGCTATTTAATGTCATCTGACACAAACAGTTTAGCACATACAAAATGGAATTGTAAGTATCATATTGTTTTTGCACCTAAATACAGAAGACAAGTGATATATGGAAAAATAAAAAAAGATATAGGGATTATATTGCGTCAATTATGTGAAAGAAAAGGTTTAGAGATAATTGAAGCAGAGGCATGTAAAGATCATATCCATATGTTAGTTAGTATACCACCCAAACTTGGAGTATCATCATTTGTTGGCTATTTAAAAGGAAAAAGTAGCTTAATGATATTTGATAGACATGCTAATTTAAAGTATAGATATGGAAATAGAAAATTTTGGTTAAAGGATTTTATGTGGATACAGTAGGTAGAAATAAAAAAGTGATTGAAAATTATATTCGTAATCAATTACAAGAGGATATCGTTGCAGACCAAATCTCAATGGAAGAATATTTAGATCCCTTCACTGAAGAGAAAAATAGAAAAAGAGTAACCCTTTAGGGTTGCTGGAATAGTAGTGCAGTTGGCTGACTTTTCAGTGCCCTTTTAGGGCTGGCCAGTAAGGAAGGCTTATAGCCGTAGAACAAACCACTCGTTCACACGGGTGGTTTTGATTAAAAAAATCAAATAGGTTAAAAAACGTTTTCATCAGGTGTTTGATACATAAATGCCTGTTCTATGCTCTTTCCTGGTATGTTTATACTTTATATTCTACTCTAATGTTGACGTTGGATAACAAAAGATATAAATTAGACGTTTAGTATTAATAAAAGTCGATAGAACTTTTAAGAATCTATGTTAATTAAGGTAATTAATTCAAATAACATAAACATAAAGGATAGATGATTTCATGACTATTAACTACCTTATTATTAGTATATGATACTTTTATCGGCTACTATTATCCCAATGTTTTATAATTACTGTTTTTCGTGCACAATAAACGTTTAAAGTATCTCGATAGTGTGTATGAATAACATGTGCAATAAAACACATTTTAATTTTATAATAAGGAGTGACGTACATGATCCGTCTAGGTAAAATGACAGATTTAGATCAAATTTTAAATCTTGTAGAAGAAGCGAAAGAAATTATGAAAGAACACGACAACGAACAATGGGACGATCAGTACCCACTTATGGAACATTTCGAAGAAGACATTGCGAAAGACTATTTATATGTTTTAGAGGAAAATGACAAAATTTATGGCTTTATTGTTGTCGACCAAAATCAAGCAGAATGGTATGATGACATTGACTGGCCTGTAAATAGAGAAGGTGCTTTTGTAATACATCGCTTAACTGGATCTAAAGATTATAAAGGTGCAGCAACAGAATTATTTAATTATGTTATTGAAGTAGTGAAAGCGCGTGGAGCTGACGTTATTTTAACAGATACATTTGCATTAAATAAGCCAGCACAAGGATTATTTGCCAAGTTCGGTTTTCATAAAGTAGGAGAACAATTAATGGAATATCCTCCTTATGATAAAGGCGAACCTTTTTATGCATATTATAAAAATTTAAAAGAATAGAGGTAATATTAATGACGAAAATCGCGTTTACCGGTGGTGGTACAGTTGGACATGTTTCAGTAAATTTAAGTTTAATTCCGACTGCATTGTCCCAAGGTCATGAAGCGTTTTATATTGGTTCTAAAAATGGAATTGAAAGAGAAATGATTGAAACACAATTGCCAGAAATTACGTATTATCCTATTTCGAGTGGTAAATTAAGAAGATACATTTCATTAGAAAATGCAAAAGATGTATTTAAAGTATTGAAAGGTATTTTAGATGCTCGCAAAGTTTTGAAAAAGGAAAAACCAGATTTATTATTTTCAAAAGGTGGTTTTGTGTCAGTACCTGTTGTAATAGCAGCTAAATCTTTAAAAATACCAACAATTATCCATGAGTCTGACTTAACGCCTGGCTTAGCAAATAAGATTGCACTTAAATTTGCCAAGAAAATTTATACTACGTTTGAAGAAACATTAAATTACTTGCCAAAAGATAAAGCAGATTTTATAGGGGCTACAATTCGTGAAGATTTAAAAAGTGGTAGTGCCCACAAAGGTTACCAATTGACAGGTTTTAATAATAATAAAAAAGTCCTTCTCGTTATGGGTGGAAGTTTAGGTAGTAAAAAGCTAAATGAGATTATAAGAGAGAATTTAGACGCATTACTACAGCGATATCAAGTGATTCATTTAACTGGTAAAGGGTTAAAAGATGATCAACTAAAAAAATCTGGTTATATACAATATGAATTTGTAAAGGAAGACTTAACAGATTTATTAGCTATTGCCGATACAGTGATAAGTAGAGCGGGTTCAAATGCCATTTATGAATTTTTAACATTACGAATTCCTATGTTATTAGTGCCATTAGGTTTAGATCAATCACGTGGTGACCAAATTGATAATGCAAAACATTTTGCTGAAAAAGGTTATGCAAAGACAATTGAAGAAGATCAATTAACTGCGGTAAAATTAATGGAAGAATTAAATGTTATAGAAAAGGAAAGAACTCAAATCATAAATGATATGAAAGCTTATGAACAAAGTTATACGAAGGAAGCTTTATTTAATAAAATGATTAAAGATGCATTGAATTAATGGGAGGTAATGCTTTATGAGTCAATGGAAACGTATCTCTTTGCTCATCGTTTTTACTTTGGTTTTTGGAATCATTGCTTTTTTCCATGAATCAAGACTTGGGAAATGGATTGACAATGAAGTTTATGAATTTATTTATTCATCCGAGAGTTTCATAACGACATCTATTATGCTTGGTGCTACTAAAGTAGGTGAAGTATGGGCAATGTTATGTATTTCATTACTTCTTGTGGCGTATTTAATGTTAAAACGCCATAAAATTGAAGCATTATTTTTCGCATTAACAATGGCTTTATCAGGAGTTTTAAATCCAGTATTAAAAAATATATTTGATAGAGAAAGACCAACTTTATTACGTTTAATTGATATAACAGGGTTTAGTTTTCCAAGTGGACATGCGATGGGTTCAACAGCATATTTTGGAAGTGGTATTTATATTTTAAATCGCCTAGGACATGGTAATTCAAAAGGTATACTTATCGGATTATGTGCAGTGATGATTCTATTAATTTCAATATCCCGTGTTTATCTAGGTGTACATTATCCAACAGATATTATTGCTGGTATTATTGGTGGCGTATTTTGTATTATTTTATCAACGTTACTACTAAGAAATAAATTATTAAATTAAATATTTAAGAACATAACAAAAGCAGTAAACCTAAAGTGTCGTAAGGGTTTACTGCTTTTATAAAACGTTGTTATAACGTATATTGTCTTTTACGGGCATATAAAAGGGGAATATCTGAAAATGACCAATCCAACATGAACGAAACGTTGTGGGGGGGATGTTCTATGTGGTATTGATAATCATTTTCAACTACTATTATACATCAGTGAGAATCATTGTCAATTAGAAACTAAAACTTTTTTGAGAAATTTTTTATCAAATGCAAATAAAGTCCGATATCATGCAATTTTAAAGTATAAAAAATTTGAAAATAATTTTGGATTTCCACTTTCTAATGAAATTAGAAAAATAATTTACATCATTTTTAAATTTAAAGAATTAAACTGATGATTACTCACTTATAGATCTGATTATGTTTAAGTAATCCATATTATGTGAAAATAGAAATATTAATGTTGTAGCTTCGAAATTATTTTTACAACGCATTTTTATAACTGTCGCACTATATTTACTAGTGAGTCAGCAACTTCTTTTATTAAAAATAATCATTTTATGATAGGGTTAACCTTGAAATATAAAAATGTATTAAAATGTCAATGCTTAGTAGCTAAGTTAATAAATAATTAATGATTTAACTCTGAAAAATTCGAAACACGGTTATTGATTTGTGATAAAATTTAAATGTAAACAAACTAATTTGTAAAACAACTATTGTATGGAAAAATACAAAATTTAATATATATTACCTTATTAGAAAAAGTCGTAATATGAGGTGTACAAATGACGCAAATTTTAATAGTAGAAGATGAACAGAATTTAGCAAGATTTATCGAATTAGAACTCACACACGAAAATTACAATGTTGATACTGAATATGATGGACAAGACGGTTTAGATAAGGCGCTTAGTCATTACTATGATTTAATTATTTTAGATTTAATGCTACCGTCGATTAATGGTTTAGAAATTTGTCGGAAAATAAGACAACATCAATCTACACCAATCATAATTATTACAGCTAAAAGTGATACTTATGACAAAGTAGCCGGTCTTGATTATGGGGCAGATGACTATATTGTTAAACCTTTTGACATAGAAGAACTTTTAGCTAGAGTTCGCGCTATATTACGTCGACAACCACAAAAAGATATAATTGATGTTAATGGTATAACTATAGATAAAAATGCTTTTAAAGTTACTGTAAATGGTGCTGAAATTGATTTAACCAAAACGGAGTATGATTTATTATATTTACTTGCTGAAAATAAAAATCATGTTATGCAACGAGAACAAATTTTAAATCATGTTTGGGGTTATAACAGTGAAGTTGAAACAAATGTAGTAGATGTTTATATTAGATATTTACGTAATAAATTAAAGCCATATGATCGCGATAAAATGATTGAAACCGTACGTGGCGTAGGGTATGTGATACGATGACAAAACGAAAATTGCGCAATAACTGGATTATTGTCACAACGATGATTACTTTCGTTACCATTTTCTTATTCTGTTTGATTATAATATTTTTCTTGAAAGATACATTACATAATAGTGAACTTGATGATGCAGAGCGAAGTTCAAGCGATATCAACAATCTTTTTCATTCTAAGCCTGTTAAAGATATTTCTGCATTAGATTTGAACGCTTCATTAGGTAATTTTCAAGAAATTATAATATATGATGAACACAATAATAAACTATTTGAAACTTCAAATGATAATACAGTACGAGTGGAACCAGGCTATGAACATAGATATTTTGATCGTGTAATTAAAAAGCGTTATAAAGGTATAGATTATTTGATAATTAAAGAGCCTATTACGACTCAAGATTTTAAGGGTTACAGTTTATTAATTCACTCCCTTGAAAATTACGATAATATTGTTAAATCATTATATATTATTGCACTAGCATTCGGGGTCATTGCAACAATTATTACAGCGACAATTAGTTACGTTTTTTCAACGCAAATCACTAAACCACTTGTGAGCTTATCCAATAAAATGATTGAGATTAGACGCGATGGTTTTCAAAATAAGTTGCAATTAAACACAAATTATGAGGAAATTGATAATTTAGCAAACACATTTAACGAAATGATGAGTCAAATTGAAGAATCCTTTAATCAACAACGTCAATTTGTTGAAGATGCATCTCATGAATTAAGAACACCACTTCAAATCATTCAAGGACATTTAAACTTAATCCAACGTTGGGGCAAAAAAGACCCAGCAGTATTAGAGGAATCTTTAAATATTTCAATTGAAGAAATGAATCGTATTATCAAATTGGTAGAAGAATTGCTTGAACTCACAAAAGGTGATGTGAATGATATTTCATCAGAAACGCAAGTAGTGCATATTAATGATGAAATTCGCTCAAGAATTCATTCTTTGAAACAATTACATCCAGATTATCAGTTTGAAACAGATCTTACTTCTAAAAACCTTGAAATTAAAATGAAACCTCATCAATTTGAACAATTATTTTTAATATTTATTGATAATGCCATTAAATATGACGTTAAAAACAAAAAAATCAAAGTAAAAACAAGATTAAAGAATAAGCAGAAGATTATCGAAATAACGGATCATGGTATTGGTATTCCTAAAGAAGATCAAGATTTCATTTTTGATCGTTTTTATCGTGTTGATAAGTCTAGGTCTAGAAGTCAAGGTGGTAATGGATTAGGTTTATCAATTGCGCAAAAAATCATACAGTTAAATGGTGGTACTATAAAAATTAAAAGTGAAATCAATAAAGGAACAACATTTAAGATAATATTTTAAACGACTGTTCCATTGAGAAAAACATCACAAACTTTATCAATAAATACATCTATAACCCTAGAAGAATCAACGCTTTTGTTGATTCTTCTTTTTCATGGATAAATAGGTAAATCTACTTTAACAAATAACTAAATAGTGATATTATTACATTGTAAGCGTTTCAACATTTTTGTGGAGGGTGTAAAATGACTAACGAAAGAAAAGAAGTTTCAGAGGCTCCTGTAAACTTCGGCGCAAATTTAGGTCTCATGTTAGATCTATATGATGACTTTTTACAAGATCCATCATCGGTGCCGGAAGATTTGCAAGTCTTATTCAGTACAATTAAAAATGATGACACAATTGTACCTGCTTTGAAAGGTACAAGTAGTCAAAATAGTGATGGAACCATTAAACGTGTTATGCGTTTGATTGATAATATTCGCCAATATGGGCATCTTAAAGCCGATATTTATCCTGTAAATCCTCCGAAAAGGAAACATGTACCTAAATTAGAAATTGAAGATTTTGATTTAGATCAACAGACTTTAGAAGGTATTTCAGCAGGAATTGTTTCAGATCACTTTGCCGACATTTATGATAATGCTTATGAAGCAATTTTAAGAATGGAAAAACGTTACAAAGGACCAATCGCATTTGAATATACACATATTAATAATAATACTGAACGTGGTTGGTTAAAACGAAGAATTGAAACGCCATATAAAGTAACGTTAAATAATAACGAAAAAAGGGCACTTTTTAAAAAACTAGCATATGTTGAAGGTTTTGAAAAATATCTTCATAAAAATTTCGTTGGTGCAAAGCGCTTTTCAATTGAAGGGGTAGACGCGCTTGTTCCAATGTTACAACGAACAATCACGATTGCTGCTAAAGAAGGTATTAAAAATATACAAATAGGCATGGCTCACCGTGGACGTTTAAATGTCTTAACGCATGTTCTAGAAAAGCCTTACGAAATGATGATTTCAGAATTTATGCATACAGATCCAATGAAATTTTTACCTGAGGATGGTAGTTTGCAATTAACTGCTGGTTGGACTGGAGATGTAAAGTATCATTTAGGTGGTATAAAGACAACTGACTCTTATGGTACAACTCAACGAATCGCACTTGCTAACAATCCAAGCCACTTGGAAATTGTTGCACCGGTCGTAGAAGGTCGAACAAGAGCAGCTCAAGATGATACACACCGTGCTGGTGCACCGACTACTGATCATCATAAAGCGATGCCAATCATCATTCATGGTGATGCCGCGTATCCAGGACAAGGTATTAACTTTGAGACAATGAACTTAGGTAACTTGAAAGGTTATTCAACGGGCGGTTCATTGCATATCATTACGAACAATAGAATTGGTTTTACAACTGAACCAATTGATGCACGTTCAACAACGTATTCTACTGATGTGGCTAAAGGTTATGATGTACCTATTTTCCACGTCAATGCTGATGATGTAGAAGCTACAATTGAAGCTATTGACATTGCTATGGAATTTAGAAAAGAGTTCCATAAAGATGTAGTGATTGATTTAGTAGGTTACCGTCGTTATGGTCATAACGAAATGGATGAACCTTCAATTACGAATCCTGTTCCTTATCAGAATATTCGCAAACATGATTCTGTAGAATATGTGTTTGGTAAAAAGCTTGTTAATGAAGGTGTGATTTCAGAAGATGAAATGCATGCATTTATTGATCAAGTACAAAAGGAATTAAGACAAGCGCATGATAAGATTAATAAAGCTGATAAAATGGATAATCCAGATATGGAGAAACCGTCTGATCTTGCTTTACCTTTACAAGCTGATAAGCAATCATTTACGTTTGAGCATTTGAAAGAAATTAATGATGCTTTGTTAACATATCCTGAAGGATTTAACATTCTTAAGAAATTAAATAAAGTTCTTGAAAAACGTCATGAGCCTTTTAACAAAGAAGGTGGTCTTGTTGATTGGGCACAAGCAGAGCAACTTGCGTTTGCTACGATTTTACAAGACGGAACACCAATTCGTTTAACTGGTCAAGATAGTGAACGTGGTACATTTAGCCACAGACATGCTGTATTACATGATGAACAAACAGGTGATACGTATACACCTTTACACCATGTACCAGATCAAAAAGCGACTTTTGATATTCATAATTCACCATTATCAGAAGCTGCTGTCGTAGGTTTTGAATATGGATATAACGTAGAAAATAAAGAAAGTTTTAACATTTGGGAAGCACAATATGGTGACTTTGCTAATATGTCACAGATGATCTTTGACAACTTCTTATTCAGTTCACGTTCCAAATGGGGTGAACGATCTGGTTTAACATTATTCTTGCCACATGCTTACGAAGGACAAGGACCTGAACATTCATCAGCACGACTTGAAAGATTTTTACAGTTAGCAGCTGAGAATAATTGTACAGTCGTAAACTTATCAAGTTCAAGTAACTATTTCCATTTATTACGTGCGCAAGCGGCTAGTCTTGGGTCAGAACAAATGAGACCATTAGTTGTCATGTCACCTAAAAGCTTATTAAGAAATAAGACAGTCGCAAAACCAATTGATGAATTTACATCAGGTGGATTTAAGCCGATTTTAACGGAACCTCATCAAGCTGATAAAGTTACAAAAGTAATATTGGCAACTGGAAAAATGTTTATTGATTTAAAAGAATCTTTAGCTAAAAATCCTGATGAAACGGTTTTATTAGTAGCAATTGAAAGACTATATCCGTTCCCAGAAGAAGAAATTAGAGAATTATTAGAACAATTACCAAATCTTGAAGAAGTATCTTGGGTTCAAGAAGAACCTAAAAATCAAGGTGCATGGTTGTATGTTTATCCATATGTTAAAGTACTTGTATCAGATAAATATGATTTAAGTTACCATGGCAGAATTCAAAGAGCGGCACCAGCTGAAGGTGACGGCGAGATTCATAAACTTGTTCAAAGTAAAATTATAGAAAACGCATTAAAAAATAACTAGGGGGAAATAAGTCATGCCAGAGGTTAAAGTTCCAGAATTAGCAGAATCTATTACAGAAGGTACCATTGCAGAATGGTTAAAAAACGTTGGGGATAGCGTAGAAAAAGGTGAAGCTATTCTTGAATTAGAAACTGATAAAGTAAATGTCGAAGTAGTATCAGAAGAAGCAGGTGTATTATCCGAACAACTTGCAAGTGAAGGCGACACAGTAGAAGTTGGGCAAGCAATTGCTGTCATTGGCGAAGGCAGTGGAAATGCTTCCAATGAATCAGAGACAGACAAAGATAAAACTCCACAACAAAAAGAAGCAACAGTAAATAATCAAGATGAAAAAGTTACGGGCGATGATTCAATAGAATCAAAAACATCTGATGGAAATGAAAATCAACAACGTGTTAACGCTACGCCTTCTGCTCGTCGATATGCGCGTGAAAATGGTGTGAATTTAGCTGAAGTAAGTCCGAAAACAAATGATGTGCTTAGAAAAGAAGATATTGATAAGAAGCAACAGGAACCAGAACCGTCTTCACAAAAAGCACCTGCTAAAGAAGAGAAGAAATTCAATCAATATCCAACAAAACCAGTTATTCGCGAAAAAATGTCACGTAGAAAGAAAACAGCTGCTAAAAAATTATTGGAGGTATCTAATAATACAGCAATGTTAACGACATTTAACGAAGTTGATATGACTAATGTAATGGAATTACGTAAACGTAAGAAAGAACAGTTTATGAAAGATCATGATGGCACTAAATTAGGATTTATGTCATTCTTTACTAAAGCATCTGTTGCAGCTTTGAAAAAGTATCCAGAAGTTAATGCAGAAATTGATGGCGAAGATATGATTACAAAGCAGTATTACGACATTGGCGTAGCCGTATCTACAGATGATGGATTATTAGTACCATTTGTTAGAGACTGCGATAAAAAGAATTTTGCTGAAATTGAAGCAGAAATTGCGAATTTAGCAGTGAAAGCAAGAGAGAAAAAGCTTGGCTTAGATGATATGGTAAATGGTTCATTTACAATTACTAATGGTGGTATTTTCGGTTCAATGATGAGTACGCCAATTATCAACGGAAATCAAGCTGCAATTTTAGGTATGCACTCAATCATTACAAGACCAATTGCGATTGATCAAGATACAATTGAAAATCGTCCAATGATGTATATCGCATTAAGCTATGATCATAGAATTATTGACGGTAAAGAAGCAGTTGGTTTCTTAAAAACAATTAAAGAATTGATTGAAAATCCAGAAGACTTATTATTAGAATCATAAAATCATAATATTTAAAAGAACATAGCGGCAATTTTTCACAAGTCGTTATGTTCTTTTATTTTATTAAAACTACATATTGGATGATTGGCTTAATCATTTTAACTATAATAATATTATGTCAACTATGAACACAAATTTGTTCTTAAAGAGAAATACAATTTTCACATATTAATCTATAATCAAAATCAACTGACCGATATTCTATAATTTATGATTAAAATAAGTTATAATATATTCGTAAAGATAAAGATAGAGGTGGCTATAATGTGTGGACTTAGAAGCATTACATTAGGTACAACGAACATAGATCAAACTAAACATTTTATGGTTGACATATTAGGATTAAATTATGAAGAACTTCTTGAGAATTCAATTCGCTTTGGCGATGCTGATATTAGTCCAGGAACAAGACTTCAATTTATACAAGTTCCAAGTGAACAATTATCTGATACGCATTTTGTTGGTATCGGGTTACGCACACCAAGTGACTCAGGTTTAGAGGAGTATGCGGAAATATTATCGAGTAAGGATATTCCATTTACAACAGTTAAAGAATTAAATGGCAATAAATATTTCAGTCTCGAAGATAACAATGGTCATATTTTCTCAATATATTCAAACGAGAATAATTATGGCGTTGGTTTAGGTATGCCTTCTTTCGAAAGTACGGTCAATCCGTTACATCAAGTACAGGGTTTAGGTCCGGTTATTCTTAAAGTAAATCATGTGGATATTACAGCACAAATTTTAACGAATATATTCGGTCTTGAAGTATTTGCAGAATATCAACCATTCGATGATGCTGATTACCATGTTCAAGTTTTTAAAATTGGTGAAGGTGGATTAGGTGGCGAGATTCATTTAATGCCTACTGATAATGAAATTGAGATGCCAGAATATGGCGCAGTTGATCAAGTTGAATTCGAAACGAAAGATCAAGATTACTTTAACCAAGCGAAATTGCGTTTAGATGAAGTCGAAATTCCATACCAAACACTTGAACAAGATGACATAGAATCAATTAGAATTACCGAAAATAGTGGATTATCTTTTATATTCACTTTACAAAAATAATTATTTACGATAGTGAGGAAGAATTATATGTTACATGAAACTTGGAAAGATCATACACCTATTAAGAAAGTTGAAGTTATAAATACAGATGCAAAGAAATTTACAGTATCTGATATGTTAACTGTAGGTAAACAGTATGATGTTATCAATGAAACTGAAGAATATTATCAAATTATCGATAATTCAGGATTAGTTGGGGGCTATTATAAAACATATTTCAAAGAAGTATAAGGGTAACTACTGAAATAAATCCTAATATGAGATTTTCAACGGTTAAATTTGTTAAAATATAATCAATTCAAATTGCATGAATTGTATTTTATATCAGAATAGAATAGTAAACTAAGGCATTTGGATACATTTTCTGTGTCTTAGTTTTTTACTTTATTTAAAGGAGAATGTTTTAAAAATGTCACTTAAACACTATAAGAATTCAGATTCAACTGTTTTTAATGATGCGAAAGCATTATTTGATTTAAATAAAAATATTTTGCTTAAAGGTCCAACTGGTTCTGGGAAAACAAAGTTGGCAGAAACATTAAGTGAAGTTGTTAATACACCGATGCATCAAGTCAACTGTTCTGTAGATTTAGATACAGAAAGTTTATTAGGTTTTAAAACAATAAAAACAAATTCTCAAGGTCAACAAGAAATTGTCTTTGTTGATGGCCCAGTTATCAAAGCGATGAAAGAAGGGCATATTTTATATATAGATGAAATCAACATGGCAAAACCAGAAACATTACCTGTATTGAATGGTGTGCTAGACTACCGTCGACAAATTACAAATCCTTATACTGGTGAAGTCATTAAAGCTGTACCAGGGTTTAATGTTATAGCAGCAATCAATGAGGGATATGTTGGAACTTTACCTATGAATGAAGCCCTAAAAAATCGATTCGTCGTTATTCACGTTGACTATATTGACGGAGAGATTTTGAAAAATGTGATAAAAGAACAAAGTTTGTTGCAAGATGATAAACAAATTGAACAAATTATTAAATTTAATGAAGATTTACGTACAATGTCTAAGCAAGGACAAATTTCTGAGGAAGCCGCAAGTATACGTGCATTATTAGATTTATGCGACTTAATGACTGTTATGCCAGTTGAACGAGCAATAAAACGTACAATTATAGATAAATTAGAAGATGAACGTGAACAACAAGCAATTTACAACGCTGTAGAATTAAATTTTTAAAGAGGGATAAAATATGAGTGATCGTTTCATAAAATTTAACGACGAACAGTTAGACGCGAAACAAGTTATGATGTTGCAAGACTTAGCGCGACTCTTATTAAAAAATGAACAAACACAAGTTAAAATTCAAAAGTTCCCTTATTATAATCCAATTCAAAATGTGTTAATTACAAGTTGGTTTTGGTCACATCGTTCAAGCCATATTGAAATGGCTGGCTTAAAAACGGATGTGATGTTAGCAGCTTATGGGTATCAAATGATGGATGTTTCAATAGTTAATGAAGTAGCAAATGATGAAACATTTAGACATCCTAAATTTTATCAACAACTTTTTAAATTATTAGAAGATATGCGTGTATTTAATGCAATAAAAGAACAACGTCCAAGTACTGCTAAATCTATTGATCTTCGTTTAGCTACTCGCATAGCTTATACAGAATCTCAAATTAAAGTTTATCGTACTAAAACACAATATACAGATTTATTATTTCTTTATTTAGAACATGCATTTTTAAGTCAGAATTTCTTTGATATACCTTCGATACATCGAGACTTAGATGACATCTTAATGAATATGTTTTTGTATTTGCCTAACTTTTTCCAAAATCAAAGCTCTGAAGATAATATGTATCTAGCTCAGCGTATCATGTATCAAGTAGATGAAATCTTAAAAGAAGATATGTTGAACGAATATTATTACTTACCAAAAACATTATATGAAACATTAGCTGTTGAAGATTTTGAAGATTTGAAGAGAACAGATGCAAGCCAAGTAGATGGTCAGGATCAAACTTCAAAAGACGAGGACATTGAAAGCGAAAAAGCTGATTCGAAGTCCGCTGACAGTGAGTCTAAAGGTGGCGCTTATTTAGAAATGGAGCTTCATGAAGGGCAAAATAGTGAAACACTCGGTAATGATGAAGCAAGAGAAGGCGACGCTACTGATGACATGACGGATATGATGACTAAAAAAGGTAAAGGATCAAACGATACGCTTAACCGAGAAGAAGGCGATGCTGTAGGTCAAAGCCAAGCATTTCAACTTGATGGAGTTAACAAAAATGTAAAAATCAAATGGCAAATTCCTGAAATTGAACCTCAATATGTTCTAGAATATCAAGAATTAAAGCATGATGTTCAATACGAAATCAAAGATTTAATTCAAATCATTAAGAAAACAATCGAAAGAGAGCAACGTGATGCTCGTTATAATTTAACTAAAGGGCGTTTACAAAAAGATTTAATTAATTGGTTCATCGACGATCAATTTAAATTGTTCTATAAACAACAAGATTTAAGTAAATCATTTGATGCGACATTCACTTTACTTATTGATGCTTCGGCTAGTATGCATGACAAGATGGCTGAAACGATGAAAGGTGTTGTGTTATTTCACGAAACACTGAAAGATTTAAATATTAAACATGAAATTTTATCATTCAGTGAAGATGCATTTGATTCAGACGATCATGTTCAACCAAACATAATAAATGAAATCATTAATTATAATTATTCAACCTTTGAAAAAGATGGGCCGCGTATTATGGCATTAGAACCTCAAGATGACAACCGAGACGGTGTTGCGATTCGAATTGCTAGCGAAAGATTAATGCGTCGTAACCATCATCAACGATTTTTGATCGTCTTTTCAGATGGTGAACCGTCAGCATTTAATTATAGTCAAGATGGTATTATTGATACGTATGAAGCAGTAGAAATGTCACGTAAATTTGGTATTGAAGTATTTAATGTATTTTTAAGTCAAGATCCAATTACTGAAGATGTTGAGCAAACTATTCATAATATTTATGGGCAATATGCCATATTTGTTGAAGGTGTCGCTCATTTGCCTGGTCATTTATCGCCATTACTTAAAAAATTACTTCTTAAATCATTATAAATATACTTAAAACCTGAGTTTGTATGAAAAGTAAAATAGTTACCTTTAATAAATAGCTTAAATCTTATTGGAGATTTCTATTTTTTGAATCATAATCTGATTTAAATATTAAATTTGTTTTATTTCTGATATGTACAACACTTTTCATATAGACTCTTTATTATTTTTTGTGCTAAAATATTTACTTGTAAATTATTTCGTGTTTTCAAAAAAAGGAGTAACTCTATGAATAAAAATACATGGGTCATTGGGTTTACGCTTTTCGCTATGTTTTTTGGCGCAGGCAATCTGATTTTCCCACCTAATCTCGGACTAGATAGTGGTAAATTCTTTTGGCCTGCTATTTTAGCATTTGTTTTAACCGGAATTGGCTTACCATTATTAGGAGTGATTGTAGGCTCACTTGATAAAGAAGGTTATATTGGAGCGTTAAATAAAATATCGCCTAAATTTTCAATATTGTTCTTAGTTATTATATATTTGACTATAGGTCCACTTTTTGCAATACCGAGAACTGCATCAACTTCATTTGAAATGACTATTACACCAATTATACATAGTAACAGTAGTATTGCTTTATTTATTTTTACTATTATCTATTTTTTAGTAGTATTGTATATTTGTTTAAATCCATCAAAGTTAATCGATCGTATTGGTTCGCTACTAACACCACTATTATTAATTACTATTTTAGCGATGATTATAAAAGGCTTCGTAGACTTTAGTGGTAATAATGCTGGAAAGGGGAATGAAGCACTATATCATTCTAATTTTTCAAGTTTTGCTGAAGGTTTTACGCAAGGTTATTTAACGATGGATGCCATAGCTGCAATCGCATTTTCAATGATTGTTGTTAATGCAGTAAAACTAACAGGTATTACTAAAACGAACCAAATATTCAAGCAAACATTAATTGCTGGATTAATAGCAGCCGTGGCATTGATTTTCATCTATATTTCATTAGGTTTTATAGGCAATCATATGCCTGTAAATGATGCGACATTACAGGAATTAAATTCGAAAGATCGTAACATTGGAACTTACTTATTAACGACTATGGCCGCAACTGGCTTTGGATCCTTTGGTAAATATTTATTAGGTATAATTGTAGCATTAGCATGTCTTACGACAGCATGTGGTCTTATTGTTGCAGTTTCAGAATATTTCCATAGAATTATTCCAAAAGTATCGTATAAAGCATTTGTTATAATATTTATTTTAATGAGCTTTATCATTGCAAATCAAGGTTTGAATGCTGTCATATCAATGTCAATTCCGGTTTTAAGCATCGTCTATCCTGTTGCGATAACAGTGGTATTATTAATTTTAATTGCGAAATTTATACCAACAAAGCGCATTTCACAACAAATACCGGTTGCAATCGTTTTTATAATGTCAATTTTTAGTGTTATTAGTAAATTCGGTTGGATGAAAATTAATTTTATTGAGGCGTTGCCACTTAGGTCATATTCATTAGAATGGTTTCCGATAGCAATCATAGCCACGGTTTTAGGCTACATTATTGGGATATTTGTAAAACAAAACCCGATTAAATATCAACAAGAATAGTATAAAAGAGCTTGGGACATTAAGTTCTTAGGCAATGTAAAAAAGCTGATTTCTATTAATTATTTAATAGAAATCAGCTTTTTTCAAATGTATTTGATAATATACAGCTCGTTGAGCTACTATTTTCCTTATATTAAGTGCCATTAATACAAAACCTAGCTCTCGTTTAACTTTATTTATTTATCGAACTGACATTCGAGTGAAACCCAAAATAGCCTTCATAAATCCAAAAACAGGCTCTACATCAATTTTTCTTTGACTATAGATTTTTTTCGCTTCTGGTTCAGAAAGCTTTTGATTAATTTGGGCTTTAAAGTATTCTCAATTATAATTCTTCATGATTTTCTTATTGGATTTCGAATTTGACTTCATGCATTGTTGCCTCATTGAATTTTATATTTATGTGCAAGTTGGGCAAAGTGTCTTATTTTTTAAAGTATTTAAAAGTAAAATTACTTGTTAATACGTAGTATTAATGGCGAGACTCCTGAGGGAGCAGTGCCAGTCGAAGACAGGGGCCCCCAACACAGAAGCTGACATATAGTCAGCTTACAACAATGTGCCGGTTGGGTTGGCTGAGACGGCACCCTAGGAAGGGACCCGTCATCAAAAATTCTATTTATAGAATTTTACAATAATGTGCCAGACGGGCATAGCGAAGCCATTCAATACGAAGTATTGTATAAATATAGAACAGCAGTAAGATATTTTCTAATTGGAAGTTATCTTACTGCTGTTTTTTTAGGGATTTATGTCCCAAGCTCTTCCTTTTTATTTGTTAATTATGCATAATCTATGAATTATGATTCGGTCCTTTAATATTTACTAAATGTGATTTTAAATCTTCTTCTAATTGTTGTAATTCTTTTTCAGCTAATTGTCGTTCTTCGCGACCTTTTTGTTGAATTACTAGAGTTTCTTCAATTGTCTCAATAATATTGCTCTGTGTACGTTTTAACGTATCAAGATCAACGATGCCACGCTCATTTTCCGTTGCTGTTTCTATGGCATTTTGTTTAAGCATTTCAGCATTGGCTGTTAATAAGTCATTTGTTGTATCTGTAACAGCTCGTTGTGCTGCAACTGCATTTCGTTGTCTCATAAGTGTTAACGCAATGGCCATTTGGTTTTTCCATAAAGGAATACTTGTTAAAATAGAGCTTTGAATTTTTTCGGCAAGTGCTTGGTTAACATTTTGAATCATTCTAATTTGTGGCGCAGTCTGCAACGCGATTTGTCTTGAAAGTTGTAAATCGTAAATTCGTTTATCTAGTCTGTCTATAAATTGCTGCATATCTGCAACTTGTTGAATATCCATTTGGTTAGTTGACTGATGCGCTTGCTCTTGCAATTTTGGAAGGGTTTCAGTTTCCAATTGTAATTTTTTCTGTTGTGCTGCAATAATATGCAAGGATAGATCATCAAAATAATTCTTGTTTTTATCATATAATGTGTCTAATAACTCAATATCTCTTGTTAAATGACTTTGATGTTTCTGAAGTTGGATTGTTATACGATCCACTTGAGCACTGACAGATTGCATTCTTGAAAAAATTTCGTTGATAGAAGACTTGGCTCTGCTAAAGATTTTTTTAAACAGAGAAGTTTTCTCTGGATTTAACTCATTTGGATTAACTGATTTTAATTTTGACATGAGGTCTGATAGAGTATCCCCAATTGGACCTACATCTTTACTTTGTACTTCATCCAACATTTGATGTGAAAATTGAGACATTTGCTTTTGTAAATCAGAACCAAATGACAATAAGCCTTCATTGTCTTGAGGATTTATTTGTTTACTAATTGAATCTATATGCTTTTGTTGCTCTAATGTTATCTTTTGATTCTGAATGGTCGAATTTGTTATTTGCTTTTCATTTATAAAATCATCGAGTGGATGGCTTTCTTTGAAACTTTTCTTTTCAGTCATCAATCATCTCTCCAATAGTTGCTATTTTACATCAATCTTGATGATGCTTTTGATGTAACTTGTTTAATTGCATTTCAATATCTAAACGTTCATAATCATCTTCATTAAGACGTTTTAAATCAGCGATAAGTGTTCGTTTAACTTCATCCAAAGTAATTCGTGTCTGTTCTAATTTTTGTTGTTCATTGATTGATTTTTTAGGCATTTTAGCAAGACGAGTATACGCGTCAACTAAATTAAGTGCGTTATCAATATGAGAATAAAAAAAGCCTTCAACTTTATAAAATGATGCAGGTCTTTGTCTAACTGTTGTATAAATAGAACGTGAAATTTGGTATATATCATTAATTTGTCTAAAATCTTTAATTGATCTTATATTTACATAAGTTTTTAAAATTCCTCTAAGCTTCTGGTGTGTGTGGTTTAACTGATTTCGAATATAGCGATAATCTTTTCTAGTCAAACCAATTTCGTTTAAATATTTACGTGAAGTGAATTTTTGTATCGGTAGGTATGTCATTATAAAGCCAATAGCACCAATTGACATGTCTATTAAAAATGACACATCGAGCGCAATCATCCCCAATATGCTTGCTAAAAACGCTATAGGAATTCCCACTAACACCCCAAAAATATGCGAAATATTATATCTCACTGTCATCTTCCTTTATTTAGCATTTTATATTGTTCTAAAATCTGATAATGTTTGATTAAGTTCTAATTCTTCTACATGATGGCTTGTCACATCAGATGCTGGTGAGGCACCATCAATTACACTTTGAATAAATCTATCTATATCTTCTTCATCCCCTTGTGCATATATCTCTACATAATCATCAACATTTTGAACAGTTCCGACTATGTTATATTTCATTGCAATACGCTGAGTAAAATATCTAAATCCGACGCCTTGGACGCGCCCAAATACTTGCAAAAGTACATGTTTCATATTTACCACCTCATATTGTTATTATACGTAGTTTTACTTAAAAAAACTAATAATTACTATAGTACTATTAATGATTGTTTCGAGTCGTCAAACTTGATTTTCAGAGGCGAAAGGTTTAAAAATAAGTATATAGTTCTTGAAGTATGGAAGGGGTCTTTAATAATGTGGACAGTTACCAAAATTAGAGCCGATTATGAGGGATGGTGGTTATTCAGTGACTGGCCAGATAACATTGTTGAACAGTATGAATATCAAACTTTTGATGACATGCTTGCACACTATCAACAATTAATTAATCATTGCAAAGTTAAATTCGATAATTATGTCACAGGAAAATATAATATCTATGCATTTTATAATAATTGTGATATGAACTATTGCGAAGATTGTGAAGAGGATTTACAAATATTTTATAGTTTCATTGTTTTACAAAATAATGAAGTATATTATAAACTACCAATAATTGATTAAATGAATATTTTTTATTATTGTATTGCAATTTGGTAATAACTGCACTATAATACAAGTTAAGCAGATGATTATTCCATATTGCAAAGAATATTTGAGTGAAATTTGCATGTATTTTTTGTAATATGCGAATAAGCATATTGAATGAATTTTAGTCTTGGAGGTTTCAGATTATGAAACAAGGTACAGTTAAATGGTTTAACGCTGAAAAAGGATTCGGCTTTATCGAAGTTGAAGGAGAAAATGACGTATTCGTACATTTTTCAGCAATTAACCAAGATGGTTACAAATCTTTAGAAGAAGGTCAAGCTGTTGAGTTTGAAGTAGTTGAAGGCGACCGCGGTCCTCAAGCTGCAAACGTTGTTAAACTATAATTCTTAGATTATAATCATTGATTTTAACTAACACCTTACCAAGATGTAAGGTGTTTTTATATGCTTATTACTAATACTTAATGTTTTGAGTGCCAATATCAAATTGAGCACTCTTTTTTTACGTCATTAACATTGTTTGCAATAGAAAAATATGTTTATATAATATAATTATGGTGTACAACGATGAGGTGATTTTATGAAATATCTTATTCTTAGTTTAGTTGCTAATTTGTTGATATTCGGCATTTTATCGGCGATAGGATTAAATATTAATATTTTAGCAGCAATGATGCTTATACTGGTAATCCCAATGACAATATCAGGTATTTTGTTTTTTAAAACTAAGCTAGATAAGACATACATATTCTTTAACATTTTATTTATTGACTTTTATTATTATATTTACAATGTTCATTTAATGGATTTACCAAGATTTAATAGTTACATTAAAACTGAAATGATGGATTTAGAGGATATCGATATTTTAATAACAAGTAAAGATTTTGGTTTTGATGAAATAGTTTTCTTTACGTTATATTTATTGCTTATTTTTATCATCTTATATTATTTAAAGAAGCAAGTTAAGGGAAAAGCTTAATCATGAATATAATACGACTTTAAAATTGGTTGAAATACAAGTTATTGCTGAATTCTTATATCACATGATTGTTTAATATTAAATTTTCACTGTATAATCAAGGTCATAACAGAGGGGGGATTAGATGTATATACCCAAGTTCTTTCAAGTAGATGATTTTAAAGAAATTGAACAATTTATACAAAGTAACTCTTTTGGAATGATTGTAACTGAGGATCACGGCAAGCCATTAGCTACTCATTTACCATTAATTTTTCAGAAAAATGGTGATGATTATTATATTAGTGGACATATTGCCAAAGGAAATCCGCAATGGAAGACTTTAAACGGGAACGGCAATTTGTTGATTATATATCAAGGCGCACATGCTTATGTTTCATCATCATGGTATGAAAAGGAAAATGTACCAACTTGGAACTATCAGGCAATTCATTTGTATGGGGAAGCAACTTTATTGAACGAACAAGAAACGATTGATGATTTGAAAATGTTACTAGTAAAGTATGAACAAAATCGTGAAAATCCAGTTTTGTGGGATAATCTTGCAGAAAGTACGCAAATGCAGGCTAAGACAATCGTTGGATTTAAAGTTAAAATAAAAAAGATAGAGGCTGCATACAAAATGAGTCAAAATCGAAATGAACAAGATTACAACAATATTATTAAAAAACTCGAAAGTGAGCATAATTTAAGTAGCAATGCTGTAGCTGACGTAATGAAAGAAATTCATCCTTATTTATAATTCAACAATCATTTAATAATAACTAAACAAATCCCCAAGTCACAGTTTTTTCTGAGGTTAGGGGATTTATTTTATAGATTATTTCGTATCGTTAATGATAAGTTGTCTTAACGACTGACGTTTTACGACTTCACGTGCCTTACCGTCTTTCAAGAAGAAAACGGATGGCTTCTGCATTTGATTGTAATTTGATGACATAGAGTAATGATATGCACCTGTTGAAAGGATCGCAAGGTAATCACCACGTTTTACTGATGACGGTAATTTAGCATCTTTAATAATGATATCTCCAGATTCACATAATTTTCCTGCAATAGTAACCGTATCATCTGAATCTTCATTTCTGTTAACTAATAATGCCTGATACTTCGCATCATAAAGTGCAGTTCTGATATGGTCACTCATACCACCATCAATTGAAACGTATTTATTAACCCCAGGAATTTCCTTAATTGTTCCAACTTCATATAAAGTAACACCGGCTTCACCAACAATTGAACGACCTGGTTCAATACCTAATTCTGGCGTTTCGATACCAAGAAGCTGTACTTCAGATTTTATTGCATCTGTAATTTCCTTAATTCCTTTTTCGATAGGGAAACTTTCATCACCTTCGACATATTTAATACCAAAGCCGCCACCAAGATTCAATAAATCGACTTGAATGTTTTGTTCTTTTAACCAATGCAATACGATTTTAGCAGTTTCGATAAATGCCTCTGTTCCTTCAATTTGTGAACCAATATGACAATGAACACCTTTTAATTTTAAATGTTTGGATTGTAGGACTTTTTCAATTGCTGTTTTGGCTAAGCCATATTGAATTGATAATCCAAATTTACTATCTTCTTGTCCAGTTTGTATAAATTCATGTGTATGTGCTTCAACCCCTGGGTTCACACGTATAACTACTTGAACCGTATCATTGGCATATCGATCAATTAAATCAATTTCTTCTAAAGAATCAATCACAAAATATCCGATTTTATTTTCTAAAGCATATCTAATTTCATGTTTTGTTTTATTGTTACCGTGAAAATGAATACGACTTGGTTCGAAGCCTGCTTCTAATGCCGTGTATAATTCGCCTTCGGAAACAACATCTAGTTGTAAATCTTCTTCAGCTACAAGTTTGACCATTTGAAGGCAAGTAAATGCTTTTGAAGCATATGAGATATTATATTTTAAGCCACTTTCTTTAAATGCGCGATGATAACGACGCATTTGTTCTCTAATTTGTAATTCGTCATAAACAATGGTAGGGGTACCGAAGCTTTGCGCAATGGTTTTTAAACTTATGCCGTCCATTGTTAATTCACCGTTTTGATTATATTTAACAGTCATTTGAAATGTACTCCTTTTTTAAAGAATCGTGATTCATTGCACTTAATTGTTCTGAATTTGCACCTACACCTTTAAAAGTGTATTCATCAATGCGTATATCATTATTATAAAGAATAACTTCATCTTGTGCATGTACATTGTCATCAACTTCAACAAACATATGACTCATCATTAATGCACGTATTGGGTATCGTTTGCCATTGATAAGTGCTTCATGTTTAGAACGCGTTCTTAAAATCCCATCACCATAACCAATATCAACAACAGCTAATTTTGTATGATCTTTCGTAGCTTCAAAAGCAAAGCTGTAACCACAATAGTCACCAGATTGGACTTCTCGTATTTGAATCACATTTGCTTTTACAGTTAAAGATTGAACTATCTCTTTCTGTTGTAATGAACTGTAAGGTCTTGAACCGTAAAGTGCAATACCTACGCGTGCGTGTGTATGGTGGGGGAGTAATTCTTGTCCTTCACGATAAAAACTTGCGCTATTTTGTGCATGTATTAGATCAAATTGATAACCTTCAAATAAAAGTGTCTCAACAATATTCATCCATTGCTCACGCTCGATAGTATAATCAGACACATCAAACTCGTCAGCGTAACCAAAGTGAGTCCACAAACCACTAATTATCATTTTGGCATTTTGATTAAGTTGATGATCTTTCAATACTTCTTTTATTTCACTTAAATTCTTCAATCCAGAACGATGTAATAAATTTTCAAACTCTAAGTGAACATGAATACCAGCCAAGTCTTCTTTATGTTCATAGTAAAATGTCAAAGAAGGCAAAGTCATATGGATGTCATGCTCACGGACTAAATCAAAATCATATACTGCATTCATTAAGAATATCGTTGCATGAGGTGCAAGTTGTCTAACTCTAATCGCTTCACGTAATGACGTAGTACTAAACGTATCAATACCTGCATGGATAAATTGGGATACAGCAAATTCTAGGTCATAGTGATATGCATTATTTTTAACAACTGCCATTATTGGTTGATTGTTTTTAACTGCTATTGCATTTTGTAAAAATGTCTTCGTATTTACAGACCATGTTGCTGTCAATGTACTACACCTCTTTGTAATTTATTAATAAATTTTCATAATAATTGGCCACATCAATTAACACTTTTTCATCGAAATTTAAATGTGACGTGTGTAAACCGGTAACAAAGTCTTTATCTTCATTACGTGTACCAATAAATACAAAATAAGCCGGTGCAAGTTTTTGTCCATAGAAGCTAAAATCTTCACCGAATAAAAATGGTGTCGGTTTATCATAAACATCTAACTTAGCTTGAACTAATGCTTGTTCTACTTGAGCACGTAGCTTTGGACTATTGATTGTAGGAGGATATCCTTCTGCGAATTTAACTTCACAATTAACATTGAACAATAGTTTTACACTTTCAGCTATTTTTAGCATTTGATTTTTAACAATAGTTAAATCATCAATATCATATGTACGAATAGTTCCTTCTAAATAACCATTACTTGGAACCGTATTAATCGCTTCACCAGCTTCAAAGTGACCAATATGAACTATATTTCGTTTCAAACCGTTTAGATGAAATTGTTGAATCTGTGAAATTTGAGTCAGAACATGCTGTAATGCTTCGCCACATGAATGACCTTGTTCTTTATCAGCCACATGACTTGATAATCCTTTTAAGAAAAAGCGATATTCTGTTGCACTAGCAGTAATTTCTTCGTCCCTAATTACTGCAATTCCTTCATCAGCAAATGGGTTAACGTGTATACCAAATACCGCTTCAATTGGATATTTTTCAAAGGCATCTGCCTGAATTAACCGATTTGCACCACCACCTGTTTCTTCTGCAGGTTGGAAAATGAAAACGACATTTTGCGGTAATTGTCCAGCATCTTGCATCTCTTTACATCGTTGTACAAATAGCATTAATGCAGTTGTATGTCCATCATGACCACACGCATGCATCACATGATCATTTTGACTACGATAAGGTACATCATTTTCTTCTAAAATAGGTAACGCATCAATATCAGCTCTGTATGCTATAGTATGGGGGCCATTACCTTTTAAATAAGCAATGACTCCTGTTTCTAAAGGGCAGTCGTATTGAATATTTAAACTATCTAAAAATGCTTTGATGTAAGCAGTTGTTTCAAATTCATGTAAGCTAAGTTCAGGATGTTGATGTAAATGACGACGATGCTTCGTAACAAATTCTAATTCATTCATAATTATCAATCCTTTATGTTAAATTACTTTACTTATAGTGTAACTCATTTTAAAAACTTTACTTTTTAATATATGAAAATATAAACAATAAGGTTGAGACATAACCGTATCTCAACCTTAGAATTATTATACGTTGACGTAACTAGTCATTTAATTTTCTTAATGCTGCTACAATTTCTTTTTTAGTATCTTGTACTTCAGAAGCTTGTTTAATCACTTTTGCAGGCGTACCAGCGACAACTGCACCGGCTGGTACATCTTGCGTAACAATAGCACCTGCTGCAACGATTGCGCCTTTACCAACACGTACACCTTCTAAAATAACTGCATTTGCTCCAATCAATACGTCATCTTCAATCACGACAGGTGAAGCACTAGGGGGCTCAATTACACCAGCCAATACTGCGCCAGCGCCAACATGTACATTTTTACCAGTCGTTGCACGTCCACCTAATGTAGCATTCATATCAATCATTGTTCCTTCGCCAACGACAGCACCAATATTAATTGTTGCGCCCATCATAACGACGGCACCATCTTCAATAATAGCTTGTTCTCTAATAAATGCACCTGGTTCAATACGTGCATTAGTATTTGTTAAGTCTTTTAATGGAATGGCAGAATTGCGACGATCCATTTCAATTTCTATATCTTCGAATTGACTACCATATGTTTCGTAAAAAGGTTTCCAATCATCTGCTTCACAAAAGATAACTTTAGATTGTTCTGAACCGAACACTTTGAAACTTTTTGGATATGTGATGCCGTCAAAGTCACCGTTTACATATATTTTTAACGGTGTAGATTTTTTCGCGTCACTTATATATTGAATAATTTCTTCTGCTGTTAAATGTTGTACCATAAATAATAATTCTCCTTTAATATGTTTATAGATTATCAAACGTATAAAAGCCGTTTGGTTTATTGATTAAACGTTCTGCTGCTTGAATTGCACCATTTGCAAAAATATCTTTTGACTGTGCACGATGTGTAATTTGAATAGTTTCATCAGTGCCTGCAAATAATACTTCATGTTCGCCTACAATCGTGCCACCACGAATCGAGTGAATACCAATATCTTGTGGTTGGCGTTTTTCATTTAATTCATGTCTATCGTATACAGGTGTTGCATTTTCTTTTAAAGACGCAATTACGTCATACAACTTTTCCAGTGTACCACTCGGAGCATCTACTTTTTTATTATGATGTGCCTCAGTCAATTCGATGTCGAAATCATCAAGTAAGGGAACAGCAGCTGCTAAAATTTTAGTCAGTGCATGAACGCCATAACTCATGTTCGCGCTGAAAAATACAGGCATATTTTGACTCAATGCGTCTAACTTATTAAGTAGTTTTTCTTTCTCACCAGTTGTTGCCACAACTAATGGCAAATGAAACTCTTCATCTAATAAAGGGAATAAAAGATTTGGATTTGAAAAGTCTATTGCAACATCTGCATCCTTTACATCCGCAATATGTTGATATTGCTTATATGGAGTTTTTTCTTTAGGTGTAGGTTCAATAACACCAACGATTTCATGACCTTTTTCTTCTGCCAGTCTAGCAACACGTTGATTCATTGCACCATAGCCAATTAGTAATATTTTCACTCGTTTTCACCCGCTTTATATTTGTCGTATGCATTGCGAAGCACCTTAGAATTAGCTTCTTCTAACGTGATTAATGGCAATCGTAATTCATAGTCGCCAAATCCTAAATAACTCGTTAATGCCTTGATTGGAATTGGATTAATATCAACTGATAGGGCTGATAATAAATTACCAATTGGTTTAAATTGATCCTGAATATCTAATCCACTTTGTTGAGCATCGTATAACGCTTGAAATTCTTTAGGTATAACATTTGCAATGACAGAAATAACCCCATTACCGCCACGTTGATAATATTCGACTACATTGTCATCATTACCGCTGTATAATGCAAATGAATTTGTATTGATTCGTTTTTTCACTTCTTCTAAATACTCAAAATCATTCGTAGCATCTTTTAAAGCTACAATATATGGATGATGACTTAATGTTTCTACAGTTTCTGGGTCGATTGTCATATTCGTTCTTGATGGTACATTGTATAACACGACTGGTAATTCTACTGCATTTGCGATGGTTTCAAAATGTTTAATTAAACCACGTTGATTTGTTTTATTGTAGTAGGGCGTAATTAACATGATTGCATCAGCACCTAATGCTTTTGCTTGTAGTGATGCCTGTATAGATTTTTGGGTATCATTTGTACCTGTTCCTGCTATGACAGGGATTCGTTTGTCTACTAAATCAATGACTGTTTTTAATATTAACTCTTTTTCTTCAGTCGTTAGTGTAGGGCTCTCGGCAGTGGTACCATTAACAATGATTGCTTGTGTATCATTTTCTAGTAAAAAATTAACATGTGCTTTTAAAGCTTCAAGGTTAACTTCGTTATTTGTAAAAGGGGTTGTAAGTGCAACGCCAACACCCTCAAATAAATGTGTCATTTTAATTCGCTCCTTTTAAACGCATGACTTGTTCCAAGACTTGTACGGCATTTAATGCAGCACCTTTTAATAAATTGTCTGATGTACACCATACATGGAATGTGTTATCTAATGAATCATCTCGACGAATACGGCCAACAAATACTTCATCTTTATTTGTAGAATTAATTGCCATTGGATACTCATTATTTTCTGGATTATCTACTAATACAACACGTGAATCTTGATCAAATAATGCTTTAATTTCTTCTGCTGTTGTTTCTTTATCAAGTGTTACATCGATTTCAACACTATGACTATCTTGAACAGGAACACGTGCACATGTTGCAGTTACTTTTAAATCTGGTTCATTTAAAATCTTTCTAGTCTCATCGATCATTTTTTGTTCTTCTTTTGTATACCCATTTTCTAAGAACACATCAATATGAGGTAATACGTTATTATAAATTGGGTGTGGATATGCTTCAGGAGCTTTACCATTTACGCCTTCAGCTAAATCTTTTTTACCTTTCATTCCTGATCCTGAAACTGCTTGATACGTTGTATAAGCAACTCGTTTTAAACCATACGCATCTTGTAATACTTTTAATGGAACAACAGATTGTATTGTTGAACAGTTTGGATTTGCTATAATACCTCTCGTAAATGTTGGTTCATTAACCTCTGGTACAATTAAATCAATATCTTCTGCCATACGCCACTGACTCGAATTATCAATAACGATTGCTCCAGCTTTTTCGAATAGTGGGGCGAAGTGTTCACTTGTTCCGCCTCCAGCACTCATTAAAACATAATCGAAATGTTCACTTGCACGATCATCAGTTAACTCTTGTACTTCATATGTTTTCCCTTGAAATTCAACTTCTTGCCCTGCAGAACGTGCTGATGAAAATAATACTAATTCATCAAAAGGAATATTTTTACGATTTAAAGTTTCTAACATTTTTGTACCTACTAATCCTGTCGCACCAACTACTGCTAATTTTGTCATATCTAGTCACTCCATTTTGTAATAATTTCCAATTTTTAGAATATTTTTAATAATAATTCTACCATTAAATATTAAATGCGTCATATAGTTTTTCTACTGCTAATTGACCATTAAAATCATCGATAACATATGAAATACTAATTTCTGAGGTTGTTGTTTGGTAAAATGGTATGTTATTTTCAATCAATGTTAAAAATGCCTGTGATGCAACACCTGACATATCTCTCATTCCTGAACCGATTAATGAAATTTTGACATAATTCTCATTGATTTTATAAGCTAATGCTTCAAATTGCTTTTGCAAATTTTCTAGAATCATTGAAATTTGTTGGTAATCACTGTCCTTAATTGTAAAAGACAATTGTAATCCTTCTAAATTTACAATTTGCGAAATCATATCGACATTAACTGAACCTTCTTCAAGTTCTGTAAATAATTGTGTCAGTAATTTATTGTCCGGCAGGGGATAGCTAATCGTGACATGCATCATATGTTTATCTAATGCCACACCTGTGACTGCTTTTTTCTCTAAAATTTCTTCATTTGACATAATCCAAGTTCCTTTCACATTTGATAATGTTTTACCTAAATAAATAGGGATATTATAATTTTTAGCTAATTCAACACTTCTAGTTTCAAGTACACCAGCACCTAAGGCACTCATTTCCATCATTTCTTCATATGATACGATGTCGAGTCGTTTAGCTTTTGGTAATAACCTAGGATCAGTCGCATATACACCTTCGACATCTGTATAGATTTCACATGGAATTTGATTGCTGACTGCAAGTGCCACTGCTGTAGTATCTGAACCACCTCTACCTAGGGTCGTTAATTCTTGATGTTCATTGATACCTTGAAATCCTGCAATTACTAAAATGTCGTGATCCTGAAAGGCGTGTTCAAATGTTTGAGGATTAATTTGAGCAATTTTACTTTTCAAATGATGACCAATAGTTTTAATACCTGCCTGATAGCCAGTCATAGCTTTAGCGCTAACACCGATATCATTTAATACCATCGATAAATAAGAGACAGTTTGTTGCTCGCCAGTTGTTAGTAATAGAGCAAGTTCCTGCTGTTTTGGTGCTTTTGTTAATGTCGATACATTCGTCATCAATTGATCGGTTGTATTACCCATAGCACTTACAACGACGATGAGTTGTTCGTCTTGACTTACTCGTGATTTTAACATTTCGGCTATATTTTTTATTTTTGTAAAATCACTGACGGATGATCCGCCAAATTTCAACACACTTCTTGTCACCATATAATCCTCCTAATATATAAGAAGGGCACACAATAATATAAAAAGAGCAAGCTCGGAATGCGAACTTGCTCTTAATCTATATACAAGTGATGCACTCCATTATTTTTAAATAATGACAAACTCTCAGCTCTTAACCAAAAAGTCCAACAAATTATAACTGCTATTATAATCGCTTCGGCATCGCACCCTTTCAAGTTTAGCTGTTAGCAGACAGTTATCTAAACTTTACTCATGATTGATGCGCCTCATCAAAATATTATTAAATTGGTATGTGTTCATTATACATATGACAAATATGAATGTAAACCGATAATTTAGATTTTTTGGAATAACCAGAAAATTTAAACTTAAAAAAGAGGTTTTGTTAACAATAAGAGTTTTAAAATATTCAGTATATGAATTTACAATCTAACAATATTTAAATCATCTCGATTACATACAAACTAATACGACAAAATATTTTTCGACTGTAATGTCAGTTAATCTTAATTGTATTAAAAGTAGGGGATAAAAAATGCGAATATATAATAAAGACGAACATCTTAATACAAAATTTGCATCTTAGATGTTCGCCAAAGTCTTATTAAAATATATTAATTATTGATATGTTTTAATCTAAGCTTATTTTAAAACGCCGATTTCCTGTAAGTATTCTTCATATGGAATTTCTTTTGAAACGCCACCTTGTTTATTCAAATCGATAACACGGTTTGCGATTGTATTGATAAATTCAAAGTCATATGAAGTAAAGATAATAGAACCTTTGAATGATTTAAGACCATCATTAACAGCAGTAATACTTTCTAAGTCTAAGTGGTTTGTTGGTTCATCAAGTAAAAGAACGTTTGCACTTGATAACATCATTTTACTTAGCATACAACGTACTTTTTCTCCACCTGAAAGTACACTAGCTTTTTTCTTAACTTCTTCTCCACTAAATAGCATACGACCTAAGAAGCCACGTAAAAATGTTTCGGTTTGCTCATCTTCCGGTGCATATTGTCTTAACCAATCTACAAGGTTCATATTAACGCCCTCAAAGAATTCTGAGTTATCTTTAGGGAAGTAACTTAATGATGTTGTTACACCCCATTTATAAGAACCTTCGTCTGGTTCCATTTCACCAGCTAATATTTTAAGTAATGTTGTTTTCGCGATTTCACTATCTCCAATTAAAATTGCTTTATCATTTGGATTCATTGTGAATGAAATGTTATCTAATACTTTTTCACCGTCAATCGTTTTAGAAAGATTTTGAACGATTAATAAGTCATTACCAATTTCGCGCTCAGGTGTGAATTTAACGAAAGGATATCTTCTTGATGATGGTTGAATATCATCTAATTCAATTTTCTCGAGTTGTTTTTTACGACTTGTTGCTTGTTTTGATTTAGAAGCGTTTGCAGAGAAACGTGCAATAAAGTCTTGTAACTCTTTCATTTTTTCTTCTTTTTTCTTGTTTTGTTCTTGAGCCATCTTTTGTGCTAACTGACTAGATTGATACCAAAAATCATAGTTACCAACATAAACTTTAATTTTACCAAAGTCTAAATCAGCGATATGTGTACATACGTTATTTAAGAAATGACGATCATGTGATACAACGATAACAGTATTATCAAAGTTAATTAAGAAATCTTCTAACCAACTGATTGCTGGTATATCAAGTCCGTTTGTAGGCTCATCCAGTAATAGAACATCTGGTTCACCGAATAAACTTTGCGCTAATAAAACTTTAATTTTTTGGTTGTTTTCTAATTCGGCCATTTTTTTGTCATGTAAAGTTGGATCAATACCTAAACCAGATAAAAGGTTAGCTGCATCAGCTTCAGCATTCCAACCATTCATTTCTGCAAATTCACCTTCAAGTTCAGCAGCACGAATTCCGTCTTCATCACTGAAATCTGGCTTCATATAAATTTCATCTTTTTCTTTCATAACTTCATAAAGACGTTCATGACCTTTGATTACAACATCTAGAACACGCTCATCTTCATAAGCATAGTGATCCTGTTTTAATACAGCTAGACGTTCATTTTTACCTAATGAAACGTGACCTGTTTGAGAATCTAATTCTCCAGATAATATTTTTAAGAATGTTGATTTACCTGCACCATTCGCACCAATTAATCCATAACAATTACCTTCTGTAAATTTAATATTTACATCTTCAAATAGTTTACGATCTCCAAAACGCAAACTGACATCAGTTACTTGTAACATGCATTTTCTCCTTTTTTTCATTCGATATTCTAACGGAAGAATTATATCATATAATCGTCACAGTTTCGACCTCATATAAGTTCTAATGATAGAATGACGCACACATGTTATAATAATTAAGAATACAAGAATCGAAGGAGAATAACATGGCATTAGACAAAGATATAGTAGGTTCTATAGAATTCCTTGAAGTAATAGGGCTACAAGGCTCAACTTACCTTTTAAAAGGACCAAATGGTGAAAACGTTAAATTAAACCAATCAGAAATGAACGATGATGATGAATTAGAAGTAGGTGAAGAGTATAGTTTCTTCATTTATCCAAACCGTTCAGGTGAATTATTTGCAACTCAAAATATGCCTGATATTACGAAAGATAAATATGATTTTGCTAAAGTACTTAAAACGGATCGCGATGGGGCACGTATAGATGTTGGATTACCTCGTGAAGTGTTAGTACCATGGGAAGATTTACCAAAAGTGAAATCATTATGGCCGCAACCAGGTGATCATTTACTTGTTACATTGCGAATTGATCGTGAAAATCATATGTATGGGCGTTTAGCGAGTGAATCTGTCGTAGAAAACATGTTTACACCTGTACACGACGATAATATGAAAAATGAAGTCATTGAGGCCAAACCATATCGTGTATTACGAATTGGAAGCTTCTTATTAAGCGAATCAGGTTATAAAATTTTCGTACATGAATCAGAACGTAAAGCTGAACCAAGATTAGGTGAATCTGTTCAAGTTAGAATTATCGGACATAACGATAAAGGTGAATTAAACGGTTCATTTTTACCACTTGCGCATGAACGTTTAGACGATGATGGCCAAATCATTTTTGATTTACTAGTTGAATATGATGGCGAATTACCATTCTGGGACAAATCAAGCCCTGAAGCAATTAAAGAAGTATTCAATATGAGTAAAGGTTCATTCAAACGTGCAATCGGTCACTTATATAAACAGAAGATTATTAATATAGAAACAGGTAAAATCACTTTAACTAAAAAAGGTTGGAGTCGAATTGACTCAAAAGAATAAGTAAAGTAAACACGTATCATCGGATGCGTGTTTTTTATTGCGCATGGATTGGTCAACAACTTTATGCTGATACTCTGTTAAAGTCTTGGTTGTTGAAACTGTTGAGGAAAGACAATGGTATCGTCTTTGTTGTGGAATCTGAAAGAAGACTTAAAATATCAATAAAACAATGGTGCTATATTACATCGGACTGATGGAGAAGTTTTTATCTTTTCATCAGTCTATTTTTTATTCCCAATTTTATTTATCAATAGATATGTATACCTTGTCAGAATTTTTATGAGGCATTTTAATTTTACGAATGATAAATCATTTTTTAAATAAGCAAAATTAATATTTACGATTTCTTAACAAACATTTATGCAACATTTACAGTTTCTAAAAATGAGATTAATAATTCAAGGTTAAGATAAAGGTGTAATCAATACAAATACTATTTGTTGTTCATACAGGGAGGATATTTCAATGAAAAAATGGCAATTTGTTGGTACTACAGCTTTAGGTGCAACACTATTATTAGGCGCTTGTGGTGGCGGTAATGGTGGCAGTGGTAATAGCGATTTAAAAGGGGAAGCAAAAGGTGATGGATCATCAACAGTAGCACCAATTATTGAAAAATTAAATGAAAAATGGTCTAAAGATCACTCAGATGCTAAAATCTCAGCCGGACAAGCTGGTACTGGTGCTGGTTTCCAAAAATTCATTGCAGGAGATATCGACTTTGCTGATGCTTCAAGACCAATTAAAGATGAAGAGAAACAAAAATTACAAGATAAGAATATTAAATACAAAGAATTCAAAATTGCGCAAGATGGTGTAACGGTTGCAGTAAATAAAGAAAATGACTTTGTTGACGAATTAGACAAACAGCAACTTAAAGCAATTTATTCTGGTAAAGCTAAAACATGGAAAGATGTAAATAGTAAATGGCCAGACAAAAAAATAAATGCAGTATCTCCTAATTCAAGTCATGGTACTTATGACTTCTTCGAAAATGAAGTAATGAATAAAGAAGATATTAAAGCAGAGAAAAATGCTGATACAAACGCAATCGTTTCTTCTGTAACAAAAAATAAAGAAGGTATCGGTTACTTTGGCTATAACTTCTATGTACAAAACAAAGATAAATTAAAAGAAGTAAAAATTAAAGACGAAAACGGCAAAGCAACAGAACCTACGAAAAAAACAATTCAAGATAATTCATATGCATTAAGTAGACCCTTATTCATTTATGTAAATGAAAAAGCATTAAAAGAAAACAAAGTAATGTCTGAATTTATCAAATTTGTCTTAGAAGATAAAGGTAAATCTGCAGAAGATGCAGGCTATGTAGCGGCACCAGAAAAAGATTATAAATCTCAATTAGATGATTTGAAGGCATTTATTGATAAAAACCAAAAATCTGACGACAAAAAGTCAGACGATAAAAAATCCGATGATAAAAAATAACAAGATGTAATTTTAAATTCGTCTTTAAACTTGATTGATATGGTGAATCATTATTTAGGGTATGAAGCTTGAATTATCGAACCGCTGATTTTGAAATTCAGTTAGTCGACAAGCTCATCGACTTAAAATAGTGATTCATCATTATTTTACAAATTTAATTATTTTGGGAGCAATAGAAAGAGGTTGGATTATGACTTCATCTACTAATATCAAAGCATTAATCGAAAAAAACAATAGCAAAAAAGGGAAGTATAATGACAAAATTATACCAGTTATTTTAGCAGCTATATCAGCAGTATCTATACTAACTACACTTGGTATTTTAATCACTTTACTTTTAGAAACAATTACTTTTTTTACAAGAATTCCAATCACAGAGTTTTTATTTTCAACGACTTGGAACCCTACAGGCTCTGATCCTAAATTTGGTATTTGGGCACTCATTATAGGAACATTAAAAATTACAGTTATTGCGACAGTGTTTGCTGTACCTGTCGGTTTAGGTGCTGCCATTTATTTAAGTGAATATGCAAGCGATCGTTCACGTCGAATAATTAAACCAATATTAGAAATTCTTGCAGGTATTCCAACTATCGTATTTGGTTTCTTCGCTCTAACATTTGTCACACCGGTATTAAGAACAATTATACCTGGATTGGGTGAATTTAATGCGATTAGTCCTGGTCTAGTTGTTGGTATCATGATAGTTCCACTAATTACGAGCTTAAGTGAGGATGCAATGGCATCTGTACCTAAAAAAATTCGCGAAGGTGCTTATGGTCTTGGTGCAACTAAATTTGAAGTAGCAACAAAAGTTGTACTTCCTGCAGCAACATCAGGTATTGTAGCTTCAATTGTATTGGCAATATCAAGAGCAATTGGAGAAACGATGATTGTATCTTTAGCGGCAGGTAGTTCTCCAACTTCATCATTAAGTTTAACAAGTTCAATTCAGACTATGACAGGATACATTGTTGAAATAGCGACAGGTGATGCAACTTTTGGATCGAATATCTATTACAGTATCTATGCTGTTGGTTTCACGCTATTTATTTTTACATTAATCATGAATTTACTTTCTCAATGGATCTCGAAACGTTTTAGAGAGGAGTATTAATATGGCAACAACAGAAACTGATAGGCAATCACTCGTCGATCAACAACTTGTCCAAAGACATTTATCATCGAGAACGATTAAAAATAAAGTATTCAAATTTATATTTTTAGCTTGTACATTGTTAGGACTTATTGTTCTTGTGGCATTGTTAACTCAAACATTGATTAAAGGGGCAAGTCATTTAAATTTACAATTTTTCACTAACTTTTCTTCTTCAACACCTTCCATGGCTGGTATTAAAGGCGCATTAATCGGTTCACTTTGGTTAATGTTAAGTATTATTCCACTGTCAATCATTTTAGGAATAGGCACGGCAATATACTTAGAAGAATATGCGAAAAACAACAAATTTACTCAATTTATCAAAATCAGTATTTCAAATTTAGCCGGCGTACCATCAGTCGTGTTTGGTTTACTTGGTTACACTTTGTTTGTAGGTGGTGCTAGTATCGAAGCTTTAAAAATGGGCAACAGTATATTGGCTGCAGCACTTACAATGACTTTACTGATTTTGCCAATCATCATTGTTTCAAGTCAAGAAGCGATTAGAGCAGTGCCCAATTCTGTTCGTGAAGCATCATATGGTTTAGGTGCGAACAAGTGGCAAACAATAAGACGTGTTGTTTTACCAGCTGCATTACCAGGAATATTAACTGGGTTCATTTTGTCTTTATCACGTGCATTAGGGGAAACAGCACCACTTGTACTTATTGGTATACCAACTATTTTATTAGCACTACCAAATAGTATTTTAGATCAATTTTCAGCATTACCTATCCAAATCTTCACGTGGGCTAAAATGCCACAAGAAGAATTCCAAAATGTAGCATCAGCAGGCATTATTGTTTTACTAGTGATCTTAATCTTAATGAATGGTGTTGCGATTATTTTACGTAACAAATTTAGTAAAAAATTCTAATATAAACAATGTATCTCATTTAACCAATGAAAAGGGAGTTTTAAATATGGCGCAAACACTTGCACAAACTAAACAAATATCTCAAAGTCATACGTTTGACAACTCACAAAGTCATCATACAACAGAACCAGATGCCAACTCGCATCCGGTTATTTATTCGACTCAAAATTTAGACTTGTGGTATGGCGATAATCATGCATTGCAAAATATTAATTTAGATATTTATGAAAATGAAATAACTGCAATTATTGGACCATCTGGTTGCGGTAAATCAACATATATTAAAACTTTGAATCGCATGGTTGAGTTAGTACCTTCTGTGAAAACAGCTGGTAAAATATTATATCGAGATCAAGACATTTTTGATCAAAAGTATTCAAAGGAACAATTACGTACTAATGTAGGTATGGTATTTCAACAACCAAATCCATTTCCGAAATCAATATACGATAATATTACTTACGGTCCAAAGATTCACGGTATTAAAAATAAAAAAATTCTTGATGAAATTGTTGAAAAATCTTTACGAGGTGCAGCGATTTGGGATGAATTAAAAGATAGGTTGCACACGAATGCATATAGTTTATCCGGTGGGCAACAACAGCGTGTTTGTATCGCACGTTGTTTAGCAATTGAACCTGAAGTAATTTTAATGGATGAACCGACATCAGCCCTAGATCCAATTTCAACATTAAGAGTAGAAGAATTGGTTCAAGAATTAAAAGAAAACTATACGATTATAATGGTTACACATAATATGCAACAAGCTGCTCGTGTATCGGATAAAACTGCATTTTTCTTAAATGGATATGTCAATGAATATGATGACACAGATAAAATTTTCTCTAATCCATCAAATAAGAAAACAGAAGATTATATTTCAGGAAGGTTTGGTTGATATATAATGACAATTATTAGACAACGGTACCAAGAACAACTTGATGAACTCATTAAAGAATTACGTCGTTTGGGAGCAAATGTCTACGTGAGTATTGAAAATGGTATAAAATCATTAAGTATTGATGATAGAAGCTTTGCGCGACAAACCGTAAAAAATGACAAACATATTAATCAATTAAATTATGATATTAATGAACGAGTGATTATGCTTATTACGAAGCAACAGCCCATTGCGAGTGATTTGCGCATGATGATTTCTTCATTAAAAATCGCTTCAGATTTAGAGAGAATAGGTGATAATGCAGCGAGTATTGCGAATGTTCGCTTGCGTACGAAGATTACTGACGATTATGTATTAACCCGTTTAAAAACAATGGGAAAATTAGCAATGTTAATGTTAAAAGATTTAGACCAAGCATTTAAAAAGAAAGACACAGTATTAATTAGAGAAATTATAGAACGAGATCAAGATATTGATGATTTATATAGCCATATTATTAACGCGACATATCTCATTGATAATGATCCATTTGTTGCAGCTCAAGCCCATTTAGCAGCAAGACATTTAGAACGTATTGGCGATCATATTATTAACATCGCTGAAAGTGTCTATTTTTATTTAACTGGCACACATTATGAACAATAATCTTACCCTGTTTCTATAACACCCTTACAGTAGTATACATTTCTATTATTCATAAACCCTTAAAAAACCAAGATTCTCGCCTCAAAAATTGGGGGAATCTTGGTTTATATATTTGTTCTATAATGTGCTGTGTATCCTAATTGTTACTTTGTTCGATTTCATCTGTTAATTTTTCTACTTCATCCACTAAATCAGAAATATATTGAATTGTAGATTTAAGTGGCTGATCTGTAGTAATGTCAACACCAGCAATGTTTGCAAGTTCTATAGGTGATACACTACCACCTTTTTTCAATGTTTCTAACCAAGCATCAACAGCTGGTTGACCTTCATTTTTAATCTTTTGAGAAACTACAGTACCAATTGTTAAACCAGCAGAATAGGTATAAGAATATAACCCCATATAATAGTGCGGTTGACGCATCCACGTTAATTCAGCACCTTCTGTCATTTCTACTGCATCTCCGAAAAATTGTTTATATACGTTTAGCATAATTTCATTTAAAGTAGGTGCATTTAATGACTCCCCTAGATCTACTTTACGATATACTTCGCGTTGATATGCAGCCTCTAATAAATGGGTTACCATATTGTGATAATATGTTCTAGATAAAATTGAGCCAATAACCCAACGTTTAAATCTTGGATTATCACTTGTATTAAACAAATAATTGGCCATTAACATTTCATTCATTGTAGAAGGCGCTTCAACAAAGTACATTGATGCTTCTGATTCAAGGTATGGTTGATGTTTTTGAGCTAATGTAAAATGACCTGCATGGCCTAATTCGTGTGCTAATACAAATGCTTCAGCCATTTTTCCAGTCCAAGAAATAAACACATAAGAATGAGTAAAGTACGGACTCGCACAAAATGCACCAGTATCTTTACCTTTATTTTGAGCAAAATCAATCCATCGTTGATTGTATGCTTCACGTAACATGTTTGTATAGTCATCACCTAAAACACTTAATGCACCAAAGATATATTTTTTTGAATCTTCAATCGAAATCTCTGGTTCATAATCAGGGTCTACAGAAATTTTTAAATCTTCAAAGCGCATATTATCTAAGCCGTGAATGCGTTGTAAAATTTTAGCATATTTCTGCATAACTGGTGCTAGGTCAGTCATAATGATATCGATTTGACGGTCAAACATATCACGCGTTACTTCTTGGGAATGTAATAAATAATCGATGACCGATTCAAATCCGCGTAAGTCAGCTTCAATTTTTTCTTGTTGCACTTGCATATTATATGTTGACGCAGTGGTATGTTGATATTTTCTAATCGCATCGCTAAACGTTTTAAAACTTTTGCGTCTAAACTCAGGGTCTTTATTATCTTCATAATCATTTTCAAACGTAGCATAGTCGACAGGATACGTTGTACCTTCATGCTCAAATGAATCGAACGAAATATCTAGCATTTTTGTCGTGCCGTATAAATCGTATGGACTATTTAGCGTTGGTGATAAAGTTGCTAATAACTGTTCAACTGACGCAGATAATTGGAATGGCTTTCGTTTAATCAACTGTTTAATATAGTGTTGATATGGACATGATGCTACTAATTGTTGCAGAACTTCTTCTGGGAGTTCAAGTATTTCTGACTCGACAAAAGATAATTGGCTAACAATTTTACCGTATGTAGTAGCTAATTTAGCGCTCAATACTTGTGCCTCTATATTACTAGTATCTACACTTAAACGTAGTTCTGCATAATTACTTAAGCGATCTAATGCGATTAAAATATTTTCTAATTCAGCTAAAGCAACATTAATTTGTTCGATTGAATTTAATGTTGTTACATATGTATGATGAAATTCATTTGCTTGTTGTAATAAGGATTCTATGCTTTCATAGTACTGTTGATCATCTTTAAATAAATCAGTTAAATCCCATGTTTCTGAAACTGGAACATCTTCTCTTAAAGGTAAACCTTGAGACATATAATCACTCCTTTGGTATAATACATTCATTATACATAATTTTAACGCCTGAACGATAATGTTACGATTTCCAAGAAGCAACGTATAATGACTTTTTTCTATAGGGAGAAGTGATTCTACTTAAAACTGACTGACATTGTTTAAGTTTTTAAAAATTTATAATAAAATGTATACAAGGAAAGTATTGAAATAGAAGGAGAATGGTTATGACATTATTCGATATGCCTAATTATTTATGGATCACAACTTTAATAATGATTTTATTAACAATATTCTGTTGCTTAGTTTTAAATAAATGGTTTGTTTCAGCAGTAATAACATTTGTAGTTTTAGGCGTGCTTGCCTTTTTCATTCCAAATTTTCAAGAAATAAAATATCAACCATTGTTAGGATATGCTGCATTTTTAGCCATCATGAGTTTAATAATAAGTTTTCTATTATGGTATTTCACTAGAAATTGGCGTAAAGATAGAAAAGCTCGTAAATTAGAAAAGCAAATTGAAAAATATGGCTATGAAGGTGCCGAACTCCGACGTAAAGATAAAAAATAATTTTCAACAACTATATGCACAAGTTTAAAAAATCCCTTAAGTATTGTTTTAATGGAAACTTTAAGAACGGATTTATTTATTAAAAGTGCTATAGTTGTTTTTATTTTGCTTAAATTTAAGTTTTGATTTCGTATTAAATTGTAGGTTATCAACTCTGGATAAAAATACTCATTTCAAAAATGTTTGTTGTTAAAATAAATGAATTCACTTCAATTTCTTTTTGTATAATACTATAATGAATCGTGGTTCTTTATTTGTAAGTTACAAAAATTTGTGTAATTCTCATATAAATTCAAAATATTATTAACTTACACGAGGAGGGGGACTATTATGTTTATAATAAGGTCTATATTGTACAGACTAATTCAAATGGTAGTTGTTTTATTTGTTATTTCAACACTAACTTTTATTTTGATGAAATTATCTCCAGGAAATCCTGTAGATAAAATACTTCACCTTGATGTGTCACATGTGTCGGCAGAACAAATAAATGCAACTGAAGAAAAATTGGGTTTAAAGAATTCAATCATATCGCAGTGGTGGCAATGGATGCAACAATTGCTTCAATTAAATTTAGGACGTAGTTTCGAAACTAAAGAACCAGTTACACAGTCACTATTTGAGTATGCACCACCAACTTTGCTCATATCTTTTTCAACATTAATTTTGTCATTAGCGATATCGATACCGCTAGGTGTGCTTTCAGCAAGACACTATCACAAACTGACTGATAAAGTGATTAGAACTGTATCAACATTGTCAATTAGCTTGCCCGCGTTTTTCATCGGCATTATTTTATTATTCATTTTCACCAATTTATTAAATATTGATAGTGCCTTATGGAATCAGTTTGTATTACCTGTTTTTACATTGTCATTAGGTATGTGTGCGTATATTATTCGATTAATTCGTTCAAATTTACTTTCGCTATATCAAAGCAATATCGTTAAATCATCACGATTACGCGGTATGAGCGAACGATATATTTTGATGCATGATTTATTGAAACCAACACTTTTACCTATTATTCCATTGTTAGGTATTTCTCTAGGCAGTCTGATTGGCGGTACAGTTGTTATTGAAAATTTATTTGATATACCTGGCATTGGTTACTTATTGATGGATAGTATTAAATCTCGGGATTATCCAATCATACAAGGGTGTGTATTGTTTATAGGATTTTTTGTGGTGTTAATCAATACAATTGCTGACGTACTCACACTATTGTTTGATCCAAAACAACGTTTACATTTTAAAAATCAAAAAAATAATTCGAACGTATCATCTATCTTAGAAAGTGGTGATCAACGTGCTTAGAAGTTTGACTAAAGGTAATTTTACATTTTATTTATTTATCTTTTATTTAATAATTATGATTATTTTGCAATTCTTTGTGAATAGTGCTGATGCCACAAAAGTTAACTTATCGCAAACGTTTGAACCAATAAGTTGGACCCATTTACTAGGAACAGATGACTATGGTCGTGATTTATTTACAAGGGTCATTGTTGGTGCACGATCAACATTATTCATCACAATCTTAACTTTAATTGCTATTGTTATTATTGGCGTAACACTTGGATTACTTGCAGGGTATAAAAAAGGATGGATAGAGCGCATTATATTACGCATTGTTGATATCGGTCTAAGTATACCGGAATTTATTATCATGATAGCATTAGCAAGTTTTTTTCAGCCAAGTATTTGGAATTTAGTTATTGCAATTACAATTATAAAATGGATGAATTATACAAGATTAACAAGAAGTATTGTTAATAGTGAAATTACCAAACCTTACATTAAAATGGCAAAATTATTTCATGTACCAACTAGGGTAATATTATTACGCCACTTAACACCTAAGATAATGCCGTCAATTATCGTTTTGATGGTGGTCGATTTCGGGAAAATCATTTTATACATCAGCTCATTATCATTCATAGGACTAGGTGCACAACCACCGACACCAGAGTGGGGCGCTATGTTGCAACTTGGCAGAGATTTTATTTCGTCACATCCAATTATGCTCATTGCGCCTGCTTCTGTCATTGCTACAACGATTTTAATTTTTAATCTTACTGGCGATGCACTAAGAGATAAATTGTTGAAACAACGGGGTGAATATTATGAGTCTCATTGATATACAAAATTTAATTATCAAGAATCAAAAAGGTAAATCTTTAATAAATGGCATCAATTTGAAAATTTATCAACAAAAGGTTAACGCTTTAATTGGAGAAAGTGGTGCAGGTAAGAGTTTAACGGTAAAAGCTTTGCTGGATTTTTTACCATCTGATTTAAATTGTCAGTATAATCATTATTACTTCAATAATAAAAACGTAAACAACATGCAACAATTTTATGGTCGCACTGTTGGATATATTTCACAAAATTATGCTGAAAGTTTTAATGATCACTCGAAATTAGGAAAACAATTGATTGCAGTTTATCGTGCTCATTTTAAAGTTAGTAAAGAAGCAGCATTATCTCAAATTGATAAAGCATTGTCGTGGGTTAACTTAATTGGCGAAGAAATATTAAAGAAATACAGTTTTCAACTTTCTGGTGGTCAACTTGAACGCGTATATATTGCAAGTGTTTTAATGTTAGAACCTGAGTTAATTATTGCAGATGAACCAGTAGCATCATTAGATGTTATTAACGACTATAAAATTATGGATTTACTTCAACACATTGTAAAAGAACACGGTCAAACATTATTTATAATCACTCATAACTTAAGTCACGTTTTAAAGTATTGTGACTATATTAATGTTATAAAAGACGGTGACATTGTTGAGCGCGGTGACATAAAGCACTTTAAGTACGATACATTACAACCTTATACCGAATTTTTAATTAAATATCGAACACAATTAAAGAGGGATCATAATGATTGAGTTAAAACATGTGACATTTGGCTATAATAAAAGACAAGTAGTGTTAGAAGACATCAATATTAAAATATATGATGGTGAAAATGTCGGCATTTTAGGAGAAAGTGGTAGTGGTAAAAGTACTTTGTCAGCATTGTTATTAGGATTGCTTAAGCCGATTAATGGGAGCATTTATATGAGTGATGATGCTGTATTACCAATTTTCCAACATGCATTAACAAGCTTTAATCCTGATTGGGCAATTGAAGACTCATTAAAAGAAGCGTTAAAATATTATCGTAGGTTAAAAGCCGATGACAATCAACGGGAATTATTATTACAACATTTATCAAACTTTGATTTAGATTCACAACTGTTATCTAACTATCCTAATGAAGTAAGTGGTGGACAATTACAAAGATTTAATGTTATGCGTTCATTATTAGCGCAACCTCGTGTTTTAATATGTGATGAAATCACGTCAAATCTAGATGTTATAGCTGAGCAAAACGTAATAAGCATTTTAAAAGAGCAAACCATTGCGAATTTAAATCATTTAGTTGTCATATCACATGACTTATCGGTACTACAACGCTTAGTTAATCGAATTATTGTAATTAAGGATGGTGCAATCGTTGATGATTTTGAAACGGTTGAATTATTCAATTCAGATAGACATCCTTATACAAAAGAATTAACACAAGCATTTACATTTTAAAAGTATAAGTATGCAATATTCATATGATATATTAAAATAAAGATAAATCGTTAATCTTAATATAAGTGTATATTACCTTTATTTTCGCTTAAATAAAGAATATTTAAAAGGAGTGTCATAATGGGACTACTTGATATTGCAAGTATACGTTCTATAGAAAGAGGCTTTAGTTATTATCAAAGTAAATGTGTCATTAACTTAAAATCATATTCTGAAACTCAATTTGAGGCTGAAGTAAAAGGTAGTGGTAGCAATGTATATCGTTGCTATATTGATATGGAACATCCTAGAAAATCCAAATGCAATTGTCCTCATGCTGATGGAAGACGCGTGATATGTAAACATTTAATTGCATTATTATTTACAGCTAGTCCAGAAGAAGCAAATAAACATATAATCATGTTAAACGAAGTTGAAGAAGACTATCACTTACGTAAAAATATGTGGATTGATTCTCTTAAAGAAATGGTTAATGATATGAGTGTAGAAGAACTTCGCGATGCATATTTAAATATGCTAATTGAACATGGAGAAATGGCAGAGTTGTTTGGATTAGACGAAGAAGAAGAATTATTTGAAGATGAAGACGAATTCTATTAAAAATATACCCCCTATTAAATGATAATGATTATCAATTGATAGGGGGGAAGTTTTTATACATATAAATTTAATGAACTGCAAATAGCTTGGGCATGACTATCTATATGTGTTACATGATCCAATTTCAATATTGTATGTGTATAATCTTCTGATGGCCCTACAATATAGCCATTAGTAGCATATTGTAGCATGATAATATCATTGTGATCATTACCAAATGCTATATATTCAACATCTTTACCATATATGTATTGTAGTGCTGTATATTTATTAATATTTTGGGCTGTAATATCAATGTTAAACTCATTTGAATGATGAATGATTTCTAGTTCTTGATGATACTTATTTAGTTCATTTAAAATGCTTGTAATTTGTGGTGGTTCTATATTTAATAAAATAATTTTAATTGGTGTGTCAATATTTGCAACATTAGTACAACTAGCCAGCTTATGTGGATCTAAGCGCTCAAAAATCGCGTTCTCAGCGTCTAATTTAGCAGCATAATTCCAATCATCATCGATAATATAATCTAATTCATATTTTTGTATTATTCGTAAGATATGATGATATGTATAAGCTTGAATTGGCTTGATAACTGAAATATTTGATTGCTGTGAAATCATAGCGCCATTTGCGCCAATTAATGTATGTTGATGAAAGACTTCTGGTAAAACTGGTAACAAATCACGAATCGGTCGTGCAGATGCAAATATAAGTTCATGACCAGCATTTTGTAATTGTAACAATGCATCAATGATTGATGAATCAATTGATTTACCATTAAAACAAAGTGTACCATCAATATCAAATACAAATTTCATCAAATCACTCCAAACATTAGAATAATATGATTATAGCATATGTAAGTAAATGATAATGTAGGGCACCTTTTGCATTAGATATATAACTTCCTATAATATATATTATGTAAACTAAAATATGAAATTCCATAAGGGGACTTATACAACTTCGAGTTTCTCTTCAATTCACTCATATATTAGTATTGTCTTCAAACGTTTATTTTACTAATTTCCAAACAAGAATTTATCGTTTGTTTATGACCATGTTTGCTATATAGCTTTAATCATCAATGAAATTATTTACTTTTTTGTACGCGAGTTTAGAATTTGTAATTGCTAATCAATTTGTTAATGTAAATTCATTGGAATAACATCAAATAATAATTGAAGTATCAAACCATGATATGTTTAATTATACAATCACAATTAATACTTATTAAGTGAATTGCGTCCATATATGTTGCACAACGCATATAAACTTATCGTAATTTTTCTTTAATTTCGCTAAAAAACATATAAAAAAGAGCCTATAGTATCAATAACTATAAGCCCTAACATCATTTATATCTATTTCTTTAATTTTTTACGTAATTTATCCAATGTTGTGAACAACCAATATTTCACTTTATGAATTGGTTTGTAGAAATCCCCTATTAATTCTTCGATTTGTACATTAAATCCACGTTTAAAGCGGTATACGCCATAATCTTCACTGTTTTCTGTGAAATCACCTGATAAACCATAGAAATTATAACGATCATAACCATTATCGAAGCAATAATTAATCATAAACCAATGCATCATGTATGGTCCCATAAATTGATTATATTTTTCTGATGAACCTCCAGAGAAATAATTCACTTCATATGCATTTGCAAAATAAACGCCAGAAGCAAGATTTAGAATTGGACCGTCCGTTTTGCTCAATTCACTCGCATTCAATAACTCATGCTGATCATGATCAATTTGCTTATCTAATTCTGCAATTTTCTTCATTTGTTTATCTGATTTGTTTTCTTTCGCCATCATTTGATCACGACGATTTTCTTTGTCATTCAATTCATGTTGTAACTTCAACACATATTCATCAAGGTCAATATACGCTAATGGTACTAATACTTTATCTCCATATGTGTCAATAAAGTTATAAAAATAATCATCTGTTTTTGATACAAAGCCAGCACGTTCTTCAGTTTCACGATATAAATCTAGGAAAAGCTTGAATTCATCACGCTCAAGGAATCTTACTTTAACACCATAATTTATCGCTTTATTAATATTACGTTTACGTTGACTATCAAATGTCTTTTTCAATGTTTCAGGTGTTTTACCTTCAAGGTTTAATACACCCATCCATCTTACTTGGCTTGACGTATCATATTCGGTTGTAAAGCCATGATGCTCGTAACCATGCGATTTAAACAAGTTAACTAAGGCATCATTTTTCTCGCGACCTTCAAATGGCACGATATCTTTATCATATAGATGATATAACCAATATGGATCTAATTTAACATATAAACATTGATGTTGTTGTAAGTATTTGTCTAATTCCTTAAGATAATAATCAACCAATCCTAAGTCTGAAAAATCCATCACTGGACCACGATTAGAATAATAAACATAGCTTCCCATTGTTGGAATTTTAGAGAAAAGGCTTGCTGCAATTACTTTGTTATTGTCGTCTTTAATACCTAACAAAACAACTTCAAAGCCATCATTTTCACGGGTAACAATATTTTCTTTTACTTGGAAATAATGACTTTCCAACGATGGATTTTGTACAAAGTTGTCATACTCAGTAACAGTTAACTCTGTAAATTTCATGTTTTAATAATTCCTTTCCTAAAAAATTCTATCTTTAACTTTTTTAAGTGCAGTATATGCTGCATATACAGGTTTATTAATTGGTTTAATAAAGTCACCAACATATTCAATAATTTCAGCATTGTAACCTTTTTTAAATTTAACTACACCAGCATCTTCAGCATCTTCTGTAAATTTACCACTAACACCATAGAAATTATAACGGTCAATACCATGATTTAAAGCATAATTAATCATTTCCCATTGCACTGCATAACTTCCGGCAAAATGTCGGAAAGCATTTGATGTACCACCAGCATAATAAACAACTTCAAATGGATTGATAAAGAAGAAACCAGCAGAGATAGGTAATTCATTACCATGTTCTTCTTTTAGACGCTTGCCTTCTTCAATCTTTTGCTCATTAGCATCAAGTTGTTGTTGTAAGTTATCTCGCTTGTTGTGTGCTTTTTTATTTTCAGGACGTTTTTCAATATCCTTTAACGCTTTATTTAAATCTTTATTTAAAATATCACGCTCTTCGTTTAGTTCTTTAATATATTCATCAAAATTGATATACGCTAAAGGTACTAACACACGGTCTTTGTAGTATTTTAAGCGATTGTAGTAAAATTTGTCATCACGATCAGCAAAAGCTTTTGATTCTGACGTATCTTCCATAAATGATCTAAAAATTGGTAGTTCTTCTTCAGATAAAAATCTTACTTTAACACCATTCTTTTTAACTTTTTTCGTGTTTCTTTTTCTAAGTCCATCCATATTTTTAATGATGTCGTCAGCTGATTTATCTTTTAAATCTAACACTGAGTGATAACGAATTTGTAGCACAGGATCAAAACCTTTATGGAATCCAGTATGTTCAAATCCTAAGTTACTCATTTTATCGTAGAACCAATCATTACCAGCATTACCTGTAATCTCACCATCATGATTCAAGTATTGATATGGTAAATATGGATCGATATGTAAGTATAGACAACGATGTTTTTTAACATATTTTGATAATTCATTAAAGAAAAAGTGTACAAGTTCTTGATTCTCATAATCAATCACTGGTCCGCGATTTGAATAAAAATACTTAAACATTTTCATAACAGGTACAGCAGTAAGTAAGCAAGCTGCAATGACCTCGTTATTATTGTTTTTTATTCCCACTAAATGTGTTTCATAACCTTCAGCAAGCTTTAACTCATAGTGGCCAACAGTTTGCGTGAAATGACTGTATGGCATGCTATCCGTAAAGGCACCAAACTCTTTAGCTGTTAAATTTGTAAACTTCATTATCATTACTCCTATTTGTCTCTCGTTAATTTCATTTCCTTATTCGCAGCATTTTATCTTTCGCCCTCTGCAAATGTCAAAAATAATAAATCTAATCTAAATAAGTATACAATAGTTAATGTTAAAACTAAAACATAAACGCATTAATTGTGTATACTTTTATGGTTAAATTTAGATTTTTGCATACAGTTCCAAAAAAAGTAATATGAACGTTTGGATTTGCCCATATTACTTTTGAAAAGTTGCTATTCAGTTTTATAATTTACCGTTTTATATGACTTTTAAACAGCATTAAGCTATTTTATATTAAATTAATGAATCTTAATTGTTCAAGGCGTGTTTGATAGATTGTAAATATTCAATGATTTCTTCACGCGTGTTAGCTTTAAATCGCTTAACGATTTCACTACCAATAACGATACCATCTGCAACCTCTTTTATATCTGCAACATGTTGTGGTGTTCTTATACCAAATCCTGCGACTACTGGCACATTGGCTATCGCTTTAATTGATTCGATTTTTCGTTTTAATTCTGGATGAAAGGCACCGTTTTGTCCTGTCGTCGCATTCATCGTCACAGTATAAATAAATCCTTCCGCATGAGATACGATATCTTTTATACGTTCGTCATCTGTAGTCATAGCAACTAACGATATGATTTTGACATCATAGTGACTAAATTGTTGTTTTAAACGCTGTGATAATTCGTATGGTAAATCTGGAATGATTAAACCATAAACTCCTGTATCTCGACATCTTTCAAAAAATGCTTGCTCTCCATAATGACAAATAATATTATAATACGTCATTAATACATACTGACACTTAATTTGATTACCATGTTTTTCTAATTGATTGAAAATATAATCTATCGTGATGCCTTGTTTAATCGCTTGTTGTCCTGCTTCCATGATAACTGGACCATCAGCAACGGGATCTGAGAATGGCACACCTATTTCAATAATATCGGCACCATTTTCGCTTAATATTTTTGCATTTTCAATAAAATCTTTATCCCCCATAATATAAGGTATAAATAATTTAGTCATTTTCAACACCTCGCTCTGTCATATATTGTCTAATCGTCTCCATATCTTTATCTCCACGACCTGAGATGGTAACAACAATAATATCTTCTTTCGACATAGTTGGTGCTAGTCTTTCTACATAACTCAGTGCGTGTGCACTTTCAATTGCTGGAATAATCCCTTCATTTTTAGTGAAATTAATTAAAGCATCCATCGCTTGTTTGTCACTTGCATTTTCAAAAGTTACTCTACCAATATCGTGGTAATAAGAATGTTCAGGCCCAATACCAGGATAATCAAGTCCTGCTGAAATAGAATGTGCTAGTTGCACTTGCCCACCTTCATCTTTAATTAAATACATTTTAGTACCATGTAATACGCCAGGTGAGCCTTTGCCAATTGCAAGTGCATGTTTATCAGTATCCTCTCCTTGACCTGCAGCTTCAATACCATATAATGCAACATCATCTTTAATAAATGGATAAAAAGTTCCAATTGCATTTGAACCACCGCCAATACATGCTACAATTGCATCCGGAAGTCGCCCTTCTTTCTTCAATATCTGTGATTTTATTTCTTTACCAATGACACTTTGAAAATCTCTGACAATTGTTGGGAATGGGTCTGGACCTAATGCAGAACCCAATAAATAATGTGTATCATCTACATGACTCACCCAATATTGTAAAGCTTTATTCACTGCATCCGATAATGTCCCTTGACCATCTTCAACAGCAACAACTTTTGCACCAAGTAATTCCATTCTAAATACATTGAGTTGTTGTCGTTTAATATCTTCGCTTCCCATAAAGACAACAAGTTCCATATCAAATAATGCAGCAACCGTAGCACTAGCTACACCATGTTGACCCGCACCTGTTTCAGCAACAAGCTTCTTCTTGCCCATACGTTTCGCAAGTAATGCTTGTCCCAATGCATTATTAATTTTATGTGCGCCTGTATGATTTAAATCCTCACGTTTCAAATATATTTTAGCGCCACCTAAGCTTTTAGTATATGATGCAGCGTAAGTAAGCGGTGTCTCGCGCCCTACATACTCTGATAAATAATATTCTAGTTCCCTTTGAAACTCTGGATCTTCTTTTGCTTTTTTATAAGCCCTTTTTAATTCAATAATTGCTGGCATTAACGTTTCAGGTACGTATTGCCCTCCGTATTCACCAAAGAAACCTAATTCATCTACTTCTGTTTGTATTTGTTTATTCATTTTCCCTTTCTCCTTTCACAATATTTACTATTGCTGTCATTTTGGCTATATCTTTTCGCCCATTTACTTCTATACCTGATGCAAGATCATAACCTTGATGTGATAATTTAAGTTGATTAACTGTTTGAATATTTTCAGAGTTAATGCCTCCTGCAATTAAATAAGGTATGTCTTTGATGTGCTTCAAAATAGTCCAGTCATACGTTTGACCCGTACCACCATACGATACTGAAGGTGTGTCGATAATAAATAAATCTACGAAACCTTTATATTTATTTATGTTTTGGATTATGTTTACATCTGCAGGTAAAGCTTTAATGATTTTAATGCTTGGATACTTCTTTTTAATTTCTTTTATAAAATCAATAGATTCTGTGCCGTGTAACTGAATTGTATTAATTGACGTATTGATTAATACCTGCTCAATTGTTGTTAAATCAGGATTTACCATGACACATACTTTATCGATATAGTCTGGCACAACAGACGCTAACTTTTTTATTTGGGTAATTGTTTGATGCCTTTTGCTTTTTTCATAATGGATGAAACCTATCGCATCAATAGTTAGTTGACTTGCCGCTATAACATCCTCAATTGATGTAAAGCCACAGAATTTCAATTTCATCATGATTTCACCTTTTGCATTTTTAGTTGTGGTAAAAATTCAGATAGGTTATCGCAACGCATAAGCGCCTCACCTATTAGTAAGCCATCGATACCACTATGCAAGATTTTTCTTACATCAGAGGTATCATGAATACCGCTTTCTGAAATATAATAATGATTCGGCTGTTTATTTTCTAAAATAATATTTGTATGTGTGACATCAGTTACAAAATGTTTTAAGTCTCTATTATTAACACCAATTAATTTAGGATTAATCTTATGAGCACGTTCTAATTCTTCACGATCATGAACTTCCACTAATACTTCTAAATTTTGGGAAGTAGCGTATTCGTATAACTCTCTCAATTGTTTATCCGATAAGATATTAACGATAAGTAAAATCATAGATGCGCCAGCTTGTTTAGCAACGTCAATCTGAAGCGGATCTATAATAAAGTCTTTACATAATACTGGAAGTGTCGTTTTTGTTGTTAATTCTTGTAAACGTTCAAAACTCCCTCCAAAGTACTTTTCATCTGTTAAAATTGAAACTGCATTTGCCCCGTACTGTTCATAATCAGAAATTTGTTGCGATAAATCTCGTTCGGGTAAATCATTTACTGTGGGACTCTTTGATTTAATTTCTGCAATAATTGCTAACTTTGGTTCCTGTTCAATTGCACCTATAAAAGATTTTTTATTCTGAATGTTCACACTTTTTAAGGTGTTAAGCTTGTCTTGGTAATAGCCATTTTGTAAAAGTGACTGTTTATATTCAACAATTTCTTCTAAAATTGTCATGTTATTCACCTCTCATTTGATGGTATTTCTTCAAAGCTACACCATTATCTATCAAAGTGCTTGCGAGTTCTATGCCTTCTGCGATGGTATCCACTTTCTCTGCAACATATAGGCTTAAACCTGCATTTAGTACGACAACATCACGACGACTTGACTGATCTTTACCATTCAAGATATTAAGTGAGATTGCTAAATTTTCTTCAGGTGAACCGCCTTTAAAATCGCTATTCGGCGCATATTTCAAACCATAATCAGTCGCATTTAATGTGTAGTTTTTGATTTCTCCATCTTCAGTCAATTCATATATTAAATTATCGCCAGACAATGTTGCTTCATCCATCCCATTTGCGCCATGTAATACTATCGCACGTCGTCTTCCTAAGTCTTTAATCGTTTTAGCAACTAACTTTAACTTTGTAGGATCAAAGACGCCTACCATTTGATACGTTAAGTGATATGGATTAATTAATGGACCCACAAGGTTTAATATTGTAGGCTTTCCAATCATTTTTCTAACTGGTTGCATATACTTCATGATTGGATATGATTCAGTTGCTCCAATAAATACAAGATTTTTTTCATCTAATTGTTTTGGCGTATCGTCCACACTTGTTGTGGAAATTCGCATTTGATTTAACAAATCTGTACTGCCCGAATTTGACGTAATACTTCTATTACCATGTTTAATTATTTTTACACCTGCACTTGCCACAACGAATGCAACAGTTGTCGAGATATTAAAGCTATTTGATTTATCTCCACCTGTACCACAAACACACATACTACCTTCATAACAAGGTTGATGTGGATACATCGTATTAATTAAACTTCTTACGATATATGTTAATTCTTGTTGTTGAATTTCTCGTTCTGAATAATTACTTAGCAATTCATATTTTATATCCGTTCCAATACTAGGTGAAATAAGTATTTCAATTAGCTCCTTAATATCACTTTCGTGTAATATCGATTCAGTTTTTATTCTTGTTAGTAACGACATAATCATCGCCCTCCTTTTACAGAATTAATAAAATTTGTAATTATTTTGACACCATAGTCTGTAGCAAATGATTCAGGATGATACTGAATACCATAATGTGGTCGTTCATTATGTTCAAATGACTGTATACAATCTTCGGTACGTCCAGTAATTTTCAATTCTTCTGGAAAATTATCAGGATTACTTATTAATGAATGGTATCTCATAATCGAAAATTGTTCTGGTACACCTTCGTATAACAAACTATTATTTTCAGTTTTAATAATAAAAGTATCAACTTTTCCGTGCATAACCTTATTACCTTTAATGACTTCTCCGCCGTAATAACATGTAAGTGCTTGAGCACCTAAACATATCCCTAAAATTGGCTTCTGCTGATATGTTTCTATAATTTTCATCAACTGTTGATCATCTAATGGATGCCCTGGACCTGGTGAAATTATAATTGCATCTACTGTTTGTTTTAAGACATCAGTTTCGTCAGGATACTTTACAATGACATCAGTATATTGGGCGACAATGTCAACTAAGTTATAAGTAAATGAATCATAATTATCTATAACTAAAATCATGGTTGTACCTCCAATAAACTTTTTGCTTTCAATTTCGTTTCTTCCAATTCTTTTTCAGGAATGGAATCATATACAACACCACAACCAGCCTCTACATTTACAAATTGATCATTAATCATCATTGTACGAATTGCTAAAGCAAAGTCTAAGTTGTGATTACAATTGATATAGCCAACGCCGCCACTATAAACACCACGCTTAAATGGATATTGTTCATATATTCTTTCAATTGCACGTAATTTTGGTGCACCCGAAACTGTACCAGTTGGTAATAAATTGGCAATGACCGTCATTGGTGATAAATTAGGCTTTATTTTACCAGTGACTTCACTAACTATGTGCATGACATGTTCGTACTTTTCAATGACCATTAATTTAGTAATTTTTGACGTACCGATTTTACTTACTCTATGAATATCATTGCGACCTAAATCAACAAGCATGCGATGTTCACTACATTCTTTGGGATCATTAAGTAGTTGTTGCATATTTTCATTATCTTGTTGCGTTGTTTTCCCACGTTGAATTGTTCCAGCAATTGGGTTCGTTGTTACGATTTGATCTTTGACACTGACAAAGCTTTCTGGAGAACTTCCAACAATATAAGGTTTATCGATATTGAGATAATACATATACGGACTTGGATTTTGGCGTTTTAAATTTTGGTACAGTTGAAATGACAGTTGATTTAAATTATTGCTCGCATGATGTTTGTAACTATATATTCTTGAAGGCACAACTTGGAACATATCACCTTCTGTTATTTTTTCTTTAAAATATTTAATCATTTCGATAAATCTTGATTCTGAAATATTTGATTGAATTTGTTTGTCTTTAAAATCAAAATCATGTGTAGGTGTAAACGGCTGAATCTTCGTTAAATCATTAATAGATTTATTTACACGCGCTTTTAATTCAGACTTTGTTGCATTTGAAAACTGATTTGTCGCGATGATATATAAATCATCTTTGTAATGGTCGAATACGTAAACATGTTCCACCATATATAGCCGTACATCATGTTGAACGTGATCTTCTAATTGTATTGATTGTAATTTTGGAAATTCATGACGTACCAAGTCAAAGCTACATGTTCCCACATATCCAGAAATAAATGGCAATGCCCTAAGTGCGTCATCATTAATGTCATGATAATCTTCGTTTATTTTAGTTGTTAAATACTGGTATGGATTTTCAGTAATTTTGTTTGTTCCTTTTATTGTATTTATTGATAAAGTATTATTATCTAATGTTAATGTGCCAAAAATATCAAATATGACTATAGAATATCTCCCTTTAGTTTGTTGCTGATTTGTACTTTCGAGTATTATTTTCTTCGAATGAAGTTGTGCCAATACTTCAGGCGTTACATTAGCTTTAATTTTTTTATAAAATATGTCCATTCTCTTCATTACACTCCTTTCAAAAAAAACGCCAACATCCTTAATAAATAAAGGACGCTGACGCGTGGTACCACCTAAATTAACCGAATATTCGAAATATTCAAAGCTCACTCTTATTTTATTTAATTTTTCTCTTACAAACAAAACCCAATTTCATTAATATCGGTGTTAGTTCACATCGACCACTAACTTTCTGTTGCTACCATATAATTAACTACTACATTTTGTTCAAATAAAAAGACACCACTATAACGCGAAATTCTGTAAGGACGCGTTACCGTGGTGCCACCTTAGTTAACATAATTAATGTTCACTTTATATATTTATTTAACTGTCTTCCAAAGTCCAATTCACAAAATATGTCGTGCTAATTCTCATCACCCATTAGCTTTCTGTTTGCTACATTTCATATTTGCTACTATATCTTTAGAAAATTCTAATTATTTTTATAGTTCATTATATTACATAGGTCGTTCGTATTTGTCAACACTATTTCATTTATTCTATAGGTGATAAGCAATACGCATATAATAAATGTTCTGTCGCTCTAATCGAATCAATATGTGTTCGTTCCATTGCATGAGATGATTCAATGCCTGCTCCAAACAAGCCATGTCTTATATCTGCCCCAGCACTCAATGCCGCTGATGCATCAGAACTATAATATGGATATATGTCCACTTTGTATGGAATATCGTTTATTTTACAAAGATTTACTAGATGTGATTTCAATTGTTTATGGTATGGACCGGATGAATCTTTGGCGCAAATCGAAACAGTATACTCATCAGAATTTTGCCCGTCTCCTAATGCCCCCATATCTAACGCAATATACTCTTTGATTCTAGAATCAATCGATGCGTTCGCACCATAGCCGATTTCTTCATTATTTGATATATAAAATTGTGTTGTATGTGGCAATGTTGTTTGATCTTTCTTTAATTTTTTGAGTAATTGCAGTATCATTGCTACGCTTGCTTTATCATCCAAATGGCGAGATTTAATAAAGCCTGATGACGTGATGACTGTGCGCGGATCAAAGCTAACAAAATCACCTACTGAAATACCCAAACTCTTAGTATCTTCCTCGGATGTTGTAACCTCGTCTATTCGTATTTCCATATGCTCTTTGTCTCTAGCTATTTCGTGGTTATTTCGATAAACATGTACACTTGTTTCATGTAAGCAAATAGTACCTGAGTATATTTGCCCTGCTTCTGTCTTAATTTGGCAATATTCACCTTCAATAGCATTATAAGTGAACCCACCAATTAACTCGATTGCTAAGCGTCCATCTTCTTTAATTTCTTTAACCATTGCGCCTAATGTATCAACATGCGCAGTAATACAACGTTGGACATCATTGTTATTGCCTGGCACAGTTATGAGTAAAGCCCCTTTATTTGTTAATTTTGTTTGGTACCCCAAGTTTTTAACGTAATTTTCAACAAATTGGATTGCTTCTTCTGTATCTCCCGAAGGACTGCTAATGTTTGTTAATGTCTTAATCGTTTCTAAAATTTCTTCCATGTAATTCCCCTCCATGACAGTTGTTTTCTCTACAGTTTCATTGTAGATGATTTACATTACTTTATCTATTAATGTCTTGTTGCATTTCTTTATTTACTATTGCACTACGCAAATAGCTCATTTACAATGTTATTATTCTGAAAATTTCGAAATAAGGTGATGTAGATGACAACAGTTTTATTTGTAGGACTTGGGTTAATTGGTGGTAGTCTTGCTAGTAATATCAAATTCCATAATCCTGAAATTAATATCATTGCATTTGATGCAGATATTTCACAATTAGATAAGGCTAAATCGATTGGAATTATTGATCGTAAATATACGGATTATCCAGCTGCTGTCAAAGAAGCTGATGTGATTATTTATGCAACGCCTGTGACTATTACCAATAAATATCTTGTTGAATTAATTGATATCGAAACAAAACCAGGTGTTATTGTTACAGATACAGGAAGTACTAAATCGACAATTCAACAACATGAACGTAGTCTATTAAAACATAATATTCATTTAGTTAGTGGTCATCCGATGGCCGGTAGTCATAAATCAGGTGTATTAAATGCCAAAAAACATTTGTTTGAAAATGCGTATTATATTTTAGTTTATGACGAACAAGAAAATAAACAAGCTGCTAACATGTTAAAAGAACTTTTATCTCCCACATTAGCTAAGTTCATTGTGACTACAGCTGATGAACATGATTATGTAACAAGTGTTGTAAGTCATTTGCCTCATATTGTTGCCTCAAGTTTAGTACACCTTAGTCATAATAATAGTGATGAACATCAGCTAGTTACTAAATTAGCAGCTGGTGGCTTTCGAGATATTACACGAATTGCTAGCAGCAACGCTCAAATGTGGAAAGATATCACGTTAAGTAATAAAGCATATATTTTAGAAATGATTCATCAACTTAAAAATCAATTTCATGAATTAGAAAGCATAATTGAAAATAATGATTCTGAAAAATTGTTGGCATTTTTTGCCGAAGCTAAGTCGTATCGCGATGCCCTACCTACTAAACAACTTGGTGGATTAAATACTGCGTATGATCTATATGTTGATATTCCGGATAAACCGGGTATGATTAGCAAAGTCACTCACATCTTAAGTTTACATAATATATCTATAAGCAACTTAAGAATTTTAGAAGTCCGCGAAGATATATATGGTGCTCTAAAGATTAGTTTTAAAACACCTTCAGATCGCGAACGTGGTATGGAAGCATTGAGTGATTTTGATTGTTATATCCAATAATTATTAAGTCTCTTTTGATAAATTCTATATATTCTTAGATGCTGTTGTGAAAATCTATTGTGATATATAAAATATTTATCTTTAGAGACTTATTTTATACGAATTACGAGATTGAGACATAAAGTTTTTGTGCTCTGGGAAACCGATTAACGGCGTCCCAAAAGCAGGATTTTCGGCAGAAACTCTCACAATTCGACAAAATTCGGAAAACAATTTTGCTCATCGTTCTGTTCTGCTCAAATACTAAACGCTTTTGTCCCGACCTCATTACATTTTATGACCAGCCATTAAACCTAATCTGCCATGCTTCGTGCCCGCCTCTGTATATGACACCGCTTTTGATACGATACCTTTACCGTACTTCAAGTGCAATTGATCTATCGTTTTAGCTAGACACTCATCTCTCTTCCTTTGATATTCATCTTCAAATAAACTCATCTGTCGTTCATCTTCATTAATAAACTGACTCAATGATATACTTAATGTCCGGTACAGAGCTTGTTTGTTACATAACTTATCAGCGAAATACATTACTACTTTATAGATATCTTTTTCTAAGTTTGTTGGATCTTTCAATGTATATTGTTTATGAACGCCCCCTTCATCACTATATCCAAAAGAGAAATGAATTGTACGCGCTACTTTCTTCCTCGCTCTGACTCGACTTGCCACATCTTCAATTAACTCTTGCATTACTACTTTTGCTTCATCAAAATGATAGTCCCTCATTAATATTTGACTCTTACATATAGATGGGTTGCTAATTTTATGCTTTTCACGAACTTTACTTTGATCTATTCCATTAGCATGCAAATGCATATCAACACCTAAAATGCCGAACTCTTTTTTCAAAAATTTATATGGATATTTTGCTAAATCCCCTATAGTAAAAATTCCTCTTTTATTCAACTTTGCTTCTGTTCGACGATTAATACCCCAAAAATCTCGCAATGGTTGAATTGGCCACAATTTTGTAGGTACATCTTGATATCGCCATTCAGCAATACCATTTTTACTGTGTTTCGCTTCGACGTCCATTGCAATCTTACTTAACAACATATTTGATCCTATACCTACAGTGCAGTAAATCCCTGTTTCTTCATAAATTTCACGTTTGAGTCTTTCACAAAATGCATGTACTGTTGAACTAAATCTATGATAACTATCAGTCACATCCATAAAAAATTCATCAATACTATATTGGTGTAAATCTTCAGGTGGAATATAACGTAATGCAATTTTAGAAATAGCAACTGAAACATTGAGATACTTACGCATACTTGGATTAATAATATAAATGTCATTTCTATGCGGTATTTCAAACAATCGTGATCCTGTCTTGATGCCCAACTCTTTTAATTTAGGTGTCGCAGCTAATATTACAGATCCTTGGCGTTTAGTATCCGCAACGACAGCTAGCTTTGTTTCTAATGGATCTAATCCCTTTTCAATACAAGAAACACTCGCAAAAAAGCTCTTTTGGTCAATACATAGAACATCCCTATCTTCTAATAAATGATAATTATACACTGTTATCCCTCCCTTACATGTATTCATTATATACGAACATACGTTCTATTTCAACACCCAAAAGAACATTAGTTCTCTTAATTTGTAAATGTATTTTTAATTATTACATGGTATACTCAAATTAATAATGATTAGGAGGTTTGGATTATGCCAATCGTCAATGTAAAATTATTAGAAGGTCGTTCAGATGAACAATTAAAAAATTTAGTAAGCGAAGTAACAGATGCTGTAGAAAGAACAACAGGTGCGAACAGACAAGCAATTCATGTTGTTATTGAAGAAATGCAGCCAAGCCGTTATGGTGTTGCTGGTGTTAGAAAATCAGATCAATAAAGTTAAGAAACACATTGAAACATTAAATTCTCAATCACTAAAAAAGCGATTTCCATCATTACTTTGATAGAAATCGCTTTTTTATATTTTATTCTGCATCTAAAAATTCTTTAATAGCTTGTCTATTTGTATTTTTGTTAATTTGTAAAGCACTGCCGTCACTATTTGTGTTGATATCTTGATATGAGTTTTTAATCGGTACAGTTAATGACTTAACATCTTTGTCTCCACGAATACCAAAACTCAAACCTGTTTGGAAAATACCAGAATCAGGAATATCCGTATTAACATAACCTCTTAAAATACCAGCAACTTTAGGAAGTTTCACGATTGTTCTAAAATTAACCATTTCTTTTTTCAATGTTTGCATTACTTGTTGTTGGCGTCTTACACGTCCAAAGTCACCTTCTGGGTCGTGACGGAATCTAGCATAACCTAGTAATTCTTTACCATTTAATTTATGATAACCTTTTTTCAAAGAAACGCCGATATTTTTAGACATATCTTTTTCAACATTAATTGGTACACCATCAGGCATAAGTTCATCAATCATTTTCTCGAACCCAGTAAAGTCAACTACAGCATAATATTCAGGATTAATACCTAAATTTTTATTAAGTGTCTTTCTAAGTAACTCTGGACCGCCTAAAGCATATGCTGAATTAATTTTATGTTTACCATATCCTGGGATATCTGCATAAATATCACGCATGACAGACATCATTTTCATTTTTTTATTGATAAAGTCATATTGAACAACCATGATAGAATCTGTTCTTGATTGTCCACCTTGTGCTTTATCTGCACCAAGTACAAGAATCGAAATTTTACCATCATTTTTTACAGGTCCATTAAATTGATGTACTTTAACATCTTTCGCATGTTGCTTGGCATATTCCACACCACTATTGTAACTATGTACAATATATACAATTAATGCGATTAGTAAAATTACAACAATTAGAAGAATGATAGGTAATTTCCTAATTTTCTTCTTCTTTTTTCGTTTAGGCGTCGAAGTAGCTTGTTCACTTTGACGTCTATATTCGTTGTCATTAGTTTCTTTATCCATATTTACCTACCTTATATCTTCAAAAATAGATTTTTGTGTACTATAATTATCACATATTAACGTTATATAAAAACAATTCAAAAAGCAAGTGATTTCTGAATAAATCGTACTAAGGTCTAATGAAAGGATGTCAAAAATGAATATAAATACAGCTTATTTTGCCGGAGGTTGCTTTTGGTGTATGACGAAACCATTTGACACCTTCGATGGTATTGAAAAAGTAACTTCTGGATATATGGGTGGGCATGTTAAAAACCCAACATACGAACAAGTAAAATCAGGTGCTAGCGGACATTTAGAAACTGTAGAAATACAATATGATGTCGCTTTATTTTCGTATAACAAATTATTAGAAATATTTTTCTCAGTAATTGATCCATTAGATACTGATGGGCAGTTCCAAGATCGTGGCCCACAATATCAAACTGCCATTTTTTATACTAATGAACATCAAAAAAAGCAAGCCGAAATGTATATTGAACAGCTTAAAAATACTATTAATGCTGACAAGGCTATTGCTACAAAAATATTACCTGCTTCAGAATTTTACAAAGCCGAAGAGTATCATCAAGACTTTTACAAGAAAAATCCTGAGCGTTATGCAGAAGAACAAAAAATACGTCAAGAATATAAAAACAAGCAACAACATCTTTAACAAAACAATTAGTTTCAGTCATAAATGAGTGGATTCACAATAGCAGCCGTATATACTAATAGCATTAAATTCTTCATTATTAAAAAGGTAAACGAAAAACATAAAGATTTTCATCTACCTTTTTTATATTTCTATTAATATAAAACTTCAACAAAACATAAAAAATCCGAGTACTTTATCAGCATTTCAATGCTTTTAGTACTCGGATTTCTAATTATTTATGACGTATAACACGCATTACTTTAGAAAGTGATTCCCAAAGTGAGCTATCCTTACGATAAACTAAAAAGCGTGGTTCCCAGTTTGGATTATACTTCGATTTATAACGACGTAAACCTTGGAAACGATATAGGCCATTAAAATGTTCAAACACTCGACCTGCAAGTCGTTCTCGTAAATATGAGTAATGTAGCTGGCCAACATTTGATAAGGTTGCCATACCCATATTAAATTTAGTATAGCCTTGTTCTTTGCTCCAAAGTAACATATGCAAGTATAAACCATCCATTAATGGTAAATCTAAGTCAGGTAACCATCTGATCAAGTCAACTGAAATTGCATCGTTAAAGTATGTTGGCATTAAACTACAAAACGCGATGACTTCATTATTTTCATTACGCATCACACCAATTGGAGCTTTAGATAAATAAGCCTCATTAAATTGACCAACAGAGAAATGCATTTCTTGACGATTATCTAACCATAAATCACTTACATGTTGAAGTTCGTTTAAAAATTCTGTATTAAATGGAGGTTCAATAATTTCAAATGAAATGTTTAACTCATCAAATTTATTTAATGTTGCTCTAAAACCACGTCGCTTTTTACCTGAAGTTGAAAATTGAGTTAAATCAATAATTGCTTCTTCACCTAATTTGAAAAATTGATTTCCGAAATTATGGTATAGCGGCATATGTTGATCCGTTACTTGATAGAAAACAACGTCGTAACCTAAATACTCCGCATAATTATAAAATGCTTCTAATAGTTCATCAAATGCATTTTCATCACCAAGTGGATCACCAAGAACAACTAACGAACTTGCTTTATATCGATACATTAAAAATGCAGTCTTATCTTCATTAGTGAAAAACTGTTTATCTCCACTATAAATTAAATGACTTAAATAATTTCCTCCGTATTGATTAATAATCGCTTCACAATCTTCAATGTTAGAAGATATGCGCACTTTGCTAAATTGATAATCAAATAGCCATGCAATTGCGCCAACGATTAAAGCAATAATTAAAATGGTAATCCAGAAATAATATTTAAGTACAGACGTATGCATTTCAATCGTATACACATCTAAAGCATAAAATGTTCCAGCTATAAAAATATGATTAATGTAGAGTACAAATATGCTAAATAAAAGCATTGCGACTAAATTTCTAATTCTAATTGGACGTTTTAATTTACGTGCTCTGCGGAAAGCTACAACAAGTAAAATAAAGATAATCGCTAACCAAGCAATTAAAATATACGATGCATACGTAAAGAACGTCGCTACAGTAATTAATAAAATTGAAATCATTGCATATATAATAGCTCGTCTACTTTGTTGATAAATACCAACAACATTAAGTAGAAGCAATAAACAAGCACTTGTATGCACTGCTAATAAAAGATAATACGTAAAATGATTACCATCGTATAACGCATCATAAACAATGGTCAGATTGTTTACAAAGAAAATCATACTTGTGAAGAATACTAAAATTGCTAATGATAATGAAGGAATTTTAGTAATAATATCTTTTTGGTATGACATAATAAATGATGTAACATCCTTAGCAGGAATGAAGTATTTAGAGCCTTCAATGTATTTCTTAGCTGATGTACCAAACTCAAATGATGATAAAATTAATGCGATGATTACTGGTACAAAATAATACGCAAAACGGTAAAGTAATAGCATTAATAATACTTTTTCTTCCGGTACACCTAATGTTTTAAATCCTAATAAAACAACTAAGTCAAAAGCACCAAAACCACCTGGAATAAAGCTGACTAAACCAGATAATGCAGCAATAATAAACACTGCAATAAATGACATAAATGATACATGCGCATCAACAATTACACCACAGAAATATAATACAACTGCAGCCGCCAACCATTCCACACATGAAACGATTGTACAATATAGGCCAACGAAACGATTGTTTTTATCTGGTGGTTTGACCATTGAATAAATAATGAATAATGGTAAGAAAAATGACACTGCATATAATACCCATCTCACCCACGTAATTTTATCTAAAATTAAAGATGCATCGAAAACGTGGAAAACAATTAATAACGATAACAAGCTTAATCCCGTTAACATTGAAATTAGTATTAATGATATAAAGTGAACTAATTTTTTCTTATCGTGCGTATAGTTTTTGTAAACCATTGCTCTTACGCCTGCACCAATAAATCCACCAAATCCAACAATCGCATTTAATGCATTAATGATATAACTTACTCTTAAAACTTTTCCTAAAGAAATATCCATTTTTAAAGCTTTAGATAAAATCACATCATACATAGATAAAATGACAAGCGATGCCCCACCACCAATAAATAGTAATACAAGGGACATACGGTTGATTTTGCCAAATTCAACCAATGTATCTTTAAAGTTAATACCAGATAACTCTCGATACAACGTAATTACTACAAAAATAAATAAAGCTGTAGCAAACGTAATTTTTAAGATTGAAAATATTTTGTTTTTAACTTCCTGATTCATTTTTTCACATCAATTCTAATTATTTCTATTATAAATCAAAATATATCATATAAATCATAATAATAGCATATCATTTCCCTTTGATTTATATAACACTTTTGTCATATTGCTAACGATAATAGCACTATTTATACACTATATTCATATGTTATCTATATATTTTATTTCACTGATTCATATTTAACATAAAGAATCTTATGAATCAACAATTATAAAAAATCAGATTAATCATATTTAAATTATGGCTTTTTCTTATTGAATTAATAATTCCATTTATTACATTCTGTCCAATGTAACCTAGAATATCTATACGATTAGTATTTTCAAATTAAATGAAATAGCTTATTTAACTAAAACTTCACATAAATATTTTACTATATTTGCATAACTAAATTTAAAACCAAATACATTGTCACATACTACTAGTAGTATGACGTTACCCATAAAAAATACCAACAAACATATGTCTATTGGTATTTAATAAGTTATTCAACTATTTTGTTACTTTCTTTAATATCATACTCACCTACATCATTACCATAAAAACGATTATAACGTCGTTTAAATAATTGGAACAAATGTGTTACTAATACTTTTAAAATTGCATATCCAGGAATACCTAAAATAACACCAACAATTCCTAATAACTTACCTGCACATAATAATATGAAAATAATTGTAAGCGGATGAATTTTAAGCGTTTTACCCATAATGTTTGGAGAAATAAAATGTCCTTCAACAAATTGCACTAAAGTCCAAACAACAGCTAATTTTAAAAGCATCCAAGGTGAAGTAATAGCAGCAATAACAATGGCTGGTGATATTGCGATTGTCGGACCTAAATATGGAACAACACTAGTAACAGCTGCGATACTAGCTAAAACTAAGCTATATTTCAATCCGATAACTGAGTAGCCAATAAATAATAATATACCTATACAGAATGAGACAATAATTTGTCCTTGAATATATGAACCTACTTGAACACTCATCTTTTCAAGCAAATCATGGAAATCTTTTCTAAATTTAGGAGGCATAATATTCGTTGAAAATTCTTTGAAATGATGTCCATCTTTAAGCATAAAGAATAATACAAATGGTGTAGTAACAATCACAACACCAATATTGGCGATTGTTTCAGCAAACGTTGCAATTTTAGAGCCAAAACCATCAGTAAACTCACTAAGCATTGACGGTATCTTTTTCGGCAATGAATTTAACCAATCATTAATTTGACTATAATAAGATGAGAAAAATGTATTATTAGCTATCTTATCAATAGAATTAATTAATTTTTCTAAATAATGCGGTGAATTTTTAACTAAACTATCAACTTGAGAACCAATAATTGGAATTAGCAAATTAACAATTAGCGTAATAATTCCCACTACAGCTAAATAAATAATTGAAATCCCTGCAACTCTAGGAATTCTATAACGTTCCATTAAGTTCACAATTGGGTTAAACAAATAAAATAGTATTAAAGACACTATAATAGGTGCTGCTATCGTTTTAAAAACTATGATAAAAGGATCAAATACATATGATACTTTTTCAAAGATAAAAATAACGATACCAAGTAATACTAAAGCAATTAATGAGAAAACTAAATCATTTCCACCAATAAACTTCATATACCGCGATTCGGTAAATTTCAAAAAATTCTTTCTAATATTTTTATCATTTTCAGTCAATTAAATATTCACCACCACTTGAAATATTCATAAGTTAGTTGTTAAATCAACTGTCTCCTTATGTAAAATTACTAATATTAATCATACCATATAAATATGCTTTAAAGTAATGAAACGTACGTATAACACGCTTTTTATGACTGATTAATCTTGGCTTCAAAATGATGAATGTGTAAAGTTAAATATATAATTTCTGATTCACTAATATGAACATCAAACTGCTTTTGAATCATTGTTAAAATTTTAAAAGCAGTATTATAGCAAATCGGATAATGATTTTTAATCATTGACACAAAATCATCTTGTGCATGAATATATTCTTTTCTTCTTAAACGTCTAATTAAAAATTGCACATGCCTAATAAAACGTTGATATTGAAGTGATTGTTTATCTACGGTGGTCACTAAGTCTGATTCAATGATACCTATACTTCTTTTAATCAAATCGTTAATTAATGTCATCTCTCGCATAGATAAATCTTCAGTATTAGATGCAATATGCAATGCGATAAATCCAATTTCATCTTCTGGAAAATGTACATCTAAGGCAGCATTTAATTGATCAATAACTTGTTTAGCAATATGATAAGCTTCGCTATATAATTGTTTAGTTTCCATAACAAATGGATTACTAATGACTTGATTTTGCTTTATACGCTTGTATGCAAAAATAATATGGTCTGTTAATGACACAACAAGTTGCTTCGAATCGACATTCATTGCTGTATTTGAAATAAAATTTAATGACTCAATAATAACTTGTAAAACATTGTCGTCAGCAATTTCAACTAAACTTTTATAATGTTCTTTTTGTTGCTCACTTTCAAGTTTATAAATTTTATCGATTGTAATAGATTGATTATTTAACACCATTCCCTCTTTTTTGTTAAAACCAATACCTTTACCAATCAAGATAACTTCTTGACCATCGTTTGTACATACTACGACATTATTATTCAATGTCTTTGTTACAATATACTCTCCCATTATCATCACCTATTTTTCTATTATTAAGATTATATATTGGAAATGACTAATATAAAAGCATTTTCAATTAAAAACTTGCCCTCAATTACACGCCCATTCCAAATAATTCATCTTAATTAATCTTCGATGTTCCAATAGTTTAATAAACTGTGTCATTGATATTACGTATAATGTATCATATATTTCTCTATTTATTTTCATAGTAGCTGAATTAACTTATAATACAAACTAAAATGCACTATTAAATTCTAATATGCTTTGAAAAATAATTTTATGCAATGACATTTGATATATTTATCGAATACCAAAATAACAAGAACCATCCGTTGTATTTTACTCAATCAACTCACTCTATTTAAAAATTGATTTTCCAAAGAAATACCTGAGTATAGTAACTTCAAGTACAGAATTACTAATATAGTATATTGAGAGCAATTAACATAAAAAGAAAAAATCCCGAAATTTTCATTTATACTTGAAAATCCGGGATTTTTAATTAGTTTAAAATTAAAATATTACTCTTGAAATGCTTATTTATCTATTTTTTTCTTATTATTAGCACCCCAAGCACTAATGCCAAATAAGTTGATTTCTAAGTTTTCAGGTTTAAAGACAGGATTCTTGCCCTCTTTTTTCTGCTGTTGATAATCTTTCATTAATGCGAATGCTACATTGGACAAGCCTATAATGGAAATAATATTTACAATTGCCATTAAGCCCATGAATAAATCTGCTGTATTCCATACAGTTTCTGTTTTCACAACTGCTCCGATAAATACTAATACTACAACGAGGCATCTAAAGATAAATAATACCATTCGATTTGTTGATAAAAACTCGATATTTGATTGGCCATAATAGTAGTTACCTACTACAGATGAAAATGCAAATAAAGTAACTGCAATTGTTAAGAAAATACCACCAGCAGAGCCTAAATGTTCATTAAGTGCTGATTGTGTCACAGCTACACCTTGAGGTGCACCAGCGCCAAATTTCAATCCAGAATACAGTAAGATCATAATGGCAGTGGCAGTACAAACTAACATAGTATCAAAGAATACACCTAATGATTGAATCAAACCTTGCTTAACTGGGTGTGGTACGGCAGCAGTTGCAGCTGCATTTGGTGCAGAACCCATACCAGCTTCGTTTGAGAACAAACCACGTTTAATACCTTGCAATACAGCAGCACCAATGGCACCGCCTGTTACTTGTTCAATTCCAAACGCACTTTTTACAATCGTACCAATCATAGGAACGATTTGATCTAAGTTAAATAATAAAATAACTAAAACCATACCTATGTAAATAATAGCCATAATAGGAACAATTAATGATGATAATGTAGCAATACTACGAACACCACCAAAAATAATAATAGCAGTTACAATAGCTAAAATGATACCTGTAACAACAGGACTAATATTGTATTGTGTGTTTAATGATTCAGCAATTGTATTCGATTGCACTGTATTGAATACGAATGCAAATGTAATTGTAATTAATATTGCAAATACAATACCTAACCATTTTTGGTTTAAACCTTTTGTAATATAGTAAGCAGGTCCACCACGGAATCCGCCATCTTTGTCATGAACTTTATATACCTGTGCTAAAGTTGCTTCAATAAATGCACTTGCGGCACCTATAAAAGCAATCACCCACATCCAAAATACTGCACCTGGACCACCTAATACAATAGCAGTCGCAACACCAGCAATATTACCAGTACCTACTCTTGAACCAGCACTTATAGCAAATGCTTGGAATGGAGAAATACCTTTCTTACCATCTTCTAATGTTTCTGGACGTTCTACCAGTGCTCTAAACATTTCAGGTAACATACGCAATTGTACGAATTTAGAACTTATTGTAAAGAAGAATCCAGCAGTCAGTAACAACCCAATTAAATATTGAGACCATATTAAATCAGTACCGACATGGACAAATTCTTTAAACCATCCAGGAATTAAACTATCGAAATCTTTCAAAATAAACCCCTCGCATCCTCTACATGAATCATGTATCTTCCATAAATTTAGAACAAATTGAAACATTCAGTAAATATAGAGATACACCATCATTTCTTATACAATACAAGAGATTTATATTAGTTTGGTCAAAGCATATCGTTTATTTAACGATGAGCTATTGGTCAGCATTTAATATAAATCCCTTGAATTTAGTCAAAATTTAACATTACTGTATTTTATCATTTAATTTAATAATTGCATATAGTTTTTAATCAATATACATATCGGTTACTATTCCAAAATCATCTGTATCTACAATGAATGAGCCGTTAGTATATTGTTCAGATTTGTGAATATCATTAACTAAACCGTGTTCTTCATTCGCTTTTGAATACAAAGTATATTGATTATGCTCTTTTGTTACAACATGTGCAGCAACTATACGGTGAGGATTTTTCTTTAATTCTTTCAATAAAGTTAATCCTCTTTGAGCTCGCTTAGCAACTTGTAAAACTTTAAAACCTATACGTTTTAAAGAGCCACGCTGAGTAGCCATTAAAATACTGTCATTTTCAGAAATACCTTCTGTCATAACAACATAATCTTCATCTTTAAGATTAATAGATTTTACACCTGCAGCTCTCAATCCCGTATCAGATAATTCACTAGTATTGTAAGTAAGCGACATACCTTTATTGGTAATGACTGTGATTAACTGATCTTTATCAAAACGCATCACACTAATTAACTCATCACCATCTTTAAGTTTCGTAGCTACTAATGGTTTATTATAGCGTGTTGTTTTAAATTGAGGTACTGTACTTTTCTTAATCATACCATTTTGAGTAGCAAACACATAAAATGCATTTGTATTAAAGTCTTTTTCATTAAAGACATTAATAACCATTTCATCTTCTTCTATTGGAACAATTTGTGATACATGTTGTCCTAATTCTTTCCAACGAATATCTGCTAATTTATGAACTGGTATAAATAGATAACGACCTTTATTTGTAAACACTAATACAGTATCTTGCGTATTTACCTCTTGATGTTTGAGTAAACTATCGCCATCTTTTAAGCCAATTTCAGCTACACCACTAGCATTAAAACTTCTCACTGATGTACGTTTAATGTATCCATGACGCGTCATACTTAATATAACTTCTTCACTCGGAACCATAACTTCTTTATCAATTTTAATTTCAGCTATTTCAGCTTCAATCAATGATAGACGCTCAGATTTGAATTTTTTCTTAATTTCAGTCAGTTCCTCTTTAATAACATTTAATAATGCATCGTGATTATCTAAAATATGACGTAATTGTTGAATTAACGCTTCTAACTCTTTATGCTCTTCTTGTAAAGCAACGATATCTGTGTTCGTTAAACGATACAATTGTAACATCACAATAGCTTCAGCTTGTTCTTCAGTAAAGTCATAAACATCAATCAAGTTTTCTTTAGCATCACGCTTATTTTTAGAACTACGAATCAATTCAATCACTTGATCTAAGATTGATAATGCTTTGATTAAACCTTCAACAATATGCATACGTTTTTCGGCATTATCTAATTCAAATTTTGTTCTATTTGCTACCACTTCAATTTGATGATTTAAATAACTATCTATTATTTGACGAATGCCCATTAATTTTGGACGCCCATCACTAATTGCAACCATATTGAAATTGTATGAAATCTGTAAATCAGAATTCTTATAAAGATAATTTTTTATAGATTCACTATTAACATCTTTTTTCAATTCGATAGCAATACGTAAACCCGTTCTGTCTGTCTCATCACGAACTTCAACAATACCATCAACTTTTTTATCAGCACGAAGTTCATCAATGCGTTTTACTAAACTACTTTTATTCACTTCATAAGGAATTTCCGTAATAATTAATTGTTTACGACCATTACGCAAAGTCTCTTCATCTACTTTTGAACGTACAATTATGCGACCTTTACCTGACTCGTAAGCTTTTTTAATTCCATCGATACCTTGAATAATACCACCTGTTGGAAAATCTGGCCCTTTAATATATTTCATTAATTGGCTCACTGTAATATCGGGATTTTCAATATATTTTAAAGTTGCTTGAATCACTTCAGCTAAATTATGTGGTGGGATATCAGTAGCATAACCAGCTGAAATACCTGTAGAACCATTCACTAATAAATTAGGAAATCTTGACGGTAAGACCATTGGTTCAAGTGTCGTATCATCATAGTTAGGAACAAATGAAACTGTTTCCTTATTGATGTCACGCAATAATTCTTCTGCTAACTGACTCAACTTAGCCTCTGTATAACGCATTGCTGCAGGTGGATCATTATCAATACTACCATTATTACCATGCATCTCTATTAGGACATGACGTAATTTCCAGTCTTGGCTTAAACGAACCATCGCTTCATACACTGAGGAGTCTCCATGTGGATGATACTGACCAATAACATCACCGACTGTTTTGGCACTTTTACGGAAATTTTTATCGTGTGTATTACCACTTGAATACATTGCATATAAAATACGACGTTGTACTGGCTTTAAGCCATCACGGACATCAGGCAATGCACGCTCTTGAATAATATATTTACTATATCTTCCGAAGCGATCACCTAAAACATCTTCAAGTGATAAATCTTGAATTACTTCACTCACTAGATTTCCTCCTCATCAAATTGATCGTTTTCAAGTACTTGTACTTCAGAATTATCTAAAATACTTTGGTCTTCTTGCATACCAAATTCAACATGCTTTTCAATCCACTCACGTCTAGGTTGCACTTTATCACCCATCAACGTTGTTACTCGTTTAGATGAACGCACTTCGTCTTCAACTTGGACACGAATTAAAGTACGTGTTTCAGGATTCATTGTTGTTTCCCATAACTGTTCAGGATTCATCTCACCTAAACCTTTATAACGTTGTAATGTAAAACCTTTGCCAAGTTCTTTTTGTAATTTGTTTAGTTCTTCGTCAGTCCATGCATATTCAATTCGTTTTGCCTTACCCTTACCTTTTTCTAATTTATAAAGTGGTGGTAATGCTATAAATACACGTCCTGCTTGAACAAGTGGTTTCATATATTTGAAGAAGAACGTTAATAACAGCACTTGGATATGTGCACCGTCAGTATCTGCATCAGTCATGATAATGACACGGTTATAGTTACTATCTTCAAGTTTAAAATCTGTACCAACACCTGCTCCAATTGTGTGAATAATAGTATTGATTTCTTCATTTTTGAAAATATCTTCAAGACGTGCTTTTTCAGTATTTATAACTTTACCACGCAAAGGTAGAATTGCTTGGAACTTACGATCTCGCCCTAATTTTGCAGAACCTCCAGCAGAATCACCTTCGACTAAATATAGTTCATTTTTTTCAGTGTTTTTACTCTGTGCTGGTGTTAATTTACCTGATAGCAAAGTATCTTTACGTTTATTTTTCTTACCAGAACGTGCATCTTCACGTGCTTTACGGGCTGCTTCCCTAGCTTGTTGTGCTTTAATTGCTTTTTTAACAAGAGATTTAGACAGTTGTCCTTTTTCTTCCAAATAAAATGGTAGTTTATCTGCAACAACTGAATCAACAGCACTTCTTGCTTCCGATGTACCTAATTTAGATTTTGTTTGCCCTTCAAATTGCAATAACTCTTCAGGAATACGAACAGATACAACTGCAGTCAAACCTTCACGAATATCATTACCATCTAAGTTTTTATCTTTAGTTTTCAATTCATTTATACGACGTGCATAATCGTTAAACACACGTGTCATTGCCGTTTTAAAACCGACTTCATGTGTACCACCATCTTTAGTACGTACATTATTTACAAAACTTAAAATACTTTCAGAGTATTGATCGTTATATTGAAAAGCTACATCGACTTCTATACCGTTTGCTTCCCCTGAAAATGTAGCGACATCATGAAGCACTTCTTTACCTTCATTAACATAACTAACAAATTCTTTAATACCTTCTTCATAGTGATAATATTCTTCACGTTCTTTACCACTACGCAAGTCTTTAAGTGATATTTTTAAATTTTTAAGTAAAAAAGCTGATTCTTGAAGTCTCTCGCTTAATACATCAAAGTTAAATGATGTAGATGCTTTGAAAATAGTACCATCTGGCTTAAATGTTACTTTTGTACCAGTTTTCTTAGTCTTTCCTTTTTTAACTAACCCAGACGCTGGTGTCCCACCATTTTTAAAGCTTTGGTGGTAAATATTACCATCTCTATGAATTTCAACTTCAAGCCATTCACTTAAGGCATTTACAACTGATGCACCAACACCATGAAGTCCTCCAGATGTTTTATAGCCACCTTGTCCAAATTTTCCACCTGCATGTAATACAGTAAAAATAACTTCGACAGTTGGCTTACCTGATTTATGTATCCCAGTTGGCATACCACGTCCATTATCTTCTATAGATATACTACCATCTTGATTTATTGTTACATCAATTTCATTACCGTAACCATTTAAAACTTCATCGACGGAGTTATCGACAATTTCATATACTAGATGATGTAATCCCCGTTTATCAGTAGATCCAATATACATACCAGGTCTTTTACGAACTGCTTCTAACCCCTCTAAAACCTGTATTGAATCATCTGAATAATTATTTTGTTTATTCATTGCCAATGATTTCGCCTCCTGCAAACGTACGTTCGTTTTTAAAACTATACAATAGTTATTCTTATATAAATCAGCGCAAAATGCAAGTATCAATTAACTTTCTTAGCTTAATTGCCTATATTAATTTCAGTTTTTAAAATTTTTAGCCGTAATTTAAATGAATATGATAAAATAGTCCTAAGATATTAAAGGATGTGTAATATTTATGATGATAATCGTCATGTTACTACTAAGTTATCTTATTGGTGCATTCCCAAGTGGGTTTGTAATTGGAAAAGTATTTTTCAAAAAAGATATAAGACAATTTGGTAGTGGTAATACTGGCGCTACTAATAGCTTTAGAGTATTAGGTCGTCCTGCAGGATTCTTGGTAACATTTTTAGATATTTTTAAAGGGTTTATTACAGTTTTCTTCCCTCTTTGGTTACCGGTTCATGCTGATGGCCCTATTAGTACTTTTTTCACAAACGGCTTAATCGTTGGCTTATTCGCCATTCTTGGGCACGTTTATCCAATTTATTTAAAATTCCAAGGTGGCAAAGCAGTTGCAACAAGTGCTGGTGTCGTATTAGGTGTTAATCCAATACTTTTACTTATACTTGCAATCATCTTCTTTGTAGTACTGAAGATTTTTAAATACGTTTCATTAGCAAGTATTGTGGCAGCAATTTGTTGTGTTATTGGTTCACTCATTATTCAAGACTATATTTTACTAGTCGTTAGTTTCCTTGTTTCAATAATCTTAATCATTAGACATCGTTCTAATATTGCAAGGATTTTCAGAGGCGAAGAACCTAAAATTAAATGGATGTAACAATTTTTTGACAGTAGTCCATCATTGCATAAAATTTTGCAGCTGATGGATTATTTTATTTTTGCAAAAACAATTATTTTAACTTAAAATTCAACTATACTTTAGTTTTTATTAGAAAAATTTGAGTTAGGGACATAAATCTATCTCCTAGACTCTAAAATGTTATATTGGCAGTAGTTGATAGAATGAAAATGCACATGAAACAAGCGTGTTGCGATTCTAGTCGGGGCCCCAACAAAGAAGCTGGCTGAAAGTCAGCTTACAATAATGTGCAAGTTGGGGTGGGCCCCAACAAAGAGAATTTCGAAAAGAAATTCAACAGGCAATGCAAGTTGGGGTGGGCCCCAACAAAGAGAATTTCGGAAAGAAATTCAACAGGCAATGCAAGTTGGGCCCATTCCCATTCCGTAATAAATATTGGAGGTCGTTGTTATGCAAATAGAACTTACTGATGCAGCCGTAACTTGGTTTAAAAATGAACTTGAGTTACCTGAAAATAATAAAGTACTTGTGTTTTTTGTAAGATATGGTGGCGAATTCCAACTCAAGCAAGGATTTAGTCCTGCTTTTACAGTTGAACCTAAAGAAAACGTTGATATTGGCTATGAACAACAATATGATGGATTAAATATTGTCGTTGCAGAAAAGGATTTGTGGTACTTTGAAGATGATCATATCATTGTAAATGTAGTCGATCATGAAGATGAAATATCTTATACCGCAAAATAAATATAAAAAAACGAGCTTGATTGCGCTAGTGATGATGTGCAAACAAGTTCGTTTTTAATTTATTTTCATAATTATTCGTAAGATTTTCAATGTGTCATTTTAAAACTTTGAATTTTCAATTATACGTATAATAACCTAGCCTCAAATAAACTTCATTATTCAACTAAAAGCTTTTTCAGTTATGAAAATAAAGTTCAATTTTACGAGTTAATAAGCTAGCTAAAATAGAATCAAAATTTATAGCGACTCAATCCCATCTACCACTTCAAATGTTGTTCCGGTTTTATTGAGCTCTGAAACTTTATGATATGCTTCATGCCAGTCAGGGAAATAGCGATCTAATCGTATTGGCTTAAATGTATCTTCTTTAATACATATCAATTCTGTAGAGCCAGTAGTAGCAAGTTCACCTTGTTCATTAAAAATTTCGTACTTATAAACTGAACGTAATCGAGAATAATGTTCTACCCAAGTTTTAATTTTAACTTTTTCTGGGTAAAAAATAGATTTTTTAAAATTAACATTAAGTTCAGTTACAGGTGAAATAATTCCTTGTTTTTCCATTTCAGCATAACTAAAACCTAGCTTTGTTATATAGTCCAATCTTGCTACTTCAAACCAAGTTGCATAATTACCATGATAAATAACACCCATTTTATCAGTTTCAGCGTAACGTGCTTCTATTTCTGTTATACTATATATCATTTTAAGCCTTCTTTCGGATAAACTTTACTTATAATTCTAACATAAATATAAAAAAGAGGTCGGCCAACAACACGAATGTTTTGAACCGACCGGTCATGTTTGATATTCAAATATATCTTCAATACTCAAGCTATAATGTAGCCATATTTCAAAATTTGAATTACTACAGTTATTATTGAGCTAATTTATTTCTTAAAACCATTTGTAAAATACCACCGTGACGATAGTAGTCCATTTCCACTAATGAATCGAAACGTACCATAGCATCAAATTCCACTAACTCACCATCTTGTTTTTTAGCAGTCACTTTAACAAAATCATGAGGCTGTACATTTTCATCAATATTTACTGAAATTTCTTCGGTACCGTCTAAACCAAGCGCATCAGCTGATTCACCTTTTCTAAATTCTAAAGGTAACACACCCATCATAACTAAATTTGAACGATGAATACGTTCGTAGCTTTGCGCGATAACTGTTTTAACACCTAATAAGTTTGTACCCTTTGCTGCCCAGTCACGTGAAGAACCCATACCGTAGTCATTACCAGCTAATACTACTAATCCTGTACCATCTTCCTTATATTTCATAGCGGCATCAAAAATTGGCATCACTTCATTTGTTGGCCAATAAGTAGTGAATCCACCCTCTGTTCCTGGTGCTAATTGGTTTTTAATACGAATATTTGCAAATGTACCTCGAACCATTACTTCGTGGTTTCCACGTCGTGAACCATAAGAGTTAAACTCACGTATATGAACATCATGTTCTAATAAATATTTACCCGCTGGCGTATCTTTACCGATTGCACCTGCTGGAGAAATATGGTCTGTTGTAACTGAATCACCGAATTTCCCCATAACTCGTAAACCGTTTAACGGTACAATTTTACCAGGTTCTTTAGATAAACCTTGGAAGAATGAAGGATTTTGAATATACGTAGAATTTGGATCAAAATCATATAATGGTTGATCTGTTACATCAATTTCATTCCATAATTCATTATTGTTATAAACGTTTTTATATTCTTCAATAAATAATTCTGGTGTAACTACGCTATCAACTGTATCTGAAACTTCTTGAATTGTTGGCCAAATGTCTTGTAAATATACATCTTCTCCATCTTTACCTTTACCAATTGGCTCATTTTGTAAATCGATATCGACTGTTCCTGCTAATGCATATGCAACAACTAACTGAGGTGATGCTAAGTAGTTAGCTTTAACAAGCGGATGGATACGTCCTTCGAAATTACGGTTACCTGATAATACAGAAGTAACTAATAGGTCCTCATCTGCAATCGCTTTTTCAATTTCTGGTAATAATGGGCCTGAGTTACCGATACATGTAGTACAGCCATATCCTACTAGGTTAAATCCTAAATCATCTAAATATGTTTGTAATCCTGAATCTCTCAAATAACCAGTTACAACTTTTGAACCTGGAGCTAAAGATGTTTTAACATATTCAGGTACTTTCAAACCTTTTTCAACTGCTTTTTTAGCTACCAAACCTGCACCAAGCATTACGTATGGGTTAGACGTGTTCGTACATGAAGTAATTGCTGCAATCGCAATATCACCAGTTTTCATAGACGCTTTTGAGCCATCTTTGAATTCAATTTTAGCTTTTTTATCAAATTCACTTTTATCTAATCCATGACCTTGGTTACCTGCTGGTGCTGTAACAGAATCTTCAAAAGCTGTTTTCATATCGCTTAAGAAAATCAAATCTTGCGGACGTTTTGGTCCTGATAATGAAGCTTCAACTGTTGCTAAGTCTAGTTCAATTACATCTGTATAATTAGGATCTTCTTTTTCAACATCAAAGAACATATGATTTTGTTGTAAATACTCTTTTACAAGTGCGATATGTTCATCTGAACGACCAGTTAACTTCATATACTTAAGAGATTCATCATCAACTGGGAAGAATCCACAAGTTGCACCATACTCTGGTGCCATATTAGCAATTGTTGCACGGTCAGCTAATGGGAGATGTTGTACACCTGGACCAAAGAATTCTACAAACTTGCCTACAACACCTTTTTTACGTAATTCCTGTGTAACTCTTAGCGCTAAATCAGTTGCTGTTGCACCTTGTGGCAATGAATTCACCAAGCGTACTCCAATAACTTCTGGAATTGGGAAATAAGATGGTTGACCTAACATTCCAGCTTCTGCTTCGATACCACCAACACCCCAGCCAAGAACACCAATTCCGTTGATCATTGTTGTATGTGAATCGGTACCAACTAATGTATCAGGGAAAGCAGTTTTTTCTCCATCTACGTCACGAACATGTACAACACTTGCTAAATATTCTAAGTTAACTTGGTGCACAATTCCTGTTGCAGGTGGTACTGCATTATAATTGTCAAATGCTTTAGTAGCCCAATTTAAAAATTGATAACGTTCATAGTTACGTTCAAATTCTAATTTCATATTGCGTTCAAGTGCTTCAGGATTTGCATAACTATCAACTTGAACTGAGTGGTCAATAACTAAATCAACTGGTACTTCCGGATTGATTTTTGTAATATCTCCCCCAACATCGTCCATCGCTTTACGTAAAGAAGCTAAATCAACTACGGCAGGTACTCCAGTGAAATCTTGTAAAATAACTCGAGAAGGTTTAAATGGTACCTCTCCTTCATTTCCATCTTCTCCAAATTGACTCAAAGCTTTAATATGCTCGTCTGTAATTACAAAATCATCTTCCTGGCGAAGTAATGATTCTAATAATACTCGAATAGAATAAGGTAAATTTGAAACTTTAGTAATTCCTTGATCTTCTACCGCTTTTAAATCATAGTAAGTATAACTTTGGCCATTTAAGTCAAAATGTTTTTTTGATTGCTCTTTAAAATTTGCAGCCATTTAATGATCCCCCTTGATACATTTTTATATTTATATGCCTTAATTAAATTGTATTATTATATTAATTGATAAACAACTCATGATACTTAGAAAACGCTTAAATTACATTTCGACTTTTTAATCAGTATCCATAAGTAAAACTTATCATAAGAACATAGTGTAATAAGTATTTTTTATTAAATGAGAATAATTATCAATCTCGTAACTGTTTTTCAAATTCTTATTGCAAGAACCCACTTTCTGTAATTTTTATTTTTCGCATCTCAACCTTTATATTAAATACTATGTTCATAATGTGTTTATGCAAAAATTAATATCGACATATTTTTTATGAAATAAACTCAGCTACATTTCCATTCAAAATTCAGCATCTAAATAGCATTCATTATATGTAGTACTTTTCCAAAAAATAAAAAAATCCGAAGCTTCGTTTTTGTATAATACGAAACTTCGGATTTAATTATATTTGTTTGATTAATTTAACTCATCAACAATAAACTTACCATTTATATAACTTTCCATAATAGAAAACATTCAGTCTAATCATCATACTGAAAATTAGTTATCTTTTTTCTCTAAATTTCTACGAGATTGGCGCTTTTCAAGAATATCTGACTCATAATCTTCTTGTTGACTCTTAATATATTCTTGTAAGCGATGTTTATTTGGTGTCAATGTTAATCCTAAGAATTTACGTTCTTGGTTAGCATCTTTATAGAAGCTAATCATCATTAATATGACTACAAAGGAGAATGGGAACGCACTTATAATCGCAGCACTTTGAATTGCATTTAAAGCTTCTGCACCATTACCGCCACCAGCTAATAAAAGTACAAATGCAATTAAAGCTTGTGAAATTCCCCATACAACTTTAACCATACTTGATGGATTTAATGACCCAAATGTCGTTTGCATTCCTAATACGAATGTAGCTGAATCTGCAGACGTAATAAAGAATGAAGCAATCAATAATAAAGCAATAAGTGATAAAACTATTCCAAATGGCACATGATTAAATACGCCAAATAGTTGTGTCTCAGGTGTCATATCGAATATTTCTTTATGTTTTTTACCAGTCTCGATGCCTAACACACCAAAAACACTAAACCATATAAAACTTACGATGGCAGGTACTAATAAAACGCCAGAAATGAACTCTCTAATTGAACGCCCTTTTGAAACACGAGCAATAAACACACCAACGAATGGGCTCCAGCTTAACCACCAACCCCAATAGTAAAGTGTCCATGAAGACATCCACTCACGTTTTTGAGGATTTAAAGCTGCAGTATCAAAACTATTAAATAAAAATGTATTCAATAAGCTACCTGTTGAACTAGTTAACATATTGAGTATAAGTACAGTCGGTCCAACTATTAATGCAGCTATCATTAAAATAGTACCTAGACCAATATTCAAGTTACTTAAATATTGAATGCCTTTGCTTAGACCTGACCATGCACTTGCGATAAATAAAATTGTAACTACAATAATAATAATCGCTTGTACAAATGTATTATTTGGAACATTGAATAAATAATGTAAACCACCATTGATTTGAAGTGCACCCATACCTAGAGAAACAGCTACCCCAACGATAGTGGCAAAAACAGATAATACATCAATTAAAATTCCAATAGGTCCTTCTACTTTATCACCTAAAATTGGGCGCAATGTTCTTGATAATAAGCCAGGCTCACCTTTACGAAATTGTGCATAGGCTAACGCTAATGCAACAACTCCATAGACAGCCCAAGCATGGAATCCCCAATGGAAAAATGTTGAGCGAAGAGCTTCAGTATAAGCTTCCGTCGTCTTTGGATCGGCTGTTGGTGGCGCAGCAAAATGTGCCATCGGTTCAGCAGCTCCATAGAATACTAATCCAATACCCATACCAGCACTAAATAGCATTGCAAACCAAGAAATTGTATTAAATTCTGGTTTGTCATTTGGCTTACCTAATTTCAGCTTACCAATCGGGCTAAAGATAAGGAATATACAGAAAAAGACAATAATCGTTGTAAGAATTAAATAATACCATCCTAATTTTTCTGTAATCCATATTTTAATATTATTGGTCACATAGTTGAATTGTTCAGGTAAAAATGCACCAAGTAATACGACTATAGCAACAACAATCGCACTATAGATGAACACCGGTGAATACTTCTTGCCATTTGGATTCTCAGGTGAAGAAGAATTCATAATTAATTACTCCCTTCAATTCTATATTTAGTTTTATGTAGTAAAATAAAAAATTTATCAAAACATTTTATTTTTTACTCACGCACCTTTATAGGATAACAAAGGTCTTTACGATAATCAAATTTCCTTAAATAAACTGTTTTCTAAATATTTTATTTGTTGTATAATTGAGGTTACATTTAAAAAAGAAAGGTTGAGTGTAATGTTAAAAGAGTTCAAAGAATTTGCCTTAAAAGGTAATGTCTTAGACCTAGCTATCGCTGTTGTAATGGGCGCAGCTTTCAACAAGATTGTAACTTCATTAGTTGAAAATATAATTATGCCATTGATTGGTAAAATTTTCGGTTCAGTTGATTTTGCTAAAGAATGGTCATTCTGGGGAATTAAATACGGTTTATTTATTCAGTCAATAATTGACTTTATTATTATCGCATTTGCTTTATTCATCTTCGTTAAAATCGCTAATACTTTAATGAAGAAAGAAGAAGCAGAAGAAGAAGCTGTTGTAGAAGAAAATGTAGTATTATTAACTGAAATTAGAGATTTATTACGCGAAAAAAAATAATTTCAAAATAAATAGAGATGCTCAATGATTTATTTAATTCCATTGAAACATCTCTATTTTTTTATGTTTTAATTTCTTCTAAAAATTGTTGAACTCTGATATTGATTTGATTTAACTTCTAAAACTAGGGGTATTCTATTTTTCAATTCAGTTACATGTGAAATGATTCCGACCATTCTACCAGTCGATTTAAGATTCAACAGTGTATCTAATGCAGTTTCTAATGTTTCCTGATCTAATGTACCAAAACCTTCATCAATAAAAATAGATTCTAACGAAATACCACCTGACTGTTGCTGTACTATTTCGCTCATTCCAAGTGCCAATGCTAATGAAGATTGGAATGTTTCCCCACCTGATAAAGAACTAATATGCCTAGCTTTATTTGAATGTAAATCAAACACATCAATCTCTAAGCCACTAAGCCCTTGCGAAACCGCTTCACGTCTTATCAATTGATAACGATTGTCCGTCATTGTTGCTAATCTTAAATTGGCCTGCGCAATAATTTTATCTAAATAATATATTAAGACAAAATTTTCTAATGTGAGGTTTTTATTATTTTTACCGTTAACAATCTCAGACAGTTGAAAAATTTGTTGCTGATCTTTCAATTCTTGATTTAAATAATTAATATGCGATTCAATTGATTTTAATTTTTTTATATTATTTTCACATTGGTAATGAACAGCTGAATATTTATCTATCAATGTATTCAAATTTTCTTTACTTTGTTGATAGTTGTTTTCTAATTCAATTGGATCTATGACTACTTTACCTTTAATTAGCGATTCTAATCTATTTATTTCTAATTCCAATTCATTGTATTGTTTTCTATATTCATCTACTGCTTTATTTAAATTTTCTTTGTCCTCTCTCCATGTCATGATTTCTTCGATATCACTATCATGAGATAAATTCAACTTTGTCATTTCAATTTCAATAGCTTGTTCATTTTCTTCCAATTCATTATTATACGTTATAGATTGTTGCTTATAATGATTTAAATTATTTTCTTCAATTAAACGTTGTTGAGTTAGCTGTGCTAGCTTATTCTCAATTTGTTTTGCCAGTTCCTGATGAGCATTCACTTCTTGTAAACACTTGTCATAGTCCACTTCAAAGCTAGAAATATCGTGATACTCTGAAAGTGTTTCAAATTCAATTATAAGCTGTTGACTTAATTTAAGTTCTGATTCATTTCTATTAAATAATAATTGCTTTTGATGATGCGCAGACTGTTAATTTCTCTTTATCAGCTTTCAATTCTTCTACATATTTATTAGTAGCAATTTGTTTATTTAATTCCGCTTCTTTTACTATTAATCGTTCATTTAACGCTTCTATTGAAATATCAAGATGTTCGTTCACATTAATATTTGATATCTTTTCATTAATATGATTCATTTCAGAATGTTTTACAGCAATACTTGATTTAATAGAAGATATTTTTGTTTCTATTTCTTTTATATCAGCCTTACGTTTAGCTATACTTTCAAAATCGATGTGCTCTCCTAAATCATGAATTTCATTTCCGCAAATAGGACATTGGTCTCCAATTTTTACTGCAGACTTTATTTCACGAATAAAGCTTTCTTTATCATTCAAATCTAATTTAGACTTATCAAACTGTTCAAGCCTCATCTCTAAATCACATAGAATTGTTTTTTCTTTATTAATGCTCTTTTCTAACTCTTGTTTAGTGCTCTTTAACCTACTTAACTCTAACTTAGTATTCTCATTTTCTTGTATAGTATTAATGTCGTTATTAATCTGATTCATTTCATGATTTAGTACTACAATATTATCGTAATTACTATCATTATTGCTAATAGCAATTTCAATTTCTTCTAATGATTTAGTTAAATTACTTAATTCATTTTCGATTTGTTTATTCTCTTTTGTTAATCCGCCAACTTTATTAAAACTTTCTTGATACTTAGTAATATTATTTTTAATAGGCTTAGTTTTATCAATAAATGCCATTTTCTTATCAATAGTTTGCTCTTTCTCTTTTAATACCTCATACTCTTTATCAATATTTTGTCTATTAATATCTACTTCTGCAATCTTATTTTTAGTTTCCTTAATCGCATTATTTACTTTTAACATTTTAGCTTCGATATGCTTTTTAGCATCAATAAAATTCAATAGACTTGTAATCTCATGAAGTAACTTAAGTTTTTCTTTTATTTGATCAATTTCAGGTTGGTTTTCCTTTAATTGGACAAAACTATTTTTATACAAGTCTAATTGCTTAATATTCTCTTGTAACACATTATTTTCTTGTCTTTTCTTTTCTATATTTTCAAACCTTTTAGTAGCTTCTTCTTTTTCCTCGTATACATCTTTTAGCTGTTGGTTAAAATGCGTTTCTAATAAGGGAATACTTTCTATCAACTTGTCAGTTTGTTGACTTGAAATATTCACTAGACTTTTAATTTCATCATTATCGAATGTTTCTATTTCTTGCCACAATAGATCAATTTGCTGATATCTATTTTCAATTTGTGCTTTTTCTTTTTTTACTTCTTCTTTTAATATTTCCCTTACTTCTTCAAATTTATTGCTGTCAAACAGTGTACGTAATATCCCTTGCTTGTCGCTACTTTTTGATATTAAAAATTTTTTAAATTCACCTTGAGGTAAGATAAATAGTTGACGAAATTGCTCTGCATTAACCCCAATTAAATCAATTATAAATTGATTCCCTGCTTGCACTTTACTTTCTCTAATTTCAAATTGATTATCCACTAATTCAAATACATCAAATTTAGCATTTGTTTTTGTAGTATTTCCTTCTTTTATAAATGGACCTTGTCTATGTAATTTATAAACACGATGATTTAGTTCAAATTGAAATGTTACAGACATAGGTTCTTTTCCATCAGCAAAATGACTCCTCAAATCATTTTCTTCTCTTTGTTTAGTTGATGCTTGCCCAAAAAGTGCATAAGTCATTGCATCGAATATCATTGTCTTACCAGATCCTGTCTTACCACTTATCAAAAACAGTTCATTATTATCAATTTTAGAAAAATCAATTTCTTCTTTTAAAAATGGCCCGAAGTTTTTTAAAGTTAAATGTAATGGCTTCATTCATTAATCCTCCTTGCTCAATTTATCTTCTAAAATGTTTTTAATCTTTTTTGATTGAACTTCTGATAAATCTGTATCAGTAATATAATTATAAAATTGTTCAATGATAGTCATATCATCTTGCTTACTAATATCAATAATACTTTTCTCTTCACTATAATTAAAAGTTTCATTAGTCAGCGCTAAAGTATTGGGATAAACCTGCTTTAAATGCATCATAGGATCTGTTATATGAGACATATTCGTAAGTTTAAAATGAAAATAATTCTCTTTGTTTTTCACAGCAACTTTTTCATTTATAACTTCATTGTATTCACCTGTTATAATTTCTAATTGTCTGCGAGGTTCTATTGGTATAAATTTATCACTGATATCATCACCATCGATTGTAATGCGTCTATATCCTTTAGATTGACCTACTTCAGAAAACGAATACTGTAATAATGAACCACTATATTTTATCTTTTTATCATTAATACTAAATGGGTGGTGTAAATGTCCAAGCATTATATGATCAAATACATTAAAAACATTTTTTTGAACTGATTCTACCGTACCAATTGTGAGCGGTCTCTCTGAGTCAGATGTTTTACCACCTTGTACAGTCAAATGACCAATTAGTATATTAATCGCTTTCGGATCAAGTAAATGTTGAATTTCATCAATACATCTAGAGACACCTTGTTGATGATTTTCAATACTTTCATCTTCAAAATAATGCTTCATTTCGCTAACAGTAGCATATGGCAATGTATAAAAATTCACTTCATTAATAGTTATCGGTGACTTAATCGTTGTAAAATCTGTTCTTATGTATAGTTGACTATGTTCAAACCAACTTGCGCCATAATTCAATCTTTCTTTACCATCATGATTCCCACTGATTATAATAATTGGTATATTTAATTCTAAATTAAGCTTACCTATTGTTCTTTCTAATAACATAATTGCATCTTTACTTGGATATGTCGTGTCATATAAATCTCCTGCTATCACAATAACATCCGGTTTTTCTATCATCATTTGCTCTACGAACTTATCTAAAATATATGCTTGATCCTCTAACAACTGTTTGCCGTTTAATATTTTTCCTAAATGCCAATCTGCTGTATGTATAATTTTCATTATTGCCTCCATATAGAACGTTTGTTCGCTTTTTATTTTAATATATTCTTCTCCCTGTTTCAAGTAAAATTAAAACCACTTATCGACTAATTTAGTAGTCAAAAACAAGTGGTTTTAAAAGTAATTAATTGATTAATGTTTTCTTTAATTTTTTATATTTATATAGCATTGCTAATCTCCAAGGTACAATCATACAAAATGCTAATAAAAAGAACATTCCGCCCAACTCTCCTGGGTCAATTTCATTACTAATAAATATCTTCATCACAGTACGAATAATAAGTAAAGAAATTAAAATGACCGGAAATGCTTTTGAACGTTTCATATAAATCTCTGTACCTTTAACTTCAAAACGAGATGTCCATATTAGAACTGTAGAGAATAACAAACCAATGATAAAAGCTTCTAACATTTCAGACCCAGTAAGTCTAAAATAAGGTACAACATACATTAAGGCACCCGTTGACATAAAGAACGGTGGCAAAATTATTTTTTTCTCATTTACCGGATAATTTTGAGCTTTCATACGGATAACTATAACCATTGTTCCCATAAATAAAGCTACAACTATTGAAAATATTAAGTAGAGCACGCATACACCTTCTTATAAAATAAACTCTCTGTTAATCATATAAACTGAATTATAGCATTTATCATTCTTTTCGTCATTTTGTTAACTTCAATTCTATTAAATCTATTTTTAATTGCTAGTTTGTAACGAAAAAGAGGCCTTACTCATATTTGAGTAACAGCCTCTATAAATCGCGAATTTACTTTTTCGCACTCTTCATATTTTGATCCATATTTTTATTCATCATCGTCATCATTTGATTAATTTTCTTTTGAGAAGGTTTTTGACCCATTTGCATCATCATCATACGAAGCATTTCTTCGTTGATTGGTGGGTTTTTCTTCAAGTAATCCATCATATATTTTCTTGCTAATAAGAAACCACCAATTAAACCTAAAATTAAAGCTACTATTATTAAAATAATTGCTAACCAAGTTGCCATTGTTTCACCCGCTTTCTTTATCCTACTGAATTTTACTAAATTCAACACATTATTTCAAGAACTAGTTTATTCAAGTATTTTAATATCGATACTAAAAATAATATCAAAAATCACATAGATATAATAGTGATTTTTATGATTAAATTAAATTCTAATAGTTGAACACGAATGTTAATACAAACTTCATGTAATATTATCCCTTAAAATTATTTTCAATGTAATGAAAACTCTAATATTAAAGAAGCCTAAGATTAGGTATCCTAGACTTCTATATATTTAAATTGTATATAAGCTTCTTATAAGCTCATTACTTGGTTTAAAATATTTTCTTTAGTAAATCCATATTTTTCAACTACTAAATCACCAGGCGCACTTGCACCAAAGCCATCAATAGCGATAACTTTGCCAGCTGTACCTACATATTTATGCCATCCAAGTGGTGAAGCCATTTCTATAGCGACACGCTTAGTTACACTTGACGGAATAACTGATTCTTTATATTCATCAGATTGTTGTTCAAATGCATTCCAGTTAGGCATAGAAGCTACGCGTACAGATTTACCTTGTTTTTCAAGATCTTTTGCAGCTTCAATTGCTAAGCTAACTTCTGAACCAGATGCCAATAATAAGAATTCTGGTGTTTCTTCAGCGCCATAAACTGTATATGCACCTTTACGCACACCTTCTTCAACTACTTTTTCAGGTACATCTAATACTGGTAAGTTTTGACGTGTTAATACTAATGAAGTTGGAGTTGATTCTGATTCTAATGCAACTTCCCAAGCTACTCTAGTTTCATTTCCATCTGCAGGACGGATAACATTCATATTAGGAATAGCTCTTAACCCAGCTAATTGTTCAATTGGTTCATGCGTAGGACCATCTTCACCAACTGCAATTGAGTCGTGTGTAAAGATAAATGTTGCATTTAATCCCATAATTGATGATAGACGCAATGCTGGTTTTAAATAATCACTAAATACGAAGAAAGTTGCTCCATATGGATGTAAACCTCCATGAGCAGCCATACCATTAACAGCAGCTCCCATTGCAAATTCACGTACACCAAACCATACATTTTTACCTTCTGGTGTTTCAGAACTATAGTCAATTGCATTATTTACATTTGATTTATTTGAACCAGCAAGGTCTGCTGATCCTCCAAAGAATGAAGGGACAGTTTTACTAATAGCTTGAATGATTGCTCCAGAATCAGCACGAGATGCACCGCTATGACCTAATTCAAATCGAGGCAATTCATCTTTGTAATTATTAGGTAATTTTCCACTAACTGCTAATTTAAATTCTTCGGCTAATTCAGGATAAGCTTCAGCATATTTTTCTAATAATTCATTCCATTTAGACTCGTCTTCATTAGCACGTTGTAACATTGTAGTTTGGAAAATTTCATAAACTTCCTCAGAAACATTGAAACGTTTTTCAGGATCTAAACCATAATTTTCGAAAGTTAATTTTCTTTCGTCTTCACCTAAAGGCGCACCATGAACACCATTAGTACCTGCTTTATTTGGAGAACCAAAGCCGATTGTCGTTTTAACTTCGATAATAGTTGGACCTTCTTGAGATTTAGCTTTAGTAATGGCTTGATCAATTTCTTCTAAATCATTGCCATCTTTAACTAATAAATAGTTCCAACCATATGCTTCAAAACGTTCTTTAGTATTTTCTGAAAATGCTTTATTCAATTCACCATCAAGTGAGATATCATTTGAATCATATAGTACAACTAATTTACTTAGTTTGTTATGACCAGCAAATGAAGCAGCTTCATGTGAGATACCTTCCATCAAATCACCATCAGAAGCTAATACATATGTGTAATGATCTACAACATTGTATCCATCTTTGTTAAACTTACCAACTAAATGATCTTCGGCTAATGCCAAACCAACTGACATAGCAAATCCTTGACCAAGTGGACCAGTTGTAACTTCTACACCATCAGTATGTCTGTATTCAGGATGACCTGGTGTTTTAGAACCCCATTGTCTAAATTGCTTTAATTCTTCTAATTCTAAACTTCCTGATACATGTAACAAACTATACAATAATGCTGAACCATGTCCAGCTGATAGTACGAAACGATCTCTGTTAAAGTAATCTTTTGATTGTGGATTGAAATTTAAATGGCGTGTCCACAAAGTATAAGCCATTGGGGCAGCTCCCATAGGTAATCCTGGATGACCAGAATTTGCTTTTTCGATTGTGTCGATACTTAAAGCACGTAACGTATCAACAGCTAATTGATCTTTTTCATTAAACATCTTGTGTATCTTCCCTTCTTCAATTTTATCAAATACATTATAACTTATTTTAAAATAAAAAGATAAGTAAAATACTTAAATCAAATTTTAATGTCAGAAAATTCTATATATAGTTATGTTCTAATTTTGATTATCTCTTTTTTCCTGTATTTCTTTGATCTTTTCGGGTGTAACATCATTTCCTTCCGGATCAATCACTTTTGTATTTTCTATTTGTTGTTTAAATCCTTTTCTAAAACTTTCAAGATAAGCTTTTCTTAAAGCTGTTTGCTCTTTAGCCTCTTCTTGTGTTAATCCTTCTGTTTTTTTCTTTCTAGCTAATTCATTTATTCTTTCAATATTCAAATCTGAATTACTCATTAAAAACCCTACCTTCACTTTATTTATCCAACCATTATAATACTTTAACAAAATATAACAAATTTTAGATCATCTAAAAAGTAATGAAAAACGCTACTTTGCCGAAATAAGCAAAATAGCGCAGGAAAATTTATTGAATTAATTTATAAACGCGAACACTTTTCGATCTTTTTGTTCGTCTTCGTTTGTAGGGATACTATGTTCGTATGTTTTGTCAATTGCTTTCGTCTTAATTTGGTGATCAGTCATCTCGTACGTTTGTTCCGTGTGAGCACTGATGTTCGCATTTAATAAGAATATAGAAAAGGCCGCACTTGAAACTAAAAATATTATTATATATGTGGATAAGTTTTTGTATTTATTGAAAAACATCGATTTCACTCCTAGAACATTTGTTTGTATAAGTAATTTATCAGAACTTATGTTCTATGTCAACATTTTAACGAACAAATGTTTGTTTTAGTTTTGAATTAATGCTATAATAAATTTAAATTAAATTAGGGAGTGCCTATATATGAGAGAATTAACAAAACGACAAAGCGAAATATATAATTATATTAAACAAGTTGTTCAATCGAAAGGTTATCCACCTAGTGTTCGTGAAATTGGCGAAGCGGTTGGTTTAGCTTCAAGTTCAACAGTTCATGGTCATCTTTCACGCCTTGAGGAAAAAGGATATATTAGACGAGATCCAACGAAACCTCGTGCAATCGAAATTGTCAGTGAACAAACAAATGATAACATTAATATGGAAGAGACAATCCATGTTCCAGTAATTGGTAAAGTTACTGCTGGTATTCCAATTACTGCAGTTGAAAATGTAGAAGAATATTTTCCATTACCAGAACACCTAACATCAACGCATAATAGCGATATATTTATTTTAAATGTTATGGGTGACAGTATGATTGAAGCCGGTATATTAGATGGAGATAAAGTAATTGTTCGAAGTCAAACGATTGCAGAAAATGGTGATATCATCGTTGCAATGACAGATGAAGATGAAGCAACGGTTAAACGTTTTTATAAAGAAAAAAATCGATATCGTTTGCAACCTGAAAATAGCACAATGGAACCAATTTACCTCGATAACGTTACAGTTATCGGTAAAGTAATTGGTTTGTATCGTGAAATGTAATTTTTCAATATTTTGTATATAATCGCATTTGTTAAACCCTCATTCTTAATAAATTTTCAACCTCTTGAAATCACAATGATTATCAAGAGGTTTTTTTACATGCTGTCATTTATAAAAACGTCACAAAATTACAAACACTAACCAATAGTATTACGTCAAACTAATATTTTTACAAAAAGTAAAACTCGCTTCGACAATTATATGCTGAAGCGAGCTAATGTTATTTTTTACTATCTTTTTTATTTAATATGTCTTTGACGCGTTCTAATATGTCCGCATCTTTAGTTTTATCTTGTATCATCATGTTTATCTACTTCCTTACAGATAAACCATACCCTTTAAAAAAGCTTTAGAAACATTATCCAGTATAATTTTCTGTCCAAAACGGCTGTCTTTCATCATTAAAATCAACACCAACACCTAATGCATTAAATGCATCATTTAAAATGTTCTTTCTATGACCAAGAGAGTTCATTAACCCTTCATGTGCATAAATACTGCTTACTTGACCATACGCTAAATTTTCACCAGCCGACCTAAATACTATACCATCTTTTTTCAATCGATCAAACGGAGATTGACCTTTTAAGTTAGTATGGTCAAAGTAGTGATTATCCGCCATATCTTTACTATGTTTTCGTGCTGTTTCAGAATTCTGTTTAGAGTATTTTAGTGTTGCTAACTGATGTTGTTTTCTTTCAGCATTAACTAAATCAAAATTTTGAAGCTCATAACTATTTGCAAGTGATTTCGATGGCGCACCATATTGCTGTTTCAGCCTATTTTCCATGGCATCACTAACTTGTAATACGGCTGTTACACTATCTCGACGGTGTTTATCATAGAAAACTGTTGTATAGATATTATTTTTATGAAAAACATCATACTCTTTATTGTTTTGTTCATAACGAACTCTACCTTTAACTATTTCAGTCACAGGTTCACCTAATCTTTGTCTGACAATTGCTTTTGGTGTATTGTACTTAATTTTAGATTTGGAAGTAATGATATTTTGATTTGAATATATAGCGTTTACTTTATCCTTAATATAACTAACCATCATAAAATTATTATAATCGCCATCATAATACGTATACCATTTTGTACCATATTCATTAAATGTTACCCTTTTGAGTTGTTTTAATATCTTTTCAACTTCTGATTTAGACATATTCATTTGAATATTATTAAATGCAAATTGCTTGCTTTTTAGGTGTGTCTAATTTATTTTCAGCTGAAATTGTTTCTTTATTAATATGAATATCAATATATTGTCTTACTTCATTTTGTAAATGGACCAGTGGTTTAAATTCAGTTATTGGTGCAATAATAATAATCGATAAAAATGCAATAACTGTTACTATGAACTTTTTAATTTACATCACCTACTATAAAAATTAATCTCTATCTCCATTAAAAATAGAGTTTCTTACAATAACATAATCTACAGTACGTAATGATTTCAAGTCTTTTCCACCGGCATAAGAAATTGAACTTTGTAAATCTTGTTGCATTTCATTTAAAGTATCAAATAATGAACCTTTATGTTCTACAAACATTTTCTTACCTTCAACATTTTTATGTTCACCTTTTTGAAATTCCGATGCGCTTCCAAAATATTCTTTATACTGTTTGCCATCAAGTTCAACTGTCTCACCTGGAGATTCTTCATGTGCAGCAAAAAGTGAACCAATCATCACCATTGATGCCCCAAATCGAATAGATTTAGCGATATCACCATGTGTTCTAATACCACCATCAGCAATTAAAGGTTTACGTGCTGCTTTACTACATAAATTTAATGCTGATAGCTGCCAACCTCCTGTACCAAAGCCAGTTTTAATTTTTGTAATACAAACTCTACCAGGACCAATACCAACTTTTGTAGCATCCGCACCGGCATTTTCTAATTCTCTGACACCTTCAGGCGTACCAACATTACCTGCAATAACAAAGCTATCAGGTAAATATTTTTTTATATGTTTTATCATATTAATTACTGAATCAGAATGTCCATGGGCAATATCTATTGTTATATATTCTGGTATCAATTTATCTTGAGCTAATTTTTCAATAAATTCAAATTCTGATTTCTTTACACCTACTGAAATTGATGCAAATAAACCTGAATCTTGCATATTTTTAATAAAAGGTACTCTAGCTTTTTCGTCAAAACGATGCATGATATAGAAATAATCATTTTCTGCAAACCATTTTGCTAATGTTTCATTCATAACTGTTTGCATATTCGCAGGAACTACAGGTAGTTTAAATGTCTTAGGTCCAAATTGAATCGATGTATCACATTCAGATCTGCTTTCAACGATACATTTATTCGGTATTAACTGAATATCTTCATAATCAAATATTTTCACTTTAAATAGCCCCTTTTAAAACAAATTATTTTATTAATGCAAATTAAAAACCGAATGTTTTCTTGATTAATCGTGAAAACATTCAGTTTATAGCATTCGTATATACTGTACATTGTTTTATTAATATTGTAAATGGGCTAAAGTACGAAATTTAATTTTACCAGCTCGATTTTTTAACACCTGGAATTTGTCCCTTATGGGCATGTTCTCTAAATGCAATACGTGACATTTCAAATTTACGTAATACACCTCTTGGTCTACCAGTTACTTTACATCTTCTTGTTAAGCGTGTTGGTGATGAATCTCTAGGTAATTTTCTTAATGCTTCATAATCACCTTTCGCTTTTAACTCTTTACGTAATTCATAATATTTATTTACTAATTCTTCTCTTTTTCTTTCTTTTGCTATTTTAGACTTCTTAGCCATATATTGTTACCTCACTTTTTATCAAATCGTAATTATTACGATTTATATAATAACACAATCCTCACATAATTCAACAGTTAAATCTTATTTATTTGCTAAATTACTCAAAAACGTTCTATGGCTTTGAAAAATTTTAATTCACTTCAAAACGACTATACTTTCTTAAAAAAAGACTATTACTTTTCATTTACTACTATATTAATAGAAATTAAGCTTTTTAAAATTTACTTTTACTGTATTGTTCGTGTCATTTAAATACTACTTAACAAAATACCATAAATAATTTCACTAGTTACTTCATTAAGAAATAACTCAAATTATTTATCTACATACTTATTACATTTGAAATATTTTTCTTACTGTTATATTGAAGTATCATCAATAAAAAAAACGAGCTCTCCATAAATAATGGAAAAGCCCGCTTTGATTTCAAATCGTCGTATTTGAATGATAAGAATTACTTAGTTTCACGATGTAACGTATATTTGTTTAATCTTGGGCAATATTTCTTCATTTCAATACGCTCAGGATTGTTACGTTTATTTTTAGTAGTGATATAGTTACGATCGCCACATTCTGTGCATGCTAATGTTACGTTTACGCGCACGTTAAACACCCTCTCTTGTTAGGAATCTTTACGATTTATTATATTATCATAAACTGCTCAACTACGCAATATTGAATACACATTTCAAATTTATTTTTTAAAGTTTTCGTAAGTTTCGTCACTTTCTGTTTCAAGATCAATTGAATTAATATCAATACCTAATGCTTTAGCTACACCTTTACCATATTCTGGATCAGCTTTATAACAATGACGGATATGGCGTCGCTTAACATCTTCAGACACACCATCCATTGCATTTGCTGTATTTGTGAAAATTCTTTCTTTAGCATCTTCAGATTGTAATCTAAATAGCTTACCAGGTTGTTCAAAATAATTATCATCATCTTGGCGTTGATTATATTCATAACCATAACCATCAGTTGGGAATGGAGGCTTTTTGTATTCAGGTTGTGAATCAAATTTGCCTTGATTATTTGGATAATAATGTGTGCCGCCACCTTGATTATTATCAATAACTCGCATTTGACCATCTCTACTGAATGGACATAAATTTTCAATGCCTACACCTTTAGGTTGATTCACAGGAATTTGCCAATGATTTACACCTAAACGATATCTTTGTGCATCTCCATATGAGAACAAACGTCCTTGTAACATTTTATCAGGTGAAAAATCCAATCCTGGAATAATATTAGTTGGTGCAAAAGCAGCTTGCTCTACATCCAAAAAATAGTTGTCTGGATTTCGGTTTAATTCAAACTCTCCAACTTCAATTAATGGATATTCGTCGTGATACCATACTTTTGTTAAATCAAATGGATTATCTTTATGATTTTTGGCTTGCTCTTCTGTCATTACTTGGATATACATTGTCCATTTTGGATAGTCACCATTTTCAATAGCATTAAATAAATCACGTTGAGATGAATCACGATCAGTGGCTACAATTTCAGCAGCTTCTTCATCTGTTAAATTTTCGATACCTTGTTGAGTTCTAAAGTGGAATTTAACCCAAACACGTTCGCCAGCATCATTGTACATTGAATACGTATGAGAACCGAATCCATGCATATGACGTAAATCTTTAGGTATACCTCTATCTGACATTAAAATCGTTACCTGATGTAAAGCTTCAGGAAGTCCAGTCCAAAAATCCCAGTTATTTTGAGCATCTCGCATATTTGTTCTTGGATCACGTTTAACAGCGCGATTCAAACTTACAAATAACTTTGGATCTCTGAAGAAGAAGACAGGTGTATTATTCCCTACTAAATCCCAATTACCTTCTTCTGTGTAAAATTTTAACGCAAAACCTCTAATGTCTCGTTCTGCATCAGCAGCACCACGTTCACCTGCTACTGTAGAAAAACGTGCGAACATTTCAGTTTGTTTGCCAACTTCAGAGAAAATTTTAGCATTAGTATACTTAGTAATATCTTTAGTTACAGTAAATGTACCAAATGCACCAGAACCTTTCGCATGCATTCGACGTTCAGGTATAACTTCTCTATCAAATTGTGACATTTGCTCCAAGAAATAAATATCTTGCATTAATAGTGGTCCCCTTGATCCAGCAGTCATACTATTTTCTCGATCTGATACTGGATGCCCAAAAACTCCAGTTAACTTTTTATCTTGTTGTGACATAGTCATCCCTCCACAATTTATAATTATTATAATTTAATACACATTATAATTTAACCCCAATGAAATTACAATTAAACATGCTCAAGAAGATTAAAAAATCAGAAAATTTTAATTTTTTTCGCTTTAAAGTGTTAAAAAGTTATTGAATAGTCTACTTAAAAAGCTTACAATAATGGGTATATTTAAATAGATGGGAGACTAAATATGGAAGATAATAAAATGAACCGTAGTCTTAATTCTAGACACATTTCCATGATTGCTATAGGTGGTGCAATTGGAACTGGTCTATTTGTCGCTACAGGTAGTATAATTTCACAAGCAGGACCCGGAGGCGCTATATTAGCCTATTTACTAATTGGTATTATGTTGTACTTCTTAATGTCTTCTATAGGAGAGTTAGCAACATTTTATCCAGTATCAGGTTCTTTCAGTTCATATTCAACACGTTTTATAGATTCATCACTTGGTTTTACAATGGGATGGTTGTATTGGGCTTTATGGTCATTAGTTACTAGTGTTGATGTTATTGTGGCGTCAAATGTACTTTATTTCTGGGACACATTTAAATTTTTCCACCCCATTACTTGGAGTTTAATATTTATTACAATTTTACTACTATTAAACATTTTTTCGGTAAAATCATTCGGAGAAACTGAATTTTGGTTATCATTAATTAAAGTAATTACAATTATAGTATTCATTGCATTTGGTATTTTAATGATCTTTGGTATTTTAGGTGGTCATAGTTATGGCTTTGAAAATTATACAAAAGGTGATGCACCATTTGTAGGTGGTATTTCAGGATTCTTAGGCGTATTACTTGTTGCAGGTTTCTCTGTCGGAGGTACCGAGGTAGTAGCCGTTACTGCTGGAGAATCTGATGACCCTAAAAAATCAATGCCTAAAGCTATTAAGCAAGTTTTTTGGCGCATACTATTGTTCTACGTGTTATCAATTGCTGTAATTGCTGCAATTATTCCGTATACAGATCCACTATTATTAAATGAAAGTGGTTCTGTAAGTCAAAGTCCATTTACTATTGTCTTTGATAGAGTTGGTATTGCTTTTGCAGCATCTGTTATTAATGCAGTAATTTTAACATCATTATTATCAGCTGCTAACTCAGGCGTTTATACAACTGGTAGAATGTTATATTCACTAAGTGCTGATAATAAAGCACCTAAGTTTTTAAGTAAATTAAACAAAACTACAAAATTACCGCTTCGAGCATTATTAACAACATACGTTGTTGTTGTTATTGTAATCGTATACGCGAATTTCAATGCACATGCTGTATTTAACTTATTAAAAATAATCGGTTCAATGGTAATAGTTGTATGGGGTTCAAGTATATGGTCCCAAATCCGATTAAGACAGGCAATTAAAAAACAAGGTGAAGATCCAAGTAAAGTACTTCCATATAAAGCACCATTTTATCCATTAGGTCCTATTATTGTTATTGCAACTTTAGCATTCTTATTACTTGGTAGTTCATTTGAAAGTATGCTAGAAAATGATTGGTTGAGCGTGTTTAGAAACTTCTTACCTTTAATCATCTTAGCAATTATTTATTTTGTTCATAAAATAATTCATAAGACAAAGTTTGTTAAACTTGAAACTATCAATTTAAAACCACATGATTATGAAAATCAAAAATAATTAAAACAGTGTAAATATAAAAATCCCCTTTCATTCACGACAGATGCTTCAAACATTTGATAGCATTTGTCGTGTTATTTTATACAAAATAACTTCATATCCTTATGGAGATGCTTTCCAATTTAAGTATTTAGTATATTAACTAGTATTCTGTGCATTTTTATTCGAACAATATTTACATTCTTTATTTTAGATATTTTGCAGATTGTGTATAATATAGATAAGAATAACTTTTCAGGGGTGAATTCAATGATTGGACAAACAAATTTATTTGATGATGTATTAAAGCAAGATGAGAGATTTGTTATTGTGGTTCAAGCATTAGAAGAAAAGAATGGCCAATTATTAAAAAGAACTTTAAGGGAGTATCCCGGTTTAGATCATAAACAAATGAACGATTTATTTACTCATTTAAAGGAATTGTTTTTAGAAGAGTCTTTTGCAGAAAACCAATCAGCTTTTAGTATTACTGTTTATACAAACTTAGACTATACTGCTGACCAAATATATGCACATGTAAAACGATTCAGAGGCAAACATGATTGGACTCAAACAGCTAAATAATTACCATACGCTTGCAGTGCATCTAACAAACCAGTTAGATTGTCGCTGCTTTTTTAGACTTACAATACAATACGTTTCATTAAGAAGTTGCTTTTACTTTCAAATAATTAATTCATTACGAATTTTAACAGTTTACCATTATATCTAACGTATTTCACATACTTATAACAATAAACATCGTCAACACAATTATATAAATACACAATTGTAAAAGCCTAAACACTAGATATTCGATTGGAAAATCATGTGTTTAGGCTTATTTAAAATCTTAAAATAAATTTCTTAGAGCATGTGGAATACCGTTATTGTTATGATCTAATGTAACTTCGTCTGCATATTCTTTTAATTCGTCTGAAGCATTTCCCATTGCAATAGCTAATCCTGCTACTTCAAACATTGATTTATCATTCATGCTGTCACCAAAAGCAACCACTTGGTCTACAGTAAATCCTAATTTATGACAAAGCGCTTTAATCGCATTACCTTTCGACACATCTTTAGCCATAAATTCCAAGAAAAACGGCTTACTAGTAGTAGCATCTACATTATCATTAAACACACCATTTAAATCAATTCTAGCTTCTGTAATATTCGCAACATAGTCAACACCCATGACCTTAGGAACGTCATCTTGAATATACGCTTTGATATCATCAACACGTTTCATAGGTAATCCTGTTAATTCCGCTTCAATGTTCATGTATTCATGTTCACTATCGTAAATAATTTGTCCTTCATGATATGTAAGAACAAAAAAGCCTCTATCTCTACAATAATCTACAATTTCATCAAAATCTTGCTTGCTAATAGATTTACTAACTTCCACTTCTTCATTTGCCATGTTAATCGTCTTACTACCATTATAACTAATAATGTAGCTATGGTGTTCTGGTAGTTTCAATTCTCTGGCTGTTGGAATCATACCTTCTGTTGGTCTTCCAGATGCTAATACAACATAAATTCCTTCATCTTGTATCGTTGTTAAATATTTTGCAGTTTCTTCTGAAACAACATTATCTGAATTTAGCAACGTATCATCCATATCTAACACAACTGCTTTATAATTTGTCATATCGTATTAAATCTCCTCTCTATTCTGCATTTAATACTATTTTACAATATAAAGCGTCTATTGGTATACAATTCGTTCTTTAACACCACTGATATTAATATCGACCAATTCAGAATGGCATGATACTACCTGACTATTTAATGTTCGAACTAATTCGCCACTATTTTCTTTGCGACTAAAGACTAAAATTGATGGCCCAGCACCACTAATAACTGTTGCATATGCATTGTGCTCATTCGCAATCGCCTTAACATCTTCAAATTCAGCAATTAAATGTTGACGATATGGTTCGTGGAAACCATCTTGCTGCATAAGTTTGCCAGCTAATTCATAATTATGCTGTGCCAAGGCACATATCATCGTATTACTAATCGCACTACATTTAACTGCTTCACTATGTGTTAATTTATGGGGTAATGCGCGTCTTGATGCTTCAGTTTTAAGTTCATAAGTTGGTATTGTTACAATTACATCCACATCTGGTATATCTATATGCGCAACTGACGTTTCTTTCGACACATCATTATAATACCCTGCAATTAGTCCCCCATAAATTGTTGGTGCAACATTGTCAGGATGACCTTCAATTTCTGTTGCTAATTGCAATACTTCATGTCTCGATAATTGAATATCACCAAAGTAATTTGCAATATAAATTGCGCCCACTAAAGCAGAAGCAGATGAACCCAATCCTCTTGCTAATGGAATATCACTTCGCATCTCGATACATAAATTAGGCAAAGTCACTTCATATTTTGAAGCCACTCGCTGTGCAACTTGATAAATAAAGTTTGTTTCATCTGTTGGCAATTGCTTTGAAGCATCATCACGGAAAATATACTTCCATTTTGTGTCAGACGTTTCCATTACAGATAGATACAAAAATTTATCTAAAGCCATACCTATAGAATCAAAGCCAACTCCTAGGTTGGCTGTTGAAGCTGGAATTGTTAACTCCAAAACATTAGTCATGTTATAAAGCTCCTTTAATATATTCAATAATACTATTCTTGTCATTCGGTAATGGCTTGATTGGATTATCTAATAGTGAAATAGCAGTATCTGGATCTTTTAATCCATTACCTGTTAGTATTGCAACAACTTTTTTACCTTGGGGTAACTTACCTTGTCTATGCAATTTAATTAAACCTGCAATAGAAGCATTACTTGCTGGTTCGCTAAAGACACCTTCCTTAGTTGTCATTAACTGATAAGCTTCTAAGATTTCTTCATCTGTTACACTATCAATTAAACCATTTGATTCTCTCAATGCATTTGTCGCCTTTTCCCAACTAGCAGGATTACCGATCCGAATAGCCGTTGCAATTGTCTCTGGGTTTTTAATGACTTTATTTTGTACGATTGGGGATGCACCTTCAGCTTGGAAACCAAACATTTTAGGTAATTGCGAACCCTTAGCTTCATGGTATTCTTTAAAACCTTTCCAATACGCCGTAATATTACCTGCATTACCTACAGGAATCGCTAAAATATCAGGAGCTTCACCATCTAGCTGTTGTACAATTTCAAAAGAACCAGTTTTTTGGCCTTCAATTCTATAAGGATTAACAGAGTTTACTAACTCAATTTCACCGCTTTTGGCTATTTCTTTCACAATCTCTAACGCTTCATCGAAGTTTCCTTCTATTGAAACTATCTCTGCACCATACATCACCGCTTGAGATAACTTTCCTAATGCAATTTTACCTTCTGGGATAACTACAATTGCCTTTAATCCAGCTCTTGCTGCATATGCAGCGGCAGAAGCCGACGTGTTACCAGTTGAAGCGCAAATTACAATCTTCTTGCCTTGTTCTTTAGCTTTAGTTACAGCCATTACCATACCACGATCTTTGAATGACCCAGTTGGATTCGCACCTTCATATTTAACATATAAATCAATGCCTAACATTGCTGAAATATTTTTACAATGAATAAGTGGTGTATTACCTTCATTTAAAGTTAATTTAGGTGTATTTTCGTCTACTGGCAAATGCGCCTTAAATTCTTCTACTAATCCTTGCCATCTTCTCATATTAATTAAACTCCTTCTACCGGATATACTTTTTCAACTAAATATCCATGCTTAGTGATTAATTCTTCTGGTGATGATTCCAATCCAATTATGACAGCTGCATATGAATCATCCTCATAGTTTGCTACACTTAATGTTTTATGGAACGGTAATATAGACTTTAAGTCATTTTCAAACTTTTCTAATGAATCATTAACATCTTTAATTACAACATAAAAGTTAGATTTTTCTTTAATGTTAATTTCTGCATCAGAATCCATCATTTCGCGTGTTTTATCTGTCTTTAATTCAAAATGAGGCGGCAATGTATGTAAATCTGATTCAAAGAATAGTGCTACATTTAATAAATCACTTACTACCGCACTACCTGTTGCTAAACTACCTGCCCCTTTCCCATAAAACATCGTATCTCCTACAGCATCACCAATGACATAAATCGCATTATATTCATCTTCTACTGCTGCTAATTGGTGTTTCTTGTCAATTAATGTCGGCTCTACTGAAGCATTAACTTTGCCATTTTCATATATTCCCTTACCAATTAATTTAATTTTATACCCCAGTTGATTAGCAACATTAATATCAGTTAGAGTTACACCGCTAATCCCTTTTCGTTTAACGTCGTTTAGTTTAATGACTTGGTTAAATGACAAATATGATGTAATAACAACTTTACGTGCTGCATCTACCCCTTCTACATCATCAGTAGGATCTGCTTCTGCAAAACCAAGTCTTTTCGCCTCATCGAGTGCTTCTTCAAATGTCGTTTGTTCCTTAGTCATCTTAGATAAAATAAAATTAGAGGTACCATTTAAAATTCCCATAAATTTAGAAATATTATTCGCATTCAAACCATTATTTATGGCATTTACGATTGGAATCCCACCTGCAACACTAGCTTCAAACTTTAAAGCTACACCATTTTCTTCTGCCAAATCTTCCAAAAGTTTTAGGTGTACTGCTAGTAAATCTTTATTTGCAGTGATGACATGTTTTTTATTTTTCAGTGCTGTTCGTAACCAATCAACAGTTGGTTCAATACCACCCATTACTTCTATAATAATATCTAAAGAATCATCATTTAAAATTTCATTAACATCTTCAGTTAAATGATATTGGCTAATATTTAATGGTCTTTTTTTAGATTTATCACGAACAAGGATATGTTTAATTACAATGTCTTTATTTAATGTGTCTTGAATTTGCTGCCTGTTCTCTTCGATGATTTTTACTACACCAGACCCAACAGTACCTAATCCTAATAATGCTATATTTAAATTTTTCATGTTATGTACCTCCGTTTGTGCTTTTGAGAAAAACAAATGTATTATTGAAAAACACTAGATGATAGTATAGTATAGAATTATTCTTTATTTTTGTAAAGTTCGTAATATTCAAAATATAAATATATAATATCATTCTTACTTACAAAACTGAATACAATTTTCTGATTTTTTAGAAAGGTTGGCATGCACTATGAAAGTTTCCAAATTCGGTGGTAGCTCCGTCTCTAATGCTACTCAAATTAAAAAAGTTTTAAATATTGTTAATTCTGATTCTGAGCGAAAAATTGTAATCGTTTCTGCACCAGGAAAAAGACATGACAATGATGTTAAAACGACTGATTTATTAATCAGATTATATGAAAAGGTCATTAATCATCTTGACTATCATGATAAAAAAAGAGAAATTATTCAGAGATATGATGATATTGTAAAAGAATTGCAGATGGATGAAAGTATTTTACGAACAATAGACCAAACATTAGAACATTATATCGAGCAATTAAAAAATAAACCTAAAAGATTATTAGATGCATTACTATCTTGTGGGGAAGATTTTAATGCACAATTGATTGCTTTATATAATAATAGTCAGGGCATTCCTACAAAATATGTATCTCCAAAAGAAGCGGGTATTTACGTCACTGATGTTCCACAACAAGCTCAAATTTTAGATAGCGCTTATGAAGAAATAAAGAAATTACGAAATTATGATGAGAAACTAATTATTCCAGGATTTTTTGGTGTATCACATGAAGGCTATATTGTAACGTTTCCTCGAGGCGGATCTGATATAACTGGAGCAATTATTTCAAGTGGCGTTAGAGCTACTATTTACGAAAATTTCACCGATGTATCTGGTATCTTTAAAGCTAACCCCAATATCATTAAAGATCCTGAACTCATTGAAGAAATTACTTATCGAGAAATGCGTGAATTATCTTATGCAGGATTTAGCGTTTTCCATGATGAAGCACTGCAACCACTATATAAGGATCGCATTCCTGTTGTTATCAAAAATACGAATCGCCCCCAAGATAAAGGTACTTATATTTTACATGACCGAGAAATCAACGCTAAAAATGTAATCAGCGGTATTAGTTGTGATAAAGATTTTACTGTTATTAATATCAAAAAATATTTAATGAACAGACAAGTAGGTTTCACTCGAAAAGTTCTTGGTGTCTTAGAAGATAACAATATTTCATTCGATCATATGCCCTCTGGTATTGATACTATAAGTATTGTGATGCGTTCAAAACAAATTCAAAATAAAGAAACAAAAGTTTTAAATGAGATTCGTAAAAAATGCGATGTTGATGAACTTAGTATTGAGCATGACCTAGCTATTTTAATGATTGTCGGTGAAGGTATGAACAAAGTTATCGGCACAGCAAATAAAATCACTCATGCCTTAGCTAAGTCCAAAATCAATTTAAAAATGATTAACCAAGGTGCTTCTGAAATCTCGATGATGTTTGGTATTCATGTAGACGATGCTGAAAAAGCAGTTCTATCAACTTATGAGTTTTGCTATCATGGCATTGAATTGAAAAACTTATGTGATAAAAAATAATTAAAAGCAATTCATAACACGTTTAGTCATATCCGTTATGAATTGCTTTTTATTTAATTATTTATAGTTCTCTGAATCGCATCTTTAATACGTTGCTCACCTACTACAAATTTTAAAATAAAAAATTGATAGTAGCTCAACGCATCAATAACACGTTTATAATTAGAATATTGTTGATACTGATGATGTTGCATTAAATCATACATTAGAACGATTTCTGGTTTAATGTAATCAACATCCCAATTCAAACTGTGAAAATAAATATTACTCTTCGGAATGCGTACATTTGGATCTAACCTAAAAATCCAATCATCATTCACTACATCATAAACATAAATACTCATAATTGTCGTATCGTTAAATTGCACATATACTCGTGCTATTTTTGAAAGTGATAAATCATCTCTAGCTATATTCTGATCTTGTTTATCTATGTATAGTAACGCATAAGATTGCGGAATAACTTTCACAATATCACTTAAACGCTTACGTTCTACGCATATTTCAACAATAGAAGGTAATTTTAATTCATCATTCAAGAAAAGTTGCATGGCAACTTCACCGTGAAATTTAAATAATTGCGATGATGTTTTCATTAAATTGTCTACTAATTGTTCTTTAGCATTTATTTCATTCACTCTCAAATACACCTCCTAAGCAAGCGCTTTCACAAATTTCATTATACCTTTTAAAATTAACGAATTCAATCTCGAAAGCATATCAATTAATACAATTCATTTATAAAAGTTAAGACATATCATAAATTCGTCATAAAGTTGAATTCACGAATCTTTCACGTCATATTCATTGAACATCAATTTCTGTCAGTTTATAATTTGATTATAACAATGGTGAATTAGAATCAACTAATAAAAATGTGGGAAATTGAATAACAATTAATCTATATTAATTATTATTGTACACAAAGTTAAAGAAGTCAAAAAGGATTGGTGAAAAAATGTCTTTTTATCTTGTACTTATCATTATCATAGTAGTATTGACCGGTATTTTAGTTTTAAATCAAAGGTACAGTAACAGTAAAATTGATACCGAGGTCTATGCTAGAAAGCAACTCATTAAAAAGAACAAAGCATTAAGTGCTGAAAATGCTGAATTAAGAAGTCAAATGTTGAGTTCTAATAATGATGTTGGGCATCATGCCTATAAAAATGCTAAAAGAGAATTACGTAAGATTTTAGATAGCTATCTTGAAGAAGGAAAATTAAAATATTACGATATTATCGTGACTAGCAATTTAGCAACAAAACATCCATTTTTCGAGTTTGCACGTTCATTTGATTTTATCATTGTTTCAGATATCGGTTTAATAAATGTTGACGTGAAAAGTTGGGGTGAAAAAACATTTTATCACTTCGATGTACCAGATGAACATGATACAGAAATGAGTAATAGTAATATAGAAAAAGTTGTTGGTCATTATATTAGCCAGCAATATCACGATCAGTTTAATTCATCAAGAAGTGCGATATATACATTTACAGAAACTGTTCAACCAAATCGTGTTGTTTATGATTTTTATGATTATGATCCATATCAATTAGCAGCGAATAATGCAAAAGCATTGAAGGATCATATTGAACAAAACTTTAACTTTAAAGTTCAAAGTACCGGTGTGATTTACTTTAGTGATGGTACAGTTAATATCATTCAAGGTTCTGAAGAGCGCGATAAATACGTTGATACAGTTTCAACTAAATCGTCATTAAGACGTATTATTAGTGAAGCAATCGATTTATCTAAGCATCCACTAAACAAAGAACAAGTAAATCAAATAACAAGTATATTCAAGTAAAATCAAAGGCATAATAATCCATTCAGCTCAATGCAAAAATGGTTATTATGCCTTTATTATATTCATTTAACTATGATAGTTTGTTTTCAGTACCAAAATTATTAAATCAAAAATTGGATGATATGTTAAATTCTTCTTTCTGACACGTTTTAGAAATGACGATTATTTATACCAATACGTCTTTAATTACTTACTCCAAATATTTAATTGCTGTTTTTTAGCTTGGTTTTGTGCTTCTATAAATACATTTCTATATTTGCCATTTGGTGAAAAGTACTTCTCTCTAGCAAGCCCCTTTTCCACTAATTCCTTATTGTACATACGGTCTTTACTAAGCCATACATAGGCCAATGTTCTACCATAGCGATCTTGCTTTTCTTTATCATATTCTAAATAAACATCCTGATTCGTTAATGTCTTCTTACTATAATTTGATGCTTCTTTACCATATGGCTGTACAGGCGTATTCGGTTTTACAGTTTCAGGAGTATCAACTCCAATGAGTCTAACCTTGATTTCCTTACCGTTTTGATTCGCTATAAATGTATCTCCATCAACGACTCTTTGAACATGTACCTTGTCCTTACCTTTTAAATCTTGCGTACTTTCTTGATTTGTCCCCTTTTTAAAAGGACCAGTATGATTCATAAATTGGAACGCCAAAACACCTACAATAATAATGGCCACCACAATCATAGCAAGCGATTTATTCGACTTCATTTTGCCACCTACTTCTCTTTTTTCATTCCGATTAATCATATAAAAGTTAAGAAATATCGTCAATAGCCATATCTATATATTTCAATATTTTGTAATGCTATAGCATGATATAATGATTTTATTAAGGAGTGAAAACGAATGAACATTTCAAATGAAAATACAGTCACATTAATTGCAGTAATTATCGCAATTATCGTTGGTATTTTTCTACAAATATTTTTCAAATTACCATTAATAGTAAGTGCAGTGTTATCTATTTTACTTGGTATTTTAGTTGGATTTATTGTTTACCTTATTGCCTCGTTTTATAAAAAACGAAAAAAATAATTCAACAACTAGTGTCGTTAATGTCAAAATAAAAGTATTGAGTATGATCTATGTACTGGTTTGCCAGCAAACAATTAAATCAAAAACTCAATACTTTTTATTTTAATTTATATCCAACCTTTTTCATTCGCCTTTTTCCAAGCATCAAAACGATTATCTGCAAATAATTTATCAATTATAACAGATGTATAATTTCTAACTGTTCCATCTGTCAAAAATAATTTTTCACTTATTTCTTTACTACTTAAACCATTGCCAATTTCCCTTAATACAATTTGTTCTTTTGGTGTCAAAGGGTTTTTATCTACAAAAAATGAAGTCATCAATGTGGCGCTATATTCTTTCTCTCCGTTAATTACTTTATTAATGGTTTCCACCAATTCTTCTATAGAACGTTCTTTTAAAACATATGCATCCACATCATTCACAACTGCTTTTTCAAAGTATCCCGGTCTTTTAAAAGTTGTTACAATAATCACTTTAATATTCAAATGCTTCTTTCTAATTTCCGCTAAAACTTCAAGTCCAGTCATTCCTGGCATTTCAATATCTAAAATAACAACGTTAGGATTATATTCTTCAATAAGTTTCATTGCATCGAGACCATTATCAGTATCTGCTAAAATTTCAAAATCACCATGTAGTTTAATTAATTGAACCATTGCCTGTCGTAACATATTTTGATCTTCTGCAATAATTAAAGATGTCATGCTATCCCTCCTGTTGAGATCTCAATGATTATTTTAGTTCCATTTGTTGAGTCGACTGCTAAAGTTCCATTTAAATGTTGTACACGCTGTGAAATACTTTTCACCTCGCAATCACTATCAATACCTTTGCCATCATCTTCAATCATAAGCAGTAATTTATGATTGTTTACAGTTTTTAATTTACCATGAACTTTTGAAGCATTTGCATGTTTAATAACATTATTTATCGCTTCACGCGCAATCATAACTAACATAGATTGTTTAGTAGGACTCAATACTTGTGCCAATTCTTTATTTTCAAACGTAAAATCAATATCAGCATCTTTTAAAACCTTACCTATACTATCAATCTCTTCAATAAATGATGGCAATTTTATATCATCAATAATTTCTCGAACTTTGTTCAATGAATCACGAGATAATTTATTAATTGCTAATAATTCAGCTTTTACTTTTTCTACATCGGTATCTATAAGTTTATAAGCTAATTCTGATTTTAATGATAAACTTGCAAACACATGCCCTAACGTATCATGTAAGTCTTGACCAATTCTATTTCGTTCTTGTTCAGCAATTAATGTATTAATATATCGATTTTTTTCTGCTATTTCTTTTTGATATTCACGGTTTCTCATTTTTTTGAAATTATCTAGCATTATTAATAATATAACGACATAATAAATCATTATTGAAACAAAATAGTCGTTATAAAAAGAATAAGTAATTATTAAACATATAATCAGTGTTAGTGTAAACATGTACAATGAAACTTTTTTAACACTCTTTTTAAAAGTAAAGGGAATAGCAAAGGCACTATAAAAGAAAAACAGACTTAAGATCGGATGTATAAATAATACAAAATAGCAAATAATGACATAATGTGTCATTAATAATATATAAAGTGTTAAATGATTAAGTCTATTATTTAGTGTAACTAATATAAAATACGACACTGAAAAAATACTAACTAGTATGATATACAACCATTTTGGCCCATGTATTTCATTGAAAAAAATACCAGCAATAGGAAAAATCAGATAAAGTAAAGAGGATAGTTCAGCAATTGAAGTTTCTTTTAAAAATTTCATATTTTATTCCGCCCTTTTAAAATGACTAATACAATATACTGCTATTATACTCCCTAAAGCATACAAGATTATTATACCAAATGATATTAAATTGATATGATGGTTTGAAGCAATATCTACACCTAGTTTACGCAAATGATAGCTTGGTAAAACATGAGCAACATGTTGAAGCCAATTTGGAAATGTGTTTATCGGAAACCACAATCCACCTAATACTGCTAAACCAATTGTTACGATATTAGCTAAAGCACTTGTTTTTTGAATATCATTTAACAAAGAAAATAATATGCCAAAAGTTATTAATAGAGACGCACCTAACCATAAAAATATTCCTGACTCTAACCATTGAACTGCACTCATTGCAACACCTTTATAAAAATGTCCAACCATAAAAATAACTAATATCGCTATTGCAAATTGCAGCATAGTTTTCACTACTTTTGAAATATAATAACTAGTAAAAGTAAATGGTGTTACCATTAATCTTTGGCGCCATCCATTTTGTTTTTCATTAATAATATCTAATGGAAAAGTTAGTAAGCTAAAACTTAACAAACTATAAACGGTCATACTATACATATACTCTTTATAAAATTTAGGTTTAACATCTTCCGGCAAATCCAATATCGAAGTAAATAATATATAGAATATAACAGGAAATAAAATAGATAATATTAATGTTGTTTTTTTACGCATTATAACTTTAAATTCGATTTTCAAGTAACTTAGTATCATAATTAGATCCCCTTTGCTTTTTATTGTTGAAGTATGAATCAACAATTGAGACTTTTTGTATTTCAATATCATCCAAATTAATATGAAGTTGTTGAAGATATAAAATCGTATCATTTACATTTGAAGTAATAATTTTGATAGTGCCATTATGATTTTTTTGAATAACTAAATCATCTTTATCTAGTTTTAACTTTCTTTTATATTCATCGGATAACGTAATCTGTGATTGCTGATTGGTTCTAATATGTGACGTTGAATCATTAAGTATTATTTCTCCATTTTCAATGAGAATAATTTTGTCTGACATACGTTCGACTTCTTCAATATAGTGTGATGTATAAAGTATCGTTCGATTATCTTCTTTTAAATTTTCAATAATTGACCAAAAATATTCTCTAATTTCTATATCCATAGTCGATGTTGGTTCATCTAACAAGATCAATTGTGGTTGTCCGATTAAAGATAATACAAAATCGAGTAATCGTTGTTGACCACCAGAAAGTTTATTTACAAATTGATTCAGCTGACTAGAATCAAATTTCGTCAGTTCTATTATTTCTTCCAATGGTAATGGATTTTCGTAAAATGATTGATATAAGTTGATAATCTCAATAACTTTTAATTGATCTGGGAACATCGTTTTTTGGAACATTATACTGCGATTTTCACTTTGTAATAACTTGTCTTTATCAAATATCTCACCAGAATTAGCATTAACTTTACCAATTAATATATCAATTAACGTTGACTTTCCCGCACCATTTTTTCCAATTAAAGCGATACATTTACCTTGTTCAATTTCGAACGAAATATTTTTTAGAACACATCTTTTATTAAATGACTTGTTGATATTAGATATTTGAATCAATTTAATCACCTCTATTTTTTCTTAATTTAATATTAGTAAATTTATAAGATTTACAATAGAACACTTTGTCATAGATTTGAAATGACAAATGTCATTATTAGGTTTACATAATATATTTATCGCTATTTAATTTTGGGTAAAATAAAAAGAGCCTCTATAATCGAGACTCCTTACAAATAAATTATAAAATTGGCGAAACTAATTTTGCTAACGATTCTTTGAATTTAACAGACAGCGGTCTATTGGCATATGATTCTTTGGTTAGTTGTTTTGATTTTGTAATATCATGTTCATAAGCCGCTCTTAAATTTTTAGCAAGCTTTTCATCATATACAAAAGCATTGACTTCGAAATTCAATTCAAAACTTCTGAAATCCATATTAGCAGTTCCGACTGAAACCATTTCATCATCTATCAAACACATTTTAGAATGTATAAATCCATTTTCATACGTATAAATTTTTACGCCACTAGATAATAAATCTGATGCATTTGAATATGTCGCCCAATATACTAATGGATGATCTGGCTTACATGGAATCATTAAATGTACATCTACACCTGATTTAGCTGCAATTTTAATGGCATTTATATATGAATTATCCGGAATGAAATATGGTGATTGTAAATATACAGATTTCTTTGCACTCATAATCATTTTTGTATAACCGTATTCAATTTGATGCCAGTCACTAGCTGGGCCACTTGCAGCTATTTGAATTGGTGAATTACCCAATGGTCCGTTCTTTTTAGGGAAATACTTAACATCATATTCAAATTGTGGACGGTGCGCTTGTGAATTCCAGTCTAAAATAAAGCGCAATTGTAATGCATCAACTGCATCTCCTTGAATTCGTAAATGTGTATCTCTCCAATATCCTAGTTTACCTAAACCAAGGTATTCATCTCCAATGTTAAATCCTCCGACATAGCCTAATTGACCATCAATAATAATGATTTTTCTATGATTTCTGTTATTCATACGGAAATTTAATAACGGTAGTTTAGACGCAAAAAATGCTTCAACTTCGCCACCTAATGATTTAAAGTGATCAAAATTTGCCATCTTAACATTTTTAGATCCAACATCATCATATAATATTTTCACCTCTAGACCTTGTTTCAATTTTTCTTCTAAAGCATGTAAAATTCTTTTACCTAAACCATCTAAAGCGAAAGTATAGTACTCTAAATGGATATATTCTTTCGCATTTTTAATATCTTTTAAAACTTGATCATATAAATCATTACCGTCAATGAAATGGTCAACTTTATTATTTTCAGTTAAAAAACCATCTTGATCCATCAAAAGCATACGTACTAAATCATGATGTTTTTGAACTTGTTTGTTATCAGTACCATAATTACCTTTATCAAAGCTTTCTATTTGTTGTTTTAAAAGTCCATCGAAATCCGTTAACACGTTACCATTGTTTTTATTCAATTTGCGTGCCGAAACGGTTCTACCAAAAAACAAGTAAAGAATAAAACCAATCAATGGTAAGACAAAAAGTACAAATAGCCATGCCCAAGTTGAGCTCGCTGTACGCCTATTTCTTTCTAAAAAGATAATAATAAAAGCCAATACTAAATTAATGATGAATCAATGACTAAAATAATGGTAAATAACGTTCCTAAATCGTTTGAAAATGTATATTGCATAGTCTTTTCTCCTATAAAGAAAGGCACAAAAATATTTTTGCACCTTTCACATCATATTATTTATTCACAGATAAAGTTAAAATTGCATTGAATTCTTCTTCATTATTTGGGAATGTTCTTTCTTCTATTTCTTTAATAGTAATATTTACTAATTTTAAATTTGTAGCTTCTTCAGAACTTAAAAAAGCATTAATGTTTTTTTCTAATAATTCTAAAGTCTCAGCTGTAAAAGTTTTAAGTTTAATTTGTTCCATCTAAATCCCCTCTTTTCTCTATTTCCTAAATCATAGAACTTTTAACAGTAAAATTCAATCATTAATATGTGTATTCCAGCACGAAAAGTCGCTATGATTAAAAATTAATTAATTTTATTAATTTGTTGTTTGATGTATAATATATTTATTCAACTTCGCGATAATGCGATACAAACTTTAACAATTCACAATACATTTTAAATATCGAACTAGTTTTGAAATTAGTTTATCTTATTAAAATGCTGATATTAGTTTTAGGGGGAAATGTAGTGATTTCATTTGAAAATGATTATTTAGAAGGCGCTCATGAAAAAGTATTAAAACGATTAGTAGATACAAATCTTGTACAAGCTTCGGGATATGGCTTTGATCATTTCACAGCTCAGGCAATTGAAAAGATTAAAGATACGATTGATTGTCCAAATGCTACAATTCGTTTTTTAGTTGGTGGAACTCAGACCAATCAGGTTGTCATCAATTCTATGCTAGAAAGTTACGAAGGTGTATTGTCAGCGGATACGGGACATGTTGCTGTACATGAAGGTGGTGCTATTGAATTTAGTGGTCATAAAGTAATTACGTTACCATCTAACGAAGGAAAAATTAGCGCTTCAGAAGTTGAGTCTTATATGGAAACATTTAAATGTGACTTTAAAAAAGACCACATGGTATTTCCAGGAATGGTATACATTTCACATCCAACTGAATATGGCACACTTTACTCAAAGCCAGAATTAGAAGCACTTTCTAAAATATGTAAGCAATATCAACTTCCATTATTTATGGATGGTGCACGTTTAGGATATGCATTAATGAGTGATCAATCAGACATGACTATTAAAGATATCGCTAAATATTGTGATGTATTTTATATAGGTGGTACGAAGATTGGTGCACTTTGTGGAGAAGCTATTGTTTTTACAAAAAATAATGAACCAAAACAATTTACCACTCGAATCAAACATCACGGTGCCCTTTTAGCAAAAGGACGTTTAATAGGTATACAATTTCTAGAATTATTTACCGATGATTTATATTTTAAAATAAGTAGACATGCTATCGAAATGGCAAATAAGATGAAAGATGGGTTTATAAATAAAGGCTATCGTCTTTACTTTGATTCTCCAACCAATCAACAATTTTTTATTTTAAGTAACGAGAAAATAGCAGAGTTAGAACAAAAAGTTAAATTTGCTGTTTGGGAAAAATACGATGATCAACATCGTGTTGTAAGATTCGCAACCAGCTGGGCAACAACCGAAGAAAATTTAAATAAATTATTAGAATTGATTTAATAATGATAGTGTGTGATATCTGAAGATTCATGTATTAATTAAGCAGGTTTAGTTGGATTAGTTGTATGCATTGACATGTATATGAACATGTCAATATGAAACTGTTCATTTGAAGCCGTTGATGATATAAAATTTCAAAACAAGATACTAAATATTATTGGTATCTTGTTTTATTTTATATATTTATAAATGTAAATTTGCGCTGTATTTACTTTAATTTTACGAGATTTGAGAATTATTATGCTGGTTGTAGTTATTTTATGAAAGACGTGACGTATTAATAATTGAATTGCTAAATCTATTTTGGTAAGAATATTGATGTTTAGTTTAAATAGAATGCACTATTAAAGTTTTTAATATGGACATGTCTGCAACTTTTCGATGATTAAGATTTTTTAGGTGTGCATCTTTACAAATAAACTTTGTGATTAAAATGGAGCTTAGGAAATCAATAGGTTTAGATGAGGATATTGTTGAAGGTATGTGTCTTGTAATCCTTAGTTGTTAAAAAAGTGTATAAAAATAGCACCGCTTTCTCTTTATCTGTGTAGAAAGGATGCTATTTAGATTGTTTCTCTTTTCCCTTATTATTTTCATCGTTTTTTTCAGTTAACAATCTGAGCAATTCTTTTTTAGATAACTTACCGTCTAACATCATTGTCACCTTTTAATCACCTATTTCTATATATTATATTATCGTTATTGTATAACTCTTTTAATAACCTTTCAATATCTTTTGTACTAATTACATCTAGAGATTTTTCTATTAATAAGTTTGCTATCATTTTTTTCATTACTTTTTCTTTAAAATGTTCTGTCTTACTTATAAATATTTAATACGTCCTTTATTAGTTACAATTGTCATAGTCTTAATAGAATTATTAATAGTAAAAACTGCTAAGTCATTCAATGAAAATCCAGACTGTCCAGGATGGTTATGTAACATAACAATTGAATTCGGTTTACTGTTAAATAACAATTCTGTTGCTTTTTCCCCTGGTACAAAGGATACACTATCTTGATCACCATATACTTTTGTAACTTTACCATCTTTTAATAAATAAGCTACTTCATTGCTATCATTGTTTTCTTTGGCATCTTTAATACGTTCATCTGATTTTTTGCGTTCTCTAGCTATACGCTCTTTAATCAATTGTGATACTTCTTCTTGAGAAAATCTTTTCTCATTCTGTTGTGATTGTTCATCACTGTTGTCTAGTTGCTCTTCGTTCCGAGTTACATCAGTAATATTACTTTCATTATTTTCCATGAGATATAGTCTGTCGACTGATATTCCATACTTGCTTTTAAAATGTCATCAGCACGTTTTGGACAATAAAAAATAACCTTCACATTGGAAGGTTAAAATTTTTAAAGTAAACTTTCTTTATCCCCATGCTACGAGTTCAGATTCAGGAAATAGCCCTTTACTAGTATTTATGTATATTCTGTCTATGGCATGAATAAAATAATTATCTCTTGTATTTTTTTCTAAACTAGATTTTTCAGCATTGATAACTTCAAGACTATCTATATCCATTTGAATAATACCCGGCTTAATATTTTCATCATTATTAGGAAAATATTTATATGTAACACTTTTATCATTAATTTCTTTTATTTTTAATATTAGCAATCATTTTCACCTCTAATTAATTAAAATACTATAATTATATTTTATTTCTGTAAGTTTATGTGCCTCTATATAGTGCAAATTATACTTATTCATTAGATAGTGTTCAAGAGCTTCATGTTTCAACATTATTATATCCATTTTTTTAATATTTTTCCCTTCTCTTAAACGTTGCCAACTTTGAGCCATATAAAAGTCAGGATCAAATTGTTTAAATCCACTTTCTAATAAATACTTATTTTCAAATATATGTTCATAAACTCTTTGAATTGTATTTTTATTTATATTAGTATTTTTAGCAATTTTAGAAATCTCTATCTGTTTATCTCGATTTCTAACTGAATTATAATAAATTTGAGCATGTCTGTTCCTTTTGATACCGTATTCGTCACTTTTATTATTAAGTGCACCCGATTCAATAAAAGAACCTTCTACCTTGTGTTTACCTTCACGCTCTTTAAAGAACTTGTCTCGCCAATTGCCGACATGTGGCACTGTGGTACTTCTACACCAAGGATGCATAGGCGGCGCATTCACACCTGGTATCATATCTTTAACTTTAAATATTTTTCCGTTAAGTGAATGATATTTAAATAAATAGTTAAAATTGGGTGTAAAATAGTACCTTATTCGTTTCTTACAAAAGTATACTTATTTTAAAACTTCAATATATTTGATTTGGCTTTCATCAAAATCATATAAATCTATTCCGTCATCTAAATGTATTGAATCTTCTCCACTTTCTTTATCTATTTCATCGTCATAATTTGTAACTTCTCCAATAAATTTTTGCCCATTAGTTAACTCGATCAATACTTTTTTACCAATGTAAGTCCATAATTTCAATTTTTATCATCCTTTCCATTTGGAATAATGCGGCTCCTAGATTTTGAATAATGCACTGTCCCCATTGAGTATTTATTAACTTTCCATCAATATAGTCTTTCCCTATAATTTTGACAACGTATTTATTTTCGCTATTCTCCACCAAGTTCTTTTAAATATGTTAACTTTTGTGATTCTGATATTTCAGTAAATAGTTAAAAAAGCGTATTAAAATAGCACCTCTTTCTTTATATCTGTGTAGAAAGGATGCTATCCAGAAATTATTTTAATAATCTAATACTTTTTATCTCAGTTTCATCAAACGAATAAACAGCAAAATCAGTCTGTATATCTACAACAAGATTTCCTGTTTCGCTCTCGAATTCATTTTCATAGTCAGTTACAAACCCTTCGTATTCTTCATTATTCAAAAGCGTAATAATAACATCTTTACGATATGCATCTTCAATTCTCAATACTTTTCACCTACTTATCAATATAAGGTACTATATGAGCACCTGTCTTCGAATAATGCACTTTTCCTTTTCTGGTTTCAATATACACATTATCGATATGTACTTTTCCAATAATTTGATTAAAATTAATAATTTCTTTCAAATCAAATCGCTCATCACTTAATATTAGATTGCCTGTTGACATTTTTTCTCTTAACAATTCATTCAATAGATCTATAGAAAGTATTTTATAGCTAGGCAATTTCTTATTATTTAAAATAGCTCTTTTTTTATTTTCATTATATAGGTGATGACCTAACATATGCCTATTTTGTTTTTCGCAATTTATTTCTATTTTTATTTTACCACTTTCAATCATTTCTTTCATCTGGTTTTTAGCTTTTTCCTGTAATTTTGCTTCTTTTACTTCTACCTGATATTTACCTTCACGCTCTTTAAAGAACTTGTCTCGCCAATTGCCGACATGTGGCACTGTGGTACTTCTACACCAAGGATGCATAGGCGGCGCATTCACACCTGGTATCATATCTTTAACTTTAAATATTTTTCCGTTAAGTGAATGACATAATTTAGATGTTTTACTATCTATTTTGGCAACATATTTATATTCGCCATCTTCACCAAGTTCTTTTAAATATGTTAACTTTTGTGATTCTGATATTTCAGTAAATAGTTAAAAAAATGTATTAAAATAGCACCTCTTTCTATATTTTTGTGTAGAAAGGATGCTATTTTTCTAATTTTTGTTCTTTATTCTTATTTTCTAATTCTATTGCTTTCTTGTATTCTTTATCCAATAATTCTTGTGACTGTTTATTAGTTATTTCACCATCTAACTGTGCAAAATACATTTTAATCACCTAACTTTATATATTATGTTACCACTATTATATAATCTCTTTAGAATCATATCAATATCCTTATGATTGAATTTTTTTATATTCTTATTTTTATTATATTTTTTAATACAATCAATACAAGTTGATTTGCAATATTTTTTTGTCTTAGTTAAGTACTTTGTTTGACCTTTATTTGTAACAATTGTCAGTGTTTTAATAGAATTATTAAATATAAATAAATACAAGTCTGTAAGAGAAAAACTAGAGTGCCCAGGATGGTTATGTAACATAATAATTGTATTAGGTTTACTGTTAAATAATAATTCGGTTGCTTTTCCCCTGGTACAAAGGATGCACTATTTTGATCGCCATATATTTTTGTAACTTTACCATCTTTTAATAAATAACCTACTTCATTGCTATAATTGTTTTCTTTGGCATCTTTAATACGTTCATCTGATTTTTTGCGTTCTCTAGCTATACGCTCTTTAATCAATTGCGATACTTCTTCTTGAGAAAATGTTTTCTCATTCTGTTGTGATTGTTCATCACTGTTGTCTAGTTGCTCTTCGTTCTGAGTTACATCAGTAATATTACCTTCATTATTTTTCATGAGATATACCTCCGTTTATAGTCTGTCAACTGATATTCCATACTTGCTTTTAAAATGTCATCAGCACGTTTTGGACAATAAAAAATAACCTTCACGTTAGAAGGTTAAAAAAGTGTATAAAAATAGCACCGCTTTCTCTTTATCTGTGTAGAAAGGATGCTTTAATACCATGCATATATATATTCATTCGGAAATTTATTTTCATCAATAAAATTTAATATTGCATGAAATGATTTATCTCTATAAACTAAAATACCTTTTTCATTTTCAACTTTTGATAATTTATAGTCAATTACCTTTGAATCTAATTTATTTACTGTTATTTCACCTTTCCCTTTTTCTATTTTATCTTGTGGAATATACTCATATACAATAACTTGATTATCTTCTTTTAACTTCCTCATAATAATCAATCAAATCACCCTATTTCTCAATATAATTAGAAAAATTGTATTTTTTTCTATAATCCCATGTGCTTCTCTATAGTTATAATTATACTTATTCATCAAATAATGCTTAAGCGCCTCATGACGCAACAGTATTAAATCTTGTTTTTTTATTGTTTTTCCTTCTCTTAAACGTTGCCAACTTACTGCGATATTATAATCTGGATAGAAATTATTAATACCGTTATCTAAACTATATTTATTCTCAAACAAATGTTCATAAGCTCTTTTAACTAGGTTTTTATTCAAATTGGTGTTTTTAGTAATTATATCTAGTTCTATATCCTTATTTCTTCATGTGGCACTGTGGTACTTCTACACCAAGGATGCATAGGTAGTGCATTCACACCTGGTATCATATCTTTAAATTTAAATACTTTTCCGTTGAGTGAATGATATTTCAATAAATAGTTAAAATTGGGTGTAAAATAGCACCACTTTCTTTTTATCTGTGTAGAAAGGATGCTATTTTGTAATTATTTGTATGTCTTTAATTTCAGAATCATCTATAGAATATATACCCATTGAGGTCTCTAAATCCATTACGAAATTCCCAGTATCACTTTCGATTGGGTTTTCAAAATTAATGACATTTCCAACCATATTATTATTATCTTTTAAAATTACTTTAACTTTATGACCATAGGCCCTTGCTATTCTCATTATTCAACCTCCTTTTTAACATATGGAACCACATGTGTTCCTGTTCTAGAATAATGTACTTTTCCAAAAGTTCTATCTATATAATTACCTTCTACAAATGATTTTCCAATTACAAATTCAAAATCTATTATCTCTTTTTGATCAAACTTACCTCTTAATAATAAAATTTCACCCACCCCTACTTTGTCTGTTAATAATTCATTAAGTTTTTGAATTGATACAGTAGTATAACTTGGTAATAAATAAATAATTATTTATTATTGCTTCTTTTACTTCTACACAAGGATGAATATACGGCGCATTCACACCTGGTATCATATCTTTAACTTTAAATATTTTGCCGTTGAGTGAATGACATAATTTAGATGTTTTACTATCTATTTTGCCAACGTATTTATATTAGCTATTCTCCACCAAGTACTTTTAGATAAATTATTTTCAATAAAAAAGTATAATAAAATAGCACCTCTTTTTACCTGTGTAGAAAGGATACTTTAATTAATTAATTAATGTTATCGTCTTTATATCTGATTCATCAATAGAATAAAAACCTAATTCTGTTTCTAAATCCATGCAATAGTTTCCAGAATCACTTTCTAACGGATTTTCATAATCTATAACAAAACCTTTTAATTTTTCATCATTTTTTAGTGTAACTATAACATTTTTACGATATACATCTTTGATTAACATTTTACTTCTCCTTACTTACAAATGGTACTATTTGAAAATCAGTTTTGGAATAATGAATTTTGCCATAAGTAGTTTCATCACCATATTTTTTAGTATGCCTTTTCAATTGGATCTACTATTTTTGTATTTTAATTATTTAAATGTTCATTTAACATCTGATTTTATTAATAGTAAAATCAAAAAACATAACTTTATTAATTCAGGCAGTAGTTATATTACAAAACTTTATTAGCATATTCATATAATTTTTCTGTTGTATTCAAGGTTAGATTATCTACTTCGCGTTTGCCCTGCCTTAATTGTGAAAGTACATATTGAGAAACTCCAGTATTTTTAGAAATTTCATATCCTGTTATTTTACTTTCGATTAATTCCATTAACTTCTTCTTGTATTCTGACACTTTCTTCATCTCCATACCTTTACAAGGACTTTTCATCATCAATTACTCTGTCAAAGACAACCAATTTACCTTGTATACTTTACACCTTTTCTAAAATTCAATATTTGGTATCCATTGAATTTTTCAGCGATTACAATAGTTAAACCTTTTATGTATTTTTATTAAACTTGATTCTATAAATATTAAAGCTACTAACTCAAGTGGTCTTTTAAATTTGAGATACTACGTTATCTATAGACTTTAATTTTTCCGGAATCAAATAGACTACTCGAAAACCATCCATTTATTTCATAATTTTGAATCCTAATATTACTAACAAAATTATAAATGTCCCTATTAAAAATTCTATTTTCTCTTTTTTATTTGTTTTGCGTACTTTAATAGTCATCTTCATTTTACTAATGGTGAGAAAGTAATTTTTTATTCCAAGAATATGACCTCGTATTAATTCAAACCTCACATTCTTATTAGTTTGGAAATTCAACAGTTTTATCCGAATTGAAATCAAAATATTCGAATTATTTTATCGTTTTAACTTCCTCCACCATTTTCACCTCCTTATAATTTATGTAAATTATGTTTACCACGCGATTTTTCACTCGAAGAAATAAGTTTGTTAAAAAACATTTACCTATTATATTTATGATAAAAAATGTTTCCAAATAAACGTATTAAAAATACTTTCACGAAATAAAGTACGATTTCAACTCTATTAATTTTATAATCATAAAATAAAAAATATATTAAAATATAATTATCATAGATTGCTACATATGTCAAATACACCATCTAATATAGTGATAATAAAAAGCGAACAATAAAAAATAATATACGTTATTACTAAATATGTTCAGTATAGAATACAACATTAAAGCTAATTTATTTATTGTGTTAAACCTTTAATATCATCACTTAAAGATTATTCAAGATTTAATGGCAATGATAATTTCATAATATGCATTTTTGATTATTTAACCATGTACAATTTCTAAAACTAAGAGATTATCTTATTGAGGTGGACAAAACGTGGACAGACAACCATGAAATCATTAGAAATTTAATTTCTTGTCCACCTAACCTAACAAAATATTTTTGTTAACATTCTATTTTATTTTCTAATGTTCTTTGATATTCATATAATTTGATTATCGTTTTAAATTTAGCATCTTTTATTTCAGTTTTACCTACCTTTAAATCTGTAACTGTTTGACGTGGTACACCTGAATTTTTTGAAATACTATATGGTGTATTGTTAGTTAATAACTTTTCTATTTCACTTATAATAGTTTCAATCTCATTCATTTTTAATCACGCTCTCTTTCTATTTATAATTATAATAATTCTAATGCAGTAGCTACGTTTATCAATACATTGTTTCTTTGTAATTGACAAACTAGTTAATTTATAAACAAATGCCTAATAGTATTGGCGTTTTTTATTATATAATGATAAAATTTCTTGTCTCAATCTATTCTATATTATATTATTTGATCACTTTTTATTTATATTCAGATTTAGTTATCCATCTTTAATATACTTTAAAATTAGATGATTTAAAAGCTCACTCCATTATATATCACAAGATATGTCCTTATTTTAATCTTCAATCATTATTTCTAAATGTTTTTGGTAATTATAGAGTTTTTCCGCTGTTTCTAAAGTTAAATTTTCCACTTTTCTTTTCCCGCTTCTTAATTCACTTATACCACCATATGAAACACCAGTATCTTGATTAATTCTATAATTAGATATTGATTTATCATTTAGTAATTTTTCTATTGTATTATAAATTTCTTTAAACTGGTTCATAATTTTTGTAAATATGAAAGAATAGTTTATTTTTTTCTAGTTAAATTAATAATAAATAATATTAAAGTTACAATGTTAAGATAGAGAGTTAATTTTTTCCTTAATTCTCTTGTCATAAATACTACCTCCCAATTTAATGTGGTAAAGGGCTTCCTCCCTTTACCCTTTTAAAAGAACGATTTGATAAAATTAAGTACTTGAATTATTATGCTCGTCACAGCTATTCGAAATTTAATTTTGCTATTCGTTCTTTTTCTTTAACCATTCTTATCATTTTTTCTCCTTTCCTCTTTATAGTTATTTAACATTCCACAAATTGGGGTATGTGATATGTTTGAATTCCCATATCCAAGGTTTTTATGTAATGTATTAAACATTTCCATTTATACATATACATGTTGTATAAAAAGAAAGAACTCCATATATACTCAAAAGGTATACTGAAGCTCTATACATTATATAAAAGTATTATACTATTTTGTAAAACATAAGTAAATTACTAAACATGATTTCTTTCACTTTTAGAAAACTTTTAATACTATAAAAGCACCCTCTCAGTCACTAGTTTGGGCAGTTATTGTATGCCTATTGAAATCAATGCTTATATTATAATACCTTTTTCGCATATTCATATAAGATTTTTGCATTCTTTAAGCTTAAATTTTCTATTCTTCTTTCTCCACGGCGCATAGCATTAATATTACCGTAACTTATCCCAGTATTTTTATTAATTTGATAACTCGATATCTCTTTGTTTTCTATCAATTCTTTGATTGTATTGAATATTTCATCATAGCAATTCATAAATTAGATGAGGCGAAATTTTTAATTTTTTAGAATATCAATAGTAGTATAACTAAAATGAAAATAGCGATCGATAAACAAAAAGATATATTTTGTTTTGTTTCTCTATTCATATAGTATTCCCCCCTTAATAATGAGTAGTAAGGTCCCTCTTTTCGGGGTCTTATCTTAGAACGTTCTGCAAATGAATTCGATGAGAAGTAATATGAATGTGGCTATTTTCAAGTAATACTCAACGTTTTCGCGACGTTCTTTTATCGCCTCATCTCATCACCTCCAAATATATTAAAATTCATGTGAACTAAAATATAAAATGGTCTTCCCCAGCTTTAAAAAAATAAATACATAAAATACTTACTTGACCAAAACTTGACCAAAAGTTGCCCAATCATAACAAAAGGAATATTTTACACCTTAAAAAGTTGCCCAGTTAAACCAAAAAAGAGCTAAAGCAAAATTGCTCTAGCCCTTGATATTACTGATTTCCCATCAATTGTTTAGCGTATTAATATTGCTTCATGTACTGATCTCTTTCCCATTCAGATACTTGAGTTCTGTAGTAATCCCATTCTATTGATTTAGAATTAATAAATTGATTATAGATATGATTTCCTAATGCTTTTTTAATAACTTCATTTTCACGCATTGCTTTTAATGCTGTGTAAAGTGTTGAAGGTAAGTCTTGAATGCCTACTGCTTCACGTTCTTCACGATTCATTTCGTAAATATTTTGGTTAACAGGTTCTGGAACTTTTAATTTATTTTTAATACCGTCTAAACCAGCTTCTAAAATTGCAGCTAACGCCATATATGGGTTCGCAGCTGGGTCAACTGAACGTACTTCAATACGAGTTGATAATCCTCTTGAAGATGGTACACGGATTAACGGCGAACGGTTTTTACCGCTCCATGCAATATAACATGGTGCTTCATAACCAGGAACTAAACGTTTGTATGAGTTTACTAATGGGTTACATACCGCTGTAAATCCACGTGCATTTTTAAGTACACCAGCTGTGAATTGGTAAGCTGTTTCTGTTAAGCCCATTTCAGTATTCGGATCAAAGAATGCATTTTCTTTACCTTTGAATAATGAAACATTAAAGTGCATACCGCTACCGTTCACACCAAATAATGGTTTAGGCATGAATGTTGCATGTAAATTATGCTTACGTGCAATTGTTTTAACAACCAATTTAAATGTTTGGATGTTATCACATGCTGTAACTGCATCCGCATATTTAAAGTCGATTTCATGTTGACCCGGTGCAACTTCATGGTGACTTGCTTCAATATCGAAGCCCATATCCTCTAATTCTAGAACAATATCACGACGGCAGTTTTCACCTAAATCAGTTGGAGCTAAGTCGAAATATCCACCATCATCGTTAAGTTCTAAAGTTGGTTCCCCTTTTTCATCCAACTTGAACAAGAAGAATTCTGGTTCAGGCCCTAAGTTAAAGTCTGTGAAGCCTAAATCTTCCATTTCTTTTAATACACGTTTTAAGTTTGCACGTGGATCCCCTTCAAATGGCGTACCATCTGTTTTATATACATCACAAATTAAACGTGCTACTTTACCTTGACCAGCAGTCCATGGGAAGATTACCCAAGTATCTAAATCTGGATGTAAGTACATGTCAGATTCTTCGATACGTACGAAACCTTCGATAGAAGAACCGTCAAACATCATTTCGTTATCAAGTACTTTTTCTAATTGGCTTACAGGTACTTCAACGTTTTTAATTGTTCCTAAAATATCAGTGAATTGTAATCTTAAATATCTTACATTTTCCTCTTCTGCAAATTTACGAATGTCGTCTTTAGTGAAAGTACGTTTTGGCATTTTAAAATCCTCCAAATTTTATTTAATAAATCGGGATAAATCACCACGATTTATTGGCAAAGTTTCTCCAATAGGCTTTTGCGTGGCATCTACAATCATCTTTTTTCTTATCTCTTGTTCATCAGTTGTTAAATGCTCTTGTGAGTCATAAATGATTTGTTTAATCCCTTTGATATTAAATCCTTTTTCTAAAAGTGATTTAATTTCTAGTAATCTTTCCAAATCATTGAGTGAGAACAGACGTTTTTGACCTTCTGTTCTTTCAGGTTTGATGAGTTCATGTGTTTCATAGTAACGAATTTGCCTTGGCGTTAAATCCGTTAACTTACTTACTACACTCATAGAGAAGACAGCCATATTTCGTCTGATTGCATCATTCGATATCATTGTTCCTCTCCTCTACTTTTGAACTTGTTAATAACTTATCATAAATTTTTTAGTATTTCAAAAATATGTCAGGTTTTCTAACATTAAAATCAAAACGTTGATATCACTGTGTTTTCGGCCTCTAAAACGCTATAAAACAACCTACACCAAAAATATTTTTTCAATTTTTAAAAATAATCTGATAAATCTCCACAAAAAAATCCCACCCCAAAAACTCATTAGTCATTTGAGGCGAAATTTGATCTATATAGATTTCGTCTATATTAACTCTTTTTCTTTTAATTGTTTAACAGCTCTTGTCACAGCAATTTTAACATGTTCATATGTTAATCCACCTTGGACATACGCTTCATAAGGAGGTCGAATTGGACCATCAGCAGACAATTCAATTGACGAGCCTTGAATAAATGTACCAGCCGCCATAATAACATCATCTTCATAACCTGGCATATAACTAGGTTCTGGACTAAAATGCGCATTGATCGGTGATGCATGTTGAATACTCTGACAAAATGAAATCATTTGTTCCTTTGTATCAAATTTAACTGTTTGAATTAAATCAGTTCGTTTTTCGTAATATTTCGGTGTCGTGTTCATATTCATTTTTTCTAATAATAAACTAGTAAACAATGCACCTTTAAGACTTTGACTGACAACATGTGGCGCTAAAAAGAACCCTTGATACATTTCAAGTAATGCATTTAGAGATGCACCCGCTTCTTTACCAATACCTGGCGCTGTTAATCTATAACCACATCGTTCAATTAAATCTTTTCTACCAGCTATGTAGCCACCTATTTTAGCTAATCCCCCACCAGGATTCTTTATCAATGACCCCGCCATTATATCTGCGCCACATTCAATAGGTTCACGTCTTTCAACAAATTCTCCATAACAGTTATCTACAAATATTAAAATATTTGGATATACTTCTTTTACCTTCTTAATTGCATCTTCAATTTCATCAAGAGGAATGGAAGGTCTTTGGTCATACCCTTTCGATCGTTGAATCGCAATGACTTTAGTGCGTTCCGTTATACCATCTAACACACTTTCAATATCGATCTTACCTTCTTTAAGTGCAATATCTTTATACGATACACCGTGCTCCATTAAACTCTCAATACCATTCCCGTTTACACCAATGACTTCAAGCAATGTGTCATACGGACTACCTGTAATATAAATCAGTTCATCACCATGTTTTAATAAACTTTGTAATGCAATAGTAATCGCATGTGTACCTGAAATAATTTGCGGACGTACTATGGCATCTTCAGCTTTAAATGTATGTGCATATATTTCTTCTAAATGATCACGTCCAAAGTCATCATATCCGTATCCTGTTGACCCTTGCAAATCACTTTCACTAGCTTTGACATGATGAAAGGCATCTAATACTTTTTCTTGGTTAATATATGCTGTTTCTTCAATTTCTTTAAAATACGGTGCTAACGTTGATTCGACGTCGACAACTAGCTTACTTATATCTTTCATTTAAAATTCGTCCTTTTATTGTTTTTTAAAACCTTGTATACGATAAACATCTTTAATCTCATCATATTTAAGCTCAGTCACTAAAGTATGTTGCTTTAAAAAATATAGTCTATCAGCATTATTTGCATTAACAGTTTCATCATAATATGTTAATTGTCTTTTTATCTCATCGATTAATAATTCCTTAACTAGTTGTTTATCAGAATCATTTTTAGAAGAAACAAATACATTAGGTAAATCACTAGCAGGTCTATTTGATGATTGTTTACATAAATCCTTTTTATTAAATATCACAATTTGAGGTATGTGTTTCATATCTAATTGCTTAATCAAATCATTAACTGTATCATACTGCGTACGGTATTCGGGATGACTACTATCAACTACGTGTACTAATAAATCTGCACCTTTCGCTTCTTCTAAAGTTGATTTAAAAGCTGCAATTAGCGTTGTAGGAAGTTTTTGAATAAAACCGACAGTATCTGAAATAATTAAATTAAATCCATCATTGATTTGTATTTGTCGTGTTTTTGGATCCAGAGTTGCAAATAATTGGTCTTTTTCATATGTCTCTTCATTTGCTAAAACGTTAAACCACGAGGATTTACCAGCATTTGTATAGCCTACTAAAGCTACTTGAAACACTTGATTTTGATTTCTTTTATTTCGATATCTTTCACGATGTTCCTCAACTGTTTGTAATTGATGTTTTATTTCATTCATACGAGTCCTAATATGTCTTCGGTCCATCTCTAATTTCGTTTCACCAGGACCTCTAGTACCAATGCCCCCACCTAAACGAGAAAGACTTTTACCATGTCCTTGCAATCTAGGTAATAAATAATCAAGTTGTGCGAGTTCTACTTGCAACTTACCTTCTTTGCTTCGTGCTCTTAATGCAAATATTTCAAGAATCAACTGAGTTCTATCAATTATTTTTACATCTAATGCTTCATTTAATGATTTAGACTGGGCAGTTGTTAATTCGTCATTTGCAATAACTACATCTATATCTTTAAATTCAATAAATGCTTGAATTTCTTCAAGTTTACCTTTACCAACATAGTATTTACGATCTACACGATCACGATTTTGAGTAATTTGTCCTAATACTTCAAGTTGGCAAGTTTCTGATAATGATGATAATTCTTCCATCGTTGACTCAAAATTAAATTGCTTATCATCTTGAGCATGTACACCGACTAAAACAGCTTTTTCTAGTTTATTTTTAGTATCATGAATTTGTTGCTGAGCCATGTTATACATCTCCTTAATAAATTCCTACTCAAAGTATTCTATCACAGAGTTTTACTAAAGACTATTGTGCGATTTTATGGTACATTTTAAGTAAATCGAAAGGATGATTCAATGGAGACAATTTATGATTTTGTAGTAGAAACAAATAAAGGTGTTACTTACAAATTAGAAGAGTATAGAGGCGACGTTATGCTGATTGTCAATACAGCAAGCGAGTGTGCTTTCACTTCACAATTTGAAGGTTTACAAGCACTATATGAAAAATATAAAGAAAAAGGATTTGTCGTTTTAGGTTTCCCTTGCAATCAGTTTGGTAATCAAGAACCTGGTTCAGGTGAAGAAGCTGCTCAAAACTGTAAATTAAACTATGGTGTCACTTTCCCTATGCATCAAAAGATTGACGTAAAAGGTGAACATCAATTTCCTTTATTCAGATACTTAACTGCTGCACAGCACGGTTTCTTTAATGAAAAAATTAAATGGAACTTCACTAAGTTTTTAGTTGACCGTGAAGGTAACGTCGTTAAACGATTTGCACCTCAGAAAAAACCTATTCAAATTGAAAAAGAAATCGAAAAGTTATTATAATTTATTAAGCTTTTCAAAAATAAAACGCTTCATTTAAAATCGTGTCCCATATAGACTCGTTTTTTAAATGAAGCGTTTTTATTACAAACATTCCTTTATTGTATCATGTCATTTGAACATCAACTCATTGATGACTCATATGACTTCAATTCTATATCTATTTGTCATACTTCAAGCTTTATGTGCATTAACTAACATTTCATGCACATATGATTACAACTTATTCTTCACTTTCAGTAGACGCTTGAGCTTCAGATTCTACTGTATAAGTGCTGATCGCATGTTTGTAAATCAAGTGTTGTTTGCCTTGAGAATTTAAGCTTACGACATACTTGTCGAATTCTTCAATTACACCTTTCATTTGGAAACCGTTTAGAAAGAATACAGTTACTTCAGTTTGGTTTGCTTTAAAATTCTCTAGTGCTTTGTCTTGGATGTTTTCGTTTGCAATCATCTGTCGGACTCCTTTTACTTAATCTGGGTTGTAATCTCATCTAACATCATTTGAAGTGACATATTTTCTTTATCTAACCAATGAACACTCATTTTATTCTTGAACCATGTCATTTGTCGTTTTGCATATTGGCGTGAATGTTGCTTTAATTCATTGACAGCATCTTCATAAATCATTTGTCCGTTAATCACAGGTATTAATTCTTTATATCCAATAGCTTGCATACTTTGGCAAGATTCATAGCCTTGTTCAACAAGTTGTTGCACTTCTTTAAATAATCCGTGATCCAACATAATATCAACACGTTTATTTATTCTTGAATATAATGTTTTACGCGACATTTCAATCCCTATTAATAATGTATCATAATTTTCAGTAAATTGTTGCACTTTCTTGCGATTACTTAAAAGTTTTTTTGTTTTAAAATAATATTCAATAGCACGCAACACTCTTTGTCGGTTATTTTTATGAATATTTTCAGCAGACATTGCATCAAATTGCGCTAAATAATCATGCAATTGTTGATTGTCTAATTGTTCAATTTCTTTCATTTTTTTCTTTACAATCATTTCTTCTTCGGGCGTTATTGTTTCGTCTTCTAATTCATAATTATAAATTAATGACTGAATATATAATCCCGTGCCTCCAGCAATAATGGGTATTTTGCCTCTGCTCGTAATATCATAGATTATCGTTTCAGCTAAATTTTTAAATGCGAATGCGGAAAATGATTCATCAGGATTTAAAATATCAATTAAATGATGTGGTACACCGTCCATTTCTTCAGGCGTTACCTTTGCTGTTCCAATATCCATATGCTTATATACTTGCATTGAATCTCCACTTATTATTTCTCCATCGATTCTCTTAGCAAGTTCAATGCTAAGTTCAGTTTTTCCAGAAGCAGTTGGACCTACTATAACCACAATAAAGGGCTTCTCTCTATTCATGTTTAATTCCACTTTCTTTAGTTATTGTTAAATTGATTCAACCAGTTAAATAAATCTTCCCAAATATTTTCATAATCTTTTTCAAATAAAACTTCATGTCGTTTATTGTGATAAAGATTAACTTTAACATTTTTTAGTCCTGCTTTTCTATAAATATTCGCCAATTTTAAGATACCTTTTCCATAATCTCCTAAAGGATCATCATAACCTGAGACAAATAATATTGGCATTGACTTATTTAATACTTTCATATACTTTAATTGCGACGTACGTAACATATAATATGCAGTTTCGTATAATAATTGATTCGACACATTAAATCCACTGTAGGGATCTTTAACAAACTTATCTACTTCTATTGGGTTGCTTGAAATCCAATCACTTTTCGTTCTCAAGGGTCTGATTTTTTTGTTAAAAGTATTCGACACTAATTTATTAACCCATTCAACACGTTTGTCAGCTCCATAAATTTTGGTAATTATTTTTAATGTTTTAACAGTTGGTAAACCTTTCCACATTGTATACATCCCTGTCCCACTTAAAACAAGACCATCGACATATTTAGGATATGTTTCTACAAAAAATCTTGCAATTATAGATCCCATTGAGTGTCCAATTATAATATATGGCTTATCAACATTTCCTCTCACAGTTTGTGCCACTTCAAAGGCATCACTGATAACCTGTTTCATATCATCATAATGACCTCTCGTTGATTCATCGATATTGATGCCATGACCACGATGGTTATGGCGAATGACATCAAATCCATGCGCTGAAATTGCAGATGCTAGTTTATCATAACGTTCCATATGCTCAGCCATACCATGAAAAATATGCACAATCCCTTTAGATTCTGCATCTGTGAAATTTACTTTTACTTCGATATTTGTATTATCTTGAACTGTTAGTTTAAATTGTTTTTCAGCCATCGTATCACACCTTTTATAACAATTATTTAAAATCACTTTTTATTATTATCATACATATAGAATTAAATACTTTCAATTGTCCTTTTGAATCGATACAAAAAAACTGATGCCCAATAAAAAGGACACCAGTTTATAATGTTGAAATCAAATTATTCTTTTACAGCAGGTTGATTATTTCCATGTTGAGCTTCTTTAATTGCTTGTTCAACTTCTTCTGTATATGCTTCAATTTGAGCTGGAGAGTAATCAAGCATATCTGCCATAATATCGATGACAGCATCTTTATAATCTAATACATCTTTAATATTGAAATACATTTTACCAGAACGACGAACTAAGAAGTCATTCGGTTTGTAAACCATTTCTTGTTGAATACTATAAACAAGCTCTACATAAATTTCTAAAGGTAATTTGCTATCATGATATTGTGAAGTTTGTGCAATATTAAATAATTCATCAACGTTTGAACCATATTTACTTGCTAATCGACGAGCAACATCTTCATCGATACCAAAACCTTTAGCAACATCAACTTTTTGATCTACAAATGCCTCAAAGTTCTTACTGCCTCCAACATCTCCACCTGAAATTGCAAGGCCTTTCGTATTACATGGACTGAATGATAAACCGTAGTCTTTTTTCAAGCGTTTAGATACTAAATCAACGATGTCTTGAGCCATGTGACGATAGCCCGTTAATTTACCACCTGCAATTGTTAATAAACCAGATTTACCTTCCCAAATTTCGTCTTTGCGAGAGATTTCAGAAGGGTCTTTACCTTCTTCATAAATTAATGGTCGAATTCCAGCCCATGTAGACTCAATATCTTCATCTTTAACATTTACACTTGGGAACATATAATTTATCGCATCAATTAAGTAATCTCTATCTTCTTGAGTTGTCAATGGTGAAGACTTGATATTGTCATAAAATGTATCTGTAGTTCCTACATATGCTTTACCCTCACGTGGAATTGCGAAAATCATACGTCCATCTTTTTCAGTATCAAAGTACACTGCTTGACCTAATGGGAATTTTGATTGATCAATAACAACATGTACGCCTTTAGTTAAACGTAATTTTTTATTATTTCGAGCATAATCGCCACTTCTAACATCATCAACCCAAGGTCCCGCCGCATTAACAACTTTTTTAGCTTTAATTGTGTAATTTTCATTAGTCAACTTATCTATAACTTTAACACCATTTACTTGTTGGTTTTGATCATAAGTAAAATGTTCAGATTTAGTATAGTTTATAATTTCAGCACCTTTTTCAGCTGCACGTTTCATAACTTCAATTGTTAAACGCGCGTCATCCGTACGGTATTCAACATAATAACCGCCACCTTTTAGTCCATCTTTTTTAACTAATGGTTCTTTAGCTAAAGTCTCTTTTTTAGACAACATTTTTTTACGTTCAGATTTTTTAACTCCAGCTAAACGATCATACATACCTAAACCAATTGAAGTTGAAAACTTACCAAATGTACCACCTTTATGCATTGGTAAAAGCATCCACTCAGGCGTTGTAACATGTGGACCATTTTCATAAACAATGGCACGTTCTTTACCTGTTTCAGCTACTACACCAATTTGAAGTTGTTTTAAATAGCGTAAACCACCATGAACTAATTTCGTAGATCTAGAACTAGTACCTTGTGCAAAGTCTTGCATTTCAACTAATGCAACTTTCATACCACGTTCACTTGCGTCCAATGCAATACCTGCCCCTGTAATACCGCCACCGATAATTACTAAATCATATTCTTCATTTCTTAAATTCTTTTTAATATGCTCTCTCTTAAAAGTAGACAATGCCATTCCAAAACGCCTCCTAAAATATATAAAACGAGAGACTTGTCCAACACAAACAATCTTTAAATTGTACATGTACGAACAAATCTCTCGCTTCTCGATTCAAATATTAACTTAAATTTATTGTATCACAATGTTTAACCAAAAGTCTAATCTATAAAATTACTCAGTTTTAAAAACTTGTGTTGCTTCAACAGCTTTTTTCCAACCTCTGTATAATTTATCTCTTTCGTCTTCATCCATTTTTGGATCGAATTTTTCTTCTAACTTCCAATTTTTAGCAATATCATCTTTACTGTCCCAGAATCCAACAGCTAATCCCGCAAGATAAGCAGCACCTAAAGCAGTTGTTTCTTGAATTTCAGGTCTTTCAACTGACGTATTAACAATATCAGCTTGGAATTGCATTATAAAGTTATTTTTAACTGCACCACCATCAACTCGTAAACTTTGAACATCAATTCCTGAGTCTTTAGACATTGCTTCCATAACGTCACGTGTTTGGTAACATAAAGATTCTAAAGTAGCTCTAATGAAATGCTCTTTTTCAGTACCACGCGTTAAGCCAAAAATAGCACCTCTTGCTTCTGAGTCCCAATATGGCGTACCTAAACCTACAAAGGCAGGTACAACATATACACCTTCAGTAGAGTCAACTCTTGTCGCATAACTTTCTGATTGAGGCGCAGAATTAATCATTCTTAAACCATCACGTAACCATTGAATTGCTGAACCGGATACAAAAATCGATCCTTCAAGCGCATAGTTTACTTTACCATCAATACCATATGCAATTGTTGTTAATAATCCACTATCAGACTTAACTGCTTTTTCACCAGTATTCATTAACATGAAGCCACCAGTGCCATATGTGTTTTTCACGTCACCACGTTCAAAGCATGCTTGTCCAAACAATGCTGCTTGTTGGTCTCCAGCTACCCCTGCAATTGGTACTTCTTGACCATAGAAGTGGTAATCAATTGTCTTACCATAAATTTCACTAGAAGGTTTAACTTCTGGCAACATATTTTTAGGAACTGTTAATAATTCTAATAATTCGTCGTCCCATTTTAAATCATGAATGTTAAACATTAACGTACGACTCGCATTTGAATAATCTGTAATATGTGCAGCTTTACCTGATAATTTCCAAACCAACCAAGTATCAATTGTTCCAAACAATAAATCTCCATTTTCTGCTTTTTCACGAGCACCTTCTACATTATCTAAAATCCATTTAACTTTAGTTCCCGCAAAATATGGATCTAACAACAATCCTGTTTTATCTCTAAAAGTTTGTTCATAACCTTGTTGTTTCAACTCTGAACAAATTGATTGCGTTTGACGAGATTGCCATACAATTGCATGATAAATTGGGCGTCCCGTATGTTTATCCCAAACAACCGTAGTTTCACGTTGGTTTGTAATACCAATACCAGCAATTTGATCAGCTCTAACATCATTTTCATTAATAACTTCAGTCATTACTGCTAAAACAGATGTCCAAATTTCATTTGCATCGTGTTCAACCCACCCTGATTGAGGAAAATACTGTTTAAATTCACGCTGTGCTACCCCTGAAATTTCACCTTTTTGATTAAATAAAATTGCTCTTGAACTTGTTGTTCCTTGGTCTATTGATAAAATGTATTTTTCCATTAGTAGTGTCTCCTTTATCATTTAAAATAATCGCTAACCCATTGTACAAAATCTGTTAAATTTTGGCGAAAAAATAGCATAATTCATGAATCAAACATGTTAAATTATGCTATTTACATTTCTTTTTATTTTAGTAAATTGATTCAATATCACCTTTTTTAGATGATTTATTTAAGATGTAACCTAAAATCAAAGTAATAATGACAACGACGATTGCAATTGCACAACCAATATTAAATGTGTGTTTGTAAAATACAGCATAAACAACTGCACCTAGTAAACCACCCGCAATTGGTCCTAAAATTGGAACGATTGCGTAAGACCAGTTTGATCCACCTTTACCTGCAATAGGTAAAATGGCATGTGCAATTCTTGGTCCTAAATCACGAGCTGGGTTAATCGCATAACCTGTTGCGCCACCTAAGCTTAGACCAATCGCTACAATTAATGCACCAACGATTAAAGGATTTAAGCCATCAGCAATTTTGTTTACACCGATAAATAAAATACCTAAAGTTAACGCCATTGTACCAATAATCTCACTCAAAAAGTTTGCAAAATAGTTCTTAATAGCTGGTGCTGTTGAGAATACACCTAATTTTGCGCCTGCTTCTTCAGTTGCTTTCCAATGAGGCAAGTACATCAACCATACAATAGTTGCACCGACAATTGCACCTAACATTTGAGCAACAATATAACCAGGTACTAATGCCCAATCGAAACTTCCATCTAATGCTAAGGCTAATGATACAGCTGGGTTTAAATGTGCACCAGAAAATTGTCCTACTGCAAACACACCCATTGTAACCGCTAATCCCCATCCAGCGGTGATGACAATCCAATCAGCACCATTCGCTGCACTTCGCTTTAAATTGACATTGGCACAAACGCCACCACCAAAAAGAATTAAGATTGCAGTTCCAAGGAATTCTGCTAAATATACATTCATATTAAATGTCCTCCCAAAAGACAAAGAGACTCCTACACTAGCAGTTTGGCTCGTAGAAATCTCCCGTCTCTATTCTATGTATTAACTTGTATTATATTTGTTATGATACTATCGTTATGAAAGCGTTGTCAATAATTTTCGTAAAAATTTTGTCAAATTTAATTTTTTAAGTCTTTATAAAAGTAGTTTAATTATAAAAGTGTAAAAATGACATGCCTTAAAGGAATTTTGTGCATTTTAATTTTTGCATCAACATTTTTTGTAAATCAATACACCTTATTTCCTATATAAAAATAAACATCTCTAAGACGCTTTGGATATAAAACGAATTAGAGATGTATTTTAAAATTTCTCAATGTTTGCGAGTATAAATCTCCGCTATTGAATTTAACAGTCCAATTAGACGGAGCCACTTTTATTTAATTTCAATTGCAACAATCACTATCATAATTTGACCATTCAAATTTGAAAAATAAGATAGTCAACAACCTAACTCAATTGAATTTGTCTTACCAAAGCTTTTCATAACTAGTCGTTACATATTTCGCACCATTTTTTACAGCTTCTTCAACTTCATCAATTGTATCAATTAAACCACCTGCAATAACTTGAGTATTTGTTTCCTTTTGAATATGATGTATTGCCTTACTAGCAACACCAGGTAGTACTTCTACGAAATCAGGTTCAACTTTTTTAATTAAATCAATACTTCGTTTTAATGCTTGGCTATCGATTATAAACACTCTGAAAATAGTTAACGTGTTTAATGACTTAGCCTTTTTGATCACTTTCGATTTAGTTGAAACAATACCTTTGGGCTTATATTGCTGAATAATAAATTCGCTTGCGTATTCATCATGGCTTAAACCTTTAATTAAATCAATGTGAATAAAACACTCAATTTCGTTTTGTTTAAGCAATTCCATTATGCTTTTAATGTGTCCAATATGCATATCAAGCAGCACACACATTTTATGATTTGTTTTAATTAATTTCTCTAAATCTTTAATATTTCTGATAGCAGGTAGTATGCTGTTATTCACTAGATTCATCCTCTCTACATTACACGCTTAAATAATTTTTCTAATTCATATTTTGAAAAATTAATAATAATTGGGCGACCATGCGGACATGTAAATGGATCTTCCGCTTCTCTTAATTGATCAATCAAATCTGACATTTCATTTTTTTGCAAATAATGATTTGCTTTAATTGATTTTTTACAAGACATCATAATTGCTACTTCCTCGCGCAATTTTTTAATATCAACTTTTTTCTCTTCTAAAATTAACTCAATCATATCTTTAATAATTTCTTCAACTTCATCTTTAGGAAACCAAACTGGATAACTGCTTACAATATAATCATGACCTCCAAAATGTTCTAATACAATACCTACACGTTGAAGTTCATTTTTATATTGATCAATAATTAACTGCTCATCTTTGGAAAAATGGAACGTCAATGGAATCAATAAGTCCTGAACTTCATTTGTAACTTCACCAATTTTATCTCGAAAATACTCATATTTAATTCTTTCTTGTGCCGCATGTTGATCAATCATATACATACCAAATTCATTTTGAGCAATGATATAAGTTCCATGTACTTGACCAACAATTTCCATATAAGGTATACGACGTTTGGGATCTTTGCTTTTCGTTCCTTTTATATCGCTTGAATCATAATATTCATCCGATGAACGGTTATCAATATTTTGATGAGAACTTTCTTCTTGTCGCTCGATAGTTTGATCCATTTGCTGTAAAATTTCTTGTTGCTTTTTGAAGTAGTCTTCGTCTTTTTCACGTGTATTATTATAAGAGGCTACTTCATCTTCTTCTATTAAGCTTTCAGATGTTTTAGTTACGAATGGATTGTAATCATCGCTTGAATCTGAAACATGATATTGCGTGTCTTGTTTAACTTGCTCACTATTATTTTTTCCAAACATATCAGACTTCACTTGAGTTTCATTTACTTTTTGTCTTTGTTCGAATTCAATCTTCTGTTGCTCAAATGATTGCAATACTTTATTCTTTTTCGATGCATTATCTAGATTATTTTTAGGAATTAAAATACGATCCTTAAAAGCTTCTTGTATTTTATTAACAATTAATTGGTAAAGTTGTTCTTCTTTTGAAAGACGCACTTCTAATTTAGTAGGGTGTACATTGACATCTACTAAAATTGGATCCATTTCAATATTAATATAACAAATCGGGAACCTACCAATTGTTAATAGTGTATGGTAACCTTCTAAAATTGCTTTATTTAACATGAAATTTTTTATATATCGCCCATTAATAAAAATTGAAATATAGTGCTTATTACTTCTTGAATGTTCAGGTTTAGCGACAAAACCTTCAATATGATAATCACTTGTATCACCAGAAATATGTACTAAATCACGAGCTACTTTCATACCGTAAATTTCTGCCATCACTTCATTAGTACGCCCTGATCCGTTTGTACTTAACATTATTTTTCCATCAGAAACAAGAGATATACGGATATCAGGATGACTCATTGCCATTCTATTAACAATATCAGTAATTTTACCTAATTCTGTATATAAACTTTTGATATATTTTAAACGTGCTGGCGTATTATAAAATAATGACTCAACGAGTATATCTGTGCCTTTTTTGGCTTTGGCAGGCTTATGATTTAAAATTTCACCATTTTCAACATAAATTTCATTTCCATTAGCATTATCAGTACAAGTTTTTAATGTTACTTTTGCAACTGATGAAATACTAGCTAACGCTTCTCCACGAAATCCTAAAGTTCTAATATGGAATAAATCTTCATCTTGGTCTAATTTACTTGTCGCATGTCGATGAAAGACTAGGCCTAAGTCTTCAGCTTCAATGCCACTTCCGTTATCGACAACACGTATAGATTGAACACCCGATTCTTCCACTTCAATACTTATTTCTGTGGCACCAGCATCGATTGCATTTTCTAAAAGCTCTTTAACAACTGAACTAGGTCTCTCAACTACTTCTCCTGCTGCGATTTTATTTGCTAATGAGGTTTGGAGTTCTTTAATTTTCCCCATTTTGCAACACCTCTATTTTAATTGATTTTGTAATTCACTTAATTTCAGCAAAGCTTCAATTGGCGTCATGTTTGATAAATTCAAATTTTTAATTTGTAATTCAATTTCACTTTGTTGCTCGTTTTCGAACAAATCAAATGAAGCTTGTTCAAAGTCTTTTTGTGATATATCTTTAGTATTTGTTTTTGATTCAACTTGTATTATGTCATCTGCATTTTTAGTTAATTCGGGATTTATTTGTTTTTTTCCAGCAGTTTCTTCAAAGTCATTCAAAATAACTTGGGCTCTACTTATAACTTTTTCAGGTAAATCAGCTAATTTGGCAACTTGAATTCCGTAACTATCATCAACAGCTCCATCTTTAACCTTATGCAAGAATATAAGTTCACCTTTATACTCATTTGCAGCAACATGAACATTTTTCAGACTTGGTAATGCTTGATCCAATGTAGTTAATTCATGATAATGCGTAGAGAATAATGTTTTTGCATGAGATGTTTGAGCTACATATTCAATCATAGCTTGTGCTAATGCTAAACCGTCATAAGTTGATGTACCACGCCCAATTTCATCAAAAATAATCAAACTATCTTCAGTTGCATATGTTAACGCTTTTTGAGCTTCTAACATTTCCACCATAAATGTACTCTTACCTGAAACTAAATCATCTGCTGCACCAATCCTCGTGAAAATTTGATCAAATAGTGGTAAAACCGCTTCTTTACACGGAACATAGGCGCCCATTTGTGCCATGATACTAATAATTGCAACTTGTCTCATATACGTTGATTTACCGGACATGTTTGGACCTGTAATAAGATAAATAAATGTCTCGTTATCTAAGCAACAATCGTTAGGAACATAATCATTATAATCCATTACTCTTTCTACAACTGGATGCCTTGATTCAATTAAATTCAAAGTCTTATTATCACTGAATGTTGGTCTTGTATAATTATATTTTTGTGCTATTTCTGCAAAACTTTGTAAACAATCCAGCTCTGAAATAATTTTAGCTTGTTGTTGCAAACGTTCTGTATATTTTTTAACTTCTTCACGTAATTGAACAAACAATTGGTATTCTAGTTCAATCGCTTTATCTTCTGCACCTAAAATAATGTCCTCTTTTTCTTTGAGCTCATCTGTAATAAAACGTTCTGCGTTAGATAAAGTCTGTTTCCTCATATAACCAAAATCACTTGGTTCAAAATTTTGTAAATTCGCACGTGTTATTTCTATAAAATAACCAAACACTTTATTAAAACTTATTTTTAATGATTTGATACCCGTACGTTGTCTTTCTTTTGCTTGTAGCTCTGCTAGCCAAGTTTTACCATTTTTTGACGCTTCAAGATATTCATCTAATTGCTTATTAAATCCAACTTTAAACAATCCACCATCTTTAACAGAAATCGGGGGTTCTTCTACTAAACTTTGTTCTAAAACTTCAAGCAAGTCATCTAGTGGTTCTAGTTGATTTACTTGTTCTAACGTATCTTGATTCATAGAATTTAATAAAGCTTTAATATTCGGAATTTCTGATATTGAATGTTTAAGTTGAATTAAATCTCTCGCATTAACATTACCATAACTTACACGCCCTACAAGTCGCTCAATATCATAAACTTGATTAAGATAATTTCTTAGAGTATCTCTTTCAATAAAATGTTTACTAAACTCATCAACGATATCTAACCTTGATTCTATTTGTTGTTTATTTATCAATGGTCTATCAATCCATTGTTTTAAACGGCGCGCGCCCATTGGCGTTTTTGTTTCATCCATCAACCACAGTAACGTACCTTTTTTCGATTTTAATCTGATACTTTCTGTTAGTTCAAGATTTCTTTTCGCATAAAAATCCATCTTCATATAATCAATTGCTGCATATTGAACAACATCTTCTATGTGTGATAAATCACGTTTTTGTGTATGGTGAATATAATCTAACAATAATTGTGTTGCTTGATACATCAATTGATGCTCAGATTGATTCACACTATATGTCTCTGTTGACAAAGTATCTCTAATTGTAATTGTCTCTGTCACCATATTAATTTGTCTCTTTAAATGCTCTGACAAATTTTCATTAACGACAACTTCATTGGGGTTTATAGTCGTAATTTCATTTAATAAAGTTGCCTCATCATTAAAGTACGTCACCTTTAGTTCCCCAGTAGAAACATCGCAGTAACTAAGCGCAATTTCAGGCTGTTTTATGACAAAACTCAAAATATAGTTATTCTGTTTATCATCAACGCCACCTTGCTCCATAACAGTGCCTGGTGTCACAATTCTTACAACCTCACGTCTAACCATACCCTTTGTTTGCTTAGGATCTTCCATTTGCTCACAAATTGCCACTTTATATCCATTATTAACAAGTGTATCGATATAACTGTCTGCCGAATGATATGGTACTCCACACATTGGAATAGGATTTTCTTTTTTTGCATCTCTTTTAGTTAATGTAATTTCAAGTACTCGTGATGCTTCTTTTGCATCTTCATAAAACATTTCATAGAAATCTCCAAGTCTGAAAAATAATAAACAATCTTGGTATTCTGATTTTATTTTTAAATATTGTTGCATCATTGGTGTAACATTAGACATATTATTTTTTCACAACCCTTGTCTCTTTTTAAAATTTGTCTATATAATTTTTTCATTTATATGCTTTCTAAATATTAATTATTTAACTTGTATATTTTAACATACTTACTTTTACAAACCTATTCATACCATATAACAAGAAAACGCCTCAAACCTTTAATTTGAAGTAAAACATGTATGAAAATTCATTCAAAGCACTAACATGTTTTAAGTATGATAAAGGTAAGGGCGTTCAAAATCAATATGTACTATGATTCGAATCGAAACCATTAAGTATAAAATTATTTTAAAAACTTTTGGAGTATTCCACGTTTTTTTAAAGTTATTAATAAGAAATAACTTACTATTGAACCAATAGCACTTGAGACTATAAATGTAATCATTAAAGGTTTAATAAAGAAGTCTTGAAGTCCGATTATGTATGCTAAAGGTATACACACTAAACTGCCAATAACGCCAGTTCCAAGCACTTCGCCGACCGCTGCCATAAATATGTGCTTGCGATAAATATAAAACATACTTGCCAATAAAACACCAATCATACTTCCTGGAAATGCAAACGCTGTTCCTGTGCCAAAAAGAACTCTTAGAATTGATGATATAAGGGCTTGTGCTAATCCATACCAAGGACCAACTATTACAGCACTTAATACATTAACAAAATGTTGTACTGGTGCTGCTTTAACCGGACCTAATGGAATGATGATAATACTGCTTAATACAACATTTATTGCAATTAAAAGTGCAGTTATAGCCAGTTTTCTTGATTTCATATGATTGTTCTCCTTTTTGTTTGTTATTAATCACTATGTTTGGCTTTATTATGATCATTTAAACGCATTTCCAATGTAGATATAAACAATTGAAGTAATTGATTCGCTTCAAATTGGGAAGTTTGAAATTGCTCAACTATAGGTAGTGTATTTATTTCAGTTTCAATATTATGGATAGTATGTTCTGATTGAGCTAACGCATTTTGCTTTCCATAATTTTGAAAGTTTACAGCTTGCTTTTGTTGCTTTTTTAATGCATCCATTTTTTTCTGTATCTTTTGATTACGATGAATTTGTGCTTCTATTTGCTGATACGTTTTGATAGTTTCCAAATTATTAATTTTATTTGCAATACTATCCGCTTGTTGTAATACATCATTTTTAGTATACATTTATTGAATCACCATTTCTGCACTCACTTCTTTAATAAAGCTACCATTTAATGAATATTGTTTAGCTTCATCTATGTGCACTTCAACTAATTTACCAATCATTTCTTTAGGTGCTTTAAAATTCACAAGTTTATTTTTATCAGTATAACCTGCAAGAACTTGTTCATCTTTTTTACTACTACCTTCACACAATACTGTAACTGTTTGACCTTCGTAATTACTCATAGCCATTTGTGAGTAGTGACCAACTTTTTTATTCAATCGTTGTAATCGTTCCTCTTTAACATCTAAAGGTACATTATCTTTCATTTTTGCTGCTGGTGTACCATCACGCTGAGAATATAAATACGTATATGCATGTTCAAACTTAACTTCATCGTATAACGTTAATGTTTCCTCGAATTGTTCTTCCGATTCATTTGGATATCCTACAATGATATCAGTTGTTAAAGCTACATTTGGAATTCTTTCTTTAATTCGTTTCACTAAGTCCAAATAACTCTCACGTGTATACTTTCTGCCCATAATTTTTAACACTGCATTATTACCAGATTGAACTGGCAAATGTATATGAGGCACAATATTTCCGCCTTCAGCTATTACATCTATCATATGATCAGTAAAATCCCAAGGATGACTCGTGGTAAAACGAACTCTAGGAATAGCTATTTTAGAAATTGCCTCTAAAAGGTCTCCTAAATCATATTGCATATCTTGTAAATCTTTACCATATGAATTAACATTTTGACCTAACAACGTAATCTCTTTGTATCCTTCACGAGCAAGTTCACGAACCTCATCAATAATATCTTCAGGTCTACGACTACGCTCTTTACCTCTTGTAAATGGTACAATGCAATATGTACAAAACTTGTCGCAACCATACATAATATTTACCCATGCTTTAATATTACCTTGTCGTACTTTCGGAAGATTTTCAATAACGTCTCCCTCTTTTGACCATACTTCTACAACCATTGCTTTTGATAAATATGCTTCTTCTAAAATTTCTGGTAAATGATGTATGTTATGTGTACCAAAAATCATATCGACATTCTGATAAGATTTTAAAATCTTATTCACAACCGATTCTTCTTGTGACATACATCCACAAACGCCAATCAATATGTCTGGACGTTCTTTTTTCAAATGTTTTAAATTACCAATTTCACTAAATACTTTATTTTCTGCATTCTCTCTAATTGCACATGTATTAATTAAAATAACATCTGCTGTATTTATATCACTTGTAGCTTGATAACCAAGGGCTTCAAGTATACCTGCAATGACTTCTGTGTCATGCGCATTCATTTGACAACCATACGTTTTAATTAAAAATGTACGATCGTTCCCCATCCCACGATATTTCTCATCAATTTGAAAATCTCTATTATAACGAACTTCTTGTTTACCACGTTTTTTTGCTTCTTTTAAACTCGGCGGTTGGTAAACATGTTCAAAATATTTGCTATAATCTTTTTCAGCTTTCTTGTCTCTTTCAGCTAAAACATCTAAAGAACTTGCTTTTCTTTGCTCTTCGTTCACTTTTCAAAATCCTTTCTATTTGCCCGTATCATTAAATAATTATATTAAATTTAGCTATAAAGTGCAAAAGCAGACAAAATTATTCGTCAATCCGCAAAATCAAATCAAAACTAGTCATATTAATCAATCATATTTTTCAGTTAAAGTTTCGATAGAAATTCCTTCAGGTACGTGATAAAACTTTACTTGACTAATAATACTTGGACATTCAAGTTCTACCATTCGTTCATTTAGAGATTGTATTAAAATCAAACATTCATTCATGTTTCCTTGCACTGTTGTTTCTAATGGTCCGACCCTATAATGCAATCCTGACTCATCAATAATTTTAATCGCTTCATCGACATATGGTATAACATTGTCATTGTTTGGTGTCTTAGGAATAATTTGAATACTCATTAATGTATCTTGCATTTATAAAACCCCTTTAAAATTTTTGATAGTAAAAAAACTGAATAGCATAAATGGATCTATAATAAATTCATTTATACGACTCAGTTTTAATTATTATATAAATTGTTCTGTTAATTTATTGAAAGTATCTTCAGTTATTTGGATATCCCTTTTTGCTAATGGCATATCATCTAACTCTTTAATTTGTGATTCATATGATGGTGTTTCCTTATCTTGATAAACAATTCCAGTAACTAATGATTCGTGTTCTATAACTGTTTTAATTGCCAATTGTTTATCCTCAGAATCGTAATTTTCAATGTCATCAACACTTATTAAATGCTCTTTAAACCAATCGTATGTGTTAATTTTATTATAAGTTACACATGGTGAAAAGACATTTACAAATGAAAAACCATCATGGTTAATCGCATCTTCAATAAGTTTTGTCAATCCTTTAATGTCACTTGAAAATCCTTGTGCTACAAATGTCGCTCCTGAAGATAATGCTAATTCTAGCGGTGCAACATTTTTTTCAATATTCCCTTTAGGCGTTGTCTTTGTAACAAAACCTATTGCTGATGAAGGAGATGTTTGACCTTTTGTTAAACCATAAATTTGGTTATCCATAACAATATAAGTCATATTCATATTTCTTCTTAAAGCATGTATCGTATGGCCCATTCCTATCGCGTAGCCATCTCCATCCCCACCAGAAGCAATTACAGTTAAATCTTTGTTTGCCATTTTCACACCTTGCGCTAAAGGTAGTGCACGTCCGTGAATAGAATGTACCCCATACGAATTAATATATCCCGATAAACGTCCAGAACAACCAATACCGGTGATAATAGCTACTTCTTCTGGCTCTAGACCAATATTTGCTGCTGCTTTTTGAATAGCAGCTTGTACTGAGAAATCACCACATCCCGGACACCAGTTCGGCTTAACATTATTTCTAAAATCTTTAAATGTTGCCATTTATACCATCTCCTTAATTTCCGTAGCAATTTCTTTTCCTTTTTCTTCAATTTCATGTGGTAGGAAAGGTGTACCATCATATTTTGTATAATTTTCCAACTTATTATGAATATTGACATTCATTTTAATAATACTTGCTAATTGACCTTGATAATTATGTTCCACAACAACAACTTTTTTAGCTTTATCAGCAGCTTCTTGGACTACCTTAGTTGGGAATGGATGTAACTGTCTTATTTGCAACGTATTAACTTTTATACCTTGTTGATTTAAACGTTTACTACCTTCATGGATTGCACCTTTTGTTGATATGAAACCAATATATAGAATGTCAGCATCATCATGTTGTATGTCTGCCTCAACTGGTGATTCAATTAATAAATGTTCTGTTTTTTTCATACGTTTATCCATTTGTTGTTTTCTATTTAATGCTGATTCACTTGGTTTCCCTTCTTCGTTGTGTTCGACACCAGTAATATGATGAATTCCCCCTTTTACTCCAGGGATTGGTCGTGGTGAAACACCATTTGTAGTTAATGCATAACGCTTGAAATAACCTTTATCATCTTCATCGCGCTCAACATTAGTTTGAATCAATGACCCGCGTTTAATTTCAATACGATTATAATCTAATTTTTCAACTGTTTGTTTACCTAAAGATAATTGTAAATCACTTAAAACAATTACAGGACATTGATATTCTTCTGCTAAATTAAACGCCTCAATTGTTAAGTAGAATGCATCTTCAGCATCAGTTGGTGCGACTACAATTTTAGGAATATCCCCATGAGTTCCATAAATCATTTGCATTAAATCTGATTGCTCTTGTTTAGTTGGCAAACCAGTAGATGGCCCTCCACGTTGGGTATTAATAATAACTAAAGGTGTTTCAGTCATTCCAGACAATCCTATTGCCTCCATCATCAATGATAAACCTGGGCCAGCACTAGCTGTAAATGCTCTAACACCACCATAATTCGCTCCAATAGCCATTGTTGCAGCAGCTATTTCATCTTCAGTTTGAATAACAGCTCCATTCACTTTAGGTAAATTAGCAATCATATATTCCATTATTTCAGAAGCTGGTGTGATAGGATAAGCAGCCATAAATTGAGAACCAGCAGCTATCGCACCTAACCCGATAGCATCATTTCCAATCATATATAAATGAGGTTCTTCATCAGTTGAATCCAATTCAAAATCACCTGTAATCTCTGGTATGTACGATTGCATTAACTGATAACCTTCGTTCAGTGCTTGTATATTTACTTCAACTACTTTATCACCTTTTTTAGAAAACATGTTTGTAATAAGAGACTCAAAAGTATCTGTATTTAAATTCATCAATGCACTAGTTGCTCCAATTGCAACCATATTTTTCATTAATGCCGTACCTAATTCTTTAGCAGTAGTAGTAAAAGGTAACTCAATAAGTTGAGCAAGACAGCCTTCAGGTTTAACCGGTTTAGCCTTGGCATCAGCTAAAATAATGCTATCTTCTCTCATTTCATGATGGTTAACATCAATTGTTTCTTGATCAAAAGCAATCAATATATCTAAAGTATCACTGATTGCATGAACAGGCGTCGTTGAAACCCTAATTTTATTATTTGTATGTCCACCTTTGATACGACTTGAAAAATGTCTATATCCATATAAATAATACCCTTTTCTATTCATAGCCGTGGCGAAGATTTCACCTGTCGATTCAATACCTTCACCTTGTTGTCCGCCAACTTTCCACGATAATTGTGGTTTCATAGTTATATGCCTCCTACGGATATATTTCATATTAAATGATAACAAAAAGAACCACCGATTTACTATGTAAACAGTGGTACTATATTAAATTCATACTAATGGACGATATATCTCAATTTTATAGATTTAAATCATTTTCGAAACTTAATATAAAATATATTTATTTTAATGGATGATCTTCATTAATTAGTATACGTTCAATATGTTTTGTTTTACCTTCTTTATCTAAATCAATAATTACACCTGATAAAACACTTCTTCCCTCATTTGGAACAACGTGTCTTTGAGGTAAACTTGTTATAAAACGTTCGATAACTTCTGTTTTATTTATTCCTAAAATACCATCGTAAAATCCTGTCATTCCTACATCTGTTATATATCCAGTTCCATTTGGCAAAATACGTTCATCTGCAGTTTGGATATGTGTATGGGTTCCGACAACAGCACTCGCTCTTCCATCTAGATGCCAACCCATTGCATACTTTTCTGAAGTTGTTTCTGCATGAAAATCAACAAATATATATGGTGTAACTGCTTGTGCTTCTTTAATCAATTGATTAGCTTTTTTAAATGGATCATCAATATCAGGCATAAATGCACGCCCTTGCAAATTAATTACAGCTAATTTTATATCATTAATTTGAATAAATCGCATGCCAACTCCTGGAGCTTCTTCAGGAAAATTGGCAGGTCTTACTAAGCGCTTCGCTTCATCTATAAAATCATAAATTTCTCTTTGACCATATGTATGATTACCCATCGTCATGAAATCTACGCCATTTCTTAGTAATTGCTTGTAAATTTTTTCAGTCAAACCTTTTCCATGTGCTGCATTTTCAGCATTAACAATTGTTACGGTCGGTCTATATTTTTGTTTCAGTTGAGGAATATAAGTTTCAATTGCATCTCTTCCAATTTTACCTACGATATCCCCTATAAACATTATTCTCATGTTCAGTTCATCCTCTCATAAATACTAGTTTAATTCATACGTTCTAATATTTAAAGTAAATATTAAATTCTTTGAATTATTTTTTAACTTTTATAAAGGGACATTACTTTGTTGAAAAACCTCAATATGTTAGTATTAAGTCATCAAAATAAATAGGAGTTGTAAATAAATACATGTCTATTAATATTGATCCAGAAAAATTTGCAGAATTAGTCGTTATGGCTAATCCTTCTAAATCTGAAGAAGCAGAAGATATTGCAAAAGATAGTTTAAAGCTATATATTAATGCATATCGATTAGCAGAAAGATATTCTACTATCGCAACAAACTGCTATGATACTGCCGAAGTAATAAAAGAACTAAAGAAAACAGATTTACAATTAAAATAATCCATCAAAGAATCCTTACTGAAAATACAGGAGTGAAGATGCATGTCATCTTCACTTCTTTTTTATGTAAGTACAGAACGCTATAACTATTTAAAGGTTACATAATATAAATATAGTTAATAAATAAGACGGGTATCCTATATAAAAGCGCATTAAAAAGCTCCCTCACTTAAATATGTGAGGGAGACAAAAATTATTTTGCATACTCTACTGCTCTAGTCTCTCGAACAACTGTCACCTTGATATGACCAGGATATTGTAATTCATCTTCAATTTGATTTTTAATATCTCTAGCCAAACGATAAGATTTTAAATCATCAATTTCTTCAGGAGATACAATCACACGGATTTCTCTACCTGCCTGAATCGCAAATGCTTTTTCTACACCATCATAACTTTCTGATAACGTTTCTAAACGTTCTAATCGACGAATATAATTCTCTAATGTTTCTTTTCTTGCACCTGGACGTGCCGCAGATAAAGCATCTGCTGCAGCAACAAGGATAGATATAATAGATGTAGGCTCAACATCACCATGATGAGAATGAATTGCATTAATTACTGTTTCATTTTCACCATATTTTTTAGCTAATTCTACACCAATTTCAACATGACTACCTTCTACTTCATGATCAATTGCTTTACCAACATCATGTAAAAGTCCAGCTCGTTTCGCTAATGTTTCATCTTCACCTAGCTCAGCAGCTAACATACTAGCAAGATGCGCAACTTCGATTGAATGTTTAAGTACATTTTGACCGTAACTTGTACGGTAGTTTAATCGACCTACAATTTTAACTAAGTCAGGATGCATATTATGCGCATTAATTTCAAATGTAGCTTGTTCACCTGCTTCTCTAATGATATCGTCTACTTCTTTTCTTGCTTTTTCAACCATATCCTCGATTCTACCTGGATGGATTCGTCCATCAGATACTAAGTTAACAAGTGCTGTTCTAGCAATTTCTCTTCGTATTGGATCAAAACCAGATAAAATAACTGCTTCTGGTGTATCATCAATAATTAAGTCTATGCCAGTTAAAGTTTCAAGTGTACGGATATTTCGCCCCTCACGTCCAATGATTCGACCTTTCATCTCATCATTTGGCAAGTTAACTACTGATACCGTTGATTCACTTGTGTGATCTGCTGCTAATCTTTGTACTGCTGTAGCTAATAATTCTTTTGCTGTTTTATCAACTTTTTCTTTAGCTTCTTTTTCTTTTTCTTTAACAAGTACTGCAATATCTTGTGACAGTTCTTCCTCAACTCGTTGAAGTTGCTCATTTATAGCTTCTTCTTGAGTGAGACCGGAGATGCGTTCTAATTCTTGTTCATGCTTCATTATTAACGTTTGAACACTACTCTCTTTTGCATCTACTTGTTGTTGTTTTTCTTCAATTTTTGATTCTTTTTGCTCTAAAATCTCATCTTTTTTATCTAATAGATCAGATTTACGCTCTAAGTTTTCTTCTTTTTGAAGAAGTCGGGTTTCTTGTCTTTGAAGTTCACTTCGTCTTTCACGAAGTTCTGCTTCAGTTTGTTCTCTTAGGATTTGGTTTTCTTCTTTTGCCTCAAGTAATTTTTCTTTTTTGATATTGTCAGCTTCTTTATGTGCTTGATTTACAATATCTTCGGCAGTTTGTCTAGCTTGTGTTTGCTTTTGAAGCAACAAATTTCGGGCAACAACATACCCTCCAACAACTCCTAGAATGATCCCCAGCAAAATGAGTAGGAGGCTTAATAAATTCACACAAACACCTCCTTTTTCTAGGGTTTGCTCTGTATATGAAATTCAATATGACTTTATGAAATTATATATAAATCATACAAATTAATTGTACGGTTTATAGGAGATAAGTGTCAAGTTATCAATTTGCACTTTTGCACTATATTGATTGCTATTTCTACTATTTTCTAAAAATTTGAATCATTTTAACAAATCAAGTATCTTCGTATGTACTAATTGCTATATTTATCTTTAATAAATGCCATACAGTTTCAATCTTAATTATATTGATGAAGAATTTAAAAATAAGTTTTTAACAACTTCTGTTAAGCATATTCTCTAAACTATTTATCTATCATAATTGACCTAGAGACTCAAAAAAATTACAAAAAAACCTTATAGATTTGATTTTGTGTGTTAAGAAATAGTATTGGAATTCTACTTTTAGATAACACTTTTTTAATCAAATCTATAAGGGTATGATTTAATACAGCTTTACATATAAAATTGGTTAAATCTATTCTTCATCAAATAAAGATTTTGGCGCGTCTTCAACCTCTTCAACATCACCATCAGAAATTCCAAGTTTTTCTCGTAACTTGCGATCAATTTCTTCTTTAATTTGAGGATTTTCTTTCAAGTACATTTTAACATTTTCTTTACCTTGGCCCATTCTTTCACCATTATATGAGTACCAAGCACCAGACTTATCAACGATGTCATTTTCAACACCTAAATCAATAAGTTCACCTTCTTTAGAGATACCTTGGCCATACATAATATCAACTTCTGCCACTCTAAATGGAGGTGCTACTTTATTTTTAACAACTTTAATCTTCGTTCTATTACCAACGATTTCTTGCCCTTGTTTAAGTTGTTCTGCACGGCGTACTTCTAGTCTAACTGAGCTATAGAATTTCAGTGCACGTCCACCAGGTGTAGTCTCTGGGTTACCGAACATAACGCCGACTTTTTCACGAATTTGGTTAATGAAAATAGCAGTAGTGTTTGACTTGGAAATAGCACCAGATAGTTTACGTAATGCTTGTGACATTAAACGTGCTTGTAAACCGACATGAGTATCTCCCATTTCACCTTCAATTTCAGCCTTAGGTGTCAAAGCAGCAACAGAGTCTACAACTACGATATCTACCGCGCCACTTCTAACAAATGCTTCTGCGATTTCAAGCCCTTGTTCACCATGGTCAGGTTGAGATAAGTATAAATTGTCAATATCTACCCCTAGAGCTTGTGCATATTCAGGATCTAATGCATGTTCGGCATCGATAAATGCAGCAACACCACCATTACTTTGCACTTCTGCAATAGCATGAAGTGCTACTGTTGTCTTACCAGAACTTTCAGGTCCATATATTTCAATAATTCGTCCTTTAGGATAGCCACCCACGCCTAATGCGTTATCAAGTGTAACTGATCCAGTTGATGTTGTAGAAACTCGACGACCTATATTATCGCCTAACTTCATCACGGCACCTTTACCGAAAGATTTCTCCATATTTTTAATTACTGTATCTAAAGCTTTTTGACGATCGTTATCCAAAGCGAGACCTCCTAATTGAAATTGCTATCTTTTAATTATCTTAACAATACTATACAAGTATTCAAACTAAATTACAAGTGTTTTGCGAATATTTGTTCGTGTAATTTGTTGTTTTTAAATCACAAAATCGAACAAACGTACTTATAAATCTTACAAAAACAACATTATTTTTGTGTTCGTTGCCAATTTAATAATCTTATAAGTGCATAATTTTGACTTCTGTTCTTCAATAAATTTCTAGATTTTGACATTTTAAAATGATCAACCTTTAATTGCTGTTTATCAAAGTATGCTAAATATACAGTATTATCATACTCTAGCAAAATAATCGCTGTTGAAACATTGAAAAGTTTCGTAACAAATTGTGATGCGTCATCTAATTGTTGATGTATAGGCTTCTCACTTTCTATAAAGCAGTCAGAATGGTTTATCATACCTTTTAATACCCCATTTGAGTCTGCTTCTTTTAAACGAGAATATAATGCACCATTCGTGATACCATCGTAAATCGCAAAAGGTTGATCAATTACATTCATTACTGCTTCTTCAATTAAAGTATCATCTGAACCATAATAATACGTTCCTATACGATTTAAAATTTCTTTCTTAATTGGTTCGATTAATTTCAACGCTTGCGCTTTAGAATCTGCACTCGCAGTCAATCTAATGTATACTTCATGACTGCCTGCTAAAGGCGCAATCGTAGGATTAGTTTGATTATCAATCAGATCCATTAACAGTGTCTCTACTTTAGATTCACCAATTCCAGCAAATCTCAGTAACTCTGAATGTATAATGCTACTATCATTAATAAAATGAGGCAGTAATTCATTTTTAACCATAGGTTGCATTTCTTTCGGTGGCCCAGGAAGCAATATGATGTGCTTATTTTCATACTTAACCATCATTCCTGGTGCCATACCATGATGATTAGCTAAAACAGTTGCCCCTTCAATCACTAATGCCTGTTGTTTATTATTTGGTGTCATTTCTTGCCCCTGATCTTTAAAATAGCTTTCAATATATTTTAAAGATGGTTCATCAATAACTAATTCTTTTCCTACAACTTTAGCCACAGTATGTTTTGTTAAATCATCTTTAGTAGGTCCTAATCCGCCTGTTAAAATAACAGTGTCATATTTTTCTATTGCTCGACGCACTGTAGATTCTAGACGTTCTTCATTATCACCAATTACAATATGTTCTAATACGTTTTGTCCTATTTCATTAAATACTTTTGATAGGTATTGTCCATTTGTATTCGCAATTTGTCCTAAAAGTAACTCAGAACCCACCGCTATAATTGAAATTGACATTTTTATCCCCCTCGAATATAAAAAATAAAAGTTTACATTGTCTATTTTAAAATTATTAAGATTATGAATGAATCAATTATTTGAGTATTGTAAAATCTTCATTAACATAAGTTTATCTCTTTAATATCTATAGCTGATTTACAATATATTCATTATAAACAATTAAGATTCTAATTTCTAAAAATGAGATTTAAAAAACTAGATTCCATATTAAAACGAAACCTAGTTAGATTATTATATATTTATTTTTGTTTAAAAACATCTCTACCTTTATAAAAGTATTCAATACCAGATAAGATAGTAAATACAACACCAATGTATAATAAAATTTGTCCTAATGGTAAACCAATCCATGTTACAAAAGGATCACCTAACAGTAACCAAGTGATAGCTACCATTGTAACTGCAGTTTTAATCTTACCTAACTGACCAGCAGCACTAACAAAACCTTGCTCAATTTGAAGTAAACGTAAGCCAGTTACTGCAAATTCTCTAGCAATAATAATAATTGCAACAACAGAATTCGTTAAATCAAGTTGAACAAGTACAATTAAAGCACTTGCAACAAGTAATTTGTCTGCTAAAGGATCTAAAAATTTACCCATATTGGTTACTAAATTCCATTTTCTTGCTAAATAGCCATCAACAAAATCACTTAATGACGCAAGAATAAAAATAAAACCACTAATTAATAGTTCGATTCTAATTTCATAGCCACCTAAAAATGACACATCACCAAATCCAAAATCAACTAATGCAAATAAGATAAAAACTGGTATTAATACAACTCTAAAAACCGTTATCTGGTTTGGAATATTCATTATACATCCTCATTTCTCACTAATATATATTTTAAAAAATTAACACTAACAAAATCCATAACATTAAAGTTATTAAAACTGTAATACCCATGATAACTAATAATTGTAATGGCTCTTTAGATTTACTTTTATAATCTAAGTCTTTATTGCTATTGAAAACTGTTATAACCTCATCCCATTCGGCTTGGTTTGATGGAATCTCATCTTGATGAGCTTGAACTAATTGGTTAGGTTCAATATTAACAACGCTGGCATATTTCCTAATAAAACCTTCACTATAGTTTTTATTAGGTAGTTGGTCGAAGTCATTATTTTCGATATGTACTAACATTTCACGTTTTATACCTGTTCGCTGTTCTAATTCTGTTAACGTCATACCTAAGCGCTCACGTCTACCTTTAAGTGCTTCACCGACTGTTTTCAATTCATAGCCTCCTTACAATAACAATTACTCGAAGAAACCAAATCCACCACCAAATGGATCGCCAAAATCTAAATTATTTTTACTTTGAACTGTTTGCTTTTTCATTTCTTCGTAATGTATTTCTTGATTTTCATTTTCTCTCAATTCAATAATATAGTCAAAATCATCCATAGTACATGTACTTGTTTCAACAAATAAATCAGGATGTTCAACAACTTTGATTGATGGCAATGTCATAACTTCGTTAACTAATTCTTGGTGTTTTGGGTTTGACTCTCTTGCAGTAACAGCGCCGTCAATAATATAAACATGGTTCGCGTCATATTCGCCCTTAATAAGTGAGCTACGCACCGTTTGTTTAATTAAAGTAGAACTTATAAATAACCATCTTTTATGCGCACAAACACTTCCAGCTACTATCGATTCTGTTTTACCTACTCTAGGCATACCTCTAATTCCAATTAATTTATGACCTTCTTCTTTAAATAACTCCGCTAAAAAATCTACGAGTAATCCTAAATCTTCACGCTCAAATCTAAACGTTTTCTTATCTTTAGCGTCTTGTTCAATATATCTACCATGTCTAACAGCAAGCCGATCTCTAAGTTCCGGCTTTTTTAACTTTGTAATTTCGATTTCATCAATACTACGAGCTATTTGTTCAAAACGTTCAACTTTTTCAAGATTATCAGTCTTAATTAAAAGGCCTCTTTTACCTTGATCTACACCATTAATTGTAACTATACTTATACCTAACATACCTAATAAACTAGATACATCGCCTAATAGACCAGGTCTGTTAATTTCAATCTCATATTCTAGGTACCATTCTTTTTTTTCTGCAACTGTCATGGTGAACCCCACCCCTTGATTAATTAACTAATTTTGATTCACATTTTGTATTATTCATATTATAACATCAAACATAAAAATATTTGATAATAAAAATAGTTATAATATCAAATATACCAAGCACCGTTTACTTTTTGAATGGTTCCAGTCACACTTTTAGCATCTGGATGATATAAATAAGCACATGTATGCGCAATTTCTCTAGGTAATATCAGACGTTGCTGTGGTAATTCATTTACCATTGCTTGGAGTTCATCTTCACGCCACTCATTAGCCATGTTCCCAGCGACAAATCCAGGAGTTACTGCATTTACAGTCACTGAAGTCAACGCCAATTCTTGACTTAAAGATTTAACAAATCCTAATTGCGCACTTTTCATCGTAGAGTATATTGTTTCCATACTAGCACCCATTTCTCCCCAGATAGAAGAAATAACAATTATTCTGCCATTTTCACTTTGACGTAATAAATCTACAAAATAACGACACAACCTAATTAATTGCAAGACATTTAACTGGTAACAAACATCTATATCGTGATCTGACATATCTTGCAAAACGCCATATAGTGATTGACCACTCGCATAAATTAAACAATCTAATGATTTAATATCACCAAACGTATTTTCAATATCAATCGTTTTAGATAAATCTGCTTTTATAAAGTGTACTTTGTCATCTTTGAATTTAATTGATAATTCATTTATATCGGCACGATAATAATGTATATACACTTCATAACCATCTGTTAATAATCGCTGTACAATCTCAGAACCAATGGAACCAGAACCACCTAATACCAATGCTTTCATTATTTTTTAATCTCCAAACGACTATCAACCTGTTGTTCTAAATTTAAGTACAACGATGACGTTTCATTAATACTATCTAATGTTATATTTTCAACAATATCTAGCATGTCAAATACGCTTACACCTTCAAAATACAACTTTGTATACTGATTTGCGATATATTCAGGCGAATTTAAGCTTGAAATAAATTCACCGATAAACTGCTTTTTCAAGAGTTCAAACGCTTGAGCATCTTGGAAATTACCTTTTTTATCTCTCAATTCATTCATCAATAATTCTTTTAATTTATCTGGTTGTTCAGTAGCACTAGTCACAATTGAAAAACTATACGTTGGTTCTAGCACAAATTGATAACCAAACGTATCGTCGATAAGTCCTTCATTCAACAAATGTTGATAAAAATCTGTCTCTTCTCCAAATATTAATTCAAAGAACAATGACATTTCCAAATCACGTTGAACATATTTTTCAGGTTTTTCTTGCAACGGTTTATTTTTAAATCCAAGCATTAAACGTGGCGACTGAATTTTCATCTCTTCAGATACAAAAGCTTCTTTCACTTCATTAGGCTCATCAACAATACCTCTTTCAATTTTAGGTTGATTGTCTTTATTGCGAGCATTTTCATGATTTTCAACAATTTGGCATATGTAATCAGGATTTACATCTCCAACTACGAATAAAACCATATTTGAAGGATGATAAAACGTATCGTAACATAGATATAAATCGTCTTTAGTTATTTCATAAATACTTTCAACACTTCCGGCAATGTCAACACGTATAGGATGTTGTTGATACATAGCACGTAAAGTATTAAACATCAATTTATATCCAGGTTGTTCTTGATACATCTTAATTTCTTCTGCGATAATTCCTTTCTCTTTATCAACAGTTTCTTTTGTAAAATATGGTGTTTCAACCATCGTCAATAAACGTTTAATATTACTTTCAACATTATCTGTTGCACTGAATAAATAACTTGTACGATCAAAGCTTGTAAATGCATTTGCCTGTGCATTTTCTTCTGCAAATGCAGTAAACAGATCTTCTTCCTCTTTTTCAAATAGTTTATGTTCTAAAAAATGTGCTACGCCATCAGGTACAGTAACAAATTCATCTTGTCCAAAAGGTTTAAATTTATTATCTAAAGAACCAAACTGAGTTGTATAAGTTACAAATGTCTTTTGAAAACCAGGCTTAGGGATAACAAATAGACGTAAGCCATTATCTAACTCTTTTTCAAAAACTCTTTCATCTATTAATTCATAATAGCGTTCTTTCATTATTTACCCCCTCCTTTTGTTAATACATAAATCGTATCTAAATAAGCTTGCTTTGCAACCGATTTAATATCTTCTCGACTTACTTTCTGGATATCATTTATAAATGTTTCTTTACTTTGAGGTTGTTCTAATAGTATTTGGTTGTGCATAATTTCAATGATACTTTTTGGACGATCTTCAGACTCAAAACGATGAGAAATAATTACTTTCTTTGCTAAAGCTAATTTTTCATCTGTAAAATCACCATTTTTTATTTTTTCAAATTCATTGATAATTGTATCTTTTGCTACCTCGTACTTATCACTTGATACACCACTTAAAACAAATAAATATCCATTTTTACCATCAATTTGTGAATGGATTGAATAAGCTAAGCTTTGCTTTTCACGCACTTCGTTGAATAATACGGATGAAGGGTCTCCGCCGAACATCATATTAAAAACGACAAATGCAGCATAGCCAGGTTGACCATATTGAGTTGGAAAACGATATCCCATATTTAACTTAGCCTGATCTACATCATCATATTCAACAATATAGTCAACATCTTCCCCATGTAGATGATGCGTTGAATGTTGGAACTGTTGCTTATCAAACGGGTTTATTGCAAACTTGGCATGAATTTGTTGTTTTACAGTTTCTGGTTCTACATTTCCGACAACATATACAGAACATTGATCATTATTAATCATTGATTGATATGTATGATAAAGTGTTTCAGCAGTAATATGTGGAATTTGTTCTAGTTGTCCTGTAGATAAATATTTATACGCTTCATTTTCAAACATATAGTCTAATAATTTCAAAAATGAATATTGTGCTTTATTATCGACTAATGCTTCAATTTTCTTAGCGAGTAATGTCTTTTCTTGATTTACATAATTTTCATTAAAAGCTTCATTTTCAACTAATGGATTCCAAATCATTTCTTGTAATAAATCTAATCCTTGATTGAATAATGATTCACGATTTCTTAAGTAACGCTCATTTACAATTTCTAATGAAAAAGTAATAACGTGCTGATCTTTAAATTTCGAAATCGAACTGTTTACATAAGCACCATATAATTCAGCTAAATGATTATTAAATGCTTTATCTGTAGGCCATTTCTTCGTAGCACGTACTAATAATTTACTTAAAAGTGATCTTGCTGTAATTGTGTCATATTCTAATGGTGCCATAAATTTAAACACTATCGTAGTTGTTTTAAATTTAGTAGTTGGTGAAACATTTATATGTATATTGGGTTGAGATTGGTAACTCAAATATATAGCCTCCTCAGCAAAATTTTATATCTATATTTTTCTTGTAACTTTAAACTGCACTAAACTATTTTTCATATAATTCAATGAATACAAGATGGGTTCATCTAACTCATTATAATGAGTTATTTTTAGTAAAATTAATCCCTCATGTGGCGATGCGTTTAATACTTCTGAAATTCTCGGTTCATAATTAACCGCTTCAATTTCAGTATCAGCATAACAAATATTATGATTACTCTGTTCTTTGATGGCACTTAACATTGAACCATTGCTCATTTGGTAACCGGTACATGTTAATTCTTTTTTAGCAATTTTATCTAAACAATAAACAACAGGTTGCCCATCAGCCGTTCTCAATCGTTCAATAATTGTAACGGGATGTCCTTCTTCGACAGTTAACAGACTTGCATCTAACATTGTGGCAGGTTGTTCATCAAAATTTAAATATTCCGTGCCACTATCAAATCCTGCATTTTTAATCATCTGCCCTATACTAATCAGTTCATTTAATGGATAAAAGAAAGGGGGCAGTGACTTAACACTTGAGCCCTCTTCAAAATTATCTTTAATGACTTGTTCAGTAATCAATGCCTGAATGGCTTCGTAAACATCATCGGTTTTTACATTTAATTCTCTGGCAATAGATAAATTACTAGGAAGTTGATCACCATGTTCTAATTTTTTCTGATTAATCAAATTTAAAATGTATTACTTAACCTTATATATCGCATTCATTTCTGACATTATTTACACCTCGTCATTATTAAGATCTATTAAAACTTGTCTTGGTTTACTACCTTTTTGTGGTCCAATCACTTGATTACGTTCTAAATCATCCATCAATCTTGAAGCACGATTGTAGCCTATTCTAAATTGTCGTTGCAATAAAGATGTACTTGCTTTTTGTTGCTCAATAACAAACAAATATGCCTCATCATATAAAGCATCTTCACTTTTCATATCTGCTTTATCTACAGGCGCATCTGGTTCCATTTCCTTAACGTAATTTGCCTGCTGTTGCTCTACTACATAATTTACAACATCTTGTACCTCTTGGTCACTTAAAAACGCCCCTTGGATTCGAGTTTGTGATGAATCCCCATTGCCGACGTAGAGCATATCACCTTTACCAAGTAATTTCTCAGCACCACCAGTACCGATAATTGTTCTTGAATCAGTTTGCGAACTCACAGCAAAAGCTATTCTAGAAGGGATATTATTTTTAATGATACCTGTAATAACGTCGACGGACGGTCTTTGTGTAGCAACTATTAAATGTATACCTGCTGCACGAGCCATTTGTGTAATACGTTGAATCGCATTTTCAACCTCTTTACCCGCAACCATCATTAAGTCAGCGAGTTCATCTACAATAACAACAATATATGGAAGTTCTGGCTGTTTCTCATCTAATTCTTGATTTTGTTTACGTATTAACGCATTATAACCTTTAATATTTCGCGTCGAAGAATGTTGGAATAAGTCATAACGACGTTCCATTTCAGCTACTATTTTTTCTAATGCCTGTGCCGCTTTATGCGGATTTGTAACAACTGGTATTAATAAATGTGGAATACCGTTATAAACATTAAGTTCGACCATTTTTGGGTCAATCAACATTAATTTAACTTCATGTGGTTTAGCATTTAATAAAATACTCGTAATAATACCATTAATACATACAGATTTACCACTACCTGTAGAGCCTGCAACTAATAAATGAGGCATTTCATTTAGTTGAACTGTAATTGGATCTCCAGAGATATCTCTTCCCAATCCAACTTCTAATTTATTATTAGACGGAAACTTTTCATCTAAAACTTCTTTTAATGAAACTAGAGAAATTTTATCGTTAGGAACCTCAATACCAACAGCTGAACGACCAGGTATTGGTGCTTCAATTCTAACATCTTTTGCAGCTAAGGCTAATGCAATATCATTATGCAAGTTCACAATTTTACTAACTTTAACACCCTGTGCAGGCTGAATTTCATATTGTGTGACAGCCGGGCCAATTTTAATTTGAGTTACTTTGGCATTAACACCAAAATCTTTCAACGTATTTTCTAATATTTGACCCTTTCGTTGAACTTCAGTCTTAGATGTTGTTTTCTGTTTTGCTGGTTGATTAAGTAAAGTTAGAGGAGGAATAACATAAGATACATTCGTTACTTCCCCAGCTTCTTCTATTGAGTTCTCACTTTCAGTATTATTACTTTGATCTGCCGGTTGTTCTTGATGCTTAATTTTATTATGACTTTCATTGTTGACCCCATTTTGGTCAGCATCAAAAATTCGTTTTTTACGACTCTGTGTCTGTTGATTATTATCCTCATTCTCGTTATGTCCGTAGATTGGAATGTCTCGCTCTTGAGGTACTTCAGGAAAGTCGCTTACATCTTTAATTTGTGGTCTTTCATTTTGACGTGCTTGTTGCTGTTCTTCTTTAAGCCTTGCTTTTTCTTCACGTTTAATTTGTTTTTCTTGATTTCTTTCAGTCATTTTTTCATTAAATGAACTAAACCACGTTTTTATGTTTTCTAAAGCAATTTTCGCAACATCTCTGTGTTGGTGATTAGTTAATAAAATAAAACTTGAACATAGCAGTAGTACTGTAATAATGCACACTCCAAATAATGAAATTAAAGGCACACTTAATTCTAATAAGTAAAATCCTAATACACCACCGCCAAAGTTAGGAAAATGACTGTGTTGATATGATTGATATACATAAGAAAGTACAGGTTCTCTTTCAGCTTTGACACCACTATTAAAATAAAACACTATCTGTGACACAAATAATAATGCAATTTGTAAAATAATCGATCCAGCTGTACGTCTAGTCTTAGGAATACGTTTAGAGTATGTAATAAACCCCGTTGCTAAGAGAACTAAAATATATGTTAAATATCTACTATAACCAAATAAATAATTAAAGAAGCTGTCAATTAGACGACCTATAATTCCTAATTGGAAAACACCCAACACGACTAAGACTACGATTAATATAGCTATGACATAGCGTATCGGATTATCATTTTTCTTTTTCCTTGAATTTGTTCTTTTTTTAGATGTTGTCTTTTTCTTAGCTGTCGATTTCTTTTTTGCTTGTGCCAATTGACGCACCTCCTTATGTTGTCAACATTATAACGCAATTAAAAAATGTAAATTTCCCTATAGTTATAAATTTGAATGTAGAACTTGTAATTGAATTTTCAAACAGACGATGAAAGAGGTTAGAACAGTTTCATCTTTGTATCACTCTACAGAGGTTATTTGAATATAACTTCCCCCTTTAAAATGACCATTTTAAAATATAACTATATTGTCAATGACAATGATTATATTTCAATGAATTGTTCTGACCTCTTTTATGTTAATAACTTTTGATTAAATTTCAGAAATAACTGGAATAATCATAGGACGACGTTTCGTACTTTCGAATAAAAGTTTACTAATTTGATCGCGCATATTTTGCTTAATTTCAGACCATTCAATACGCTTTTCTTGTAAACCTGCTTCTACAATCTCACGAACTTTATCTTCTGCTTCTTGCAATAAATCTTCACTTTCACGTACATATACAAAACCACGAGACTGAATTTCAGGGCCTGCAGCAATGCGTCTATTTTTAGGATCTAACGTTACAACAGCAATAAAGATACCATCTTCCGCTAAAAGATGACGGTCTCGTAAGACAATATTTCCTACATCCCCTATACCTATACCATCAATTAAAATATTACCTGAATTGACCTTTTCATTTAATATCATTTCTTTACCGTTGTAATTAATGACATCTCCTTTTTCAACAAGGAAAATCTTTTCAGGTGCAACACCTGCTTCTGCTGCTAACTTTGCGTGTGCAATTTGCATTTTGAATTCACCTTGTACAGGAATGAAGTATTCAGGTTTCATGATGTTTATCATCATTTTCAATTCTTCCATACAACCATGACTTGATGCATGAATCTTTTTATTATTAGGAATAATATGTGCACCCGCACGAACTAGTTCATTAAGCGTATTTGCAATGATTACTTCCATATTTGCTGATGCTGTAATTGCTAAAAATACAGAATCGCCTTCTTCAATATTCATAATTTTATGTTTGTGTTGCGCCATTTGGCTCAATGCTTCAACTGGCTCTCCTTGCATACCTGTCGCAATGATAATTACTTCGTTTTTAGGATAATTATCAACTTCTGTTATAGGAATAAGCAAATCTTTAGGAATATCGAAGTATCCCATTTTACGCGCAATATTAAATGAACTTTCAAGTGATCTACCTAAAAATGATACTTTTCTATTTAACTTACTTGCAATATTCAATACTTGTTGGATACGTATAAAGTTAGATGCATAACATGACACAATCAAGCGACCACGTACTTTAGCAAAAGCGTCATACATATGATGTTCGATTACATTTTCAGGTGTATTGTATCCAGGTTTCTCAGCTTCTGTAGAATCACTAATTAATACAAATACGCCTTCTTCACCAATTTCAGCCATACGTTTAATATCCGGAGCATAATGTCCATGTAAACTTTGATCGAACTTAAATTCTCCAGTATAAACGATTGCACCATATGAAGTATGGATACATACGCCTAAACTATCAGGAATACTATGTGTTGTATTAAAGAAACTAATATTAACGTTTTTAAATCTCATAATTGAATCGTTATTAACTGTGTAATAGCGAACTTTTTTATCAATGTTACGGGCTTTCATATTTTCTTTAATCAACGCTATAGTTAATTTAGATCCATAAACTGGTGCATCTAATTGTTCAAGAACATAACTCACTGCACCAATTGCATGTTCGTGTCCGTGTGTAAGGAATATACCTTTTAACTTATCTTTATTTTCTAATACATACGAAATATCCGGTATAACTATATCAATACCTAACATTTCATCTTCTGGAAACATAAGTCCAGCATCTAACATAAACATTTCATCGTCTACTTCAACGATATACATATTTTTAGCGATTTCGCCAACACCACCTAGTGGTATAATGCGAATATCTTTATTCTTTTTCTTTATTAAACTCAAAATCTTACCTCCTAAATTTGTTACCCGTCCATATATAAACTCACTATTCATTATAAGTTAAAAAACACTTGATGTACACTATTAATCACTATACGTACAGGATAATTAACAGTTGCACACAAAATAATAAAGTGTTTCAAAATGTCCATTGCAACAAAAATAAATTGAGTTTCTACTTTAAAATGGCATAAAAAAATCACATGACGATGAAATGTCGTCATATGACTTTGATTTTTATTAATTATTCTTCTAATGCTCTGTGTGAAGCGTTCACACGACCTTGCTTATCAATTTCTGTAATCTTAACTTCAATTGTGTCGCCAATTTTTAAAACATCTTCAACTTTTTCAATACGGTCTTTAGAAATTTGTGAAATGTGAAGTAAGGCATCTTTACCTGGGAATAGACCTACAAAAGCACCGTATTTTTCGATACGTTTAACAGTCGCTTGATATGTTTGACCAACTTCCGCTTCACGTGTGATTTCTTCAATGATTTCACGTGCACGGTTTATCATAGCTTGATCCACAGCACCAATAAAGATTGTACCGTCTTGTTCGATATCAAGTTTAACGCCTGTCTCGTCAATAATTTCGTTGATTTTCTTTCCACCTGGTCCGATAACGTCTCTTATTTTATCTGGTTTAATTGTCATTGTAACAACCTTCGGCGCATAAGCACTTAATTCAGCACGTGGTTGATCAATTGTTTGAAGCATATGATCCATAATTTCTAAACGACCACGTCTTGCTTGTTCTAATGCTTCCTCGATAATTTCACGTGTTAAACCGTCAATTTTAATATCCATTTGAATTGCTGTAATACCATCTTTAGTACCAGCAACTTTAAAGTCCATATCACCTAATGCGTCTTCCATGCCTTGGATATCAGTTAAAATTGTATAGCTATCTTCACGTGTAACAAGCCCCATAGCGATACCAGCAACTGGCGCTTTAATCGGTACACCTGCATCCATTAACGCTAATGTTGAACCACAAATTGAAGCTTGAGAAGATGAACCATTTGATTCAAGCACTTCACTTACAATACGAATTGTATATGGGAAGTCTGCTGTATCAGGAATAATATATTTTAAAGCTCTTTCGCCCAACGCACCATGTCCGATTTCACGACGGCCTGGCGCACGTACTGGACCAGTTTCACCTACTGAGAAATTCGGGAAATTATAATGATGCATAAATCGTTTTTCTTCTTCAGGTCCTAAACCATCAATTAATTGATAATCTCCTAAAGCACCTAAAGTTAATACTGAAAGTGCTTGCGTCTGACCACGTGTAAATAAACCTGAACCGTGTGTTCTTGGTAAAATGCCTACCTCAGAATCTAATGGGCGGATTTCATCTGGTTTACGTCCATCTGGTCTAATTTTTTCATCTGCAATTAAACGTCTTACTTCTTCTTTAATTAAGTCATTTAAAATTGCATATACTTCTTTAATTAATAATTCATTTTCAGGATCTTCTTCATCCACAAATTCATTTACGATTTCTTCTTTTAAATTGTCAAGGTTTTCATCACGTTGTTGTTTATCAAATGTTAATACAGTTTCTTTTAGTCCTTTTTCTTCAGTCAATGACTTCACTCGTTCTACTAAAGCTTCATCACGTTCTACAGGAATGAATTCTTGTTTAATAGGTTGAATGTGGTCAATGATTTGTTGTTGGAAATCAACTAAACGTTTGATTTCTTCATGACCAAAGAAGATAGCTTCTAACATTTCTTGTTCAGTTATTTCACTCGCACCAGCTTCAACCATGTTAACTGCGTCTTTATGTCCCGCTACTTCAAGGTCTAGACGAGATACTTCTTTTTCTTCTACAGTTGGATTGATGACATACTTACCATCAATAAAACCAACATTTACACCAGCGATTGGTCCTTGGAATGGAATATCAGAAACGCTAAGCGCCATTGATGAACCAATCATTGCAGCCATTTCTGGTGAACAATCAGGATCAGCACTTAATACCATATTCATAATTTGAACATCGTGTTTATATCCTTTAGGGAATAAAGGTCTAATCGGTCTATCAATTAATCGCGCAGTTAACGTTGCATCATCACCCGGACGACCTTCTCTTTTTTTGAAACCACCAGGAATTTTACCAGCAGCGTACATTTTTTCTTCATAGTTCACTGTCAACGGGAAGAAATCTCCATCACGAGGTTCTTTTGAAGCAGTTGCAGTTGATAATACAACTGTATCACCATAACGAACTAGTACAGCACCATTAGCCTGTTTAGCTAATTGTCCAGTTTCAATCGTTAAAGATCTTCCTGCCCATTCAGTTTTAAAAACTTTCTTTTCTTGAGACATTATAAATCTCCTCTCTTGAATCTAATAGTTATATCATATCATTTATTATCGTATTTTAATATTAGTAATAAAATATTGAATTGGAAAAAAAGAGAGCGGGATAATCATCTATTATGTACAAAATAGACTTATTGTCCCACCCTTATCAGTTTAAATATAAGTGATATTTTAAAAAAATATACTTGTATTTTTAATTTCTTGATTATTTCTCTAGGTGTACTAATATCATCTTTATCTCATTGTAACCTTATTATTCACTCTATATTAGCTTAACATATAATAAATGTTAATATTTGTAAAAACTTTTTAATATAAATTAAGGTTGGAACATAAATATGCCCCAACCTCAAAGACGTTATATTAAGATTAACGACGGATACCAAGTGATTTAATTAATTCACGGTAACGTTGAATATCTTTACTACGTAAGTAGTTTAATAAATGTCTACGACGACCAACCATTTTTAATAATCCACGACGTGAATGGTGGTCTTTTTTGTGTGTACGTAAGTGATCGTTAACTGCGTTGATTTCAGCAGTAAGTACAGCGATTTGTACTTCTGGTGAACCTGTATCAGTTTCGTGTACACGGTATTCTTTAATGATTTCGTTTTTACGTTCTTGTGAAATTGCCATAATCAATTTCCTCCTTAAAATGTTTGAATACTCCTTAATCCGAGTTAGGCGTTGGAGATTCGACCTACTAAGAAAAAGGTGTGGTATAGTCTGTTTATATAACTATACGCAACTTTAAATATTATATGCTACTTCATCACCAAAATCAACCGCTAATAAATATTTAGCACGTGCTTTATCATCATTCATCTGTTTAACTAGTGGATCAATGCCATCAAATTTAATTTCAGGACGTAAGAAATGATGCCAATAGACTGTTACACGTTCTCCATAAATATTTTCTTCAAAGTCAAAAATATTTACCTCTATGACAACTTCCGCTTTACTTGGATCATGAAATGTAGGTTTAACACCTATATTTGCTACACCTCTGTATAATTTGTTTTCCGTACCAATTTCTATACTAACAGCGTATACACCTTTTCTAGGTAATAAATAGTCATCACTTGGTTGAATATTAGCAGTAGGGAACCCAATTGTTCTACCTCTTTTTTCACCTTGTACAACAGTGCCTTTTATTGAATAAATGTACCCCAACGCTTCATTAGCTTTTTGTAATTCACCATTAATTAAATCTTGGCGGATTGAAGTCGTAGAAATTTTTTCGTTTTCAATTTCTTGTTTACTAACTATCGTTGTATTAAATGCATCATATTCTTGTAGCACGGTCATATTACCTTTTCCAAACTTTCCGAAGGTAAAATCAAAACCTGCAATCACTTCTTTAACATGATTTTTAATAATATAATTTTCAACAAAATCTTCGACACTCACGTTTGCAAATCTAGATGAAAAATTAACAACAATACAATAATCAATATCATGTTGACTAATTTTTTCAATTTTATCTGAAAGCGGCGTTAAATATGTTGTGCGCTTTCTTTTAGGATTAAGCACGACTGATGGATGCGGATCAAATGTCATTACCGCTTTTTTCAAATTTCGTGCCTTAGCTGTTTCATTTAAAATATCAAAGACTTTATCATGACCTTTATGCATGCCATCGAAAAATCCGAATGCCATTGCAACATCCTCTTTAATATACTGTTTAGATTGAATAGGATGTGTCACTTCTATGACTTTCATAAATTCTATCTCCTTTAATTAAAGACTTTTTTAGGTTTGATTTCTGATTCTTTAGTAGGATGTGCCATATAAATTGCTAATACTTTTTCTGAATCATCATCAACGAAAACTATTTGGTCCTTAATTTTGTTATCAAATTCATTTTTATTAAATTTCTGCCCATTTAAAATACGTTTCTTTATGTGCGGATTTTTAATTTTAATGCTTGGCAAACCCTTTAATCCATATTCTAAAGGAAACAATTTATTTTGCAATGAATCCTGCTCATGAAGTACAGTTATTTGTTCTAAAGTTAAGCTATCTTGTAATTTAAAGCCACCTGATTCAATTCGTGTTAATTTTGACATATGAGCTGGAAACCCTAATTTCACACCAATATCTGTTGCTAAAGTTCTTATATATGTTCCTTTACCACAAACGACTCGTATTTTAAAATGACATTCATTTCCTTTGAAGTCGAGTTCAGAAATTCTTCCAATATCATTAATATTCACTTTCCGTTTAGGGCGTTCTACTGTTTCATTGTTACGCGCATACTCGTATAATTTTTTACCATTAACTTTTACGGACGAATACATTGGAGGCGTTTGTTCAATAACCCCTTTAAAGTCTTCTAATAATCGATCAACATCATCGTTTGTGATGTGTGCTGAATGAATAGCTTTCACTTCTAATGTATCACCAGTTTGATCTTCAGTAGTAGTACTTCTTCCAATTGAAACAGTAGCTTCATATGCCTTGCCCATATCCATCACATAATCACTTACTCTAGTAGCATTGCCAATACATACTGGTAACACGCCAGCAACTTCCGGATCAAGCGTACCTGTGTGACCAATCTTTTTAGTTTTTAAAATTTTACGTAATTTGAATACGACATCATGACTTGTTAATCCTCGTTCTTTATAAACTGGTAAAATTCCATTATACATCTTGTCACCTTCTTTTATTCATTTATTTATGTAGTGAATTCTTGTCTAAACCTCTTCATAAAAAAACTGGAAAATGTTAAACATTTCTAGACATCTTTTTATTAACTGTTTAATGTTAATATACCGATATTAAGAAATTATCAAACATTTTCCAGATACCTAACACTAAATTATCTATCTTGTTTGTGTAAATCTTGAATCATTCGTTCAATTTTATTACCGTATTCGATTGATTGATCATACTCATAAATTAATTCCGGCATAATACGTAATCGCATTCTAGAACCTAATTCTGACTTAATAAAACCTTTTGCTTTATCAAGGGCTTTAAAAGTATTTTCTACTTCTTTATCATTTCCTAAAACTGTTAAAAACACTTTGGCTTGTGATAAATCGTTTGTTAAAACGACATCAGTTATTGTAATAAAACCAACTCGAGGATCTTTGACTTTATTGTTGATGATATCCATTAATTCTTTTTTCATTTGTTCACCAACACGTTCTGCTCTCATGCTACTCATTATTGTCACCTCTTTATCTTTAAGTTCGATTGTTATTTGCATTTTTGTGTAACAATGCTTAAACAATTTTTTAGCTCACACGTTATTTTAATAAATTAAATCCATAAAATCAAATAAAGTTTGCCGTAAGATAGGCATTTTAACAGAAAATTTCCAATAATAATTGACATTATATTTTGTCATTAAAACAGCTTCTAAATTACCGCAAAATATCATACAAAACCATGGCTATATAACGTAACCTATAATAAACAATCTATTCTAATAAAAAAGCCAAAAGTAAGCGACATCACTATACTTTTGGCATATTATTTTCATGAAAATTAACGTTTAATTTCTACCATTTCAAATGCTTCAATAACGTCGCCTTCTTTAAGATCGTTGTAGTTTTCAATAGTAATACCACACTCATAACCTTTAGCCACTTCTTTTGCATCATCTTTAAAACGTTTAAGTGTATCTAATTCGCCTTCGTACTGAACAATTCCATCACGAATAATACGAACACCTGCATTACGCGTAATTTTACCTTCAGTAACATAACATCCGGCAATCGTACCAACTTTAGAAACTTTGAACGTTTGACGAACTTCTGCTTGTCCAATAACTTGCTCTTCGAATTCTGGATCAAGTAAACCTTTCATCGCTGATTCAATTTCTTCTATTACGTTATAAATAACTCTGTGTAAACGCATATCAACATTTTCAGCTTCTGCAGCACGCTTTGCACCACTATCTGGACGTACATTGAAACCAATAATGATACCGTTAGATGCATTTGCAAGTGTTACGTCTGACTCATTGATCGCACCAACTGCTGTATGAATAATACGAACATTTACACCTTCAACATCTATTTTCATTAATGATGCAGCTAAAGCTTCTACAGAACCTTGAACATCACCTTTAATGATAACATTTAAATCTTTCATTTCACCTTGTTTCATTTGTTCAAACAGGTTATCTAATGAAACATTTTTACTTTCTTGACGTTGTTGAACGATGCTAGCTTCATGTCTTGATTCACCAATACGACGTGCTTGTTTTTCATCACTAAATACAACAAAGCGATCACCCGCTTGAGGCACATCATTAATACCAGTAATTTCAACAGGCGTTGATGGACCAGCTGTTTTAATTCTTTGACCTAAGTCATTAACCATTGCACGGATACGGCCGTAAGTATTACCAACTACAATCGCATCACCAACATTTAATGTACCGTTTTGTACTAATAATGATGCAGAAGGACCACGAGATTTGTCTAATTCCGCTTCAATTACTGTACCAACAGCACGGTTCTTAGGATTTGCTTTAAGTTCTTGTACTTCCGCAACTAATCCAATCATTTCTAATAAATCATCAATACCATCACCACTTAATGCTGAAAGTGGAACAAATATTGTGTCGCCACCCCAATCTTCAGGAATCAAGCCGTACTCAGTTAATTCTTGCATTACTCGGTCAGGATTTGAAGTTGGTTTATCAATTTTGTTTACTGCAACGATAATTGGCACTTCTGCTTCTTTAGCATGGTTAATTGCTTCAATCGTTTGAGGCATTACACCGTCATCAGCTGCTACTACTAAAATTGTGATATCTGTTACTTGTGCACCACGCGCACGCATCGTTGTGAAAGCAGCATGTCCTGGTGTATCAAGGAAAGTAATTTTTTTACCATCATTTTCAATTTGGTATGCACCAATATGTTGTGTAATTCCACCAGCTTCACCAGCAGTTACTTTTGTATGACGAATTGAATCCAACAAAGTTGTTTTACCGTGGTCAACATGTCCCATAATTGTTACAACTGCTGGTCTTTCAATTGCTTCTGGGTCATCTTTTTCATCTTCGAAGTATGTTGAAAGATCTTCTTCATTGATGACAACTTCTTCTTCAACTTCTACACCGTAGTCATCAGCAATCAATTCAATTGTTTCTTGATTTAAAGATTGGTTGATATTAGCAACAATACCAAGTAAGAATAATTTTTTAATAATTTCAGAAGACTCAACGTTTAATTTGTCAGCAAATTCACCAACAGTAATACCTTCTTGGTATGTTACTTTTGATGGTATTTCTTTTGGTTCAACTGGTTGATTTTGCGGCTTATTATTTTTATTGTTCTTTTTATTATTTTTATTATTCTTTTTGTTGTTTTTGTTACCTTTATTATTAGATTGTTGATTCTTTTTGTTATCCTTTTGTTGAGCTTTGTTATTGTTTTGGTTTTTGTTGTTGTTTGATTTTTGGTGATTATTTTGAGCGCTTTGTTTTGAATCATTTTTTTGTTCTTTTTTGAACTTTTTATCTAATGCTTTAATTTGGTCATCTTCCAAAGCTTGCATATGATTTGAAACCTCAATATTCATGCTTTTTAACTCATCTATAATCTCTTTACTCTTTAGATTTAATTCTTTCGCATATTCGTAAATTCTTTGTTTACTCATATAATCACTCCTTATGATATTCATCTATCATTGATAGCAACTTTTTAGCAAAGCCTGGGTCAGTAATCCCTACATTAACACGCTCACCTTTTCCAAGTGCTATTCCCAATTCATTTCGGCTTCCAAATTTCCTAAATGGAACCTTATAACTATTACATTTGTCTGTAATTAATTTAGTTGTATTATTTGATGCATCTTCAGCAACAATAACGAGTTTCAAATTTCCCTTTTTAATATCATTCACAATGACTGATTCACCTGTTTTTACTTTACCAGCTCGCATTGCCAATCCTAAAAAGTTTAATATTTGTTCTATACTCATTTTGGAATCTCTTCTCTATAAATCAATCTAATAATTTCTTTATAAACAGGCTCCAATTGTTCTTTTGTCGCTTTAAAATACTTCTCAAGCAATTCTTTTTGTTGTGCTTTTTCAACCATTGCAACATCTTTAGAAACATATGCGCCACGGCCTTGTTTCTTTCCTGTTACATCCGCAAAAATTTCGCCTTCTTTATTTATGACAACACGAATCATATCTTTTTTTGGATGCATTTCATTTGAAAGAATACATTTTCGCATCGGAATTTTTTTCTTTTTCATAGATACTTCACTCCAACCTATTATTCAGATTCTTTCTCTACGTTAGTATCAACTGTAACTTCAGTTGCCTCTTCTGTTGATTCAGCTATAGCATCATCTTCTGTAGCAACTTCATCGTTAGCTACATTTTCAGTTTCTACTACTGGATAGATACCTGCTTCACGTGCATCTGTTTCTGATTTAATATCGATTTTCCAGCCAGTTAATTTAGCAGCTAATCGTGCATTTTGTCCTCTTTTACCAATTGCTAATGATAATTGGTAATCTGGTACTACGACTATTGTTGATTGATTTGCTTCATCCACAATAACTTCTAATACTTGTGATGGACTTAAAGCATTTTTCACAAATACTTTTGGATCTTCATTCCATTGAACGATATCTATTTTTTCGCCACCTAATTCTTCTACAACCGCTTCAACACGAGCACCTTTAGCACCTACACATGCGCCAACTGCATCGATATCATGATTTTCAGAGAAGACACTGATTTTAGAACGGTCTCCTGCCTCACGAGCAACTGATTTTACGATAACTGTACCATCATAAATTTCTGGCACTTCTTGTTCAAATAAACGTTTTAATAAACCTGGATGACTTCGAGATACATAAATTTGAGGTCCTTTTGTAGTTTGTTCAACTTTATTAACATAAACTTTGATACGTTCATTTGGAATATATTTTTCGTTAGGACTTCTTTCAGCTTCAGATAAAACTGCTTCGATACGTCCTAGGTTAACATAAACATAGCGGTGATCTACACGATCAATCACACCTGTTAAAATGTCTTCTTCTTTATCAATAAACTCTTCAAATAATATTTCACGTTCAGCATCACGAAGTCGTTGCATAACTGCTTGTTTCGCAGCTTGTGCACCAACACGACCAAAGTCTTTTGGTGTTACATCTTCTTCATAAATATCTCCAATTTCATATGCTGGATTTTTAACAAGTGCAGTACTTAAGTCTACTTCATCTCTGTCATCAAAGACTTCTTCAACAACGTCTTTTCTAGCGATTACTTTGAATGTACCTTGATCCATATTTAATTCAACACGGACATTTCTTGCACTATCATAATTCTTTTTGTAAGCAGTAATCAATGCTGCTTCAATTGCATCAATTAACACTGCTCTAGGAATTTTCTTTTCTTTTTCTAAATATTCAGTAGCTAATAATAATTCATTACTTGACACGTTTTTTCCTCCTCATCACGTTAAATCATAACTGCGTGACGTGCTTTTGCTATTTTGTCTCTCGGTATCTCTATATCTTTCGTTCTTGCTTTAATTTTTACCTGTACAACAATTGTTTCATTATTGACTTCTTGTAAAATGCCTAACCATTCTTTTTCACCTTCAATTGCTACATACAACGAAACAAAAATAGGTTTAGTTATTGCATTTTGGAAATCTTGTTCTTTTTTAATAGGGCGTTCCGCACCAGGTGATGCTACGTCTAAATAATACATTTCAGGAATTGGATCATTCGCGTCCATAGCTTCACTTATTTTTTCAGAAGCAAGCGTACAATCATTTAGATCTACGCCACCTTCTTTATCAATAGAGATTCTCAGAAAATGGTCTCTACCTTCTTTGACATATTCAACGTCTACAAGTTCAAAATTCAAGTCTTCCATAATTGGTTGAACAATCGCTTCAACTTGTTCTGTAATTTTACTCATACAGGCCTCCCTTTTTGGCAAATAGAAAAGAGCGGGAATCTCCCACTCTTTTGCCTGAGTTCACTAATTTTTAAGCACTTTAATTATAGCATAAGTTTATTTACTAAACAAATGACTTCACCAATTATCAGTGATTCTTCATAAAATTAGTCTTTCTATAAATTATTTTTCTACTGAATCATAGCGTTAAGTATAACAATCATCTTATAGAAACTCGTCGAATCTGAAATGAGTTTTTCTAAATGAAGACTATTAAATGTTTTAGCGAAATATTTCGATTACATATCAAATATTGATAGCTGAGCTTTATCTGGTAAGTTTGGCAATGAACCTAACTCATCAAGATATTCTATAATTTTTTGTGATAGACCAGCTTTTTTATTCAAGTCTTCTTTTGATAAGAACGGACCATCATCACGTGCTTCAACAATACGTTTTGCAACGTTTTCACCAAGACCCGGCACTGAAATAAATGGTGGAATGAGCGTATCTCCTTCAATGATAAATTCGAATGCCTGACTCTTTTCCAAACTAATCGGTTGCATTCGATAACCACGATGCGCCATTTCATTCATAATTTCTAAAACAGTTAATACATCTTTTTCTTTTTTACCTAAATCCATATAGCGAGAATACATGTCTTTAACTGTATTTCGAATACTAGTTTTATCTTTAATCATCGTAATTAAATCAAAATCTGATGCACGTATTGTAAAGTAAGAAGCATAATAATATAGCGGATGATGCACTTTGAAATATGCAATACGTACTGCCATTAACACATATGCAGCAGCATGCGCTTTCGGGAACATGTACTTAATTTTAAGACATGAATCTAAATACCAATCAGGCACATTATTTTCTTTCATCGTTTCTATCATTTCTTCTGTTAAACCTTTACCTTTACGTACGGATTCCATAATTTTAAAAGCCATTGATGGTTCTAGACCAGCATACATTAAATAAACCATGATGTCGTCACGACAACCAATTACACTTGATAAATCACAAATACCTGATTTAATTAATTCCTGCGCATTGCCTAACCATACATCTGTACCATGAGACAATCCAGAAATTTGGACTAACTCAGAGAATGAAGTTGGCTTTGTGTCTTCCAACATTTGTCGAACGAATCCAGTACCAAATTCCGGAACACCAAATGTGCCTGTTTTACATAATATTTCATCTTCAGTAACACCTAAACTTTCAGGTGTACTAAATATTTGCATAACTTCTTTGTCATCTACAGGTATCGTTTTTGGATCAATACCCGATAAATCCTGAAGCATACGTATCATAGTTGGATCATCGTGACCAAGTATGTCGAGCTTCAACACATTATCATGAATAGAATGGAAATCAAAGTGTGTCGTCATCCATGCTGAATTTTGATCGTCTGCAGGATACTGTATCGGTGTAAAATCATAAATATCCATATAATCAGGTACTACAATAATACCTCCTGGATGTTGACCAGTTGTACGTTTAACACCAGTACACCCTTTTACAAGTCGATCTATTTCGGCACCTCTTTTATGAATACCTTGGTCATTTAAGTAGCCTTTTACATAGCCAAAAGCAGTTTTTTCAGCAACAGTACCAATTGTACCTGCACGGAATACTTTATCCTCACCAAATAATACTTTTGTGTAGTTATGGGCATTCGGTTGATATTCACCACTAAAGTTTAAGTCGATATCAGGAACTTTATCTCCTTTAAATCCTAAAAATGTTTCAAACGGAATATCTTGTCCTTCTTTAATAAGTGGCGCTCCACAAGTTTCACACGTCTTATCAGGTAAATCGAATCCTGATCCTACTGAACCGTCATTGAAAAATTCACTCGTTTTACAGTTCGGACAAATATAGTGTGGCGGTAACGGGTTTACTTCAGTAATCTCAGTCATTGTCGCTACAAAACTAGAACCTACTGAACCACGGGAACCAACTAAGTATCCATCATCTAATGATTTTTTAACTAAACGTTGCGAAATTAAGTAAATTACCGCAAATCCATTCCCAATGATACTTTTTAATTCTTTTTCTAATCTATCAATAACGATTTGAGGTAAATCTTCGCCATACAATTTACGTGCATTTGCATAACTTAGTTCTCTAATCTCCTCATTGGCGCCTTCCATTCGCGGTGTATATAATTCATCTTTAATTGGAACTACACGTTCAATTCGATCTGCCAGTTCGTTTGTATTTTTTACAACAATTTCATGCGCTTTTTCTTCACCTAAAAAATGAAACTCGTTTAACATTTCATCTGTAGTTCTAAAATGTGCTTCGGGTAAAGTTGAACGATTCAGTGGATTTCCAGGTTGTGATGCAATTAAAATTTTACGAGCAATACCATCATGTTCAAATAGATAGTGAGCATTACCTGTCGCAATTACTGGTATACCTGCTGTATCTCCTGCATGCATTAATCGTTGATAAATTTCATGTAATGTTTCTGTATCCCTAATTAACTCTCTATCAATTAAATCTTGATAAAGTGCTGGTGGTTGAATTTCAATGAAATCATAGTATTTAGCGATTTTTTCAACTTCACTTTGATCTTTTTGCATAACGGCTGTGAATAATTCACCTTCATCACAAGCTGTTCCAACCAATAATCCTTCACGATATTCATCTAATAATGAACGCGGTATCCTTGGTGTACGATAGAAATATTTCACCAATGATGCACTTACTATTTTAAATAAATTTTTAAGCCCTTGCTGATTTTGTACAATCAGTGTTACATGACTTGGTCTCGCACGTTTATATGCATCCTCGTTACTTAGCTTTTTATTAATTTCATTATGATTCAATACACCTAATTCTTTCATTTGTTGAACCATTTTAATGAAAATGTAAGCTGTTGCCTCTGTATCATAGATGGCACGGTGATGTTGTGTTAATTCTACGCCATATTTTTTAGCCAAGAAATTCAAACCATGTTTACCATATTCGGTATTGATTGTACGAGATAATTCTAAAGTATCAATAACACCATTGGTAGATGGGCCAAATCCTAGTCGTTCATATCCAGTATCGATGAAGCCCATATCAAACGAAGCATTATGTGCAACGAATATCGCATCGCCAACCCATTCTTTAAATTCCGTTAAAACTTCTTCAATTTCGGGTGCATCAACTAACATATCATCCGTAATATGCGTTAAATTTATAATCGTTTCTGATAATCTTTCATGTGGATTACTAAATCTTTCAAATTTATCGATGATTTCACCGTTATGAACTTTTACAGCTGCGAGCTCGATAATTTTATCATATTGATTAGACAATCCTGTAGTCTCAACGTCAAATACAACATATGTAGCATCTTTTAATACGACATCTTGTGGTTTATATGCAATCGGAACACCATCATCAACTAACATACCTTCCATACCATAAATCATTTTAATGCCGTGCTTTTCAGCTGCTACATGGGCATCTGGGAATGCTTGTACTACGTTATGATCTGTTACAGCGATAGCTGGATGTCCCCAATCTGCAGCTTGTTTAACATATGCACCAATATTTGGTATTCCATCCATTTGACTCATCGCAGTATGCAAATGAAATTCTACACGTTTTTCTTCAGCTTTATCTTTTTTCGTAGCTTTTTTAATTTCTTCAATATCTGACATCATCATTACTAAATCTCTGATAAATGTATCTTCCTCAATTCGACCTTGTGCTCTAACCCATTTACCAACACTTAAAGCTTTGAAATGCTCTAAATCATCTTTATTTTTACGAGTAAACATTTTTAATACTAATGAATCTGTATAGTCAGTAACTTTAATTTCAACGATATGGCGTCCACTTTTTAGTTCTTTTAAATTAATATCAAAAATAACACCTTCAATTGCAACTTTAAACTCTTCTTCAATAATTGATTCAATAGGTTTAATATTTTCAATTTGAATTGGTTTTCCTATTTGACATTTATCAACGGCACTTTCGTTATTATCTTGTTGTTTCGCTTTTTCAGCTTTCATTTTTTCAAGTTTCTCTGTAGCTAGACGTGCACTTTGTTCATCTTCTTCTTGAATATGTGCTTCTAAAGATGCTAAATTTTGTTCTTGATCATTATCATTTGTTTCAAAAACAATTTTATCTAAGTCAAAACCACAATTTCTGAAAGCCTTAACCAGACTTCCATTACACGCTTTATCAAAATGATTTCGTTCTATGTCATTTGACACCATTACTTTTAAAATCTTACCTGACATGATAAGTTTTTTCTGTTTTAATTGTCCTTTAACTTTTGGAGATAAACCTGTTTGATCAATACAATGTCCAAAATATTTTATTGCATGTTCATCTTGATTTGTACCATCTGTTACCGTAAAACGACATGTAACATTGGCAATATCTTTAAATTCTTGCTCTATCGCATTAATAAATAATAAATAATCTTCATGAGCTAAGAATTGTGGTAATGTAATATGAAATTCCCATGTTCTATTTTTATTAGAAACATCTATACGTGTCAGTTTACCTGAGTTTAAAATTTCACTATCTAATTGATTCGAAATTTTAATTTGATCAGCAAGCACTTTAAATTTTTGTTGCTCTGTCATTGCCAAGACAATTACCACCTTAAATAGAAATTACTTTTATACATTTCAATAATAATTAGATTATACCGTTTAACCGAGGTGAAAAATGCTAAAATTTCATCTTCTCCACTTATATCTAATCACATTATTGTTAAAACAAATTTATCATTAATTATACTACGTCTTCAGTCATTTTTCATCGAATAATCATTATACCAAAAATAATAAGAGTAGGACATAAGCATCTGATTTCTTTCAGCTTTATCCTACTCTTTTAAGTTAAATATTATTCATTATTTTAAATTGTCATATTTATTAGAAATGACAGTCATTAAGTCATCAATATGAACTTCTTCACTATCGCCAGTTAAACGTTCTTTAACTTCAACAATTCCTTCTGATGCACGTTTACCAACTACGATTCGCAATGGCAAGCCTATTAAATCTGCATCATTGAATTTAACACCAGCACGTTCTTGACGGTCATCATACAATACATCAAATTTCTCATTAAATTTCGCATAAAGTTGATCTGCAAGTTCACGTTGATCATCTTTCTTAGGATTAATTGAAATTAAATGTACATCAAATGGTGATACTGATTTAGGCCAAATAATACCGTTGTCATCATGGTTTTGTTCAACAATTGCACTTAATGTTCTAGAAATACCAATACCGTAGCATCCCATGATTAAAGGTTGTGCTTTACCTTGGTTATCTAAGAAAGTGGCATTCATTGATTCTGAATATTTAGTACCTAATTTGAATACTTGACCAACTTCTATACCTTCTGCAAAATGCGCAACGCCAGAACCATCACTTAACTTCTCGCCCTCTAAAATAAAACGGAAATCTCCATATTCATCAACATTAAAATCTCTGCCTACATTTACATTAATTAAATGGTATCCATCTTCATTTGCACCAACTACAAGATTATTTAAATCTTGTACAAAATTATCTGCGTAGATTTTAATCTCTTTATCAATTACAGGACCTAATGAACCAGGATTGGCACCAACTAAGTTTACAATTTCAGCTTGTGTTGCTAATTCAATATTATCTGTTTCAAAATATGATTTTAATTTAATGTCATTAATTTCATGATGTCCACGAACTAATACCATAATGTATTCGCCATCAACTTTGAAAATCATTGTTTTAACAATTTCGTCTACTGGTCTTCCTAAAAAGTCTGCTAACTCTTGTGCAGTCTTAACATTTGGTGTTTCTATTTTTTCTAAAGCTTGTTCAGTTGTATGTTTATGATTAGGTTCATAAACCACTTCAGCTTTTTCAATGTTAGCAGCATAATCGCTTTCTTTACTATAAACAATTGTGTCTTCACCAATTGCACTTAATGCCATAAATTCATGTGTATGACTACCACCAATAGCACCTGAATCTGCTACAACTGGTCTTGCATTAATACCAACACGTTCAAAAATACGGCTATATGCATGATACATATCTTGATACGTTTGGTCTAAAGATGCTTCATCTGCATGGAATGAATATGCATCTTTCATAATAAACTCACGCCCACGTAATAAACCAAATCGTGGTCTCTTTTCATCACGGAATTTTGATTGGATTTGGAATAACGTCATTGGCAATTGTTTATATGATTTTAATTCATTTCTCACTAATGATGTTACTAATTCTTCATGTGTTGGACCCAACGCGAATTGTCTTCCATGTCGGTCTTGCAAACGCATTAACTCTGGTCCATAAGCACCCCAACGACCAGATTCTTCCCACAATTCAGCTTGTTGTAAAGCTGGCATCAAAATTTCAACAGAATCAATACGTTCCATTTCTTGACGCACAATTGCAGTAATATTATTTAACACACGAGTTGCTAGCGGTAAATAACTATAAATCCCACTTGTACTTTGTTTAATCAAACCTGATTTCAATAATAAACGATGACTCTGCGCTTCTGCTTCTGATGGCACATCTCGCATCGTCGGTATAAAAACTTTGGATTGTTTCATAATTATTTATCCTCCTAATTTATAAGAAATATCTTCGAATGTCATTCCACGTGACTAATATCATGATAATGACCATGAATATCGCACCTATAGCGATAATTGTTGTTTCTGCTTTTTTATTAACTGGTTTTCTGAAAATCGCTTCATAAATAACGAATAATATACGTCCACCGTCTAGTGCAGGTATAGGAATTAAATTCATAATACCTAAGTTAACACTTAATAACGCAGTGTAACCAATTAAGCTTATGATACCCGCTTTAACTACAGAGTCTACGTTATGATAAATACCAACCGGACCATTCAACATGTCGAATGAGAAACCACCAGTGAAAATACTAGCTATCATACCTACTACAGCTGTGAAAATAAGCGTGCTACCCTTTAAAAAACTTTCAAATCCGTATAAAATTGGTTTGAAAATCGTATGTTCACTACTTGGTTGGAACCCAAGCACATACTTTGTTTCCGAACTCACTTTCGTAAGTTTTTTTTCAGTCTTTTTAGGCGTTAGTTCAACCGATTTTGTTTTACCATTACGTTCAAATTTAACAGTTGTCTTATTATCTTTTACTTTGTCTAAAGCTTTGTCAACATCCGCAAATTCAGATATTTTGTATTTGCCAATTTGAACAATTTTATCACCTTTTTGTAACCCTGCTTGTTGAGCTGGGTACTTATCTGCAACTTGGTCTACAGTAGAAGTTGGTGTACCTTGATAATATGCAAGACCAATAAATAAAACTAAAGCTAAAATAAAGTTAAATAATGGACCTGCAAATAAAGTTAAAAACTTCGGCCATGGCTTTTTATATGCAAATTGTCTGTCTTTTGGCGCAATTTGAACTAAACTACCATTTTCAACAAAGAATGCCTTTCTTGCAATTTTAAAATGATGTCTTTCATTGTCATATGCAGTAATACCTTCGATATATAAGTCATCTTTAAAATCACATTTTTTAACTTCAATCGCTTCAATTTTTTGAAACTTATGATGATCATCTAAAATGATATGAGTAATTTCATTATTTTCATTTAATTTAATTTTGATATTCATTCCAGGTTCAACTGGCGGTTCTTCCAAGCCATCCCCTGCCATACGTACATACCCACCAACAGGTAGTAAACGTATTGTATAAAGTGTTTCATTTTTTCTAAAACTAAATATTTTTGGCCCCATACCTATCGCAAATTCCGGACACATAATCCCTGCTCTTTTCGCAAAAAACATATGTCCATATTCATGAACAGTTACAAGAACACCAAAAACAATAATAAATGCAATTATTGTAATTAAATAGCTCACTCGCTACACCTCTATTGTTTATAAATTTCTTTAAAGTTTAAATATGATTGCTGTATACGTAATATAAGTCATTATAATATGCTAATGAAAATTCACAAAATATAATGGTTAATTTAAATAAATGTTCTACATAATTTTCAAAAGGAGCGCTAAGATAAAACTAAAATATCTCAGCAACTCCTCTTATCATTTAATGATCTGTTCTCAGCATTAAGATTGTATTAACAAAATATTTAATAACGGTAATACAAACATAAAGCTGTCAAATCGGTCTAAAATACCACCATGCCCAGGTAGTATTCGACCTGAATCTTTAACGCCAAAATGACGTTTAAAGCCTGATTCAACTAAATCACCTAACTGGCCAAATAAACTTAATATTAATGTTACACCAAGTAAAATCCAAATATTCATATTAAAATCGACAAAAAATGACATTGCTATTGGTACTAATAAACTACAAAATAGACCGCCAATAAATCCTTCGATTGTTTTATTCGGACTAATCACTGGCCAAAGTTTATGTTTCCCCATCATCTTACCAAATAGATAGGCACCAGTATCAGTAAGCCAAACAATTAAAAATGCATATAATATGTAATGTAACCCTTCAGATCTTGTTTCATAAAAGAACATAAATCCAATGCCAACATACGCAACAGACATTAAACAAAATGCTGCATCCATGAAACTAAAACGGTTCTTAGATAAGACAGTATAACTTAATACAATAAAACTCATCGCAATTAAGCTTTTTAATTGAATAACTTGTACCCATGGCCCTGCATATTGTGGCAACATAATAATGATAAGTGCGACTGCACTAATTAAACCAGGAATTGACACAAATTTAATCATATTCATGTTCAACAATTCTTTTAATGCTATTAATGCTAATAAATTAGCAAAAATCATTAATACAAGGCCACCTTTTAACAGAATAGGCAAAAATACGATTAAGGCAATAATAGCTGTCAGCGTTCTTACTTTCATACTATACTACTCCTCACTCAATCCGCCAAAACGTCTTTGACGCGACTGATAAATTTTAATACATTCAATTAATTCATCTTCGTCAAAGTCAGGCCATAATTTTTGATTAAAGATAAATTCACTATATGAAACTTGCCAAATCAAGAAATTACTTATTCTCTGTTCACCTGATGTACGAATTAATAATTCAGGATCAGGATAATTCTTTGTCATTAAATGATTGTCTATAAACGCTTCATCTATAACGTCACTAGATAAACCTTGTTGTTGAAGCTCTTCAAACATATTTTTAATACTATGAACAATTTCTGCTCTACCACCATAATTGATTGCAAAAATCAACTTCAAACCAGTATTATTCGCTGTCTTTTCCTTTGCATTATTGATGGCTTCAATTGTTGAACTAGGTAATTTTTCAGTAAAACCTATCGTTTCAACTTTAACATTTTTTTCTATTAACTCAGGTAAAAATGTTTTCAAGAAATTGACAGGCAAATTCATAATATAATTAACTTCACTTTCAGGTCTTGACCAATTTTCAGTGGAAAAGGCATATAAAGTTAAGTACTTAACACCGATGTCACTAGCAGCTCTAGTGATTTTCTTTATTGTTTGCATACCTTCATAATGGCCTTTAATTCTCGGCATTTTACGTTTCTTAGCCCATCGCCCATTACCATCCATAATAATCGCGATATGTTCAGGTATATTTGCCGTGTCCAGTTCTTCATTATAATTATTTATAGTGTTCTTTTTATTTATTAGCTTTTTAAACATGGTCTTTCCTCCGAGCCTGATCATCTCTGTCATATAGTATTAGTTACTAAACAATCATTATCATTTTATCATACTCATTTAACGCATTGAATAAGCAAATAAAAAACTGTACCAAAGTCTGACTCGGTACAGTTTACACCATGAATGTGACATACATACTGAGGTTAAAAAATACATAACTTTAATGTGATACTTTATCACATACAAAAGTAAAATGTTAAGTTAACTTGTTTAAATACCATCATAGCTAATGAAAAATAATAATAAACATTCACAGTTCTCCAAACATTCAATGTGATTGCAGATTTTATTTTTACATTATTATCGCTAATTGGCATTTTAATATGTCATTGTATATTGATTTATACTGACATAATATCTTTTTCTTTATCAGCAATCATTTTATCAATTTCTTTTATTGAGTTGTCTGTTGCTTTTTGGACATCTTCAGTACCAGTTCTTAGTTCATCTTCGGTAATTTCACCGTTCTTCTCATCTTTTTTCAATTGATCATTCATATCACGACGAATGTTTCGAACAGATACTTTTGCTTCTTCACCAATTTTCTTAACGTCTTTAACGCGTTCTTTTCTGCGCTCTTCTGTTAAAGCAGGGACTGCGATACGAATTACTTCGCCATCACTTGTAGGATTTACACCTAGGTTCGCTGCAATAATCGCTTTCTCAATATCGGCAACAGAAGTTTTATCATATGGAGAAATTACAAGCAAACGTGCTTCCGGAACATTTATGCTTGCCAATTGTTGTACAGGCGTTGGTGCGCCATAGTAATCAACTGTTACACCATTTAATAAGTTTGAATTAGCACGTCCAGCACTAATATTCGCTAATTCACGAGATAAACTTTCGATTGATTTTTGCATTCTTGATCTAGTTTCACTAATAATGTCGCTCATTATATTACACCTCTAAATTTATTTTGTAATTAACGTACCTATTTTTTCACCCATCACGGCACGTTTGATATTTCCTTCTTCCATAATAGAGAAAACAGTTAATGGGATGTTATTGTCCATGCAGAATGATGATGCTGTTGAATCCATAACTTGTAAACCTTCTTGAAGCATTTGAATATGAGTTAAATGTTCATACTTAACTGCGTCTTTGTTCACTTTAGGATCTGCTGAGTAAACGCCATCCACATTGTTTTTACCCATTAAAATAACATCAGCTTCAACTTCTGCAGCACGTAAAGCTGCCGTTGTATCTGTAGAGAAGTATGGATTACCAATACCTGCAGCAAAAATAACTACACGTTTCTTTTCTAAGTGTCTAATTGCACGACGACGAATGTAAGGTTCTGCAACTTGTTTCATTTCTATAGATGTTAATACTCTTGTATCGCAATCTAATTGTTCTAGACTATCTTGTAATGCTAATGCATTCATAACTGTTGCAAGCATACCCATGTAATCTGCAGTACCACGGTCCATACCTAAGTCACTACCTGTTTTACCTCTCCAAATGTTTCCGCCACCAACAATAACTGCGATTTCACAATCCATTTTAGCAACTTCTGCAACTTGTTCAGCAACACTTTTAATAATTACTGGATTTATGCCAAATCCTTTTTCTCCTGCTAACGCTTCACCACTTAGTTTCAAAACTACACGTTTATATTTAGAAATTTGAGCCATTTTCTTATCCTCTCTATCGTGAATATATGTAACATATACAAGTAAAGAAGACACAGTTGTTGTTTTATTAGAATGATTTACATTTTAATAAAGCAACATTAAAGGTGTCTTCTTCCTTGTTTTACTTTATGACAGATTATTTCATTTGTCCTTTTACTTCATCCGCAAAGTTTTCTTCACGTTTTTCCATACCTTCGCCTACTTCATAACGTACGAAGTCAACAAGTTTTCCACCTTTTGTTTTCAAGAAAGCTTCAACTGTTACATCTGGGTTTTTAACGAAGTCTTGGTCTACAGCACAAATTTCTTGTAAATATTTACGTAAACGTCCTTCCACCATTTTTTCAACGATGTTTTCTGGTTTACCTTCATTTAATGCTTGTTGTTTTAATACTTCTCTTTCATGATTGATTTCTTCTTCGCTTACTTGTTCAGAAGAAACATATTTAGGATTGATTGCAGCAATATGCATTGCAACGTCTCTCGCTGCTTCTTCATCAGTAGAACCTTCAACAACAGTTAATACTCCAATACGACCGCCCATGTGTAAGTATGCACCGAATGAATCGTTATCAGTTTTAGTTCTGATTGCAAAACGACGAACGCTTAATTTTTCACCAATTGTTGAAATTGCTTCTTTAATTCTTTCATCAACTGATTTACCGTTTGGTAAAGTTGTTTCCATTAAAGCTTCTACAGTTTCTGCTTTTGTATCTAATACTTGGTTAGCAATTTCTTTTACTAACTCTTGGAATCCTTCGTTACGAGCAACAAAGTCAGTTTCAGAGTTAATTTCAACGATTACTGCTTCGTTACCTTTAGTTTCAACGTGTACTAAACCTTCAGCCGCAATACGGTCTGCTTTTTTAGCTGCTTTAGCAATACCTTTTTCACGTAAGTAATCAATCGCTTTATCGATATCGCCTTCAGTTTCAGTTAGCGCTTTTTTACAATCCATCATACCTGCGCCAGTTTTTTCACGTAGTTCTTTAACAAGTTTTGCTGAAATAGTTGCCATTCATTATTCCTCCAATAAGTTATCAATTTATATATTATGATTTTAGCATTATTATAGGCAATATTGCCAATACTCTAATTGAATATTTGTAATTTGCCCTAATTTCCTTTTTAAAAAAGGTGATAAGCATTTATATCTTATCACCCATTTAAACTATATCTTAGTCAGATTCAACAGTTGATTATTCTTCAGTTGCTTCTGTTTCTTCTGATTTTTCTTTTTCATCTAAATCGATGTTTTGTTCTGCAGCTACTTCTTCGTTAGAAACGCCTTGTTGACCTTCTAAGATTGCATCTGCCATTTTAGCAGTTAATAATTTAACCGCACGGATAGCATCGTCGTTTGCTGGGATTACGTAGTCAATTTCGTCAGGATCACAGTTAGTGTCAACGATACCTACGATAGGAATATTTAATTTACGAGCTTCAGCAATCGCGTTACGCTCTTTACGTGGGTCAACTACGAATAATGCTTGAGGCATTGATTTCATATCACGAATTCCGCCTAAGAATTTGATTAAACGGTCGTATTCTTTTTTAAGTTCTACAACTTCTTTTTTAGGTAATACTTCGAATAAACCATCTTCTTCCATTTTTTCAATTTCAGAAATACGTTTAATTCGTTTAGAGATTGTTTTATAGTTAGTTAATAATCCACCTAACCATCTTTGGTTAATGTAGAATTGACCAGCACGCTCTGCTTCAGATTTAACTGATTCTTGTGCTTGTTTTTTTGTACCTACGAATAAGACTTGTCCGCCATCTTCTGAAACTTGTTTCAAGAAGTTATAAGCTTCGTCTACTTTTTTCACTGTTTTTTGTAAGTCGATGATATAAATACCATTTCTCTCAGTGAAGATATATTTTTTCATTTTTGGGTTCCAACGACGTGTTTGGTGACCGAAGTGTACACCCGCTTCTAGTAATTGTTTCATTGAAATTACTGCCATTTTAAATTCCTCCTATTGGTTAGTTACCTCCATAACAAACTATTGTAAAGACAATATAAATATATTGCACCCTTTACACAATCACGTTTGATATGTGTGTATTGGCTTTATAGCCGAAAATAAATATAACATAATGCCGTATCTAAAGCAATTGTTTTTCAAGTATTTTTCATATTTTTTCATTATAATATTCTAATTTACGTCGCAAATGATAATTAGAATAAAAATTGCTCAAAAATAAATGACTTCAATATTATCATCGAAGTCATTTCATCAACTTATTTGCTTTTTTCTAACTCGTCTAAGAATTTTTCTTTTTTAACTTTAATGAAAGTACCTTTCATACCTAATGAGCGTGATTCAATAACACCAGCACTTTCTAATTTTCGTAGTGCATTCACGATAACTGATCTTGTAATACCTACTCTATCAGCAACTTTTGAAGCAATCAATAGGCCTTCAGTACCACCTAGCTCATCAAAAATATGTTCAATTGCTTCTTTTTCAGAATAAGATAACGAATTAATTGCCATAGTAATCGCAGCTTTATCACGAGCTTCTTTTTCAACTTCGCTATGCTTTTCACGCAAGATTTCCATACCAATAACTGTAGCTGCATATTCTCCTAATACTAAGTCATTTTCATTAAAATCGTCGTGTACTCGACCAAGCACTAAAGTACCCAATCTTTCTCCTCCACCTAAAATAGGGAAGATAGTTGTACGACTATCAATGAATAATTCTCTGTTTTCAGGTGGGAACACTGTTAATACATTGTCTATATCAATATTTGATTCTGTTTGTTTAACTTCCATTAATTGTTCTGTATATTCACTTGGAATATGTCTTTCTTCCAACATTTGAATAATTCGTTGGCTTTTTAATAATTCGTTAAGACTTGACCCTAAAATTTTACCTCTACGCGACACAATAAATACATTTGTTACAGTTACACTACTAATTGTTTGCGCTACATCTTTAAAATCAACCGCAATACCTTTATGTTTTTGAAGTAACGTGTTTAACTCTCTCGTTTTAGATAATAAGCTCATGAATTTTTCTCCTTTTTTGTATTTTTATAGAATAAATGCACTTAAATCTTTATTAGTTGAAATTGATTTTAATTTATCATCAACATATTGTGGGGTAATATCTACAACTGCATTTGGCATACTTGGCGCTTCAAACGATAAATCTTCTAACATTTTTTCTAATATTGTATGAAGTCTACGTGCACCAATATTATCAGTATCTTGGTTCACTTGGTATGCAATCTCAGCTAATCTTGTAATTGCTTCATCAGTAAAGTTAACAGTAACTTCCTCAGTTTGAAGCAATGCCTCATATTGTTTAATTAATGATAATTTCGGCTCGGTTAAAATTCTCACAAAATCCTCTACCGATAAACTATCAAGTTCAACTCTAATTGGGAAACGACCTTGTAATTCTGGAATTAAATCACTTGGTTTAGATACATGGAACGCACCAGCTCCGATAAACAGCATATGTTCAGTATTCACAGTACCATATTTAGTTTGAATTACGCTACCTTCAAGGATAGGTAAAATATCTCGCTGTACACCCTGTCTAGACACATCTTGACCACTATTATGATTATTCGTTGCCACTTTATCAATCTCATCAATAAATATAATACCCATTTGCTCAGCTAATTCTAGTGCTTCTTGGTTCGCACTCTCTTGATCAATTAATTCATCCGCAAAACCATCAGCTAAGATTTTTCTTGCTGTCTCAACAGCAACTTCTCTTTCAACTTTTTTCTTAGGCATTAACTGATTCATCATCTCTTGCATTTGCTGATTTTGATTTGTTCCTAACATGCCTAAAGCGCCTGGGTCTTGTTCAACTTTAATTCTAACTTTTTCTTTTTCTAACTTACCTTCGTCAAGTTGTCGTTTAATTTCAGAACGTTTCGTTTTAATCTCTTCTGTAGGCGGTTCTTCTTCATCTTCATTATTTTGCCCGAAGTTTGGAATAGCACCACCAAATAGTGACTCTAACGGGTTATTACTTTGAGATGCTTTCTTTTTCATACTTGGAACAAGCAATTTAACAAGTTTTTCATTTGCTTTAGCTGTCGCTTCACCTTGAACTAAAGATTTTTTTTGCGCTTTCACTAATCTTACTGAAACATCAACTAAATCTCTAACCATGCTTTCGACATCTCTACCAACATAACCTACTTCTGTAAACTTAGTTGCTTCAACTTTTATAAATGGTGCACCAACAACTTTAGCCATTCTTCTTGCAATTTCAGTTTTACCAACTCCTGTTGGACCAATCATCAAAATATTTTTAGGTGAGATTTCTTGTTTTGATTCTTCATCTAACAAACTTCTTCTATATCTATTACGTAGGGCAATGGCCACTTTACGTTTAGCATCATTTTGTCCAACGATGTATTCGTTTAATTTAGATACGATTTCTTTTGGAGTTAATTTGATTCCAGTTGTATCCATGTAATTTCATTCCTCCGTCTTTAACTAAAATTAATTACTCGTAACAATGTATCACTTGTAGAGTATTATAGTGTTTCTACAACAATATTATCATTTGTAAAAACACAAATATCCGCGGCTACTTTTAAGCTTTCATATGCCATTTCTTCAGCTGACATTTGAGACGCATGACGTTTCAGTGCACGTCCAGCACTTAATGCATAGTTACCACCTGATCCAATTGCGATTAAATCATCGTCTGGAGCAATAACCTCACCAGTGCCACTGACAACTAAAATAGCATCTTTGTCCATGACAATTAGCATTGCTTCTAATTGACGTAATTGTTTATCGCCTCGCCATTCTTGAGCTAGTTCAACAGCAGCTCTTTCCAAATTACCACTGAATTGCTGTAGTTTAGTTTCAAATTTTTCAAATAATGTAAATGCATCAGCTACACTGCCAGCGAAACCTGCCAACACTTTCCCTTCATATAGACGTCTCACTTTTCTTGCTGTTTGTTTCATGATGACTTGTTGTCCAAGTGTAACTTGGCCATCACCTGCCATCGCTGCTTTCCCATTATGTCTTACGGCATAAATTGTTGTTGCATGTAATGTTGTATTACTCATGATTCATTCTCCTTTTTCGCTCGAGGATGGGCATTTAGATATACTTTTCTTAACTGCTGGTTTGATACATGCGTGTATTTACCAGTTGTTGATAGATTTACATGACCTAATAATGATTGCACCGTACGCAAGTCGGCACCTTGATTCAACAAATGCGTGGCAAAAGTATGTCTAAGTTTATGAGGGTGTATATCACTTACACCCGCAGTCCTTTTAACAATGTCATTCAAAACATATCGCACACCACGTTCTGTAATGGCTTCACCTTTCATATTTACAATTAGAAAATCATGATTACATGACTGAATAGGCTTAAATTGTTCTAAATAAATTTCAATACTTTGCCTACAATAAGCACCAAAAGGCACAAATCTCTCTTTGTTACCTTTCCCTAATACTGTTACACCATTAGCATAGCAATCTATATCTTGTTTTTTTATATTAACTAATTCTGAAACACGAATACCAGTAGCATATAATAACTCAAGAATTAATCGATCACGCAATCCTTTTGTAGCATCCTCTTCTACCGTTTTAAATAATGCCTCCATCTCTTCTTCGTAAAAGAATTGAGGAAGATATTTTTCTTTCTTTGGATGTACCAATTGAACAAATGGATTAACAATATTACCATCTAACGTCATCCAATATTCATAAAAAGTACGTAACGTTGAGATTTTACGAGAAACCGATGTCCTTTTCAAATGATTTGAATATAAATAACTCAAATAATTTCTAGCATCTCTATATTCAAAAGTATTCAACTGTAGATGCTCTTGTTCTAAAAATTGATTAAATTGAATTAAATCATCTCTATATGATTTTAATGTATGTTCCGAAAAATTACGTTCAACTTTTAATGTATTTAAAAATGCTTCTTGAATATGATTCAATACATTTACCCTCCATCAATAAGAATTGTAGCACATACAGCAAAGGGCTTACAGTAATTTGATAATCAATTCTAAATCTTTTGAGAATTAAATAATTGTAAGTAACTTGTGAACCTATAAATCAGAATACTTCTTTTTAAATTTATTTGCTAATTATCATTATTAATAGCTTCACCATTTATTCTATATTTGTCTTTTAAATAATGTTTAATTAAAACTTCCTCTTACATGTTACATCAATCAACTTATTGTGTGTTATTTATTTATATATTTTCTGAAAGCGAATTCCAAATTGTCAGAAATACGTAACAATTCCAAAATTAAAAAGACTAGAATAATATTTTTTCATTTTATAGCCACAAATTAAACAATTATGACTTAAGAATGAATAGCATTTCTAGTCTTTCTAACTATTTTATAAAGTTTTTTTGAAACCTTCTAAGTAATCCAACGCTCTATTAGCTTGCGCTTCATATCGTTCTTTCTTATCTTTAATTCTAGTTTCTAAAGAAGGTAAAAGCCCGAAATTCGCATTCATAGGTTGGAAGTTTTTGTTATTTTTAGCGTGTGAAATGTAATAAGCCATACTACCAATCATAGTTTCTCTTGGGAATACTACTTCACCCTTACCTAGTACTTTGTGTGCAAGATTGATTCCTGCAACTAAGCCACTTGCCGCACTTTCCACATATCCTTCAACACCAGTCATTTGTCCTGCAAATTGAATATTAGGTTGTGAAATTAATTCATATTTTTCATTTAATACGTCAGGAGAATTGATGAATGTATTTCTATGCATCACACCATATCGAACAATATCAACATTTTCTAAACCTGGTATTAATTTAATCACTTCTTTTTGTGCGCCCCATTTTAAATGCGTTTGAAAACCAACAATATTATAAAGTGTGCCAGCAGCATCATCTTGTCTTAATTGCACAACAGCAAATGGACGTTTTCCAGTTTTAGGATCTTCTAAACCAACTGGTTTCATTGGACCAAATAGTAAAGTTTTGCGTCCACGCTCTGCCATTACTTCAAAAGGCATACAACCTTCGAAATATTTTTCTTTTTCAAACGAATTCACAGGTGCAACTTCCGCTTCTAATACTGCTTCATAAAATTTATTAAATTCTTCTTCTGTCATAGGACAATTTAAATAAGCTGCTTCACCTTTATCATATCGAGATTTCAAATATACTTTATCCATATCAATTGAATCTTTTTCAATAATTGGAGCTGCTGCATCATAAAAATAAAGCTGATCTTTACCAGTGATATCTACAATTTCTTGTGCTAAGTTTTCAGTAGTAAGTGGACCTGTTGCAATAATCGTATAACCATCAGGTATCGCATTAATTTCTTCATTAATAACAGTAATATTTTCATGATTTTTAAGGGTATCAGTAATATATCCAGAAAAGTCATGTCTATCAACTGCTAATGCACCTCCAGCTGGAACACGCGCTTTATCAGCTGCTTCAATAATTAATGAATTCAAGCGTCTCATTTCTTCTTTTAAAACACCAACGCCGTTTGTTAATGCATTACCTCGTAAAGAATTCGAACATACTAGTTCAGCAAATTTATCTGTATGGTGAGCTGGTGTTTGCTTTACTGGTCTCATTTCTATTAAATTTACTTTAATTCCTCTTTCAGCTAATTGGTATGCCGCTTCTGAACCAGCTAAACCTGCACCAATTACATTTACAGTTTGAGTCATTTCTATACTCCTTTTATTATCATTTATGTCTATCAATATCGTTGTTATGATTGCTCAAATAAGAAATATACATTTGGAAAATGTACTTCAAACTTTAAAAAATCAATCTAAATATTAATATTACAACAGCAAAATTCATTTAGGCTATCAACATGTTACTTCTGTGCTGCCTCTTTATAATCACAGTTTGAACATACAACTTGTGAAGTCTTGCCTTTTTTATTTTCAACAAGATAATGATTACATTTTGGACAATCTCTACCAATTGGTTTATCCCATGAAATGAAATCACATTCTGGATAATTTGAACATCCATAAAATACACGATTCTTTTTAGATTTTCTTTCTACGACATCGCCATCATTACATTTCGGACATTTAACTCCAATAGATTTAACAATTGCTTTAGTATTGCGACAGTCAGGAAAGTTTGAACAAGCCATGAACTTACCATAACGTCCCATTTTAATTACCATTGGAGATCCACAAACTTCACAATCTTCTCCAGCTGGCTCATCCTTAATTTCGACCTTTTCCATTTCTTCTTCAGCACGCTCTACATCTTGTTTAAAGCTACTATAGAAACCACCAATAACTTTTCTCCAATTGATATCGCCATCAGCAATTTTATCAAGCAATGTTTCCATATTTACTGTGAATTCAACATCAATAATTTCTGGGAAGTATTCTTTCACTTGTTCATGCACAATTTCACCCAACTCTGTTGGAACAAAACGCTTACTTTCTAATTTAACATAATTACGTTTTTGAATCGTATCAATAGTAGGTGCATATGTTGATGGACGACCGATTTTTAGCTCTTCAAGCGTTTTTACTAATCTCGCTTCAGTATATCTAGGAGGTGGTTGTGTATAGTGTTGAGCTGGCTCAATTTGAGTTGCAGTGACTTTATCACCTTGCTCTAATTTAGGCAGTTTATTTTCCTTTTCGCTATCACTATCATCTTTAGTTTCTACATAAAGCGTCATAAATCCTTTAAACTTGATCGTTTGACCATTCGCTCTAAATTTAATGTCACCTTGTGTGATGTCTAATGAGACTGTATCAAGTATTGCTGGAGCCATTTGACTAGCAACAAAACGTTCCCAAATTAATTTGTATAATCGGTATTGGTCTTTTGTTAAAAAAGATTTCATATCATCTGGCGTACGCATAGTACTTGAAGGTCTAATAGCCTCATGGGCATCTTGATCACCTTGTTTCCCTGATGCTTTACGCTTAGAAGTGTAAGATTCACCGTATTTATCACTAATATACTGTTTTGCTTCAGCTTTGGCTGTTTCTGAAATACGTGTTGAGTCAGTACGCATATAAGTAATTAAACCAACTGTACCTTGTTTCTTCAAATCAATACCTTCATATAATTGTTGGGCAACCATCATAGTTTTTCTTGCTTTAAAGTTTAATTTACGCGCTGCTTCTTGTTGTAAAGTAGATGTTGTAAATGGATTTGCTGGATTTCGAGTTTTTTCTTTTTTAGTCACATTCGTAATTTCGAATTGGTCACCATCTAATGCAGCTGTAATTTTTTCAACATCTTTTTTAGTCTTCAATTTATATGGTTTATTTTTATAATGAAGGAATTTAGCATTAAATTTTGATTTTTTGTATCTAAATTCACCTTCAATAGTCCAATATTCTTCTGGCTTAAAGTTTCGAATTTCGTTTTCACGATCAATGACTAATCGAAGTGCCACAGATTGAACTCGACCCGCTGACAATCCTTTTTTTACCTTTTTCCATAGAACTGGCGAAATATTATATCCAACTAATCTATCTAAAATACGACGCGCTTGTTGCGCATCGACTAGATTCATTTCAATTTCTCTAGGATTTTTAAAACTTTCTTTAACAGCATCTTTTGTTATTTCGTTGAAAACAACGCGATTTTCTTTAGAATCTTCAAGTTCTAAAATTTTTGATAAATGCCAAGCAATTGCTTCACCTTCACGGTCGGGGTCACTTGCGAGAAAGACATTTTTCGCTTTTTTTGCATGTTTTTTCAATTCTTTTACAACAGGACCTTTTCCGCGTATTGTTATATATTTTGGTTCGTAGTTATCTTCAGTGTCGACACCCATTTGACTTCTTGGTAAGTCTCTAACATGTCCCATTGAAGCTATAACTTTATATTTCTTACCTAAATACTTTTCAATGGTTTTAGCTTTTGCAGGCGATTCAACAATGACTAAATTATCTGCCAATGTCATTTCCCCCTCGCTAATCTAATTACTAAAGATAAATGATAAACGCTTAATTTTGCTTTTGTCAACGTTTTATATCTAAACAAAGAATTTTCATCGTCTATTTTTTATAGATTTTATTAAAAAAATAAATTGTAAAAGTCAACAAAAGAAATATGAGACAACTCATTATATTTACTTTTAAATATAGTAATCCTCTAATATATCATTAGCATTTAAAACTACCTTAGCACCTTCTTGGATACGTAATAAATTACCTTTTGTCATAGGATTAAACATTGATCCTGGCAAAACATAAACATTTCTATTTTGCTCTAATGCAAAATCTATTGTGATGTGACTACCGCTTTGTTCCTTTGCTTCAGTAATTAAAACCCCTTTTGACAAACCGCTGATAATCCTATTGCGCTCAGGAAATCTATATTTAGCAATTGGTGTATATGGTGGGTATTCGGATATAACTAAACCTTTTTCTTCTATTTTATTTCTTAATGTTAATGTACTTTTGGGATAATGTGTTTGATGGCCAAAGGCTAAAACTGCTATTGTAGGGAGATTGTATTTTAAAGCTGTTTCATGTGCCATTGAATCAGCACCTTGAGCAAGTCCAGAAACGATTGTTAAATATTTGCTTTTTTCATTTGATAATAAAAATTCTAAAGCCTGTAGGGTATAGCTTGTAGAATCTCTTGCACCTACTACTGCCAAATGGTACTTATTATTTATTAATTTAATATTCCCTTTATAGAAAAGAAGTAATGGAAATCTATATATTTCTTTTAACAGTACTGGATATTCAGTATCCATATAGGTCACATAACTCACTTTTAATTTTTGTAGTTCTTTAATAATAACGTTATGATCAAGTTTTATAAAAGTATAGTACTTACGTAATAAATGAACATTTTCTTTCCTTTTCACCCACTCACATAAATATCTATCTTTTTTTCCGCAATCCTCTTTAATTAAATTAGGATATGCCATTAATAATTGATGGATTTGTCTAGTCGAAAAGTTTGCCCAGTATAACTTAAGCAAAAATTGTCTAATCAATAAATCAACTCCTTTTTTTAATCATACAAAATCATATTCTATTTTTGCTTTACATTTCTAATACAAAAACATTCTCGATGTAATGTTATTTTAAGGAGTAAAAATACCGACTTGGAATAAAAACGAAAAGCATGTTGGAAAGATTTTAAATTTTCAAATTCCAACATACTTTAATATCAAACCTTATAAATAAGTTTTGCTAGTTTATATAAAATTGGTCTTACTGGTTTGATGAAATCACCAATTAATTCTTCAACATGTGCATTAAAACCTTTTTTGAACTGCTGTACACCAAAATCATCTGCATCACTACTAAAAATGCCTGTTATTCCGTAAAAATTATACCTATTAATATTATGTGATTTTGCGTATTTTATCATATGCCATTGTAGATAATACGCTCCCATATACTGATTATATTTAGGATTCGATCCACTTGATAGATAATAAACTTCATCATCAGTGCATATAAATAAAGCAGCTGCTAAATCCAAAACAGGCCCATCCTCTAATATTAATTCTTTGTTTTTACTAATTCTATTGATAATACCAGATAATTGGATATTTAGCTGATTTAATTTAGATTTATTCTTTTTAGAATTAGGATTTTCATTTAATGCTTTGTTCACAGTGATAATTTCATTTTCTATTTTCAATAATTTCATTTTCAATTTATCGTGATATTCATTAAGATCTATACAAGCTACCTTTAACATTGCCTTTCCATTATATATTTCTTGCATTCGCTTAAAATAATCTTCATTCATGAAATGAAAACCATGCTTTTCTTCTGCCATTTGAAATAATTTATAAAATCGATTAGTTTCATCAATAGATAAATTTTCAACCTTAACTCCAATCTCAATAGTCTTTTTTATATTCCTTCTAGTTTGGTAATCCATTTCTTTTAAAAGTTGATTCTCATCTTTATCTTTTAAATCCAATACAGAAATCCATCTAATTTGACTTTTATTTGAATATCCTGTTGTATAACCTTGATGCACATACCCAATACTTCCTAACGTCTTTAATACCACTGTATTATTATATTTTTTTGTAATCCTACCATTTGCATCTCTTAAATTCTCTATTAAATACGGATCTACTAGAATAAATAATCCTCTTTTTTTATAAATGAATTTAGATAATTCTTTAAAAAAGTAACAAACTAATTTAGCATCAAAATAATCAAGTATCGGACCTCTATGAGAATAGAAATATTTGTAGAATTTAAAAATACGTGCCTCTGTTAATAAGCATGCAACCTATAACATCATTTTTATCATTCTTCACTCCCACAATATGTGCTTCATGGTTTATTTTATTTCTATAATTATATAATTCTATAGACTGTGTATAATGTTTGAAGTGCTTTTTGGTAAAGTTGGTAAATTCTTCTTCACTTAAAGTTGAAAATTTCATATTTTAATGTCCTGCCTTTGACTTTAGTTATGCCTTTTTAAATGGTCTAATAAAAATCATATCATTTTCATAATTGTGAACAACTTTATGCGCAACCTCTGCTTTACGCCATCCACCATTATTCCAGTTTTGGTCTAAACTTTGGAACTTCATTAATTTTCCATCATAATCGCCATTCAAAACAATAGCTGTATGACCATATCCACCCCCAAATCTTCCGCTAAAAACCACTAAGTCCCCAGGCTCAGCTTTGAAAGTTGGTGTGTTGTGATAAATTTTGGCTTCCCCATTAAAATTATTTGCATATGGTATATCTTTAGCTCCATATCCTTTTAATCCATGACCATAAAGATGATTCCAATATACATTGACTAAATCGAAACATTGCCATCCATAACTACCGTCGAAATCCCACCCTCTATTTTCTAATGTTTTCAAATAATTTAATGTACTGTTATTACTATTACTTTTATTATTTGAAGATACAGTATTTTGTTTTGGTTCTACTAATGGTGTCATTGGCACTTTTAATTTTTGACCAATAAATATTAAGTTAGGATTTGCTATATTATTTGTATTTTGAATATTTGAAACTGTAGTTTTATATTTTAATGCTATAGCACTAAGTGTATCTCCTTTTTTTACAGTATAGATTTGTGTTCTTGGCGCTTCCCTAAAACTATAGTAACCAAAGTAATTATTAGTAACTTTATTCGTTTGCTTCTGATTAGAATTTTGAGCTTCCAAGTTTACAGTTTTAATTTCTTTAGTAGATCCATTGTTATTAACAGCTAGATTATTAGCTTGGATTGAATTTTTCGAAGTATTTGAAATCTTTAAATCTTGATTAATTTCATTTCCTCTTGAAATTGCTGATTTATTGTTTAACACTAAACTTGTGTCCGATGTTTTAACAATACCTTCATTTTTCACTTTGTCTTTTGTCGAATTATTATTAACATCTACCCCTGATTTCATGGATACATTTTGTTCATAACCTGTTGTAAATTCTTTGGATTTATCAATTTCATCTGCATATGCTTTGTTCGAAATACCCAATGCCAAAAACATACCTATTGAGATTGACAAAATTCCAATACTAACTTTTCTAATTGAATAGCGTACTTTACTTTGTTGTTGATTCATGATGAACACTCCTTATTATAATATATAAATATAATAATATAGTGCACTATACATTTCAATAAAAGATTAGCTTTTTTTAGAAAGCTATTGAAAGAGGTAAAATAATCAACATGCCTTTCCAAAATATAAAAAAGTATACCTAAAATTCATCGCACGACAAATAGCCCATTTCCAATACTTTAATAAAGTACGGAATGGGCTATAGCCATTTATATCATTTTTTAACTTTATTTATTAACAGTTAATAATGATTCATAAATACCTGCTTCTTTAGCAACTTCAATTAATGTTGAACCAATTTCTGAAGGTGTTGCTGCTGTTTTCACACCACAACTATTTAATGTTTTAATTTTCTCTTCAGCAGTACCTTTACCACCTGAAATGATTGCACCAGCATGTCCCATACGTTTTCCTGGAGGTGCTGTTTGTCCACCGATAAAGCCTACAACTGGTTTTGTCATATTGGCTTTAATCCATTCAGCTGCTTCTTCTTCAGCTGTACCACCAATTTCACCAATCATAACTACCGCTTTTGTTTCATCATCTTCATTGAATGCCTTTAAAACATCAATAAAGTTAGTACCATTAACTGGGTCACCGCCAATACCGACAGCTGTAGTTTGTCCAATGCCTTCTTCAGTTAATTGATGCACTGCTTCGTACGTCAAAGTACCTGAACGAGATACTACACCTACATGGCCTTTTTTATGAATATATCCTGGCATGATTCCGATTTTACACTCATCTGCTGTAATCACACCTGGACAGTTTGGACCAACTAAACGCGTTTTTCTACCTTGTAAGTAGCGTTTAACTTTAACCATGTCTAATACAGGAATATGTTCAGTAATACAAATAACCATATCTAAGTCTGCATCTGCTGCTTCTAAAATTGAGTCTGCAGCAAACGGTGCTGGAACATAAATGACTGAAACCGTTGCACCAGTTTCATTTTTAGCTTCTTCAACAGTGTTGAAAACAGGAACGCCTTCAACAACTTGACCACCTTTACCAGGTGTCACACCTGCTACTATTTTCGTACCATAATCAAGCATTTGTTTTGTGTGGAAAAGGGCAGTAGACCCTGTAATACCTTGTACCATTACTTTAGTATTCTTATCTATAAATACACTCATCTTAGTGCTCCCATCCTTTCCTTATACTTCTTTAACTAGTTTAACAATTTTTTGTGCACCTTCAGCCATTGTTGCTGCTGGTTCAATTGCTAATCCTGAGTCTTTTAAGATTTTTTTACCTAACTCAACATTTGTACCTTCTAATCGTACAACTAGTGGTAAAGTTAAATCTACTTCTTTTACAGCTTCAACGATACCTTCAGCGATAACATCACACTTCATAATGCCACCGAAAATATTTACAAAAATACCTTTAACATTTTCATCACCTAAAATGATTTTAAATGCTTCAGTTACTTTTTCTCTAGTAGCGCTTCCGCCTGCATCTAAGAAATTGGCTGGGTTTCCACCAAAATGATTGATTGTATCCATTGTTGCCATGGCTAAACCTGCACCATTTACCATGCAACCGATATCTCCATCTAATGCAATGTATGATAAATCGTGCTTAGAAGCTTCGATTTCTTTTGGATCTTCTTCCTCTAAATCACGTAATTCTACAACATCTTTATGTCTGAATAATGCATTATCATCAAAGTTAATTTTCGCATCCAATGCTAAAACATCGCCATCAGCAGTTGTTACTAATGGATTGATTTCTACGATTGAACAATCTTTTTCAATGAAAACGTTATAAAGTGCTAATAAAAACTTAGCAGCTTTGTTAACAGATTCTTTCGGAATATTAATATTAAATGCAATACGTCTTGCTTGGAATGGTGAAAGTCCGATTACTGGATCGATAGTTTCTTTGAAGATCTTTTCAGGAGTCTTCGCAGCAACTTCTTCAATCTCAGTGCCCCCTTCTTCAGACGCCATCAATGTTACTTGGTCAGTCGCACGATCAATAACGAATCCAACGTAATATTCTTTTTGAATAGCACAACCTTCTTCGATATATAAACGCTTAATTTCTTTACCTTCTGGACCAGTTTGATGTGTCACCAAAGTTTTCCCTAATAATTCATTTGCATATGTTTCTACCTCAGATAAAGATTTAGCAATTTTTACTCCGCCTGCTTTACCTCTACCCCCAGCATGAATTTGTGCTTTTACAACATATACATCAGAATTTAATTCTTTTGCTTTCTCCACCGCTTCTTCAGCAGTAAATGCTACTCGTCCTTCTGGAACTGCAACGCCCATTGAACGAAATATTTCTTTACCTTGATACTCGTGGATATTCATCTTCCATCCTCCTGTTACTTAGGTTAAGTTCCCTTACAATTATAAAAAATGTAAGCGCTATTGTAAACTTAAATGCTACTTTTTTATAATTTAATTGAATATTACGCCCTAAAGTAAAGATTTAATTGGTTCAAAGCTTTTTCTATGTTCTTTCATAATCCCGATATCATCAATTGCCATTAGGTGTTGTTTAGTACCATAACCTGCATTTTTTTCGAAACCATACGCAGGATATTCTTTAGATAATTGCGTCATATAATCATCACGAAATACCTTTGCCATGATACTTGCAGCTGCAATAGATACACTTCTCGCATCACCTTTTATTAAAGATTCTTGAGGCAATGCATTGTCAAGTTTCATTGCATCAATCAGCAAATGTGTAGGTTGTACTGATAATCCATCAATAGCTCGCTGCATTGCAATTTGTGTTGCTTTATAAATATTAAATTCATCTATCTCTGTAGCTGTTGCAATACCAAAAGCATATGCAGTTACATTATTTTTCAAAGAATCATTTAATTCTTGACGTTTCGTAACAGGTACTTTTTTCGAGTCATCAAGACCTAGATAATTGTGATTAGGATTTAAAATTGTTGCGCATGCAACAACTGGACCTGCTAATGGCCCTCTTCCAACTTCATCAATACCACAAATAATAGCATTAGGATTTTTTGATAAAATTTCATTTTCAAAATGAGACATGTCAATATATTTTTGTCTTAACGCTTGTTCTTTTTCTAATACTTTTCTACGTCTAGTAATTGCCGTTTGAACACCTTTTCGCTCATCTAAAAAGCATTCATGATTTTCTAATTCTTCTATTGTATTTATCGTATTAATTACTTGCGTTATTTCTTTAATAGTTAGCGTCATTTGCTAATTCCTCGGTCATTTCTTTAAATATATCAAAACAGTAATTTCCTATTTTAGCATTTCGAATATCGTAAATAATCAATTCAATAACTGCCTCGTAATCAATTTCATTACCACGACGAATTAACCCACGCTTTTTCCCTATTGCATCAAACCACGCTAAAATTTCTGCATCTTCTGGAACTTCAATTTTATAATGCGCTTTTAAGCGTTCAATGTCATTTTGAATTAAAAAGTTCAATCCATATATAGCTACTTCATCTAAATGAACAATGCTATCTTTAATTGCACCAGTTAAACTTAACTTTTTACCTACTTCTTCATCTTCAAATTTAGGCCAAAGAATTCCTGGTGTGTCTAATAGTTGCAATGCATTACCAACTTTAATCCATTGTTGTTGTTTGGTCACACCTGGTTTATTACCAGTCTGCGCGATACTACGCTTTGCCAGTTTATTTATTAAAGTTGATTTCCCGACATTTGGTATTCCAACTATCATCGCTCTAATTGCACGTGGTTTAAGCCCTTTTGCTTTTTCTCGTTCGAATTTTTCAGCCGTTGCTTTCATTGCTGCAGCTTCTACTTGCTTTAAATTTTCACCATGTTTAGCATCTACTGCTACAGGATAGTATCCTTTATCAATAAAAAATTGTTCCCATTTGGACATCTCTTTCAAATTTGACATATCTTTTTTATTTAAAATGACAACACGTGGTTTTTGGTTAATAACCTCATCTATCATTGGATTCCTTGAACTATAAGGAATCCTTGCATCTACAAGTTCAAATACTACATCTACTTTTTTTAATTGTTCACTTACTTCTCTTTTGGCCTTCGCCATATGTCCTGGATACCATTGAATAACCATTCAATTCACCTTACTTTCGTCAGTTCTTTTCTTTACCTTCTTAAAATTAATAACTTGTTAATTATAAAGCAATTCTTGAAATTCAACTATATTAATTTTAACATTAACATATTTCACAACAATGCTTTAGAACATGTTAAACTAATCTTTTTACGCTAGATAAACGATGTAAACTTAAAATAGTATTCCTTTTCTAATGTGAAAACTACACATTTGAATCTCCAATACATTTTTATTATTCAATATTTTTGTTTAATGATAAACTAAAAACAATCTAAAGTTTAAAATCATTAAAAGTTAACTGTTCAACCGTCATCATTGTCATCACACATTTTGAACTATTTTAACTTTAATTTCAGTTAAATTTAATTTTAAAATTGAAAGCTGAGGACAATGTCATGTTAAAAAAGATGCTAAATTCAAACGTCAAACAATTCTTGATTATAACTCTCATGAGCGTAATATCGACGCTTATGTTATTTTCTACTTATATTTATGATTATTTTGTTGATGGTATTGTTTTTAGTGGGTCTGGAGATGGATTCCGACAAATGATGCCATTTCAAATGTATTTGTATGAACATCTAAGTAGTTTTACAAGTTTATATGATGCATCATTTGGCTTAGGTGGCGATTATATGAAAGGACTATCATACTATTATTCGCTGTCACCTTTAATGTGGCTAAATTTTCTATTCATTAAAATAGGAGAAACGTTTGGTATTTTTAATCCGACAACAATACATTTTTGGCCGACAAACCAACTTATTATGGCAATGATAAGAGCTATCATTACATTTGTCACGACCTTCTATTTATTTAAAACGTTAAGATTTAAGCGTTTTACAAATGTGATTGCCACAATTTTATATGGAATGTCTACAGTCGTTATTTATTTTAATTTTACTTGGTCATTTTATGGTAATTTACTTTATTTATTACCATTATCGATTCTCGGTTTGGAAAAGTATTTTCAACAACGTAAAATCGGAATTTTCATAATCGCAATTACTCTAACACTATTCAGCAATTTTTATTTTAGTTATTATCAAGCGATCATTATCGGTTGCTACTATTTATATCGCCTCATTTTCACTTACAAACATGACATTGTTTCAAGAAAGCAAAAGCTACTTTGTGTAGTTTCGGCAACAATTTTAAGTGCAATATCAAGCTTATTTGGTTTATACACTGGCGTTTCTGCATTTTTGGAAAACGATAGGCAACAAAATCCCAACGTCAACATACCATTTTTGACACCATTTGATTATCATTATTTTTTCTTTAGTGATGGATTTTACATTACGATTTCAATCGTTACCATCGTTGCATTATTGGCATTCAAACTATATCGTTATTACTTTTATAGACTTTTTGCAATAGTAACATGGATACTATTTATTGGTTCGCTATCGCAGTATTTCGACAGTGCTTTTAATGGATTCTCGTTTCCAGAAAGACGTTGGGTGTATATTTTAGCACTATCATCAAGTGCACTTTGTGGATTGTTCATTCAACATGTTTCAACATTAAATATGAAATATTTTTTAATCAGAGCCATACCAGTAAGCATGATTGCATTACTTTATACGTTATTATCACCGACACATCCACTTGCACTTATAGTAGGTACTACTATTCTAATTGTGCTTGCCTTAATTTTAAAATTTAATTTATGGCGTTATAAAAAAGTCACCGTTACTACTTTAGTATCTATCGTTATAATTCAACAAATCGTAATTATAAATGAAAATAAATCTATAGCCATTAAACCTTATCAACAGACATTATCAGCGATGAAACAACATGATTATCACAGTAGCTATATTAGCCAGCTAATTAAAAATATAAATCATAGTACAAAAGATCCACTTAATCGCATTGATTATATGTCTGATTATGCATTAAACTCGCCATTTATATATCATTATAATGGTATTTCATTATATTCTAGTATTTTTAATGGTGACATTTTAAATTATTATGATAAGACGCTACAAATTAATATGCCAATTGATAAAAATAGTACTTATAGACTACTTGGCAATCGTCAAAATTTAATGTCACTTTGGAATGTTAACGATCGAATTAGAACAAATCGAGATGATAATTTGCCATATGGTTTTCAAATAGTTTCTGAACGTACTGAAAACAAAGCACATTGGATCCACTCTAAAAATACAATTCAATATCCAAGTGCACATATTACAAATAAGGTCTTTTCAAATAAAGAATTAAAATCTCCGTTAGATAAAGAACAAGCAATGTTGCAAGGTATTATTTCAAATAATACTAAAGATGCAAACACACATTTTAAAGCTAATAAAAATCTATTAGCGGATACGACAATCAAAGTAAATGATGCAACATGGCAGTCTTCAACGAAACATTTATTAAAAGTGAAGCAAAAAAATGGTGGGCTAATAGTCCAATTACCAAAGTCAGTTGCAAATAAATATAAAGATTTGTATTTGGAAATGGATTTAGAATTACTTTCGCCAGATAAAGCTCATGATGTTAAAGTGAATGAATATACACAAGAAAGAAACAAACTCACATATAAATACCGTCGTTTCGTCACACCCGTTACGATGCGTATTAAATCTTCAGATACAATCAAATTATCCTTACCTAAAGGTACCTATCGTGTGAATTTAAAAGGGATATATGGTGAAGATTACAGTACGTTGCAGAACGCTTCTAATTCATTAGAGCCTGTAAAAGTTAGTAAAACTAAACAAGGTTACACTATCACTAAAAATAAACATTCTTCTGGCTATATTGTTTTACCAATGGCATACACTAAAGGTATGCATGCTAAATCAGGTAATCAAAAGTTTAAAGTTGAGCAAGTAAATGGTGTTATGACAGGTATTAAAGTACCTAAAAATGTAACAAAAATCCAATTGAGCTATACCCCACCCTACTATTATTTACTAATTATCATTTCTATATTCGGAATTATATGTAGTATTATTTTTACAAGATGGATAAAATGAAAATGATGTTGATACGAATTAATTTAATATATCTACTAAGTCCTTTTACATGGTACTTAGTAGATTTTTGTTTATTTAACCATTTTGACAAAAATCCTTACGAATGGCGAAAAAAGCAATTACATTATCAGCTTTACTTTACCTAAACAGCAAAAAACCACCTACATCACTACATAAAAGTGACCTAGATGGTTTTATCGATTGAGTCGTAATTGACTCATACATAGCTTTGTTTAAATGCTGATTAACGAATTTCTTGGATTCTAGCAGCTTTACCACGTAAACTACGTAAGTAATATAATTTAGCACGACGTACTTTACCACGACGTTTAACTTCGATTTTTTCAATTTTTGGTGTGTGTAATGGGAATGTACGTTCCACGCCAACACCTGATGAAATTTTACGAACTGTAAACGTTTCAGAAACGCCACCGCCACGACGTTTAATTACAACGCCTTCGAATACTTGGATACGCTCACGAGTACCCTCAATGATACGTACATGTACACGTAAAGTATCACCTGGACGGAAACTTGGTAAGTCTGTACGTAATTGTGATTTAGTTACTGCTTCGATTAATTTGTGATTTGTCATTATAAATTCTCCTCTTCAACCTATGTTCTTGCCTCGACAAATATATAGCAGCGGATCATAGTGATTTTTGTGTTTCCACACTCAGATTATGTTAGCATAATGCTAGTCTTTTTTCAATCCTAATTTATATCTTTCTAAAATTTGCTTATCCTCATCAGACAACGGATATTTTTCAATTAAATCCGGTCGTTTGTTATACGTGCGTATTAACTTTTGTTCATGTCGCCATGCTTCTATATTTGCATGATTTCCAGACAATAATACATCTGGTACGGTTAGACCTTTAAATTCGCGAGGACGTGTATATTGTGGAAATTCTAATAATCCATCTGAAAATGAATCGTCTTGATGTGATTGTTGATTTCCTAAAACACCTGGAATAAGTCTAACAATAGCATCAGTCATTGTCATTGCTGGTAACTCACCGCCAGTTAACACATAGTCACCCATTGATATCTCATCAGTAACTAGATGCGTCCGAATACGTTCATCATAGCCCTCATAATGTCCACATATAAATACAATGTGATCAGCTTTACTTAATTCTACAGCTTTCTGATGTGAAAATGGTTCACCTTGCGGACACATTAATATGACGCGTGTTGCTTCTGTGACATCTAAGTCTTCCATTGCATTAAACACAGGTTCTGGTTTTAACACCATGCCCTGACCGCCACCATATGGATAATCATCTACTTGATTATGCTTGTTAATTGCATAATCTCTAAAATTAACCGTATTAACTTGCAACTTATCATTTTCTTGGGCACGCTTCATAATTGAATGATTTAAGACGCCATCAAACATTTCAGGAAATAAAGTTAAATAATCAATTTTCATTATTCTAATAATCCTTCCATCGGTGTAATGATGATTTTTTTATTTTCAACATCAACTTCTTTTACCACGTCAGCAATGTATGGTATTAAATATTCTTTTGCCCCTTTTATTACCCAAACATCATTTGCACCCGTTTCAAAGATGTTGATAACACGACCGATTGGTGTTCCTTCACCATCAAATACGGTGCAACCGATAATATCTGAATAATAAAATTCGTTCTCTTCAAGTTCAATATCTTCATGATCACGTTCTTGATAAATTGAACTTCCTTTTAAATGCTCTATATCATTGATATTATTGATTCCTTCAAATGTCAGCATATGTAGACCTTTGTGCACTCTATGTGATTTAACTGTGTATTCAATATCTTTATTATTATATACAACAGTCAACACTTGACCTGGTTGAAAACGAATATCTGTAAAGTCTGAATTGGATTTCACTTTTATTTCACCTTTAATGCCGTGTGTATTAACAATTTGACCAACTTCAACTCTCATACTATTACCTCCAACTCTATACTTTGAACTCTTCTATTGTAATTGAAATTTATTCAAAGAAAAAGGGTACCATAATGGTACCCCAAAACTTATTATAAAACTAACTAACATCATTTAACTTATCATCAAATGATGACTGTTAATTCAAATGAGTTATTCTTAATATTAGAACACAAAATCGCTAAATTACTTAGCTTTCTTTTGTTCGTCAAATTTTTTCATAATACCTTCTTTTGATAAGATATTGTGAACTGTATCAGTTGGTTTCGCACCATCATTCAACCATTTTAAAGCTAACGCTTCGTCAACTTTAATTTCTGGAGCATTAGCGCTCGTTGGGTTGTAAGTACCGATTTGTTCGATGATACGTCCGTCACGTGGAGAACGTGCATCTGCAACTACGATACGATAGAATGGATTTCTTTTTGAACCTAAACGTGTTAAACGAATTTTAACTGCCATTTATAAAATCTCCTTTAAGTCATGTTTTAATTTTTATTTTCTACAAGAAATAATATTAACAGGTGTATGAATGTTTGTAAAGAGTTTTTTCTTTACCAGGAAAATTATTGAATATTTTATCCCAAAATCTAGAAAAATTAAATTAACTCGATGAAACACTTAATACTTTACCTGAATGCGTTTACTACCAAGTTATACATAATGATATAATTAAACATTATATTCACATGAACGGTACTACTACAACTGTACATGTCCCTCTAAATAACTTTAATTACAATTTTATTAATGCAAAAACACCAACCTTAAGTTGAATAAAGATTGGTGTTTATATTAAACATTAAAATGGTAAGTTCATACCTTTTAACATATTTTGCATTTGATTTCGTTTACCCTTTTTACCTTTACCGCCACCAGTAAATTGTTTCATCATTTTCTTCATATCGTTAAATTGTTTCATTAAACGATTAACTTCTTGTAATGAACGTCCAGAACCTTTAGCAATACGCTTCTTACGCGAAACATTTAGTGTATCTGGATTGTTTCTTTCAGCTGGTGTCATAGACTGGATTATAGCTTTAATATGATCAATTTGTTTTTCGCTCATATTAAGCTTATCCAGTCCTTTCATTTTATTCATACCTGGAATCATTTTCATAATGTCATCCAGTGGACCTAGATTTTTCACTTGATCTAGTTGTTCTAAGAAATCATCTAACGTAAATGATGATTCTCTCATTTTTTTCTCTAAATCTTTCGCTTTTTCTTGATCCACATCTTGTTGGGCTTTTTCAATTAAACTTAAAACATCACCCATACCTAAAATTCGCGATGCCATACGTTCAGGATGGAATAGTTCTAAGCCATCTAATTTCTCACTCATACCTACAAATTTAATTGGTTTTTGAGTTACTGAACGAATAGATAAAGCTGCACCACCACGAGTGTCTCCATCTAATTTTGTCAAAGTCACACCAGTGACATCCAATTGATTGTCAAACGATTCTGCAACGTTAACAGCATCTTGACCGGTCATTGAATCTACAACAAGCATGATTTCATTTGGTTTAGCAATTTCTTTAACTTCTTTCAGTTCGTTCATCAATGCTTCATCAATGTGTAATCGACCTGCTGTATCAATAATAACAAAATCTAAATGTTCATCTTTAGCATGTTGTAATGCATTCGTTACTATTTGTTGTGGTTTAACTTGATCTCCTTCACTATAAACTGGAATATCAATTTGTTTACCAACTGTTTGTAATTGATTAATAGCTGCTGGACGGTAGATATCTGCTGCTACTAACATTGGTTTTTTATTATATTTCTTACGCATTAATAATGCTAATTTACCAGCAGTTGTTGTTTTACCTGCACCTTGTAAACCTACCATCATCACAACGGTTGGTGGTTTATTAGACATATTAATCGACGTGTTTTCTCCACCCATTAACTTTGTTAATTCATCTTGTACAATCTTTATCACTTGTTGTCCTGGTGTTAATGATTGCATAACGTCTGAACCTAAAGCACGCTCTGAAACTGTTTTAATAAATTCTTTTACAACTTTAAAGTTAACGTCAGCCTCAAGTAACGCTAATCTTACTTCACGCATCATAGTCTTAATGTCAGTTTCAGTAAGTTTACCTTTACCACGCATTTTCTGCATCGTTGCTTGCAAGCGTTCTGATAAGCCCTCAAATGCCATATCGTTGTCCTCCCTATATTTAAACTATTCTAAGTCTTCTAATTGTTGAATATAACGTTTTATTTGCTCAGGATCATTTAAATGTTGTTTCATTTGCTCATATATATCACGGCGTTGCTCAAATTTTTGATATAATTCTAGCTTCTTTTCATAATCTTCAACTAAATCGCCAGTTCTTCTTATATTATCATAAACTGCTTGTCTACTCACATTAAAAGTATCGGCAATTTCACTTAATGAATAATCTTCTAAGTAAAACAATTCCAAATAATTGCGTTGTTTATTCGTCAATAATGATTGGTAAAAATCAAACAGATAGTTCATGCGCAATGTTTTAACTAAATCATTTTGACTCATGTTGAACATCCTTTTCGTCTGTTTCACCTTTATTGCCTTCAACTGTTGTAATATCTTCATTTTGCTCAATCATATCCGCAAATAGACCATAAACATAACTTTCTGGGTTAAATGGTTGTAAATCATCTAATTGCTCACCTAAACCTACGTATTTAACAGGAATATGCAATTCATTTCGAATAGCTAAAACAATACCACCTTTTGCAGTACCATCTAACTTTGTTAAAACGATACCAGTAACATCAGTTACTTCTTTAAAGTTTCTAGCTTGAGATAATGCATTTTGACCTGTTGTTGCATCTAAACATAATAATGCTTCGTGTGGTGCATCAGGTACAGCTCGATTGATTACACGTTTAACTTTTTCTAACTCTTGCATTAAGTTCGTTTTGTTTTGTAAACGACCAGCTGTATCGCAAATTAAGATATCAATATTTTTATTTTTAGCTGCATTAATTGCATCGTACATAACAGCCGCTGGATCTGAACCTTCACTTTGACTAATAACGTCCACACCGACGCGTTCGCCCCACACTTTCAACTGGTCAATAGCACCTGCTCTAAATGTATCACCAGCTGCTAACATTACTTTTTTGCCTTCCATTTTATATCGATAAGCTAATTTCCCGATAGTTGTTGTTTTACCAACACCATTTACACCTACCATTAAAATGACATTTAAGCGACCATCTTCTAAATTCATCGCTTCAGAATTATCGTCTTCTTGATGATAAATTTCAACAATTTTCTCGACGATAACTTCACGTAAATCTTCTGTATCTTGAATGTTTCTTCGTTGTGCTTCCATACGCAGTTCTTCAGTTAATGTCATTACAGTATTAAATCCTACATCTGCTGTAATTAACATTTCTTCTAAAGCTTCAAAAAAGTCTTCATCTACTTTACGGTATCTAGCAATTAAATTATTTAATTGTTCCTGGAAGTTTTGACGTGATTTTTCAAGTCCTGCTTTAAATTTAGCGCCCATTTTTTGAGCTTCAATTTCTTCAAAATCTTCAATCGAAATTAAACCATCGTCATCAAAGTCCGCTTCACTTAATTTTCTAGGCTTCTTTTTCACTTCAACTGTTTCTTCGACTTCATTTACATCCTGTGTTGAAACATCCGAACGTGTATCATCTAGTTTATCTTGACTTTTTTCTTCATTTAATGATTTTACTTCTTCATTTTCTTTATTTGTAGCAAATTTATCTTTTAAGCGTTTAAAAAAGCTCATGATTGTTCCTCCTTCAACACATCATCTATTGTATTTAAATTCACACTAACAAGTTTAGTTACACCTGATTCTTGCATTGTTACACCATATAATCTATCTGCAAATTCCATAGTACCTTTACGGTGCGTAATAACTATGAACTGCGTTTCATCTGACAATTCATTTAAATATGTCGCATATCTGATGACGTTAGCTTCATCCAATGCCGCTTCTACTTCATCTAATATGACAAACGGTGCAGATCTAACTTTTAAAATGGCAAATAAAAGGGCTATTGCTGTTAATGCACGTTCTCCACCACTTAATAATGACAAATGCTGTAATTTTTTACCTGGTGGTTGAACTACAATATCAATACCCGCAGTTAAATAATCAGATTCTGTCATTTGTAATTCTGCTTGGCCACCGCCAAAAAGTTGTTTGAAAACAGTAGTAAAGTGTCCTTGAATCGCATGGAATGTCTCTTTAAAACGCTCTGTTACTTCTTGATCCATTTCATTAATGATTTGCTCTAACGTTTCTTTAGCTTTACGAAGATCTGTACGTTGTTCGCTTAAAAATGTAAAGCGTTCATTCAATTCTTCAAATTGTTCAATAGCATTCAAATTGACAGGTCCCAACTCTTCAATAGACATCTTCATTAATTTCACTTTTTTACGCAAAGTATCAATCGACTCTTCACTTACATATTCAGCTTTTGCGCGTTCAACTGTTAATTGATATTCGTCATTTAGATGATCCATTGCATGATGAATCAAGACATCTAGTTTTGATTGTTCAGCTTTAATATCTTGATAGTGATTTTCTATCGATAAAATATCTTGATGACATTCTTGCAACATTGCTTCTTGAGTGTCAATTTGTTCATTCAAGTCAATACGCTGCTGTTTTAATTTGTCTAATTCATCTGATAAACGTGTTCTTGTTTCTTGTTGGCCATTAATTTGATCTTTAATATTTTGAAAAGCTTGTTCACCCATTACTTCATCAGAATTAAAGAATTCAATTTTTTCTTTAACTTCTTTTAATTGATGTTTCGTTTGTTGATGTTGATTATTTAACCGTTCAATTGTTTGTTGTTGTCCTTTAATTCGCTCTTTCACAACAGCTAAATCAGATTGTTTTTGATGCAATGATTGTTGTGTTTTTGAAACACTTTCTTTACCTTCCTTAGAAAGTTTAGTATAGCGTTCAATTTCATCCTCTAAACGTTTTAAAGATGATTTAATATTTTCTAATTGCGCTTCTTTTTCACTTAAAGTTTGACGACTCTTGTCACTGGTATAACCATCATTTTTTTCGAATTCAAACTCTTCATGATCATTTTTTATTTGTGTTTCTTGAGTTGTTAATCGATCAAGTTCCATTTCTAAATGATGGACTTGCTCTTTTAATACATTATGTTTTTGACTTTTTTCAAAGTACTGTTCACTTAATTGGTCGCTTTTTGCTTTTAAATCTTTAAATTGCTGTTCAAATGACTCAGTTTGACGTAAATAATCTTCTAATTGATTCCTCATAGTAGTTAGCTCATCTTTTTGCGACAAGATACTCTTAGATTTTCGAGCTCCACCACCTGTCATAGAACCACCTGGATTTACAATGTCACCTTCAAGCGTGACGATTCGTGTTCGATATTTTATCGCACGAGCTAATTCATTTGCATGCTTTAAGTGATCAACAATAATTGTATTTCCTAATAAATTCCCGATTATATTTTGATATTCAGGAGCTACTTTCACAGCCTCCGAAGCAATACTAATAAATCCATCAGTATTACTCGCTATTGATTTAATTTCAGTGGCAATCACTCTGCTTTGAATTACATTTAATGGTAAAAATGTTGCACGGCCTAAGTTACGCTCTTTTAAAAATTGAATGGCATTACGTCCATCTTTTTCCGAATCGACAATAATATGTTGCAAAGATGCACCTAACGCTGTTTCTATTGCTTGCGTTAATTTTGACGGAACATCAATAATTTCAGCAACTGCACCATGTATACCTTTCAAATCTTTATGCTTAGCTTTTAAAATGTGTTTAACACCATTAAAGAAATACGTATACTCCTCTTCTTGTGTAGCTAAACTATCAATTCGCGTTTTCATTTTTTCAGTATATCGATACGCCTGATATAATTTTTCTTCATATTCATTTTGCGATTTTTTAGTATCAGTTAATGCTTTTTCTATATCTTTAATTTCTTTATCAACGACAGCTAATTCTTTGCTAACTTTCTGATATTCCTTTTTCGTCGTTTCAATTTGACCCTGAATTTCTTTTAATTGTTCAAACACTTCAACTAATCGAGAATCAAGTCGTGATTTTTTAGCTTCATTCTCTTCAATTGTATGTTTTAAAAAGCGAATATCATTGTTAACATCTGATTGTTCAGACATTAGAGTGTAGTATTCGTTTTTAATTTCTTCTAGTTTTTCATCATGAGCTTCATCCGAAATATATAACTGTTCTTCCAATTGACGAATAATACCGTTTAGTTCTTTTTGTTTTGATTTTAAAGTTTCAAGGGCACCTTTAGCCTCTGTCTGTTCATTTATTATATTTTCCAAAAGCTCATTTAAATTTTCTTGTTCTTCTTCATAACGAGCATTTGTTTCAGATTGATTCTTCTTTCTCTCTTCCAAAACATTTAACTGACCTGTATATTTTTCAAAAGCTTCAGTCGCTTTTACTAATTGATAGTTCATCGACTCAACATCGTTATCAATTTGTTGACGTTCACCTTTATATTGTTGAATTTTCTGGCTTAGACTTTGTTTATTCGATTCCTTTGCAGCTTGTTGACCTTTTAAATCATTTAAGCGTTGATCTAATTGTTGATTATCATTAGTATATTGATCGATATCATGCACTGTTACAACAATATCACTATGCTTCATTTGTTGTGAAAGTGTCTTATATTCTTTTGCAACTGCCGCCTCTTCTTTAAGTGGTTCTACACGACCTTCTAAATCGTATAGAATATCTTCAACTCTTGTTAAATTATCCTCAGTTTGATCCAATTTATTTAATGATTCAGCTTTACGCTTTTTGTATTTAAGCACTCCCGCTGACTCTTCAATAATTTGACGTCTATCAATTGGTTTCGCATTAAGTATCTCATCGACTCTACCTTGAGATATAATACTATATGCTTCTTTACCTAATCCAGAATCTAAAAATAAATCAGCAATATCTTTTAACCTTGCACGATCATTATTTAAGTAGTATTCACTTTCGCCGCTACGATATAATCTTCTAGTAACAACAACTTCATTTTCATCAACGCTGAGCTTTTTAGAATGATTATCTAATCTTAATTGTACTTCAGCATAATTTTGAGCCTTACGGTGTTCTGCTCCTGAAAAAATAATGTCTTCCATTTTAGAACCACGTAGCGATTTTGCTGATTGTTCACCCAATACCCATTTAATGGCATCTGTAATATTACTTTTACCACTTCCATTTGGACCAACTATTGCAGTAACACCTTTATCAAATTGTACATTCGTTTGATCTGCAAAAGATTTAAATCCAATAGCGTCTATTGATTTTAAATAAACCATCCTTAACTCCTTATCACTATTTTATAGAACACCTATAAGTTTTAATTCATTTATGTAAAATTTACAGTGCAGTTGTTCAATAAAATATAAAAAATTCTTTCATAAATCCTTTTTAATACTTAGTCACTCATCATTTAATTTGTTTTAATTGTTTATATGCACTTTCAGCAGCACGTTGCTCTGATTCTTTTTTTGTTTTCCCTTTACCTTCAGCTATTGCTTGTCCTTGCAAAATAACTTCAGATGTGAACAATCGATGATGTGCAGGACCTTCTTCTTTAATCAGATTATATGTTACATCACCTTTATTTTGTTGATGTACATATTCTTGAAATTGTGTTTTAAAATCAACAACACCTAATAATTCATTTTGTTCTACATGCGGGAAAATCACTTTCTCAGCAAAGCGCCAAACCACATCTAGTCCTTGATCTAAGTACATGGCACCTATAAATGCTTCAAATGCATCAGAAATCAATGATGGTCGTGTACGTCCACCTGTTTTTTCTTCACCTTTCCCAAGTAAAATCATTTCGTTTAATCCAATTTTATTCGCAAATATTACAAGTGAGGGCTCACATACAATAGTGGCACGCATTTTTGTTAAATTCCCTTCCGGCAAGTTAGGGTGTTTATCAAATAAATATCGTGAAACCGTCAATTCTAATACCGCATCACCCAAAAATTCTAAACGTTCGTTGTGATCTAAGCGATTCATATTAAAATCATTAATAAAACTTGAATGTGAAAATGCTTGTTGGTATAAATCAATATTATGATAAGTAAAGCCTAATTCTGTCATTTTAGTATCAAAACGCTTTCTAAAACGATTAACTATCTCACTTTTCTTTTGTTTAGACATTTCATTATCTCCTTTATGTATTGCTCTCGAATCATCTTTAATTTTACGTTAAAACTATTGATAATTAAAGAAAAAAACTGAGTCGACAATACTGACGACCCAGATGTAAGATTTATTATTTTTCAAGACTGTTAATAAATTTAACAGCATCACCAACAGTGTTGATTTTTTCAGCTTCTTCATCAGGAATTTCAGTACCAAACTCGTCTTCTAATTCCATTACTAATTCAGCGATATCAAGTGAGTCAGCGCCTAAATCATCTTTGAAAGATGCATCTTCAGTTACTTTATCAGCGTCTACACCTAAACGGTCAACGATGATATCTTTTACTTTATCGAAATTTTCCACGTCGATTCACCTCCTTTAAAAATGCCTATACATAGACTACTATATTTTCCCATTTTAAATTCTAAAAAACAAGTAGAAATTTTAGAAACACTTATCATTTTTAATGATTAGTGTTTCTTATGCATGAGCTTTAGCTCAGGTGTTCCTCTAATCTTCTTATCATTTTTAATGATTAGTGTTTCTTATGCATGAGCTTTAGCTCAGGCGTTCCTCTAAATCTACTTATCAATTTATTGATTAGTGTTTCTTAGGGAGAAATTCTGGAGCCTTATCTAGGTTGCTTAGAATTTCCCCCGCAATGTTGACTAGGTCAGGCAATTCTCCATTGGATGACCAGTCAACTACTGCGTCAATGAGCTTTAGCTCAAATATATTACATGAACATACCGCCATTTACATGAATAGTTTGTCCAGTAATATATTTCGCTTTATCTGATGCTAAGAATGCAACAGTGTTGGCAATATCAGTATCTTGCCCGAAACGAGCTAATGGAATTTGTGTAAGCATTTGTTCTTTCAACTCATCACTTAATGCATCAGTCATATCAGAAACAATAAATCCAGGTGCTACAGCGTTAACTGTAATACCACGTGAAGCTAATTCACGCGCTGCAGATTTTGTTAACCCAATTACACCAGCTTTAGTAGCAACATAATTGGCTTGTCCAGGATTACCAACAGCACCAACAACACTTGATAAGTTAATAATTGCACCACTACGTTGTCTTAACATCTGAGGTGTTGCTTTTTGGATACAATTAAATACACCTTTTAAGTTCGTGTCAATTACATCATCCCACTCTTGTTCTTTCATACGCATTAATAAGTTATCACGCGTAATACCCGCATTATTTACTAAAACATCTAAAGAACCAAATTGACTTACCACTTCTTTAATCATTGCTTTCACTTCATCAGCATCAGCAACATTTGCTTGAATTGCAAAACTGTCTACACCTTTAGCTTTAATTTCTTCGACTACTGCTTCAGCCTTCTCTTTGCTGCCTGCATAGTTTACTGCTACATTATATCCTTCTTCTGCTAATTGTAACGCAATACTACGTCCAATCCCTCTTGATGCTCCTGTTACTAAAGCACTTTTAGTCATTTTCATTCCATCCTTTCACATCTTCTAAAGTTTGAATAGATGTTAACTTAACATCTCTATTTATTTTTTTAATTAAGCCAGATAAAACTTTACCAGGACCTATCTCAATAAAATGATCAACACCTTGATCGATTAACCATTCAGTTGATTTAATAAATTGTACTGGTGAATATAGTTGTTTTACCATGTTCAATTTAATTACTTCTTTATCCGTCTCACCTTGAGCGTTTACATTTTGAACTACAGGAAACTTTGCATCGTTCCATTCGAATTGATTAATATAATTTAAAAAGTCCTCTTCAATAACTTTCATTAACGAAGAATGGAATGGCCCTGAAACTGCAAGAGGCATTACACGTTTTGCGCCTAAAGATTTACCTTTTTCAACAAGTTCATCAATTAATTCTTTGTGCCCTGAAACAACAATTTGTCCTGGGCAATTTATATTCGCTGGTTCGATGACCTTATCTTCTGTTGATAACGATTTACATATATCATCCACTTCATTGTAATCTAAGCCCAACACAGCTGCCATGCTACCAACGCCACTTGGAAATGCTTGTGCCATTAATTGACCGCGCTTTCTAACAATTTTAACTGCATCTTCAAATGATAATACATTAGCTGCAACTAAACTTGAATACTCACCTAAACTATGCCCCATAGTATAATCTGGATTCAAATTTTTAAGTGCTGCCAATAATGCAGAACTATGTGTCAACAAAGCTGGTTGCGTGTTTTCAGTTTCACCTAATTTGCCATCTTCATCAGTAAACATTGTCTCTAAAATGTCAAAATCCAATGTATTTGCTGCTGAAGTTAAAATTTCAGTTGCTTGTTCATTGTTGTTATATAAATCTTGTGCCATACCAACTTTTTGGGCACCTTGTCCTGGAAAAATAATTGCTATTTTACTCATTTGATTCACCTACAGTCTCTTTCATTGTTCGAACAATATTTTGTTCTCCAGCGATTTTCGCTTGTCTAATTGCAGAATAAAAAGCTTTCGCATTAGAGCTTCCATGTGCTTTTACTACGGTACCTTCTAATCCTAAAAGTACTGAACCACCATATTCTGAGTAATCCATTTTTTTAGCAAATGCATCTAAATCTTTTTTCAAAATCGCTCCTGCTATTTTATTTTTAGTACTACTCATAATTGTATCTTTCAACATTTTGCCAATTGATTTAGCAGTACCTTCTAAGTTTTTAAGTACCATGTTTCCTGTATAGCCATCTGTAACTACAACATCAGTATCGCCATCCATTAATGTTTTTGCTTCAATGTTTCCAACAAAATTCAATGTGTCTTCTTGATCTAATAGCGAATAAGATTTTTTCGTTAAACTATTACCTTTTGCTGGTTCAGTGCCTATATTTAATAAAGAAATTTTCGGATTATTAATATTTCTAATTTTTTGAGCATAAATATTACCTAATTGAGCATATTGTAATAAATGTTCAGGTTTAGCGTCTGCATTGGCCCCAACATCTAAAAAGACAAAACCTTTACCATCGATTGTCGGCAAAGTTACAACTAATGCCGGTCTTGCGACACCTTTGATACGTCCAACGATGAATAAACCAGCTGACATCAAAGCACCTGTATTACCTGCTGACACACATCCATCTGCTTCTCCTGATTTCACAGCTTCAGCCATTTTCACCATTGAACTATCTTTTTTACGTTTAATCGCTCTAACAGGCTCGTCTTCCATTTCAATCTTTTCAGAACAATGTCTAAATTCGATTCGATCATGGTTCAAAGTATATTTCTCTTTATCACCGAATAATATAATTTCTAAATCTTTGAAATCTTCAACTGCCTTTTGTACCGCTTCTAATACGATATCAGGCGCGTTGTCGCCACCCATCATATCAATTGCTAATTTAACCATTTTTTTATCCTCGCTTATCATAAAACATTTTAAAATTTCCTTTGAAAACTAATTTATGTTTAACATATGACTTTACTTCGACGTAATAATGTTTCGTTGTTTGATTTACAACTTGTGCTTCCGCTCTTACCGTGTCATTTAATTTAACTTTTTCAATAAATTGAATAGTGCTTTCATGTGTCAAAACAGTTGGTTGCTTTATAAGTGCAACACATAATGAATTGGCTTGAGCGAATAATACATGTCCACGCGCAATTCCAGATTTATGAAAAACAGAATCCGATGTAATATCTAATATCGATTGCGCTTTGTCATTTGGATTGACTTGAATCAAATCACCAATAAATTCTTGTTCTTCAATTGAACTTATTTGGTCATAATTTTTTTCAGCAACTAATTTAATGCGCTTCCTTAATTCTGGGATGTTTAAAAAAGTACGATCTAAACGAATTGTTTGAATACTAACATTAAATAAATCGCTTAGTTCATGATCTGTGATGAAGGGATTGCTATCAATTTGCTGTCTGATTGCTTCTCTACGTTTATCTTTCTTCAGTTTCAACGTCTCACCCCTCATTTTTTAGTACCTAGTCTTAAACATTCCTCACATATCATAACACTTTCTAATTAAATCACTCAACAAATAACTGTAATATTTAGTTGTTATTTTAGCTAAAAATTATAAATTAGTAACATTCACTTTGTAGAGTCGCCTGAAACATAAGTCAATGTCCTAAGCTCTACATTGTTATATTGTCAGTTGTTAACTGGAAAAAAGCCCTTGTATCAAGCTTTTTTCAATTCTCGTCAATATTGATACATAAATTTCTAAAAATATAATTAATCAAAACTTCGATGTAATAAATTCTCTTCAATAAAATGACGCAAATGTTGATACGTATTTTCAAAGAATACACCAGAATGAATCAGTTCTGCCGCTTCATCACGAGCGACTTCTAACATGCGATAATCTTCCACTAAATTAGCAACTAAAAAGTCAGGTAAGCCACTTTGTTTAACGCCAAAGAAATCACCTGGTCCTCGCATTTCTAAATCGCGTTCACTCAGCTCAAAACCATCTGTTGTCTGTGTCATGATTGTCATTCTTTCTATACCAGTTTCAGTTTTTGGTGATGCTATTAAAACACAGTAACTTTGTTGATCGCTTCTTCCTACACGACCTCTCAATTGATGCAAAGTAGATAGTCCAAATCGATCAGCATCATAAATCATCATAAAAGTAGCATTTGGTACATTAACACCTACTTCTACTACTGTTGTAGATACTAAAATATCAATCTCATGATTACTAAATTTTTGCATAACATCATCTTTTTCATCTGCAGATAATTTTCCGTGTAATAGACCAACTCGTGACGCTCCATAATATTGTTGTAATGATTCAAATAAAGCTACAACATTTTGGACATCTTCGAGATGCTCCGAACTTTCTATAAGTGGACAAATAACATATGCTTGTCGACCTTTTTTTAATTCAGCAGTCATTTGCATCAAGACTTTATCATATTGTTCATGCTTTGCCCACGTTGTAATAATAGGTTTACGTCCTTTTGGCAGTTGTTTAATTGATGAAACGTCCATTTCACCGAACACTGAAATTGCTAATGTTCTTGGAATAGGTGTAGCAGTCATAAACAAGACATTTGTCATGGCACCTTTTTCTCTTAAAAGTTGGCGTTGGTTCACACCAAAACGATGTTGTTCATCAGTTATAACCAATCCAACATTTTTAAAAATAACATCATCTTGAATAAGCGCATGTGTGCCTATTAAACAATCAATTGTACCGTTTTCTAATTGTTCTAAAAGAATTTTACGCTTCTTACCTTTAACAGAACCAGTAAGTAATGCTACATTCATAGAATCACCAAATAAAGAAATCAAACTTTCAGCGTGTTGTTCAGCTAAAATTTCAGTCGGAACCATTAATGCAGATTGATATCCAGCAGTTTTCAATGCATACATGCAAATTGCTGCAACAACAGTTTTCCCAGAACCCACATCACCTTGTAGTAAACGATGCATGCGTATTGGCGCTTTCAAATCTCTAAATATTTCATTCACACTGTTTTTTTGAGCATCTGTAAGTTCAAAAGGCAATCGTTCTATAAATACTTTCACTTCATTTAAATCATAATCAATTTCAATCGCGTCATCGGATGACTTTTCTAATCTGTTAAGCCATTGCATACGTAATTCAAATAAAAATAATTCAGTAAAAGCATAGGTTCTACGAGCACGTAATAAATCTGACTTATTTTTAGGATGGTGTAATGTATTTAATGTAAAATCTAATGTTTCAAGTTTATATTTCTCTCTCAATTCATCTGTTAACCATTCATGAATCGTTACATCACTTAATGCTTGTCTGATTTGATCTCTTAATTGCTTCTGTTTAATACCTTCTTTAATGCGATAAACCGGTTCAAGTTGAATATCCGAATTTTCAGGAGATTGAACGGATTCCGACTTGAAGAATACTCTGTTACCAGTAATTTCTTGTTTAACTCTATTCCATTTACCTTTAACTGTTATCGTTTGATTTAATTCAATTTTCTTTTTTAAGTACGGCTGATTAAAAAATATACACTTGACCGCTATGTTATTAACCATTAAATGAACGGTTAATTTTGATTTATTTCTTCCAAAAAATGCTATTACTGGCGCAGTATACACTTCCCCTACTATAGTTACAGTTGATTGATCTTCAGCTTCGTTTAAATCAATGACTGTGTTATCTTCATACCTTGTCGGTAAATATAAAACGAGGTCTTCTACTGTATGTATATTTAATTGTTGTAAAACTTCTAACTTTTTAGGTCCTATACCTTTAAGTTCTCTTAGACTATATGGACTTTCTATTAAATTAACTTTTGCCAAAATGAATCACCTATGTTTAGTTTGATTTTCCGTTCACTAAATATGTAATTTATTCTATCATGTCTAAGTTAAACATGATATTTTTATCGTCTCTAAGCTACCTTATTTCATATTAAGGTTATAAAGAATATTAAAAAACTACCAACACTTTTTTATTGTCGGTAGTTTTTTAAATTATTTTTTATTCAACTGAAAAGAAATATTGATAAATTGGTTGTCCACCTTCATGAACTTCTACTTCAACGTCAGGATATTGTTCTTCAATCCAAGTTAGCATTTCATCTGTCACTGCTTTATCCGCATCTTGCCCAATAATGACAGTTAATATCTCACTATCTTCAGCTAACATTGCATTTAATAATTCAGAAATCGTTGTAAATTGATCACTTTGACTGCTTACAATCTTATCTTCAATCAATCCCATGAATGCGTCTTTTTTAATTTCAACACCATCAATTTTCGTATCGCGCACAGCATACGTTAAAGAACCAGATTTAACAGCATTAACCGCTTCAGTCATTTGAACTTTATTGTCTTCAAGAGATGCGTCCACATCGTATTGGAACAATGCACTGATACCTTGAGGAATTGATTTAGTTGGAATCACTACTGCTTCAGCATCTACAATGCTTGCAGCTTGTTCACTTGCCATTAAAATATTTTTATTATTTGGTAAAATAATAGCGCGTTTACATTGTGATTGTTCGATAACTTTGACAATATCTTCAGTAGATGGATTCATTGTTTGCCCACCACTAATAATATGTGTTGCACCCATTGATTTAAATATTTCTGAAATACCTTCACCCATAGAAATAGTAATAATGGCTGTTTCAACTGTTTCCATTTCAGGCTTAGTTGTATGTTGTTCTTTTCTAATTACTTCACGATGTTGTTCTCTCATATTTTCAACTTTAAGTTTAATTAATTCACCATATTGTTGACCATAATTAAACACATCGCCTGGGTGTTCTGTATGCACATGAACTTTTACGATTTCGTCATCATTAATAACTAGTAATGAATCACCAAATTGACTCATATCTTGTCTGAATTCTTGTTCATCAAATGCTTTTTTATTTTTACCGAAACGAACCATCATTTCAGTACAATAACCATAGATGATATCTTCAGTGTTAATCACACCATGGAAGTCATGCTCATCATGTACAAATTCATCTTTATCAAGTTTTTCAACTTTAGCTTCTACTTTTTCACCTTTAAGCGCTTTTAAGAAACCTTCATAAACACATAACAATCCTTTACCACCACTATCAACGACCCCAACTTCTTTAAGTACTGCCAATAAATTTGGTGTGTTTTCAAGAGATTCATTAGCTTTATCAATAATATAAGCCATTAATTCAATGCAGTCTTCAGTGTTTTGTGCTTTTTCAACTGCTGCATGCGCTGCATCTTTAGCGACAGTTAATATCGTCCCTTCAACAGGTTTCATTACTGCTTTATATGCTGTTTCTACACCAGCTTGAAAACTTTCTGCTAATAATTTCGAATTAATCTCAGATTCACTTTCAATATTTTTACAAAAACCTCTGAATAATTGTGACAAGATAACACCAGAGTTACCTCTTGCACCCATTAGTAAACCTTTTGAGAATGTTTTACCTAATTCACCGATATTTTTTGATAAATTATTCTCTACTTCTTCACGACCTGAAGTCATAGTAAGATTCATATTTGTTCCTGTATCACCATCTGGCACTGGATACACATTTAAAGAATCTACGAAATCTGCATTGTTAGATAAATTTTGTGCCCCTTGTATAATCATATCGGCAAATAATTTACCATTAATTTTGCTAATCATTTCAAGTTGTCCTCCTAAATTTTCTTGCCTGTATTATTCACACGTACACCTTGTACATATATATTGATTGAATTTACTGATACATTAAGTGATTTTTCCAAAGTATATTTCACTGTTGATTGAACATTATTGGCAACTTCAGATATTTTCACACCGTAACTAACAATAATGTACATATCTATATCAACTACACCATTATTTTCCGTTACTTTAATACCTTTTGCGTAGTTTTCATGTCCTAATATTTCTGCAATACCATCTCTAACTTGTTGTCTAGATGCCATTCCTACAATACCATAACACTCAACGGCCTTTCCACCTACAACCGAAGCAATAACTTCGTTTGAAATATCAATTTTGCCGTAGTCATTTGAAATCTCTAATGTCATATCTTTGTCCCTCCTAAATTTCAAAGTTGATTTTTCAATTTCCCTAATTCACTTTTAAAATTTTACCACTTAGCGTAGTCATAAATTCTCTAAGTTTCATTGAAAATTCGTCCGTATCATTCCAATGATAGAAACTTAATATAATGACTGACGTTTGGATTGCCTATTTTACGATGATTAAATTCCATCGCATGTTATATGTCCTTAAGCAGTTCTAATTAATAAATGTAGTATCATTAAATAAAAAGTTTAATTGTTACATTCTGTTATTTCTCTAAAATATCATACTACATAACTTCACAGTCTACAATTATATCACAAAAGTCAGTATTTTTGACTTTTATGTGAAAATTATTGATTGTTTTTCATAAGAGTTTATGCTATCTTTATTAAGTATATAAGTAGTTATGTGTATTTATATTTATTAAAGGAGGTACTCATATGGGTAAACAATGTTTCGTAACAGGTCGTAAAGCTTCGACTGGTAACAGACGTTCACACGCTTTAAACTCTACAAAACGTAGATGGAACGCTAACCTTCAAAAAGTTAGAATCCTAGTTGACGGTAAACCTAAAAAAGTTTGGGTTTCTGCACGTGCTTTAAAATCTGGTAAAGTAACTAGAGTTTAATAAATATAATGCACATTAAAAATGTGGCCTTATGTGGAGGACGCATTTACTTGAGGACTGAAAGCTCAACCTTTCAGTTCTTTTTTTATTTGATTTAAATGATAGTCTATGAATAAATCACGCCGTAATCATCTAACATTACAGCGTGATTTTTATTTTCGCATAGCAACTCAATAGCTACTATGAACTATTTCTGAATTTAAATTAAATTCATTTCATTACAAAATACTAATAACTACATCCCTGATACTAATCCTTCAAATCAGTACTTCTAATTTGCAATAATAATCCTTCATGAACATTAATCATTGCTTGCGCATTCTCTACTTCGTTTGAAATTGTTAATGTTGAACCAATATTCAGCATTTGTCTTGTTAAGTTATATTTGAAGCCAGACAATGACAATTCAACATCATCAGTCATCGGAATAAAAGAAATATATGGATAACTAGTGTCTTTTTCAACTTGATATTGTCCCTTAGGCAACAATACAATTTTATTTTGCTGATCCACAAGCATAATGTGAACATCTTTTTTATAATATGCTTTTTTCAACAATAATTGAACCGCTCCAAAAAAGTGATCAAGACGCCCACCAGTTGCACCATAAATTGTAATACTATCAAATCCAAGTGCTACTGCTTTATCTACAGCTAATGCTAAATCGGTATCTGCTTTTTCAGCTTGAACTGGTTTAATTTCTAATTGTTCTGTTAAAAGTTGTCGTTCTTTATTACTAACTGAATCAAAATCACCTACTGAAAAAAATGGTGTAATTTGATGCTTTAGTAAAATCAATGCTCCTCTATCAACACCGCCCCATTTTTCGCCAATATGTTTAACCCAAATATCTTGAGGTAAGTGTCGTTCAGAACATAACAAATTAATATGCATATGCACTCAACCTTTCAATTGTTGTGTGACTTTTTTATAATCATCTTGTTTAAAGAAAAAAGAACCTGTAACTAACATCGTTGCACCGTTATCAATACAAACTTGTGCTGTTTCATTATTAACGCCACCATCAACCTCTATTTCAAAATTTAACTGACGCTCCATTTTAATTGCATTTAGTTGGGCAATTTTATCGACACATTGCGTAATAAATGATTGTCCTCCAAAACCAGGATTTACAGTCATTACCAATACATAATCAACAATATCTAAAATAGGTTCAATTATTGAAACTGGTGTTCCTGGATTAATTACAACGCCTGCTTTTTTATTCAAATGCTTAATCATTTGAATAGCACGGTGGATATGTGGTGTTGATTCTACATGAATTGAAATCATATCAGCACCATGTTCCACAAATGATGCAATATAATTTTCTGGGTTTTCAATCATTAAATGAACATCAATAGGTAATGACGTACCTTTTCTTACAGCATCCAAAACAGGTAGTCCAATCGATATATTTGGTACAAATTGGCCATCCATGACATCAAAGTGAACACCGTCAACGCCTGCTTCTTCAAGTTTGTTCAATTCATGTTGTAGTTCCAAAAAATCAACGGATAATAATGATGGAAATAGTTTTGTCATTTAATATCTAACCTTTCTGTTTGAAATTTCATTAAATAATTGTAAGTAATGGTCGTACCTAAATTGTGCTATGTTACCTTGTTCCAATTGTTCCTTAACATTACAATTAGGTTCTTTAATATGGTTACAATTTCTAAATTTGCACTTTTCCCCGTATCGATTCAATTCAAGAAAGTAATATTTAACATCGTCTTTATCTATATGTTCAAAGTCCAATGCACTGAATCCTGGCGTATCAGCAATATAACCATTCTGACGTTCAAATAATTCAACATGTCTTGTGGTATGCTTTCCTCGGTTTAATGACTTAGAAATATCATTTGTTTCAAGGTTTAGTTCTGGACGATAGTGGTTTAAAAAGGTAGATTTTCCAACACCCGACTGTCCACTTAACACAATAAGTCCAGCAGGCCATGCTTCAACTACCTTTTTACGATCATCATGATTACCAATAAATTCAGTCTCGTAACCGATATTTTCGTATATTTTTAATAATTCACTGATTTCGTGTTGTTTTTCCATTGATGCAATATCTTTTTTAGTAACTAATATTCTTGCATTGAGATGATATGAGTGAGCAATGACTAAAAATCTATCTAATAGTTGTGTTGAAAAATTTGGTTCAACCGCGCTCATTACAATAACTAATGTATCAATATTACTTACAGGTGGTCTTTTTAATTCATTTTGACGTTCATGAACGTGATGAATATAACCTTCATTAACATTCTGTACATCAAAATCTACAATATCTCCAACAACCGGTGAAAATTTCTTCTTTCTAAATAATCCACGTGGTTTTGTATTGAAACGTTCGCCATTAACGTCCACTTGATATACACCACTAATTGATTTCACAATTCGACCTGTCTTCAAAATGGCACCTCTCGATTAAATTTACTGCATTTATTATATCAAAGACTGAAACATTAATATATAAATCATCATTTCAAAAAATATAAATGTTGTGTATGTATCGTTTTATTTCTATTAGTTGACACAGTTTTTCAATATTAATATCTATACTGTATTAAAATAACATCTCATTTTACTACTATTAATTCGACGCACTTGCTATATCATAAATTGTTCAAACATAAGTATACCGGAATTCCTTTTATAGAAATTCCGGTATACTCTATTTAAATATCATCGTAACTGATCTCTTTCTCAGCTACTGTTTTACCATCCACTTTAACTATATAACTTGCTGATTTTCCTTTTTCAATTCGCAATGGAATATCAATTCGTTGATCACTTGTTATATTAAAGCTACCTTTTTCTGTTGAGCCATCATTATCTTTATCTTTGATATAGACTTTTACTTTTTGTGGCTTATCATTTTTACCAGTGTAAGGAACATCAACAGATGCTGTAGTAGATTTCACATCTTCTGAATCATCTTTCTTCCCTTTAGAAACCACAAAGGAGATTGTTGATCCTTCATCAACCGATTTTCCTTTAGGTGATTGTGAAATCACATCACCTTCATCAATATCATCACTATATTCTTCTTTACTTTCAACCTTAAATCCTTTTTCTTCCAAAGCTTTTTTAGCTTTATTAAAGGACTTATGTTCAAAATCGTCGACGTATACTTGTTTAACACCTAATGATTCATACAATTTAATATTTGAGTCATTAATTGCAATTTCAGTGTTTGCAGTTACACTTTGATTAGCAATATAACCTTTAGGCGCCTGATTATTGTAGACTTTTTCAACTGAAACATCCTTAATGCCCAACGATTTTAATTTCTGTAATGCCTCTTCTTTTGGTAAACCAATAACATTCGGCATTTTAACCTTTTCTGGACCTTTAGAAATGACAACATCCACACTATCGCCACGTTCAACTCGCTCACCAGTATTAGGTGTCGTTTTGATAATCTCATTTTCAGGATATTTATCACTATAACTACGAGAAATCTTACCCAGTTTTAGATTGTTCTTATTAAATATTTGCTCTGCTTCTTTTACAGACTTTCCAATAACATCTGGCGTTTCCTCGTATTTATTACCAAACATCGCCATAGCCACAAAAGATACAAGTGCAATCATTAATAATGAAAAAATGAGCGATAGCAACACAATCTTTCTAGTTGATTTCCGCTTTTCTTTAGGCTCATACACAGTACCTTCTGTTTTCTGGAACTGTTGATGATGAGCAGGTCCATTAACTATCGGTACTTGTGTTGTTTCGCGCTTTGGTTGACTAGATTTTTGCTCGCTAATGTGTTTTGCAATATCTTCTTTTTTCAAAGGGACGGCTATCGTTTTCATTTTATCAAGTTCATAAACGTCTTCATTCGCTCTATTTTCATGTAAAACGCTACTTAGATCATCTTTCATTTCTTGAATTGTCTTGTAACGATTGGATTTATCTTTTTCAGTTGCACGTAAAATGACATTACTTAAAGCTTGTGGAATATCTTTACGAACATCAGTCGTTACATTTGGTACAGAATCTTGAATATGTTTAATTGCAATACTCACTGCAGTTTCACCATTGAACGGTGGTTCACCAACAAGCATTTCATATAAAACAATCCCTATTGAATAAATATCAGTACATTCATCTGTCGCTTCACCTTTAGCTTGTTCTGGCGAAAAATACTGGACTGTTCCCAATACATGATTTGTTTGCGTTAATGATGTTTCGCTTAATGCTTTAGCAATACCGAAATCAAATATTTTTAAAGTTTTATTGCTATCAATGAGTATATTTTGTGGTTTGATATCTCTATGTACAATACGCATATCATGCGCATGCTTAATTCCATCTAAAATTTGATTTGTGAAATCAATCGCTGTTTCTACACTTAATGGACCATGACTTTCAATGTATTCAGATAGTGTTGGTCCTTCAATATACTCCATAACTAAGTAATAACAGTCATCTTCTTCATCAACATCAATCATACTTACGATATTTTGATGAGAAAGTTGTGACGAATTATGCACTTCTCTTTCAAAACGTTTTAACGTTTCTTCTTTTTCCCTTGGTGGTATAAAAATCGCCTTAATCGCAACTTTAATATTTAATATAGTATCTTCTGCAAGATACACTGTGCTCATACCACCGCCGCCAAGTTTATCAATTATCTTATATCGTTCATTTATTATTTTACCTATCATACTTTATCACCTTCAATAGCCGCGAGTATGAAAGTAACATTATCTTTCGAATGGTTATCTAATGCAAGTTGCATTAACTGATTACCATGTTCTTCTATTGTACCTTCTTTTACTAACAAACGCTTAATTTCATTGTCTTTAACGTAATCGGTTAATCCATCTGAATTTAATAATAAATAATCGTAAAAATTCATTCGTTTAATAAATAGATCTGGACTGACGCGTTTGTCAGTACCCATTACCTTAGTAATAATATTACGCTGTGGATGCGTAAATGCTTCCTCTTCAGTTATTTGTCCTGTTAATACAAGATGATTAACAAAAGAATGATCACTTGTAATTTGTTCAATTTGTCTACTATTTATAACATATGCTCTGGAATCACCAACGTTTGCTATCACAATTGATTTTTCAAAGACAAGTGCACAAACACATGTCGTACCCATACCTTTATATTCTGCATTTTCTTGTGCATAATGATATAACTGAAAATTTATATCCTTTAAATTTGTACGCAACCAATTTTCAGCTTGATGTTGTTCTATTAGATTTTCCGCTTCAAAACGGGTTTTCAACTCATCAGTTACAAACTTACTTGCAACTTCACCTGCTTTATGGCCGCCCATACCATCACACAGTACTAAAAGTTGTTGATTCGTTTGATTGTAGAATATACCACCCGCATCTTCATTCTTATCTCTATGTTGTCCAGTATCAGTAAAAAATTGTGCCTCTAGCATTTGTCTTTACCTCGTTTCTACTTGTCGTTCCTTCGCTCTTAATTGACCACATGCAGCGTCAATATCTGATCCTTGTTCACGACGTATTGTGGCATTAATTCCTAGTCTCTTTAATTCTTTTTCAAATTTAAAGATATCATTTTTGGCTGTTTTAACATAGTTTCTTTCTGGAACATGATTGACAGGAATTAAGTTAACATGGCAATTTAACCCTTTAATTAAGTGCGCTAAATCTCTTGCATGTTCAAGTTGATCGTTTACGCCACCAAATAGTCCATATTCAAATGTGACACGACGATTTGTTTTTTCTTGATAATACTTTATTGCTTCGATTAACTTTTCAACATTATAAGCACGGTTAATTGGCATCAAGCGAGATCGCACTTCGTCTTTAGCAGCATGTAAACTTACCGCAAAATTGATTTGAATATCTTCATCAGCAAAGTCATATATTCTTGGAATGATACCTGACGTTGATACTGTTATATGACGCGCACCAATATTTAAACTGTTATCATCATTGACAATTCTTAAAAAGTCCATCATTTCATCATAATTTTCAAAAGGTTCACCGATACCCATAATTACAATTTGAGATACTCTTTCTTCTGTAGCATCTAGTGCTTTTTGAACAGTTAATACTTGTGATACAATTTCGCCTGCTTCAAGGTTTCTTTTTAAACCACCTAATGTAGAAGCACAGAATGTACAACCAATACGACAACCAACTTGTGTCGTCACACAAACTGAGTTTCCATAATCATGTCGCATTAAAACTGTTTCAATCGTATAGCCATCTTGCAACTCAAATAAAAATTTAATCGTACCATCTTTACTTTCTTGCTTTACAACTGTTGTTAATGTTGTAACGGTAAAATTATCTTTTAAAAGTTGTCTTAAATCTTTCGACAAATTTGTCATTTCATCAATAGAATCAACTCTTTTTTGATATAACCATTCAAAAATTTGTTTTGCTCTAAACTTTTGTTGACCATGGTCGACGAGCCAATTTTGCATTTCGTCAAAACGCAATGAATATATTGATTGCTTGTCAAAATTTGGAAGAAATTTATTCTTCTTTTTCTTTTCAGCAGTTATCATTCCTAATTGTCCTTTCTTTTTATCTTAGTGATAAAGAATCCATCTGAATTAAAATCTTGCGGCATAATTTGTAATGTTTTGACCATTTCTCCAGTTACAGGATGTTGAAATGGTTCAAATTCAAAGTTTTTGTTATTTTTCAAAAACGTATAAATCACATTTTCATTTTCTAATTGCTCTATTGTACATGTTGAATAGATGATTTCGCCACCTGTTTTTACATTGTTTTTTACATTTTCTAATATTTCCAGCTGTAAATCAACTAACGACGCAATCTGTTCTTTACTCTGTGAATATTTAATTTCAGGTTTATGGCGCATTACACCAAGACCACTACACGGTGCATCAACTAATATTTTATCGTAAATTTGTTCATACGGTTTTGTTGCATCATGTTGAAAAGCACTTATATTCGTCAAACGTAGCTTTTTAATATTAAAATTAATTAAATCAATTTTATGTTCATGAATATCTGATGCATCAACGTGTCCTTCTGGCATTAGAACTTCAGCAATATGACATGCTTTGCCGCCAGGAGCACTACATGCATCTAACACATGATCATGTCTATCAACATTCATAACATGTGCAACAAACATCGAACTCTTATCTTGAATAGATACAAATCCATCTTTAAATGAACGGGAATGTATAACCGGTTGACCAGAAATATGCAAACAATACGGTAAATCGACATCTTTTTTTACTGCAAAACCTTCATTTTTCAATTTAGAAATTATATCTTCTAGTGATGCACGTGTTAAATTGGCACGTACAGTAGTAGATGGAGATTCTAAAAATGATTTCAAGATTGACTCAGTTTTTTCTAAGCCATAATGTGTAACCCAGTGATCAACAATCCATTTGGGCATACTATACTCTATCGCCATGCGTTTCTTTGGATCAGTTATTTCATTATAATCAGGTAATTCACTGCGCATGATTGTGCGTAATATTCCATTTACGACATTACCATTATGAAAACCACCACGTTCTTTTGCAATTTCAACCGCTTCATTAATAATGGCATGATTTGGCACCTTATCTAAATACACATATTGATAAATGCTCATCCACAATAATTGACGTACCCATGCTTTTATTTTTGTTTTTACAAATGGTTTCAAATAAAAGTCTAATGTATATTTACGTTTTACAGTTCCATAAACAATTTCAGTAAATAAACCTTTATCCATAGCATTTAAGTCATTTTCCGATAATACTTCATTGATTCGGAGATTACTGTATGCACCTTCATTTAAAATATCTTGTATCGTATCAAATGCAAGACTTCTCACGTTTTCTATCATATAAGTTTCTTCCCTACTAGTGTGTTTTGTGCACCACTTAAATAGTTGGCAGCTAACATTCTCTTTTTCCCAGCCAATTGCATATCTTTAATCGCAATCGCTTCATTATCATCTGTAGCAACAATAATGGCTTTTTTGTTTGTATCAATAATTGTTCCAGGCTCACTATTCTGATGATTAGGTATGAGCTCCGCATCATATATTTTCAAATTAATATCGTCCATTGTTGTATATGCAACTGGCCAAGGCGATAATCCACGTATTTGATTGAACACTTGTCTACCTGGTTGTTTCCAATTAATACGCTCATCTTCACGTTTAATATTTGAAGCAAACGTTGCGTGCGTATCATCTTGAGGTATACTTTCGTTTGTCCCTTTAATGATAGAAGGCAATGTTTCTTTCAACAAGTCTGCTCCTAATACGCTTAGTTTGTCATGCATTGTACCAACATTGTCACTATCTTCTATTTTAATTGCTTGTTGTGAAATAATATTACCTGCATCCAACTTCTTAACCATATACATAATTGTAATACCTGTTTCTTTTTCACCATCTATAATCGCTTGGTGAATAGGTGCACCACCTCTATATTTAGGTAATAATGATGCATGTACATTGATTGCTCCTAATTTAGGTAATGTAAGCAATGATTCAGGCAATAGCTGTCCGAATGCCGCAGTTACAATTAAATCAACATCTAGCTGAAGTAATTGTTCTAATTCTTTTGATCCGCTAAGTTTTTCCGGCTGATATACAGGCAAATCATATTTCATAGCAACTTGTTTAACTGGTGGTGGTGTCATTACACGTTTACGTCCAACTGGTCGATCCGGTTGAGTTACAACAGCGATGACATCATGTTCCGCAATAAGCATTTCTAATACTGTGGTTGAAAAGTCTGGTGTTCCCATAAAAATAATTTTAGTCATGTGCAAAATATGCCTCCATTTCTTTATCAGTTAAAATTCGATCAGCTCGTTCTGTAAAAGGAATGCCATTTAATTGATCAATGATGTGTAAAATCATTCTAGCTACATCTTCATGTGCAGTAAGTTCAACTTTATTTCCATTAATATCATTACTTTCAACGACAATCATTTTACTTCGTGTCACTTCACCATATACATCTGGCATTGAAATAGAGCCTTCTAAATCTGTGATTGAATCTTTCGATTGACTAATGATTCTCGGATTAATAAGTTGTAGTAAACCTTCCATTTCCATATCAATGATTGCTACTTGGAACGATTGACCAATTTGTGGTGCACATAAGCCGGCTGCTTCTCTAGCATACATTGTATCTTCTAAATCATTTAATAAAGATTTAAGTGTGTTATCAAATTTTGTTACTTCTTGTGCTGTTTTCGTTAAAATTGGGTGCGATGCTGGTACTAATTTTTTAATCGCCATAGCTCTTACTCCTCAATAAAATTCATCAAACCATTATAACGTAAATATATTAAAAATGCGACCTTACATCATAGAATGAAAATTTTCGATATTTATATGTTCAAACAACATCAAGTGTCTTTTCACGTGGGAAAAATTAAAAAAGCAAAAGAAGTGTGTAGGTATAATATTTTTCTTAGAAACGAATATCTAAAAGATATAAAATTAGGAATGCTCTAATTAGAATATTCAAATTAAAAGTGGGTATAATAAAAGAGGAATTATATATATTAAAAGCAACTCAACTGGAGGGAAAGAAATGCAAGTAAATAAAGTCATTTATATTTTATTAGCGCTCTTCTTAGGTAGTTTTGGTATTCATAAGTTTTATGCCGGCAAAAACATGCAAGGTTTCTTACACTTAATATTCTTTTGGACAGTCATCCCACATATATTAGCAATTATTAGTGCAATAATTACTGTTTTCAAACCAGCTGACGAACATGGTAATGTCACATTATAAATTAACGAAAATAAATCCCGATGACAATCTATTATTAATTGCGACTCAAAGAGTTATAGACTTTACGAACTCTAAATGATAAGTTGCAATACTGATTGTTTATCGGGATTATTGTTTAAATTGTTTATTATAGTACACTAATTATTTTCAACAAAGTAAAGACTATTTTAAAGAATCATCTGACGATGTTTCATAGTTTGATTCGTACTCTTTAATATATTTACTTAGAACAACAAAATGTGCGTTACCAAAATCACTAGATGCATTTAAGAAATCCATACCTACTAAATTTAAAACTTTTGGATCTGGATTAGACTTGTCTTCATAATTTTTTGGTGAAAAAGTAAAATATGCCAATGTCGGCATCACTTCATCTTTAGGATTCTTTGACCCATGCGCCATAAATGAAACGCTTGTTAAAGGTACTCCGAAAGATTTGATTTGTGCTACGCTATATGGAACTGGTTTTGGATGATCAAGTTTAGTTAGTTGACTTAATTTTTTCAACTTAGAATAATCGTCATATTTAATTGCATCATCTTTATGAATTACATAAGATCCTGGTTCGACTGATGCATAAACTAACTTTCCATCTTTATATTTAGTCATAATTTCTGCGTAAAAAACAGGTGTGTTTGAATTACCGATTTTCTTTCCATCCGGATCTACATACCAATAATCAACTTGTTTTACATCATCATGCGTTTCAATCACTTTCCTTTTTACACCTTTTTTATCTTTAAAAAATGCATCAACATCTTTTATAGACGATCCTTTTGAATCTTTTGTAAATCTATAATCTGCAAGCTCCACTTTACCCATTAATTCTTTGTAATCTTTCCATCCTTGAATCCCTTTACTATTTGTAAACGACTTTTCTGTCATTAATGGATCCAACTTATCAAGAGTTGGTGCGTCTTTAATTCCTTTCATTTTTTTCTCTATTTCTTCAAATTTCTCTAAATCAGGATCTTTCTCTTCTTCCGATTCTTTTTCTTTTTTTACAGTTTCTTGTTTTGATTCTTCTGATTTTTTTGACGATGATTTATGAAATCCACCAAATGAACAACCTGCTACAACTAAAAGCATAACTAAAAGTAAACATCCCAGTATCTTTTTCATAAACTTTCTCCTCTTGTGTTTTTTGTTTGAATCAACTAAGCCTACATAAATTAAAAAACTTATTTATATTGTTATTTTACATTAACTAACTATATTTTTAAATACTTTAATTGATAATTCAGGAAAATTGTTTTGTCTTATAATTCAAATAGTTAAAATATCAATATATACAAAACAGTTTATAACCATTTATTAGCGTGTATAAAATTTGTAGTATTCAAATCTGTCAATTTAAAATAGTATATAATTACTTATCCAACACAAAAGATAAAGAACTAATAAATCTTTTAACAATAATCTGTTTGAAATAAAGTCAACAAAATTAAAAATAGTATAAACAAAGCAAAAAATCGAACTTATGAATAAGCAAAAACTTTTCATAAGTCCGATTTAAAATAAAACTTTCTATTGAAGAAGAATTGAAAACTGATTATTAACCATCAATAATTCGCCTTTTTTCTGCCCTTAAAGTAAAAACAAGACCTTTCAAACTCTTAGGAAACATTGGTATTAAAGTATTTCCACCAAAATTTACATCATCATCTGAGGATTAATATCTATCTTCAATGCTAATTTTTCCTTTATAAATTTTTCATGATAATAATCATCTAAGAACTGAATTGCCTGTAATAATCCAGGTTCACTTTTATATTTAACTAAAATTTGGAAGCGAAATTCATTGTTAATTCTCGCAAGTGCCGCTGGTGATGGTCCTAGTACAAGTGCTTTTTCAGTTAAATGTTGTAGCAATATTTTATGAACATGCTGCGATGCTTCCATAACTTTTTTCATTTCCTTATGGGAAATTGTAAAATTAATTAAATAATAGTACGGAGGATATTTACCTAATTTACGATATTCCATTTCTTGATGATAAAAAGTTAAATAGTCATTTTTTTGAACATCCAAAATCGAATAATGATCCGGATTATATGTTTGAATAATAACTTGTCCAGCTTTTTCATGACGTCCTGCTCTACCAGCCACTTGTGTTAATAATTGATACGTACGTTCACTTGCTCTAAAATCAGGTAAATTTAGCATTGTATCAGCATTTAATACACCAACTAAAGTAATATTCGGATAATCTAATCCTTTAGCAATCATCTGAGTACCAAGTAAGATGTCACCATTACCTTTCTCAAATTCCGTTAACAATTTCTCATGTGCACCTTTTTTAGAAGTTGTATCTACGTCCATTCTTATAATACGAGCGCCTTCAAATTCTTGTTGCAACAACTCTTCAACTTTCTGAGTACCTGTACCTACTTGACGAATATGCTCGCTTTCACAGTTTGGACATTTATTAGGAGGCGTCTCTTGGTAACCACAATAGTGACATTTTAATAAATCTGTCGTTTTATGATACGTTAAGGAAATATCACAATTAGGGCATTGTGGCACATAACCACAATCTCGGCAAAGCATAAATGATGCATAACCACGTCTATTTAAAAATAATACAACTTGTTCCTGACGATCTAATCTTAATTGTATTGCTTCGCGTAAATCTTTTGAAAACATAGAGCGATTACCTTCACTCAATTCAGTACGCATATCCACAATATCAATATCAGGTAAAGCCTGTTGATTAACTCTATTTGGTAATGATAATAAATGATAAACGCCTTTTTCAGCCCGCGCATAACTTTCAAGACATGGTGTTGCACTACCTAGAATAACCGGACAATGATGATACTCACTTCGCCACTGTGCAATTTCTCTAGCATGATATCTAGGATAATCTTCTTGCTTATATGTAGACTCATGCTCTTCATCAATAATAATTAAACCCAAATTTTTAAATGGCGCAAACACACTAGATCTTGCACCAACACTTACCTGTGCCCGACCGTCTCTAATTTTTTGCCATTCATCATAACGTTCACCATTAGATAAACCAGAGTGTAATACGGCAACGTCATCGCCAAATCGACGTTTAAATCTTAAAACCATTTGTGGCGTTAGTGCAATTTCAGGTACCAACATCATCGCTTGTTTGCCTTGATTCAATACATCTTCTATAGTTTGAAGATATACTTCCGTTTTACCTGATCCAGTAACTCCGTGAAGCAAGAACGTTGCTTGCTCTTGATTTACTATTTTTTCATTAATTGCTGCATACGCTCGCTGTTGGTCTGTCGTAAGCTGTCTCTTTGATTCTTGTTCAAAAACACGATCTTTAAATGGATCTCTTTCAACGATAGCGTCATATTTTTCTACATATCCTTTTTTAACCAATCCATCTAAACTAGACTTTGAAAAGCCCATATCTTCAATGTCTGATAAAAATATAGTTTTATGTTGTTCTTCAGTCAAAAACGCATACAAATCATATTGTTTAATAACTTTTTCCAGCTTAGCTAATACTTCATCAGTATTAAATCCATCAATGATTCGAACTGCCCGCTTCGTTTTTTTAGTAACATTTTGGGAAAGAATGGTTTTCTCTTCAATGATTCCAGCTTGTAATAACGACATAAGTGTTGCTATATCATTATTTTTTTGTGCATCTTTGTAAAAATAGAAACCATTTTTATCGAATCGTTCTACTATTTCTGAAGTTAATTCTGTATCATCTTTAAGCATGAAAGCCTTTTTATATTTAGCTTTAATCGCGCTTGGCAACATAACTTCTAACATTGAAATACGTTTAATAACATGCGTCGTACTCATCCACTCACTTAATGCAATTAATTCTGGTGTTAGCTCTGGCTTAATATCTTTCACTTCAATAATACTTTTCAATTTTGATATATCAAGTTGTGAATCAGGTTGTGTCGTAACTTCCATTACATATCCTTGAATTGTTCTAGGTCCAAATGGTACAACAACACGGATGCCTGGTTGTATCACAGATACTAATCGTTCTGGAATTAAATAATCAAATTTATAGTCAACGCTCTTCGATGCTACATCGACAATGACTTTCGCTATCATTATTGCCACCTAGTTTCTAATTCATCTAAAATTTGAGCAGCTAATGCCACTTTTTTCCCTTTCTTAATATTTACTTTTTCTTTATTTTTAAAATGCATCGTTAATTCGTTATCATCAGAATTAAATCCAATAGACATGTCACCGACGTTATTGGAAATAATTACATCTGCATTTTTCTTACGTAATTTTTGTTCTGCATAATTTTCAATATCTTCCGTTTCCGCTGCAAAACCTACTAAGTATTGAGATGTTTTATGTTCACCTAAATATTTTAAAATGTCTTTTGTACGCTTAAAAGATACTGACAAATCTCCATCTTGCTTTTTCATTTTATGTTCAAGCACATCAACTGGCGTATAATCTGAAACAGCTGCTGCTTTTATAACTATATCTTGTAATTTAAATCGTGATGTGACTTGCTCAAACATTTCTTCAGCACTCTGTACATGAATCACTTCGATATTTTCAGGATCTTCTAAATTTGTTGGCCCAGAAACTAACGTAACAATTGCGCCACGATCTCGCAATGCTTCAGCAATTGCATATCCCATCTTTCCTGATGAACGATTGGATACAAATCTAACGGGATCTATAACTTCGACTGTCGGACCTGCAGTCACTAAGGCATGTTTGCCGTTAAATGAACTATTAGCTATACGTGAATCATTTTGAAAATAATCCTTTAATACTGTAACAATTTGAAGCGGTTCTTCCATACGACCTTTGGCAACATATCCACATGCTAAAAATCCACTACCAGGTTCAATGAAATGATAGCCATCTTCCTTTAAAACATTCATATTACGCTGCGTGCGCTTATTTTCATACATATGCACATTCATCGCAGGTGCAATAAATTTAGGTGTTTCTGTTGCTAATAATGTTGATGTCACTATATCATCAGCTATTCCTACGCTCAATTTTGCAATTATATTTGCCGTTGCCGGTGCAACAACAATTGCATCTGCCCAATCTCCTAATGCAATATGTTGGATTTCGTCAGGTTTTTCCTCAATAAATGTATCTGTATATACTGCATTACGACTAATTGCTTGAAATGCCAATGGTGTAACAAATTTTTGAGCATGCTCTGTTAACATAACGCGTACATCGTATCCTGATTGTGTTAACTTACTTGTTAAATCAATCGCTTTATATGCTGCGATACCACCAGTTACGGCTAACAAAATTTTCTTCATATTCATTCTCCCTTAAATATCACTAGCTTTTTAGTACAAGTTGAAGTTGAAACATAAAGTTTTTGTGCTCTGGGAAACCGATTTACGGTGTCCCAAAAGCAGGATTTTCGGCAGAAACTCTCACGATTCGACAAAATTTGGAAAACAATTTTACTCATCATTCGGTTCTGCTCAAATCCTAAACGCTTTTGTCCCGACCTCTTTTTGCCATCTCAAAATCACAAATTTAGTTTAATTATAACATCAATCTTTGAATAAACTAAAAAAACACACCTCCTCAGGTGCGTTTAATTATTATGTCTGATGACATATTTAATATGATAAATTCTAAATTATTAATATAATCGGTACTACTCTTTACCGTAATAATCACTTGAAATTATTGGACGAATTTTACCGTCTGCAATTTCTTCTAACGCTCTACCAACTGGTTTGTATGAGTGATATTCACTTAATAATTCCGTTTCAGGATGTTCATCAATTTCACGAGCTCTTTTAGCTGCTGTTGTTGCAATTAAATATTTTGATTTAATTTGTGCTGTTAATTGGTTTAATGGTGGATTTAACATTATTTTTTTGCCTCCAAAATCATTTTTCGATACTTAGCTTCTACGCGCTCTCTTTTTAAGTGCTCAGCTTCTACAATACATTGAATTCTATTTTTCGCAAGTTCAACTTCATCATTAACTACAACGTAATCATATAGGTTCATCATTTCAACTTCTTTACGTGCTTCGTTAATACGACTTTGAATTTTTTCGTCAGACTCTGTGCCTCTTCCTACTAATCGCTCTCTCAAGTGTTCTAAACTTGGAGGTGCTAAGAATATAAATAACGCATCAGGAAATTTCTTTCTAACTTGCTTTGCACCCTCTACTTCAATTTCTAAAAATACATCATGTCCTTCGTCCATAGTATCTTTAACATATTGAACTGGCGTACCATAATAGTTGCCAACATACTCGGCATATTCTATAAATTGGTCATCTTTAATTAAAGCTTCAAACGCATCCCTTGTTTTAAAAAAGTAATCTACGCCATCAACTTCACCCTCGCGCATTTGGCGTGTTGTCATTGAAATAGAATACTTATATGATGTAGTTGGATCTTCAAATATTCGTTTTCTAACAGTACCTTTACCGACTCCAGATGGCCCTGATAAAACGATTAACAATCCTTTTTCATTATCCATGCCTTACGACCTCTCTAAGCTAATCTTCTATTATTTAAATATGATATCACATTGTTCTTTATATTGTATAGCATATTTGAAGTTGCATGCCATAATTTCTCTTAGGTCTAACAATTTCGTTATGTTGCATGATAATTTTTATAAACATAAATTGAATTGCAACCACTTTGGTCTTTTAAAATGATAATCTCATAATAAACTGAATAATTATGCCGAAAAGTTATAGTCATGTTAAAATGAAACGAATGATATAAAGAAGGTGGAAGATACATTATGGCTTATGACGGCTTATTTACAAAGAAGATGATCGAATCTTTACAATTTTTAACAACAGGACGTATTCACAAAATCAATCAACCTGAAAATGATACTATTCTTATGGTTGTACGTCAAAATAGACAAAACCACCAATTATTGTTGTCAATTCACTCTAACTTTTCAAGATTACAATTGACTACAAAAAAATACGATAATCCTTTTAATCCACCTATGTTCGCTCGTGTGTTCAGGAAACATCTTGAAGGTGGCATCATTGAATCTATTAAACAAATCGGTAATGATCGCCGCGTCGAAATTGATATTAAAAGTAAAGATGAAATCGGTGATACGATTCATCGAACTGTTATTCTTGAAATTATGGGTAAACATAGTAATTTAATTTTAGTGGATGACAATCGTAAAATCATAGAAGGTTTTAAACACTTAACACCGAATACGAATCAATATCGAACTGTAATGCCTGGATTTAATTATGAAGCACCACCAACACAACATAAAAAAAATCCATATGAAGTATCAGGTGCGGACGTTTTAAAATATATAGATTTTAATTCAGGTAACATTGCAAAACAACTACTAAATCAATTCGAAGGTTTTAGCCCTTTAATCGCAAATGAAATTGTTAGTCGACGTCAGTTTATGACATCAACTTCACTACCAGAAGTATTTGATGAAGTGATGGCTGAAACTAAATTACCACCAACGCCTGCCTTTCATAAAAATCATGAAACTGGAAAAGAAGATTTTTATTTTATGAAGTTAAAACAATTTCATGATGATATGGTCACTTATGATTCATTAAATGATTTACTTGATCGATTTTATGATGCACGTGGTGAACGTGAACGTGTAAAACAAAGAGCAAACGACTTAGTGCGATTCGTTCAGCAACAATTACACAAATACCAAAATAAATTGGCAAAGTTGATTAAAGAGTATGAACAAGCTAAAAATAAAGATACTGAGCAGTTATATGGTGAATTAATTACAGCAAACATTTACCGAATTAAGCAAGGTGATAAAGAACTAAAAGCACTAAATTATTATACAAATGAAGAAGTCTTAATACCTTTAAATCCTACGAAATCGCCTTCTGCAAATGCCCAGTATTACTATAAGCAATATAATCGTATGAAAACGAGAGAACATGAATTAGAACATCAAATTCAATTAACGAAAGATAATATTGAATACTTTTTAACGATTGAACAGCAATTACAACATATTTCTGTACAGGATATTGATGAAATAAGAGATGAATTATCTGAACAAGGTTTTATGAAACAGCGTAAAAACCAAAATAAAAAGAAAAAAGACCAGATTCAATTGCAACATTATATTTCAACTGACGGTGATGATATTTTTGTCGGTAAAAATAATAAACAAAATGATTATTTAACTAATAAAAAAGCAAGAAAAACTTACACATGGTTGCATACAAAAGATATCCCAGGTTCACACGTCGTTATATTTAACGAAGAACCAAGTGAAAATACCATTAAAGAAGCGGCGATGTTAGCAGGATATTTTTCAAAAGCAGGTAACTCTGGACAAATACCAGTTGACTATACATTAATTAAAAATGTGCACAAACCATCTGGTGCAAAGCCAGGTTTTGTAACGTATGATAATCAAAAAACATTATATGCAACACCCGATTATGAACATATTCAACGAATGAAACAATAAAAATTATAAATACTATATAAGAAACACCTCACAATAAGATGGCAACATCTTTTATCATGAGGTGTTTCGTTTTGGTTATTTGATCTAAAAAACTATTTACATTAGTTGTCCCATAAATCATCATTATATTTTGAATCATTTCCTTTTAAATATCGGCATACTATTAATATTAAACTCCAAATATAATTGACTCAAAATTTCAATAAAAATATTATTCGGGTAATGCTAATTGAAAACTAACACCAAATTTGTCTTGAACCCAAGCAAATTCACGATAAGGTGGCATATTTGTTTTAGGCATTAATATAGCGCCCTCATCTTTTAAGCCATTAAACAGTCTTTCCATTTCTAATGTATCTTTTACAGTAACGAATAATGAAATTGCAGGATTCATTGGTAATTCTGTACCACTATTTGCGTCAATTGCCATAAACACTTGTCCATTTAAAGTAAATATTGAATGTTGTACAGTTCCTGGATCTCCAGGACCATCTTCACCATATTTAGCCATCGTAATAATTTCACTGTCTTCAAATAGACTTGTATATAATTTAACGGCTTCTTCAGCTTGATTATTGAACATTAAAAACGTTGTAATTTTTGGGATATTCATGGTTTGCCTCCTTAAGATTCACCTTACATATATAACTATATTAACATACTCAAAACATTAAAACTGTAATTGAATTTGTGAGCATAGAAGCAGTTTTTTTACACACTTACCTTAAATTTTTTCGTTTAGCCCTATGATTTTAAAACACCATCGAATGCAACTTAACATCATTGTATTAAATAGATATTAATGTTTTGACTTATTGACAAATTTGATTACAATTAATATTAAGTTAAAGGAGGGACGTTATGTTACATTATGTGATTCCAGTACTAGTCCTATTACTTGTATTTTTAATTGGTTGGATTTTAATAAAATTAATTATCCGCTAAGTAATAACTATATAACAAAAGCTATAGTGTTTTTATGTTAGAAGTCAATTATACTTTCCTAACATTTAACACTATAGCTTTTATTTTTTATATTTGTCCTTGTTTGCGTAATATATTTTTCACATGTTTGAATAAATCATCATTTTGATTTATTTCAGATTCATTTTTTATATGCTCGCTCGAAGTGTTTTCAGTTTCATGGTCATCAAATTGATTGGAATGATTAGAATCATTGATAAACTCATTACAATGTTTTATTTTTCCATATAAATCATTAGATGTGTTGTCATTCATTTGCTGAATTCCCCCTTCTAATGACTATCTTATGCTAAGTTGTCTCTCCATTCAACTAATGTTTGAATATCTTCTTTAGAAATTTTGCCTTCATCTTTAGCAACTTCAATAAGTTCATTGTAATCACTTAATGTATAAAATGGAAGTTCGATATTTTTAAATGTTTCATCAGCTTTTTTCAAACCATAAGTAAAAATAGCTACAACACCTAATACTTCTGCGCCGGCTTGTTTTAACGCTTCAACTGCTGTTACTGAAGAACCACCTGTTGAAATTAAATCTTCTATAACAACGACTTTTTTACCTTCACTTCTAGCGCCTTCAATTTGGTTCTGTTTGCCATGACTCTTACTTGAAGATCGTACATAATTCATTGGCAGCTTTAACTTTTCAGCAATGAATGCTGCATGCGGAATTCCTGCAGTAGCCGTACCTGAAATAATTTCAACATCAGGAAAATGTTCCTTAATTAAATTAATTAGTCCATCTCGAATTGCACCACGAACTAATGGATAACCTAGTGTAATTCGGTTATCACAATATATAGGTGATTTAATACCTGAACTCCATGTATATAAATCATTTGGTGATAGAGTTACAGCTTCAATATCTAATAATGATTTTGCAATTTCTTTTGCCATTATGCTAACCAACTTTCTTTTATTTTATGATAACTTTCAACAGGATTGTCACTTTGTGTAATAGGTCTACCAACAACGATATGTGTCGAACCTAATTGCCTTGCTTCTTCCGGCGTTGTAATTCGATGCTGATCATCTTGAGATACACCTTTAGGTCTAATGCCTGGAGTGACTTTCAAAAATGATTCCCCTAATTCCTCAGTTAACATGCGACTTTCGAGTGGCGAACAAACAACTCCGTCTAAACCAGCATTTTTGGCTAATGTCGCATAATTTAATACCGCTTCTTCAATTGTTGATTGTATATTTTGTTCTTGATGTAACATGTCTTCAGTTGTCGATGTAAGCTGTGTTACCGCAATAATTTTTGTATGTTGATTATGTTTTCTTAACCCCTTTATTGCTTCAGACATCATCTTAGTGCCACCAGCTGCATGCACATTTACTAAATCAACATTTAATTTCGCTAATCCTTCCATAGCTTTTCCAACTGTATTAGGAATGTCATGTAACTTTAAATCTAAAAACACATCATGACCTCGACCTTTAATTTCATTTATTAATTGCGGTCCTTCTTGATAAAAAAGTTCCATACCTACTTTTACAAACAATGCTTCATCAAACAAATCTAGAAATTGATTTACTTTATCTTTTGATTCAAAATCTAATGCAATAATTGGCAAATCCTTCATCTTACACTTCTCCCTTTATTTCAAGAAATTCATTTAAAAGATTGAGATTGTAATTATACATTTGAAATAAAATGATTCATTACAATCCCAACATTTCAGTCATAACAACTTTTACATTTGACGCATAGTAAATGTCATGCTCTCAATTACGTTTGTTAAAGCATTTGCTGTATCAAGTGAAGTTAAACATGGAATACCATTTTCAACTGTTGTACGTCTAATTTGGAATCCATCTCTTTCAACTTCTTTACCTTTAGTCATTGTGTTTATGACGATTTGAACATCACCATTTTGAATACGTGTTAGCAAATCGTTTTCGCCACCGATTTTACCAACAACTTCAACAGGAATGTCATGTTCTGATAATTTTTTAGCTGTTCCAGATGTTGCTAAAATTTTATAGCCAACTTCATTTAAGCGTTGCGCTAATTTAACAACTTCTTCTTTATCTTTATCACTTACTGTCATTAAGACTGTACCGTGATCTTTCACTTCTACGCCACTACCTGTTAACCCTTTGAATAACGCCTTTTCTAATGTTGTATCTTTACCCATCACTTCACCTGTTGATTTCATTTCAGGCCCTAAGGTAATATCAACATTTTTCAATTTATTAAAACTAAATACCGGAGCTTTAACAAATACACCTTCAGCATAAGGTTGGACCCCTTCTTGATAACCCATTGCTGTAAGCTTTTCTCCCATTATTGCACGCATTGCTAATTGTGCCATTGGAATATCCGTTATTTTACTTAAAAATGGTACAGTTCTACTTGAACGTGGATTCACTTCTAACACATAAACGCCATCATGTGCAATAACGAATTGAATATTAATCAATCCAATTATATCTAATCCTTTTGCTAACTTAATCGTATAATCTTCAAGTGTTGCTAACTCTTCTTCAGTTAATGTTTGTGGTGGATATACAGCAATTGAGTCACCACTATGCACACCTGCACGTTCAATATGTTCCATAATTCCTGGAATAATAACTGTTTCACCATCACAAATTGCATCGACTTCAATTTCTTTACCCGTTAAATATCTATCGACTAATACAGGGTGTTCTGGACTCGCCTTAACAGCTTGTGTCATATAGTTTTCTAACTCAGTGTCATTGTCTACAATTTCCATTGCACGACCACCTAATACATAAGAAGGTCTTACTACAACAGGATAGCCAATTTCTGCAGCGTTAGCTAATGCTTCTTCAGGTGAAGTAGCTGTTTTACCTTGAGGCTGCGGAACATTGATTTGTCTTAACAATGCCTCGAATTCTTTTCTATCTTCAGCACGATTTAAGTTTTCAAGTGACGTACCAAGAATTTTCACACCATGCTTCGCTAATTTATCAGCTAAGTTAATCGCTGTTTGTCCACCAAATTGTACAACAACACCTTTTGGTTGTTCTAAATTAATGATGTTCATAACATCTTCTTCAGTTAATGGTTCGAAGTATAATTTATCAGAAATTGAAAAGTCCGTTGAAACAGTTTCTGGATTGTTATTCACAATAATGGCTTCATAACCAGCTTTTTGAATAGCCCAAACAGCGTGCACTGTCGCATAATCAAATTCTACACCTTGACCGATTCGAATAGGACCAGAACCTAATACTAGAATTTTTTCTTTATCTGTAACAATTGATTCGTTTTCAGTTTCATATGTTCCATAATAATATGGTGTTGAAGATTCAAATTCAGCTGCGCATGTATCAACCATTTTATAAACAGGTTTTATATTATTTTCCATGCGTAATTGATATACATCTTCTTCTGTCATATTGAATCGATGTGCGATAGTTTTATCACTAAATCCGTAATCTTTTGCATATTTAAGATATTCTAAATCCCCTTGATGCTCTTTTAATTGATGTTCAATGTCGATAATATTTTGGAACTTGTGTAAGAAGAAATAATCAATTTGAGTCATATTATGAATTTCTTCTAACGTTGTCCCTCTTCTAATTGCTTCACCAATAAAAAATAGTCGCTCATCATCTTGGTGAGAAATACGTTCTTTTATATAGTCTAAGTCAAAACTTTCACCATTCGGTAATCCTAAATGATGTACACCGTACTCTAGCGAACGAATTGCTTTTAACAATGATTCTTCGTAAGTTCGACCAATTGCCATAACTTCACCAGTTGCTTTCATTTGTGTACCAAGCTCTCGTTCCCCTTTTTCGAATTTATCAAATGGGAACCTTGGAATTTTTGAAATCACATAATCCAAAGTTGGCTCAAATGCCGCATATGATGTACCAGTGATAGGATTTAACATTTCATCTAATGTAAGGCCGACCGCAATTTTAGCAGCTAATTTCGCAATAGGATATCCAGTAGCTTTAGATGCTAAAGCTGACGAACGAGATACACGTGGATTTACTTCAATAATATAATAATCAAATGAATGTGGATCCAATGCCAATTGAACGTTACATCCGCCTTCTATTCCTAATGCTCTAATTACTTTCAATGAAACATCTCGTAACATTTGATATTCCACATCTGAAAGCGTTTGACTAGGTGCTACGACAATTGAATCTCCTGTATGAATACCCACTGGATCAATATTCTCCATGTTACATACCACGATGGCATTGTCATTTTTGTCACGCATTACTTCATATTCGATTTCTTTGAATCCTGCAATTGATTTTTCTAACAAACACTGTGTGGCAGGACTATAATGAAGACCGTTTGATACTATTTCTTGTAGCTCTTCATCATTATGACAAATACCACCACCAGTTCCCCCCATTGTAAACGCTGGTCTAACGATTAATGGATATCCAACTTGTTCTTTAAATTTAAATGCTTGTTCTACTGTATTTACTATGTCACTCTCTGGTACTGGAACATTTAAGTCGTTCATTAATGTTCTAAACATTTCACGATCTTCCGCCTGTTGAATTGATGTTAATTCAGTACCTAATAATTGCACATTATTATCTTGAAGTACGCCACTTTCATGTAATTGAATTGCCATATTCAATCCAGTTTGTCCACCTAATGTCGGTAATAAAGCGTCAGGTTGTTCTTTACGTATTATTCTCGCTATAAAGTCATGTGTTAATGGCTCAATGTATACTTTATCTGCAATTTCTTTGTCAGTCATAATAGTGGCTGGATTTGAGTTCACTAATATGACACGGTATCCTTCTTCTTTTAATGCTAAACAAGCTTGTGTACCAGCATAGTCAAATTCAGCCGCTTGACCTATAATTATTGGTCCAGACCCTATTACTAAAATTGTTTCGATATCGTTACGTTTAGGCATTGATTTGACGCTCCTTTTCCTTAAAATTAGTCATCATTTTAACAAATTCATCAAATAGATAATTTGAATCTGACGGTCCTGGATTTGCTTCAGGATGGTATTGTACTGAAAAAGCAGGCAGTGTTTTATGTTTTAAACCTTCTACAGTACCATCATTTAAAGCAATATGTGTGATTTCTAATTCTGTATTTTTTAATGAATCTTTATCAATTGCATAACCATGGTTTTGACTTGTAATATCTACTTTTCCAGTTTCTAAGTTTTTAACTGGATGGTTCGCACCACGATGACCAAACTTCATTTTAAATGAGCTTGCATCTTGGGATAATGCAAATAGTTGATGTCCAAGGCAGATACCAAAGAATGGAATTTTCCCTAAAATACCTTGAATCATTGGAATTGCGCATTCTACTACTTCTGGGTTACCTGGTCCATTAGATAACATGACACCATCTGGAGCCATTGCTAAAATTTCTTCAGCTGTTGTTGTATAAGGAACAACTGTAACATTGCAACCTCTGACGTTTAGTTCTCTTACGATATTTTGTTTTTTACCAAAGTCTACAAGCACAACGCTTAAATCCTTACCAGTTGAGACATATGGTGTTTTAGTAGATACAATCTCAACTTCATCTTTAGGTAATTCAACTTGTTGTAAGTGTTGAACCAGTTGATCAATATCTTCTTTTCGATCAGTAAAACCGGCTTTTAACACACCATGTTGACGAATCTTACGTGTAATACTTCTTGTGTCTACACCTGCAATACCAGGAATTTCATGCAATTCTAAAACGTCATGAAGTGTCTTTTGTTGTCTAAAATTACTTGGATGTGCACTTGCTTCTTTCACTACTATGCCGTTTAATGTCGGTACTAATGATTCAAAATCATCTCGATTAATTCCATAATTTCCAATTAAAGGATACGTAAATGTAATGATTTGTCCTGTATATGATGGATCTGAAATTGTTTCTTGATAACCTGTCATTGCTGTATTAAATACAATTTCTCCTACAGTTAAGTTATCAGACCCTAAACGGTAGCCCTCATAGTATGAACCGTCTTCTAACACTAGATAACGTTTGCTTTGCATATTATTTATCCCCCTCAAATTTAACTTCACCTTCAACCATTGTTAAAATCGGATTTCCGTATACTTTATATCCGATGAAAGGTGTATTGTCTGCTTTTGATAAGAAGTCCTCACCTTTAATTTCTTGTTCGTTTTCTAAATCAATAATTGTTAAATCAGCATAACCATTTTCTTTTAATGTGCCATAATCTAGATTAAAAGTTTCACATGGCTTAATTGTTAAATAATCAACCAACTGTTGTAGTGTCCAGTTACCATTTTTTACAAAATGCGTATATAACAGTGGGAATGCTGTCTCACTACCAACAATACCGAATGGTGCTTTTTCCATTGGTTGTGCTTTTTCATCTCTTGCATGTGGCGCATGATCAGTTGCAATACAATCGATAGTGCCATCAAGTAAACCTTCCAATAATGCATCTCTATCTTCAGTACTTCTTAATGGTGGATTCATTTTATAAATCGCATTATTTCCAGGTATATCGTCTTCTGTTAATAATAAATGATGCGGTGTTACTTCAGCTGTTACATGAATTCCAGCTCGTTTAGCATCACGAATGACTCTGACACTTTCTTTTGTAGATACATGACATACATGGTAATGACATCCGGCAGCTTCAGCTAATAATACGTCTCTAGCAATTTGTACGGATTCACAAATGTTTGGAATGCCTGGTATACCTAATTCTTTACTGCGTTTTCCTTCATGCATAGCGCCACCATAGATTAATGAATTATCTTCACAGTGTGCTACAATTGCTTTATTTACTTTTGCAGCTTCAATCATACCTTCATACATCATGCTAGCAGTTTGAACACCAATACCGTCATCTGTAAAAGCGAATGCACCTTCTTTTACAAGCGCAGGAAAGTCAACGAGTTCTTTACCTAATTGTCGTGTCGTGATCGATGCATATGGCAATACACGTACTTGGGCATTGTCTTTAATTAGTTTTTGTAATGCTTCAAAATGTTCAACAGAATCTGGAACTGGTCTTGTATTTGGCATTGGACAAACTGTAGTAAATCCACCTCTTGCTGCTGCTTTTGTACCCGTTTCAATTGTTTCTTTATATTCACCACCGGGTTCGCGTAAATGAACATGAACATCAACAAATCCAGGTGATACAAAGTGGCCTTTCGCATCTATAATGTCAACATCATTGCTTACTTCTATCTCAGTTGCAATTTGTTTAACTACTTTACCATCAATTAAAATATCTGCTTTTACTAATTCGCCATTTTGCAATACTTTACCGTTTTTAATTAATTTCATCATTTTCGTCCCCTTACTTATTTAATAATTCATCAATGACTGCCATTCTTAAGTACACGCCATTTTCCATTTGTTTGAAAATTCTTGATTTTGAAGCTTCAACTAAGTCAGTTTGTATTTCTACGCCTCTATTAACTGGAGCTGGATGCATCACAATTGCATGCGATTGTAATTTGTTATATCTTGTTTCTTTTAAACCATGCTTTTGATGATAATCGTCTGCTGCGAATCTCGCTTCTTCAGCAAGTCCATGTCTTTCATGTTGAATTCTTAGTAACATTACGATGTCTACATTTTCAATTACATCGTCAATATTGACATAAGGTGCTTCTAATGAATCATCAATCCACGCATCAGGACTATTAAACATAACGTTTGCTCCTAATGCCTTTAAACTGTAATAGTTGCTGCGTGCGACGCGTGAATTTTTTATATCTCCACATATCAATACATTTAATCCTTCGAAATAACCGTACTCTTCATAAATCGTCATTAAGTCAAGTAAACTTTGAGTTGGATGTTGTCCACTTCCATCACCAGCATTTGCAATAGGAATATTAATATTTGCTAATTTGTCATAGTAATTATTAAATGGATGTCTTATGACTAGTAAATCACAGCCAATACTTTCCAACGTTTTACATGTATCATATAAGGATTCTCCCTTAGAAACTGACGATGTAGAAGTTTCAAAACTAATAGTTTTCAATCCTAATTTAAGTTCGGCCATTTCAAAACTACACTTTGTTCGAGTAGAATTTTCAAAGAATAAATTTGCAACATATTTCCCTTCAAAGTTTGGTAGTTGACGTTCACCAGATTTAAATTGACTAGCCTTTTGGATAAGTGAATAGATTTGATCTGTTGATAAATGTTCCATTGATAATAAATGATTCATAAAGCGCCCTCCTTAGTTTGTAAACCTTAATTGTTTTGCTTTTTCTCTTTAGGTAAGATTAAGTTCAAAATAATTCCTGAAAGTGCTGCTAATGCCATTCCTTCGATTTGAAGATTGATACCAATTTCTTTCAAGTTGAATACTAAGTTACCAATGCCTACGACTAAGACTACAGAAGCTATTACTAAGTTACGGTTATTAGCGAAGTCTACTTTACTTTCAACTAGCATTCTTAATCCACTAGCTGCAATAATTCCGAAAAGTAAAATCGACACACCACCCATGACTGGCGTTGGTATTGAAGATATTAGTGCTGTAAATTTACCAATGAATGCCAATATAATCGCTATTACTGCAGCGCCACCGATAACATAAATGCTGTAAATTCTTGTAATTGCTAAGACACCAATGTTTTCACCGTATGTTGTACTTGGTGGTCCACCAATGATACTTGCGAACATAGTAGATACACCGTCACCAATAATTGATTTATCAAGCCCTGGCTTTTCAAAAAAGTTTCTACCTACTATTTTATTTAGTACCATCTGATGACCGATATGTTCACTTACCGTTACAAATACGATTGGAATCATAACTAGCACAAGACCTAAATGGAATGATGGTACATAGTCTTTAAATGGCAGATAAATATGAGGGAAATCTAGCCATTTTGCTGACATAACAGCATCAAATTTAACTATCCCCATAAAAATCGCTACCACATATCCGACGATGATACCTACAAGTACTGGTATTAATGATAAGAATCCTTTGAAAAATCCTTGTACTACTATCGTTACTAGTAATGTAACCATTGCTACAACTAAGAAGCTTATATTGTAACCTTTCATATCACCTGGATTTTCATACATTGCCATATTTACAGCAGTTGGCGCTAAACTTAAACCAATAACCATAATGACTGGACCAACTACAACTGGTGGTAATAGTTTCATTAACCAAGCTGTTCCACTTAACTTGATTAAAACGCCGATAATTACGTACATAACACCACTCATAAATAATGCCACTAGCATATCACCTAAGCTATGAGTACTTAAACCTGTGATAATTGGTGTAATAAATGCAAAGCTCGATCCAAGATATGCCGGGATTTGCGCTTTTGTTATTAATATATAAAGTAGAGTACCGATTCCCGAAGCAAGTAACGCTGCTGATATTGGTAGTCCTGTTAAGAATGGTACAAGTACCGTTGCACCAAACATCGCAAACAAATGTTGTAAGCTTAAAAATGCCCATTGTGCCGGTTGTGGTTTTTCATTTACATCAAGTACAGGCTTTACTGTTCGTTCAAACATTTCTTCATTTTGCATGATATTCATTTCCTCCGATAATAAAAAAATCTCTTTACATCAGTATTATGTAAAGAGACGAAAAGTGTGACAATATTCTACAAGTCATACATTCATATGAAAATAGTCTTGTAGTTGTCATATATGAGGGCATACTCGATAAATAAGCATAACAAAGCTTACTTTCTATTTAATCCCTCACCTTTCTCAGTCTCTCGTACTGAATTAAAAGGGGTTATTATTTAATTATAACTGCATTTCTTTGATCCATCTCTTCTAAATAAACACTAACTGTTTCGTCTTTAGAAGTTGGAATGTTTTTACCAACAAAATCAGCTCGTATTGGTAGTTCTCGATGCCCTCGATCAACCAATGCGGCTAATCCAATTTTAATTGGTCTAGCGTTTAATAAAATAGCGTCTAGTGAAGCTCGAACCGTACGGCCAGTATAAAGTACGTCATCAATAATTATGACAACTTTATTTGTAATGTCAGTATCGATTTCAATCGCATCTTTTGACGTTTGTGATGACATATGCTCAATATCATCTCTAAAATAAGTTATATCAATTGTTCCAGTAGGTATTTGTTGTTGCTCTATTTGGTGAATTTTATTTTGTATACGATTAGCTAAATATTCACCTCTTGTTTTAATACCTAATAGAATTAGATTATCAGTACCTTTGTTATACTCCAAAATTTCATGAGCGATTCTCGTTACTGTACGTTGTATTGCTGCATCATCCATAATGATACGCTCAGACATATTCTCACCCTTTCAAAATTTAGAAACAAAAAACCTCACGTCTTTAATATCGACATGAGGTTTAGTATATACAATCACCTGACTTTAATAATGCGCACAAATTGCATTAAATACGCTTATTGATTTAAAGGTGGTAAAGTTCATTTTAGTATATATCTATTTATATCATGTCTTTGACGACTCTCTGGACGCTCATTTAAAGACTCATTTATGCTGTACTTAAACTGTTATAAGGATAATACTAATTAGCTACTTTGTCAATCTATATTAAAAAATCAACCTGGAATACGTAAATTGTTAATCGTAATAAAATTTTCAAATGAAAAACACAAGTTTCATTTTGAACGATGAAAAAATAGCTAACGTTTAAGGTTTACATAATATAGTTATTGTTATTATTAAAACCGATAATTATGCATCTCTTTTTCGTATTGTCTCTAACAAATCTTCAAAATCTTGAGGTAATTCAGCTTGTTTTTCAATATATTCCCCTGTAACAGGATGTGTAAATCCAATCAGTCCAGCATGTAATGCTTGTCCACCTATATCCAAAGTCTTCTTCGGACCGTACTTAGGATCACCAACTAAAGGGAATCCAATATATTTCATATGAACACGGATTTGATGTGTACGTCCGGTTTCAAGTTGACATTCAACTAAAGTATAGTCTTTAAAGTGCTCTAGTACGTTAAAATGTGTTACTGCTTCCTTGCCATCATCAACAACTGCCATTGATTGACGGTCATTTTTATTTCTACCGATTGGTGCATCGATAGTTCCATAATCATGCGGAATATTACCATGAACTAAAGCAATATATTTTCTTTTAACCGATTTATCCATTAATTGTTCCACTAAACCACGATGTGCGATGTCATTTTTAGCAACCATCAATAAGCCTGAAGTATCCATATCAATACGGTGTACAATACCTGGACGTATCTCGCCATTGATGCCAGATAAGTTTTTAATTTGATACATTAAACCATTAACTAAAGTATTGGTATAATGACCTGGTGATGGATGTACAACCATACCTTTTGGTTTATATACTACTGCAACATCATCATCTTCATAATAAATGTCTAAATTTAAATTTTCAGGCTGGATGTCAGCTTCTACAATTTCTTTTTCAGTGACAACAATACGATCATTTAGCTTTACTTTATAATTTGATTTTACAACTTTATCATTAGCTACCACTAATCCTGCTTTAATCCAGTCTTGTATTTGATTACGCGACCAATCACTATTTAATTCAGGTAAGAGTTTATCAATACGCATACCAGTCTGTTCTTTTTCTGTAATGTTAAATTCAAATGTCTCCATTATTTAACCTCCTTCTCCTTTTTATTGGAAGTATCTTTTAGTAGTGCAATAATTATTAAAATAACACCTATCGTCAAACTAGAATCAGCGATATTAAAAATTGGAAAATCATAACCAAAAATATTTGTATCTATAAAGTCTACAACTTCACCTGTTAATACTCTATCGATAAAATTACCTAAAGCACCAGCAAAAAGTAAACTAATTGCAATTTGCATAAACAAATGATATTGAGCATCTTTGATATAAAAATATACTAGTGCGATTAATATAATAATAGTAATGATGTAGAAAAACATCATTTTACCACTCAATATTCCCCACGCTGCACCATTGTTTCGATGTGATGTAATATTTAAAAAATTCGGTATAACTTCAAATGAATCTCCTATTTTCATACTTGTAGCAACAATATACTTTGTAACTTGGTCAAATATTATGACAAATAATGCTATTAAAATGGAAGTGCCAATAAAATATTTTTTGTTCATTCTCGTTCCTCCAATCAATCGTCCATAAGACAACTCTTTATATTATAGCTTACACATGCTAATAAAAAAAGTAAGCATATTACAATTAAAAAATGATATCGATTCAATTCTCACAAATCTATAAATTTATAATAGTTGAATTTCAGTTGATGTGTGTCTTAATTTGATAAATATGTTTAAATTGCTTTTTAAAAATTCATTTAAAAACAGTGAATTCTATCTCAATTAAATAAAATTCACTGTAACTCCTTCATTACTATGATACATCTCATTTTTAACTTTAATAAACAGTTAGTCTCTATAAAACAGCATTCACTAATCAATGACTTCTATTTGATTAAAACGATAATAAATGCCATCTGGACCTTGCAAATTTAAATGGGTTGTTTCTGGATAATGAAAATCTACGATTGCTAAACCGTATGTTTCAAAATTTTCAATACGTTTAGTTGCAGAGACCCAATCGTTCATAGCTAAATGTTGATAATATCCATTAGACGCTAGAAACAACGAATAATCATCCATAATTGCTGATTCTTTCAACCCAAAATAATTAAGATAATAATCTTTAACATCTGTTATGTGGATTGTTTTTATATGCAATGCTCCAATAATTGCCTCATCAGGAATTCCTACCCATAGTGTTTTGGTTGCATGACTAACTAACCTCGGGACATTTAACGGTCTTATGTCTACTTTTACCAATTCATTTTCTCTTATCCATTGTTCCTCATCTTTATCCACGTAAAATTTAAAGCCATTTCCTTCAGGGTCTTCGAAAAATAATGACAACGATGCAGGTTGAATTCCCCCATTAACCGGAATATCATATTCACTTAAATGTATTAATAAATCGGCTAAGTCACTAATTTCAGGAAGTTTAATTGCTATATGAAAAAGACCAGCTTCAGACATTAAAGGTTCACGTCCATCTTGCACTTCAACTAATGTTATCACATGATTAGATTGCCCAATTTCATATTGTATCGACGTCAATGTTTCATTTATAATGTTTAATCCTAATACGTCCTCATAAAATGGCTTTAATTCATTCTTATCTCTCACATTTAAAGTGATACCATTTACAAAGTTTGCGTTACTGTTATGATACATTCAATTAACTCCTATCAAATTCAATATCTGTGCTTACTTTTACTTAAAATTATCGCGAACATAATTGAGAATAGCAACTATAACGCATTTATAAACCTCAGAGAATTTGTACCATTCCTGAATAATTTTTATTTTAGTAAATCACACATTTTTTTACACTTATAACCAGTAACTCAGTCATTTTTTTATTCACAAAAAAACTCTCTTCATCATGTCAACAAAAACTGCTACATTTTTATGAAGAGAGTTTTAATTTATATTATACTAACGAACTAATAGGTCATTTTAAATTATACAAGTGATTTTACTACTTCTTGACAACGTGGACATAGATGCGTTAATTCTCCAACAGCACCTAAATCCTCTGAATAGTTCCAACATCTTTCACATTTTTCGCCTTCTGCATGTTCAATGACAATGTCGCCATACTCGTATGTTGTTCCTTGATCTAATTTATCAACGACGTTCACTTGCGATACGATAAATAGTTGATGTAACGCATCAAATGAAGATAAGAATTCTGAAGCATTAAATTTATCGTTGCTTGCAATTGTAACTTTAGCTTCTAATGATTTACCGATAACTTTTTCATTACGTGCAGTTTCTAATGCACGGTTAACATCATCACGTAAATTCATAAATGTACGCCATTTATCTAATAAAGCTTGATCTACTTCAACAACTTCTGGCATATCAGCTAAGTGAACACTTTCTTCTTTTACATGAGGGGTATGTGACCAAACTTCTTCTGCTGTATGCACTAAAATCGGTGCTAACAACTTCGTCATATCTACTAAAATTTGGTATAACACAGTTTGCATACTACGGCGAATATGCGAATCACGTTGTTCGATATATAAGATATCTTTACCATAATCTAAGTAGAAGTTACTTAACTCAACATTGATAAAGTTTTGAACTTCTTGATAAATGTTTAAGTAGTCAAAGTTTTCATAGTTGTTAATAGTACTTGCAGTAAACTCGCGTAAACGATTTAACAAATAACGATCAACTTCTAATAATTCAGACTCTGGAACACTATCAGTTTCAGGATTGAAATCATTGATATTACCTAACATAAATCTTAAAGTATTTCTAATTTTACGATAAACATCAGATGTTTGTTTTAAAATATCATCAGAAATTCTAACGTCAGCTAAATAGTCAGTACTACTTACCCAAAGTCTGGCAATATCTGCACCTTTTTGTTTAACTACTTGATCAGGAACGATAACATTTCCTAGTGATTTACTCATTTTCTTACCTTCTCCATCCATTACAAATCCATGTGAAAGTAAGAATTTATAAGGAGAAACACCTCTCGTAGCAACAGCAGTTGTGATTGATGAGTTAAACCAACCACGATATTGGTCACTACCTTCTAAGTACATATCTGCCGGGAAGCTTAATTCAGGTCTCGTTTCTAATACACCGCGATGTGATGAACCTGAATCGAACCAAACATCCATGATGTCTGTTTCTTTAGTAAATGTGCCGTTAGGGCTACCAGGATGTGTAAATCCTTCTGGTAACAAATCTTTAGCTTCTCTTTCAAACCAAATATTTGAACCGTGTTCAGCAAATAAATCAGCAACATGATTCACTGTTTCTTTAGTCATAATAATATCGCCGTTTTCAGCATAGAATACTGGTAAAGGTACTCCCCAAACACGTTGACGTGAAATAACCCATTCGCCACGGTCACGTACCATATTATAAATACGTGTTTTACCCCAATTTACTTTGAAGTTTGTGTTTTCGATTGCATCTAAAATATCTTTTCTAACTTTACTAATTGATGCAAACCATTGAGGTGTTGCACGGAAAATAACCGGCTTTTTCGTTCTCCAGTCATGTGGGTAACTATGTGTAATAAAGTCTAATTTTAATAAAGCACCTTTTTCAGTTAATAAATCCGTAACGGCTTTATTTGCTTTATCATAAAACATACCTTCAAATTGTCCACCTTCTTCAGTGAAGACACCTTTATCATCAATTGGACTAATAACAGGCAATTCATATTTTTGACCTACAATATAGTCATCTTCCCCGTGACCTGGTGCTGTATGTACACAACCTGTACCAGCATCTGTAGTAACATGTTCACCATTAATTACTAATGATTCTCTATCTAAGAATGGATGTTGTGCTACAACATACTCTAATTCTTTTCCTGAAAATTCTTTTTCTAATTTGATTGAATCTTTATCCCAGCCTAATGCTTCTGCTACGGCATCAGATAACGCTTCTGCTACGATGTATTTTTGACCATCAACATTATATTGACCGTATTTTAATTCCGGATGTACAGTAATTGCAACATTAGATGGAATGGTCCAAGGTGTTGTTGTCCAAATAATAAATTTAGCATCTGAATCTACTACACCTTTGTCATCTTTCACATCAAATGCAACATAGATTGATGCAGAACGTTTATCATGATATTCAATTTCAGCTTCTGCTAATGAAGATTCACTTGATGGAGACCAGTATACTGGCTTTTTACCTTTATAGATTAGGCCTTTATCAGCCATTTCACCGAAAATACGAATTTGTGCAGCTTCATATTCAGGTTTTAATGTAATGTATGGATCATTAAAGTCCCCACGAACACCTAAACGTCTAAAGTCTTTTTTCTGTAATTCAATTTGCTCTAAAGCAAACTCCTTACATTTTTCACGGAACTCGGCTGTTGACATCTTTTTACGATCAATACCTTTTTTCGTTAAAGCTTGTTCAATTGGCAAACCATGTGTATCCCAACCTGGTACATAAGGTGCGTAAAATCCTTGCATAGTTTTATAACGTACAATAAAGTCTTTTAAAATTTTGTTCAAGGCATGTCCCATATGCAAGTTACCATTCGCGTATGGAGGTCCATCATGTAAAATAAATGTTTCTTTTCCTTTATTTTTTTCTAACGCTTTGTGGTATTGATCTTCTGCATCCCATTTTTCTTGGATTTGTGGTTCTTTATTAGGTAAACCACCTCGCATTGGGAAATCTGTTTTAGGCATTAATAACGTTTCTTTGTAATCCATTTTGTTCACTCCTTAAAAAATTAAAAAACTCTAAGTTAAATTAAAAGGGACGATTGTCTCGCGGTACCACCCTTATTAACTCAACTTAGAGTTCTCTCATTACAATATTTAAATAATAAAAAGTCAGTGATATAACATACATGCTTTTACTAGGCTCTCACCGTTACCTAATTCGCTGTGAAAAGTTTAATGTATATTACGCGTCTGTCTTTAATTAATTACTTTTTTGTTGTTTCTGAATCATTAGAATCTTCTTGTGAATTACTTTCTGAAGAACTTGAATCACTATTTTGTGCATTTTCTGCTGCTTGTGCTTCATCCGGTTTTAAATCATTTTCATGTAAATGATGGATGTTTTCAAGTGTCACTTGTTCTGCATCTAAATCATAATTCAATAAATAATCCCAATCTTCATTCTTTAATAAGTCTAATTGTGCTTCAACTAGCATACGAAAACGAGATCTAAACACTTTAGATTGGCGTTTCATATCTTCAGTTTGGAAAGCTAAGCGACGTGCTTTTTCAACTGCATCTCCAACCATTTGATCAGCTTGAGCTTGTGCTCTAGCAATAATTGCTTCAGCTTGCTTCTCTGCAGCTTGCTTTGTTTCTTCACCAGCTTTTTGAGCTTGCACTAAAGCATCACTTACAGATTGGTGTACCTCTTGATAAGACTTAATATTAGTATCTCTCTCTTCAACTACTTTTTCAAGTTGTTTTTTATCTTCTTTAAGACGTTCAATTTCTGTGCTTAGTTGCTCTAAAAAGTTAGCAACTTCAGTTGGTTCTAAACCATTCTTTACACGTGTAAACTCTTTATTCTTAATTTCATTTGGTGTAAAAGGCATTTGTAATCCTCCTTAAATCATTACTATTTGAATAATGTTCTATAGGTAATGTGCGTTTTATCTTTTTTAGTTTTACCACCTAAGTCAGTAATGTGTGCTCTACCAAATCCTTGGATGGAAATTAAATCATTTGCTTGTAATTGAAAATCGGCTGAATCCACAATTGTATGGTTCACTTTAACACGCTTTTTATCGATTAATTGTTTCGCAATCGTGCGTGATTTTCGTATCATTTCTTTAATAACAACATCTAATCTTAAAGAACTAATTGTTGCACTTTCAATTTTCCAATTCTCATTAGATTGTATCATATCTGTTAGTGGAATAGTATTAAGTTTAACTGATGCGCCTTTAATACGTTGTAATTCTAACATAATAAATGATTCCAATCTACTTGTCAAAACAAATTGAATGTCTTCAGCTACAATAATATCTCCTACTTGTTCACGTTCGATACCTAACGACATCAAAGTTCCTAAAATATGTTGGTGCTTTAAAGTTACAAATTTTTCAGGATAATCGACCTCAATTAAAGTTAGTTCAAAGTCACTTTCTTTCGGATCAAAATAACTCGGTGAAATAATCGCTCTTTTTCTTTCGGCAAAAGGACCACCATTAAATGAAACTTTCAAATCATCATAGCTACCACTTATTACTTCTAATATATATTGACCTCTCGGATCTAAAAAATGAGTTAAAACTGGCGCGTAATGTTGCTCTGCTTGTGCACATTTATCCGTTAATATGTCAATCAACTCATATTCTTCCTGTCTAAAGTGTTGATAAATATCTATGTTAATCACTACCTTAAATAAATTTGTGCAGTATCGTAAATTGCACTAAATGTTACAAAAATACATATCAAAAACGAGGCTTAAGTATCAAATACCCTTGCCTCGTTATCTCGCACAATCTATTGTAATTGCATTAGAATCCAATTAAAGATTTGAAGTAATCCTTTTTGGAATAATACTAAAACGATAATTGCTGCGATTGATGATATATCGATAATTCCAATAGGTGGAATTATTTTTCTAAATGGTTGTAAAAAAGGCTCATATATCTTCGCTAAAAAATATCCAACCTTTGTTTCTCTAATACTTGGAACCCAAGATGTAAAGAAATAAATAATCATGCCGAAATAATAAATTTCAACAACAAAAAGGATAAATTTAAATATTGTAGCTAGCAAATTTATATCCATATGTTAACTCCTTAGTCGAATGAATGTTCCATATTTTCAATATGGTCTGTAATGCTTCCAGCTACTTCCACATTATCAGGTGTACATAAGAAAATATCAGTACCTACACGTTGGATGTCTCCACCAATCGCATATACTGTACCACTTAAAAAGTCAATAATTCTTTTCGCTGATACTTTATCAATGCGTTGTAGATTTACAAGAGTTGCACGACGATTTTTAAGTTCATCAGCGATATCTTGTGTGTCTGAAAATACACGCGGTTCGAATAAACACATTTTTGAGCTTTCTTGAGATGCATTGTTTGGTGTAGCATTGTTCATAGTTACAACATTACGTGAATTATTATTTGAATAATTAGGCATACGAGAATTCCTTTCTTCTGACGTTGTTGTATATCTTGATGCAGATTTTTGAGGGACTGATTTGATTGCGTTTTGTTTTGTTGTTTTCTGTGACTGCTCTTTTGGTGGCGCTTCATTTACCTGTTGTTGTTTTTCAGGCACTTCTACTTCCTCTTCATCATCTATTACAAAAAATCCACTAAATAAATCTTTTAAAGCCAAGTGGCTCACTCCTCTTCTCCTACAAGTTTAGTCCCAATTCTAACAAACGTGGCACCTTCTTCAACTGCAATAAGATAATCATTACTCATTCCCATTGATAATTCATTGCAAGGCGCATAATCTAAATTGAGTCGTTGTATTTGTTCTTTTTTTAAGCGTAAATTCTTAAATAACGATTTAATATATGCAACATCGTCTGTCAATGGAGCCATCGTCATTAAACCTACAATTTCAATTTTGTCATATTCTTTAAGATCATGAATAAACTGATCTACATCTTCTAAATCAATACCATGTTTAGAAGCTTCACCCGAAACGTTCACTTGCAAGAAACATTTAATTTTATGTTCTGCACGTTTATTAATTTCTTTGGCTAAGCTCAATCGATCTAAAGCATGAAAATAATCAACGTCATTTATGACATCTTTAACTTTTCGAGATTGTAATGATCCAATAAAATGTATTATTGCATCTTTTGGTAGAGCCTCTTTCTTTTGGAAAAAGCCTTCCAATCTATTCTCTCCAAAGTGTCTTATTCCAGCCTCATATGCTTCTTTAGCTCGCTCTATTGTAACATATTTTGTGACTGCAATCACGTTTGGTTTTGTTGAAAAATTATTTTTTTCAATTTTGTCATTAATTTGTGTTGCAATTTGTTGTAAGTTTTCTTCTACGCGCAAGCCTAATTCCTCCTTATTGCTTCTGTTGTCCAATAAATGCTAACATGCGCCCTGTTTGTCCTTTTTCCACTCTATAAGAGAAAAACAAGTTTAAATGCTCTGATGTAGCATAAGTTGTTGTGTAAATATTTTCATTGGGAACACCATAATAAGATAATAATTCAGCATTTGCTTTTTTTAAATCGATTCCGTGACGGTCTTGTCCTCTTGTTTCAATATAATTTGAACTATTAATTGGTAGTGTTTCAAATTTATTCTTAATATCATCATTAATCTCATAACTCGAAGAAGTAGCTGGACCTATAACTACATATAAATCTTCCAAGTCAAAATCTACTTGATTAAGTACTTCTTTTACAATTTCAGTATATGTGCCACGCCAACCCGCATGAGCTAGTGCTATAAAATGATGTTTCGGACTATAAAAATATACTGGGACACAGTCCGCATAACACATTGTTAATAATACATCATAATCGTATGTGTACATAGCATCAATTCCATGAAGCTGGTTTGTTAATACATCAATATTCGTTCCTCGATCATCTTTAGTTATGTGTGCGACTTTATTTTCATGAGTTTGTATTGGAAATACCCATTCATCTCTATCAAATCCAATTTCTTTAGCAAGTTGAATTTGATGTTGTGTAATATTGTTAGCATTATCCTCAATATAACGTGCCATATTAAACGCGTTTTCTGGATATTTACTCAATCCATTTGCTCTTGTAGTAATACCCAAAGTAATGCCCTGTTGTAATAATTCTTCAAATATTAAATGATGCGGTTGTGTTTTAAATTTATCATTCAATCGATTGTCACCATCATTTCATAAAATTATTTTCGTCTAACTGCGTAAAGTTTAATAATTATATATTATAACATTTATGTTTAAAATTAAATTGTTGTGCCATTAATATTTCATCTTAAGATTAAAATTCCAAACTTTTTAAAGGTACAATGAACTCCTTACATAACACGTCATTATTCATTAAAAAGTAGTAAAAAAATCATCAGATAACATATCTGATGATTTGTGTTGAATTATTTTGTGTATATATATCAATTAACGTCTAGTTCTTCTAGAACGTCTTTCTTCTCTATTTCTAATGAAGCTAGGAATATCATCTTCTTTAGTTGTATGTGATCTTTCACTTACACTTTCAGACGCTTGCGCATTTGAAGAATTTGAAGTAAATGAATCTTCTTTAGAAGTAGAACTATTTGAACTACTTACACTAGTTCCAAATCCAGTACTACCTGATTTACGACCATGTGAAGTTGGTTTGTCATCAAAGCCAGTTGCGATAACCGTAACTACAATTTCATCTTGTAATTCAGGATTGATTACTGTACCAAAGATCATATTTACATCTTCATCAGCAGCATCTTGAACGATGTCGGCAGCTTCTTGTGCTTCGAATAATGATAATGACTCGCCACCAGTAATGTTCATAAGCACACCTTGTGCACCAACGATAGATGTTTCAAGTAATGGAGAAGAAATTGCTTTTTTAGCAGCTTCTACTGCTCTGTTTTCACCAGATGATACACCGATACCCATTAATGCTGAGCCTTGGTTAGACATGATTGTCTTAACATCTGCAAAGTCTAAGTTAACTTCACCAGAAACAGCGATTAAATCTGAAATACCTTGTACACCTTGGCGTAACACATTGTCAGCCTCTTTAAATGCTTCCATCATTGGTGTAGATTTGTCAACGATGTCTAATAAACGATCGTTTGGAATTACGATTAATGTATCAACAGCAGCTTTCATAGCTTCTACTCCAGCAGCAGCTTGAGTTTGACGTTTACGTCCTTCAAAGCTAAATGGGCGAGTTACAACACCAACTGTTAATGCACCCATTTCTTTTGCAATTTTAGCTACAACTGGAGCCGCACCAGTACCAGTTCCGCCACCCATACCAGAAGTGACGAATACCATATCTGCACCTTGAATTGCATCTTCAATTTGTTCACGAGATTCTTCAGCAGCTTTTTTACCAATTTCAGGGTTAGCACCTGCACCTAAACCACGTGTTAATTTCTCACCGATTTGGATTTTAGATTCAGCTTTAGATAAGTTTAAAGCTTGACCGTCTGTGTTGATAGCGATAAATTCAACATTATTCATTCCGTGGTCAATCATTCGGTTTACAGCGTTATTACCGCCACCACCTACACCAATGACCTTTAAAGTCGCTAAATGATTAAATCCTTGTTCAAATTCTAACATTTAAATTTCCTCCTAGTTTTATTGGCCAATAATCATTCAAATAGAGATTTCATTAGTTTTTTGAATTTACTTTCTTCTTTATCTTTGTCTTGAACATGTTCATGATTCTGTTTATGTTCCTGATGATTATCTTCTGATTGATAAATTTCTTCATCTGTTGATTCTACTTCATTTTCATGAGTACCTTTTTTGTTCGTTTTACGTTTAAACCAATCAAATCCGCCTAATTTAGATTCGTTATCTTTGTCTTTCACATCAATAACATCTTCTTCAGTTTCTTCATTATCATGATAATTAATTGTAACATAATCTAATAACTCATCAAAAGCGATACTACTAGAAATTGTAGAAATTGCTGAAGAAAATTCAGGTTTTCTAATTCCCATTTGAGATGGCGTATGAATTCTAACTTTTTCACTCACCATATCAGATAATAATTCTTTTACACCAAGTAAATTTGCTGACCCACCAGTAACTATAAATCCACCATTTACTTTAGTTAATCCTAATTCTTGTAAAACGTCAAAAACTTCAAAAAATATTTCTTCTACACGTGCTTCAATAAAGTCACTTAAGTCTTTTTGAGTATATTGCACTGTTTCATCACTATCAACCTGTTCAACAGTGAATATATCTTGATCTGAAGCAGAATCATAAAATGCATGACCGTATTGATGTTTAACCTTTTCAGCTGTTTCATAAGATGTATTTAACCCTTGTGCAATATCATCTGTAATATCGCGTCCAGCCATTTCAATCGAATCAGCATCGACTAATTCACCACGTTCATAAAAAGCAACTTGCGTAACATCTTCACCAATATCAATTACACATGCACCTAACTCTTTTTCAGTAGCTGTTAGGATTGAACCATAGTTATACGCGTCAGAATAAACATCTAATACATCTACACCACATGCTTCAACACATTTAATCATATTAATTAAAATTGATTTTTGAATAGCAATTACGCCTGCTTCAACCTTTAATGAATGTCTGGCAATTAATTCTTTAGGGTCTGAAACCTCATTTTCTTTATCGACTATAAAACGTATAGGGAACACATTTATTACTTCTGTTTCTTGCACATCGTTCTTTTCTCTAATACCTTCTAAAACTTTTTCGATATGTGAACCGTTGATTTCTGTATCCTCATAAAAGTCGATTTCATTTGATTCATCATAAACTTCCGTTCCAATGATAGGTAATTTCAGGAAAACTTCTTTAATATCTACACCCGAAGCGATTGATGCCTTTTTAATTGTGTCTTTGATTGCTTGACGCGCAATATCAAAATCATCAATTAAACCATTTTTTATACCGCTCGTGTAGGTTTGTCCTGTACCTATCACATTTATACCATTGTGAAATTTCTCGCCTACTATTGTTTTTACGCTTGATGATCCAATATCAATACTTACGTAGTAATGTTCTTCCATAGATAGGCACCTCCTGACAAATTACTATTAAAAAATACACTATCTTTAGTTTACAATACGTTGAATGGCTTGTGAACTATAAACATAGACAATATCAAAATTTTTTAATTATTCTTACTTGATTGATTGTTAATTTTGTTTAAAACGCTTTGTAATTCTTCTTTTGCTTGATTTTCCTCTTGAGATGATTTAGTCACATTTTTATCGCTTTCTGATTGATTTGATGTATTACCTCGATAAGGAATGAACGATGCGCCTACAGATAAATCTATGTAACCGCGTGTTTTTAATTTACCAGAACTATCTCTTGATAACGATTGTGACATTTGTGGATAATATTTCATTTTATCAGCAATCGTTGAAATGTCACCGACAACTTGAAGACCATCAGTAGTATATAATTCTATTCTACTTTGCTTATTTTTACTTGGTGCATAGCTAACCTCTGCAATATAACGCCTTACTTCTGGTTTCATATCAGACAATGCTTTAATCATATCATTTTCTTTTGTTCCACTAAAGCCATCCATTACAGGAGCATCATTAATTTTGACATCATTTGAATCTTTAAGCAATTTCCCGTTTTCTAATAAAGGTAAATATTTACCTTTATATTTTACTAAAGCGATAATTTCATTTTCTGTTATGTCTACATTTAACGTATTTGGCAATTTCTTTTGTATATCAACATTTTTAATTAATGGGTCTTCTTCAAGATCATTGATTGCATTTTTCTTACTAAATGTATACATCCTCGAATCACTTTTTACATTTAAAATTTTATTAATTTTCGAGGTGCTAACATGATTATTGCCATTTATATTTACATGCGCAATTTTACTAAGTGGTGAAAACATATAAATTAAAATAACTGCAATTAATAATACTAAAATAGTTATAATGCTATATTGAATTCTCTTCTGTCTTTTACGTCTTAACTTCCGCTTTTCCTCAAGTGTTAAAGGCTTAAGTTGGGTAACTTTACTCTTACGTTTCCCCTTGTCATCGTTTAATTCACTAACATCAACTTTGTCTTTCGAATTAACGTCGTCATTTTGATGATTTTCATCGTTTAAGTTTTCGTCGTTAGAGCTAACTCCATTATCAACAGAATCATTTGATCGCACATTTTCTTGATTCGAGTTATAAACTTGATTAATCGAGTTTGAACTCCTACCATGATCAGCATCACCGTCACTTATGTGCTCATGCGACTGATTATTTTCACTATTATCATTGTTATCTTTTTTAAAATCTTTATTGATTAAATATATGTCCTCATCAAATTCTGCTTGTTGCGATGTATCTTTTGCATTTTGGTCAAATAATCGTGTAGCTTCAGACCTTTTTCTTTGTCTTCTTTTCTTAGATGTATTTCTAGTAAATAGTTCTAATTCATCTTTATCTTCATTTGGCTCTTGCTGATCATTCTTCGTTTTATCATCCATCAATACTCACACCCTTTAATAAGATGGTAAATGGGCACGGAATCTTTCAATAAATTTATCGCCACGCTCTTCAAAAGTACTATATTGATCCCAACTTGCACAAGCTGGAGATAACAAAACTACATCATTCGGTTCAATAATATCTTGTACTTTATCAACAGCATCTTCGACGTTGTTTGCTTCAATGACCGATTTCCCTTGACTATTACCTAGTTTAGCAAACTTATCTTTTGTTTGTCCGAATACAACCATTACGCGAACATTTTCCATGTAAGGAATAAGTTCATCAAATTCATTACCTCTATCTAACCCACCACATAACCAAATGATTGGTTGATTAAAAGAGTTCAAAGCAAATTGTGTTGCAAGTGTATTAGTAGCTTTTGAGTCATTATAATACTTATTTGTTCTGTTTGTACCAATGTACTGTAATCGATGTTCTATTCCTGAAAAAGTAGTCAAACTATCAATAATCGCCTTGATAGGCACTCCTGCTAAAATACAAGCAAGTACAGCAGCTAGAATATTTTCTAAGTTATGTTCTCCTGGTAATACTAAATCGTCCGTATTTATAATTCGAATTCCTTTATATACGATAAAGCCATCTTTGATATAAATACCATCAACTTCTTGTTGCGTTGAAAAATATAACGTTTTAGCTTTTAAATCTTCTGATTCTATAACTTGTCTTTGATGATAATTACAAATTAAATAATCATCCTTAGTTTGATTTTTATAAATTTGTTTTTTAGCATTTTGATAATTTTCCAAATTCTCATGGTAATCTAAATGAGCTGAGTAAATGTTAGTAATAATGGCGATATGTGGTCTATATTTTTCAATTCCTAGTAATTGAAATGATGACAGTTCAGTAATTAAATAGTCTGATGGTTTTACTTCTTGCGCAACTTTTGATGCTACATATCCAATATTTCCTGAAAGTCTACCTGTTAAGCGACTTTTTTTAAACATATCTCCTATAAGAGATGTAACTGTTGTTTTACCATTAGTACCTGTCACTGCTATGATTGGTGCTTCAGAAATTAAATAACTCAATTCTACTTCAGTTAATATTTTCAAATTCCTTTTCACAGCTTCATCAATAATAGACACGGTATATGGTATACCAGGATTTTTAACAACTATTGGATCATTGTCTAGTAATGATATTGGATGGCTACCACTAACGACCTTAATTCCCATTGATTCTAAATCTTTAGCATGCGCATCTTGTGACAAATCTTTACCATCATTTACCGTTACATTCGCACCCAACTTACTTAATAATTTAGCTGCCTCGTATCCACTTTTTGCAAGTCCTACTACTAATACATTTTCATTTTCCAAGCCCTTATAATTGAGCATATTAATGCACTCCAATCCATAATCCGATTAAACCTGAAATTAAACCTACAGTCCAAAATACTGTAACAACTTTCCATTCACTCCAACCAATCAACTCAAAATGATGATGAATTGGGCTCATTTTAAATATACGTTTTCCAGTAAGCTTAAAGCTGGCTACTTGTAACATTACCGATAAAGTTTCTATCACAAATACAAGTCCTATAAAAATTAAGGATAACTCTTGATTTAACATGATTGAAATTGTAGCAAAAATACCACCTAATGCTAAACTTCCCGTATCACCCATAAACACTTTTGCTGGATTAATGTTATATGGTAAAAACCCTAAAAGTGCAAATAACATAATAATACAGAAAATACCTATTGCTGTTTCACCTAATACAAAACTCATAATTGCATACATTGTGAAACCAATAATTGATAAGCCAGTAGCTAGTCCGTCTAATCCATCAGTTAAATTTACCGCATTAGAAAACCCAACTTGCCAAAATACTATAAATACAACATAAGCAAACGATAGTGGAATTGCTATATTTGTAAATGGAATATGTATATTTGTTGAAAAACTCACCAAATGAAATACATTACTTAAAACAAAGAAAATAATCGCTATTCCAATTTGCGCTAAAAATTTCTGTTTGCTTGTTAAACCTTGGTTATTCTTTTTAACAACAATGATGTAATCATCGATAAAACCAATTAATCCAAATCCAATTGTTACAAATAACAATAATAAAATAGGATTTGAGTCATTAACAAAAATAATTGCAATTAATGACGTTATCACAATACTTAATAAAAATGTTAGCCCACCCATAGTTGGTGTTCCTGTTTTTTTCATGTGGCTTTGTGGACCTTCTTCACGGATACTTTGTCCGAATTTCATCCTTTTTAGTGTAGGTATTAATACAGGTACTAAAACAAAAGTGATGACTAGCGCTAAAAACGCATATACAAAAATCATAATTATCTCCTCTTCTTAATCCAGACTTTTTTAATCATTAATATATTATCAATTTTTCAATTTAATAAACAAAGTTGTTATCATTTTTTAAATATTTATATCATCACGGTATAAGAGGCCAGTATAAAAAGTTTGTTTATAACAAACAAGTTAACCTGACCTCGTCTACCCTAAAATTCTCTATCAACGCTAAATAATAAAGATTAAATGAAGATGTTTATGCTTGCCTAACCATTGCTAAATCAAAATTTAATAGTGACAAGTGATCTTTATTTAATGCCGCAATTTACCTTATTCCGACTTATCTTTGTCAGATTTACTGTCAGATTTATTTGTATCATCTGATTTCGAATCAGAATTATTAGTTGAATTGCTGTCTACATTCTCTGATGAAAATTCTACGTCTATTTTGTCTTTTTCAGTAAGTTTTTGACCTTTTGTAATTGATTGATGAGACACGAAACCACTACCTTTTAAATTCACTTTAATATTTGTTAAGTTTTCAAAGGCAATAACATCTTCTTTCGTCCAACCTGTCATATCAGGCATTGTCACGTCACCATCAGTTAATAGCAACACTTTACTATGTGGTAACACTTTATTTCCTGCTTTTACTGATTGTGCTTTAATTTGTGATCCTGAACCGATTGTAACTGGTTCTAATGATTTTGCACTCACATTATCAATAGCTTTTTGTTTTTCTTGCCCTTCAACATCAGGCACTTTACTAAACTCAGCATTAGAAGTATCGTCTTTCGATTTACCTACATTTAAATATTTTAAAGTATTTTCCATGATAGGTTTAAATGCTTTACTTACACCTAATTCATAAGCTTCTTGATCATTTTTCTGAGCTAAACTCATACCAGCATACACTATTACTTTAGGGTTTTTCTTAGGCGCATCACCCATAAAGCTTACAAAGTATGGGTTTGGACCTTTAACATAACCGCCACCATTTGGAGCAGCTACTTGAGCTGTACCAGTCTTACCTTCAATATCATAACCTTCTATACGATAGTTTGCAGCATGACTTTTCTTACTATTAACAACCAAGTCTAACTGTTTTTCTACCTTTTCAGCAGTATCTTTCGTAATTGGTTTGCCGGCGATTTGTTTTTCACCTTTGTAAAATTGCTTTTTGCTAACTGGATTTTCAACGCTGTTCACAAACCATGGTTTTAACATATTACCATTATTAAAGAATGCAGATTGAGCTTGCAACATTTGTGCTGGCGTTACAGTTGTCGACTGTCCAAATGATGATGTTTTTTGTTGTAATTCATTGCTCCAACCAATTTGTCCTGGCGCTTCTCCATCAAACATTCCTTTAGTTGATTTTCCAAAACCAAAACGTTCATACCATGACTTCATTTTGTCTGCACCAACTAAATCTTGCAAATGCATCATTAAAGTATTTGATGAATAAGTGAATCCAAGTGACATTGGGATTTCTCCCCAACCAACTCTATTCCAGTCAGATATACGAGACCCCATTATGTCTCTATGTCCTGATTTGTATTTTTTATTTGGATCAAATGCGCCTTCTTGAATAGCAGCAGCTAATCCAAATGATTTGAATGTTGATCCAGGTTCATATGTGTTTTGATATAAGTCATTAGCCCATTTTTTACCAAAATCTTTCCCAGTTTCAGGATTAAAAGTTGGTCGTTGACTATAGGCTAGTATCTCACCGGTTTTAGCATCCATAACAACTGCAAACAAATCTTTTGGACGATATCTTTCAACCATGCCATCAAGCGCTTCTTCAACAAACACTTGTATATTTGAATCAATAGTTAAATGAACATCGTCGCCACGTTTTGGTTGTTTTTCTTTCTTAGTATTTGGTGCAATATAACCCCAAATATCATGAATATATCTTAACGAACCTTTTGAACCACTTAAGTAACTATCAAAAATCTTTTCAACACCAAGTGCACCTTTAAGTTCACCAGTGTCCGGATTCTTTTGAGCCATACCAATTAAGTGTGATGCAAAGTTACCATTCGGATAAAATCGCTCTGTTTCAGGAAGTAAAGAAATACCCGGCATATTCATTTTCTCAATTTTCAATTTATCCTGATATGTTAAATTAGTACCTTTACGACCGAACTCGATTTGAAAAACTTTCTTTTGACTAAGTCTTTTTTCAATTTCTTCTGGTTTCATATCAATGACTGTAGACAATTTCTTAGCTGTTTCTTTTTTATCAACTACATGCCTTGGCTTCTTAGAATTGGCACTAGCCTTTTTATCTACAACAGCTACAAGTTTATATCTTTCTACATCTTCTGCTAGCACTTTACCATTACGATCATATATCTTACCTCGTTCTGGTTGTTGTGCATTTTTAACTAAATACTTTTCGTTTGCCTTCATGACTAAATCTTGACCATTAGAGTGGCCAGTAATCATGATATATGAAATTCTTAAAACCAATATAAAAAAGAGCAGTCCGAATAAACCAACAAGTAGGACTGCCCCTATTTTATTTTTTTTAATTTTAATTTTTTGCTTCGCCATTACTACGCACTACCTTTACATTATCGTTCTCAAGGCTCATCCCCTGTTTCTTAGCCTTTTCGTATATGCGTTCATAAGAAGAATTCTTTTTGATTTCAGATTGTAAAGCACTGTTTTCACTTGATTGTTTATCTATTTTATAATCTAAATCTGCAATCTTTCCTCGCGTATCATACGCATCCATTTTTAAAGATAGCATATAAATACTTAACATAGCAATTACAGTAATCAAAGTTATGTATAAAACTTTTTCAAATTTAGTTAATTGTACAACCACTTTTCTCGAAACAGTTTTCTTTTCGGGTTTAGTTTGTGGTTGTTGCTTCGGTATACTAGTATAAACTTGTTCGTCATATGGTTGATACACTTTTTCTACAGCCATGATAAATTGCTCCTTATTTAAGTATTTCAGCTACACGTAATTTCGCGCTACGTGCTCTATTATTGTCATCTAAATCTTCTTCTGTTGCGGTAATCGGTTTACGATTAACTCGCTTTAACTTAGGTGTATATTCTTCTGGTATCACCGGTAATCCTCTTGGTACTTCAGGACCCTTTTCGTATTCTTGGAAAACTTGTTTACATAAACGATCTTCCAATGAATGGAATGTGATAACCGATATCCTGCCATTTACATTCACTAATTCAATCGCTTGTTCAATTGAATCTTCAAAGGCTGATAATTCATCGTTAACTGCAATTCGCAATGCTTGAAAAACACGTTTTGCAGGATGACCACCTTTCCTTCTCGCTTTAGCAGGAATTCCTTCTTTTATTATGTCAACTAATTCTAGTGTTGTTGTTATTGGTTGTTGTTCACGATGTGCTTCGATTCTTCTAGCTATCTGTTTTGAAAATTTTTCTTCGCCATAACGATAAAATATTTTCACTAAAGCTTCATATGACCAATTATTTACGATGTCATAAGCCGTTAGTTCTTGAGTTTGATCCATACGCATATCTAACGTTGCATCATGATGATAGCTGAATCCTCGCTCAGGAATATCTAATTGTGGGCTCGAAACACCCAAGTCGTAGTATATTCCGTCTACTTTTTCAATGTTTAAGTCATTTAAAATGTTAGTTAATTCACGAAAGTTACTATGCACGAAAGTCACTTTATGCAAATGATCTTTCAGTACTTCTTTAGCATTATCAATAGCCGTTTGATCTTGGTCAATTGCTATTAATCTACCTTCGTCATTTAATAGATTTAGTAAATAAAGGGCATGTCCCGCTCCACCTAGCGTACAGTCAATGTACACACCATTTTCTTTTACATTTAAATAATCAATGGTTTCGTTTAACATAACGCTGATATGATGAAACACTTCAATTCCTCCATTTTAAAAATCAAAATCTATTAAATCTTCAGCAATATCTTCGAAACTTTCTTCAGATTCTTCATAAAAATCATTCCAAGTCTCTCTGTCCCAAATCTCAATACGATTTGATACACCGATTACTGTACATTCTTTAGTTAAATTAGCGTATTTCCTCAAATTTTGTGGGATATTAATACGCCCTTGTTTATCAAGTTCAACTTCAACAGCACCAGAGAAGAACATACGCATAAACTTACGTGCGTCTTTTTTTGTCATAGGTAAGGTTTTCATTTTCTCTTCAATCTGTTGCCATTCGTCTAAAGTGTAACCGAATAAACATTTATCAAGGCCTCTTGTGATAATAAAACGCTCATTTAAATCATAACGAAACTTGGACGGTATAATCATACGTCCTTTTGTATCCAATTGATGATCGTATTCTCCCATGAACATTTTTTATCACCTCACCTTATATATAATTTACCACATCTCCCCACTATCCACCACTATTTATACAAAATTTGTGAAATTTATTTTAAAAAACAAAAAAATGCCCGATTTATCAAAAAGATAAATCGGGCTAAACCCTTGATATTCTAAGGTTTTATAACAATATGATCAAAAGTGTAAGAAAGTGGTGGATAGGTGGAGGGCTTGAACACATCTATCCCAAAATCATTCAAGATTTGAAGTGGATTCCATACACGTTCTTGTAATCCGCCCATTGGGTGGAGATGTTCTTCGATTTCACAATACTGTTTCATGCTTATTTTATTTTCTCTTTCAACATTTAATAAGTAACGATTTAACAAGTATTCATATTGGTGTTGATGAATTTCGTTGTTTTTAGTAACGAGATTTATATTATTCTGATTACCAGTGACTTCATTTAATAAATCTTTATATAAAATATGTTGTTGCTTAATCATTGATTCAACTTTTTCAATAAAATCATCTGATGCTTGTTCACGAATGAATTTACTCCTACTTTCTTCCACACCATGAGCTAAAACTTCTGATAGTGGCACTTCATACTTATTAAGCAATTTTTCAATACGTTTATTTAAATAGGTAATTCTTAGTCTTGGCATAACAATTGGCATTTCAATTTCAAATAAATCAAAAACACCTTTTAATTCTGCCCAGTATTTAATTTCACTAGGCCCACCAACAAATGCCACAGTATTAAACAACCACTCTTCCATTAATGGTCTTGTTACGACATTATTAGAAAACAACTCTGGTTGATTTTCAGCAATTTTTAAAATCTCTTCCATTCTATACGATTTGTTCGTTTTACTTAATTTAAACACTTCATCTTCGTATGAGATAAGCTGACGCATTTGATCATCATGTAAAAACAAATGTACATTTGTATCAGTTTGAATCATGGCATCCAATCCTTGTTCTTGTGTACGTTGTTGTGTTGCCCTAAACGCACAATCGAGAGATTGATGTTTTTTTAGAATTTCAGTAAATAACGGTGCTTCAATTTTTCTTAACGGTTCATACTGCGCATCTATAAAGAGCACTCCATACGTTTTAAAAGTCTCGTGTAATAGTGCTTTGAACATATCTGACCATGAATGATATTGCTCAATTATCGTTTCACACATATCGATTAAACTTTGTGTGTAGACCGTTTCTTTCATTTGTTTAAACATCGCTTTTAAAGCTCTCTTTAATTCAGCTTTGTCTGGATTATATCTAGAAACCGTTGATTCGGGCGCATCCATAGTATGATATTTAACTTTATGTAATGTCGCTTCATTCTCATTATAAACGTACGTATGGTTGACTTCATCAAAATCATGATCTTCTCCTGCAATCCAAAATACTGGCACAACTTTTTGTTTATACGTATCCTCAAGTTGGTCCGCTAAAGTGATAATGGAAAAGATTTTGTGAAATGTATAAAGTGGACCTCCAAAAAGTCCAGCCTGCTGTCCGCCAATTACTACCTTTGAACCTCTAGCCAGCGCTTCTAAATTATTGTTTTGTTCATTAGATATATCTAGATCACTCATATAATCACGAATGACATTAGCTAATACTTCTTCCCTGCCGTTACTTTCTTTCGACATTCTCTTTTCAAAACTGGTTTGTTGTGCAGCATCATATTGAAACAACCCTACAATTTCAGGATTACTGCCTTTTATTTTAGATATAAACTGATCTTTTTCATTTAAACTAACTACTTTACAGTCCATGTGTTTTCTCCTTCAGTACGCGATTACAAATTATAGTATAAAGACTATACCGTTTGTTGACAATTTTACAGCTTAAAAATCAATTTAATTGTAGAAAATTTATAATATTCAGTGTTTTGGTCTTTTAAATCAATGAAAAATATAAGAGGTTTAATGTATAATAATAGTAGTAAACAAATAAGGGGTAGATAAATATGAGTGAAATCAAACGTCTTGAAATTAATTACAAAACTGATGAACTGTTTGAGAACTTTAGAGAATTTGGCAACAAAGACTTATATATGGTCAACGAATTAAATGGCCAAATGATTGATGCAAGTTCTGATTCACCATTTTATGGTATATTTGTCGGAGATCAATTAGGGGCTAGAATGGCTTTACTAAAAAAAGGTGATGTTGAAGAAATTTACTTCCCAGATTTTGATGATTATTTATTACTATGGAAGTTAGAAGTATTGCCAAAATATCAAAACAGAGGATATGCAACAAAACTAATTGATTTTGCAAAAAGCTTTAATATGCCAATTAAAGCGATTGGAAGAAATGATTCAAAGGATTTCTTTTTACATCATGGATTTACAGATGTGGAAGCTAAAAATATAGAAGGACACGATGTCTTACTGTGGAAACCATAAGATGTCAATATTCGACACTACGATTAATTGAATTTTAATTTTTCGTAGTGTCTTTTTCTATCTAAATTTTAATACTTAATTTTCTTCGTCAACAATTCTTTTCAATTGCGTCCATGAATTAATTTCATAATCAGGTGTTATTTCGGGGTTTGGTTCAAAATTCCTAAAATTAAACCAACAAGTTGCAATCCCTGCATTAATTCCGCCTAGAATATCAGATGTTAGAGAGTCACCTACAATGATTGAGCTTTCTCTTTCAGATTCACCTATATCATTAAAGACATAATTAAAAAACTCAGGACTTGGTTTTTGATGTCCAGTTTCTTCTGAAATATAAATATTTTTAAAATATTTATGAAGTGGTGTTTGATTTAGTCTTCTTTTTTGCGTTTCTGTAACTCCATTAGTCACAATATACAAATTATGATTCTCTGATAGTTCAATGATAGTTTCTAATGTTTGATCAAAATATTTGATTTTTGCTTCTGCTAAACCATTTCTGAACAAAACATCTGCACGATGACCATCTATTTCCATTTGATGGCGTTTAAAGTAATTTACAAATCGTTGTGATAAAACTTCAGCCTTTGTTAACTTATTCTGTTGAAATGCTTCCCAATGTTGATGATTAATTTTTTTAAACTCTAAAAAATCAAGATCAGTAGCTTTATGTTCAAATAGATTAGCCATGTAATGAAATGCCCATTCTTCCGCATCATAAAAGTCCACAATTGTGTCATCAAAGTCTATTAAAATATTTTTATATCCCAAGTCCGCCCATCTCCTATATTCTGATTGTCTAAATAAATCTTAACAGAGGTTTATTTTTCTGCAAACAAAAAAGGTCAGGACAAAAGTGTTTAGGATTTGAGCAAAACAGAACGATGAGCAAAATTGTTTCCCAAATTTTGTCGAATCGTTAGAGTTTCTACCGAAAAACCTGCTTTTGGGACGCCGTTAATCGGTTTCCCAGAGCACAAAAACTTTATGTCTCAACCTTTTTAGTTTAAATATATTTCATTCTAAAATTAGAATCCGAATAATTTGCCTAGTAATCCTATACCATTGGCAACAATATCTACGATACTTGTACCTAATTTCACACTATCGTGATGTTGTGCTGCTTGCACAGTATTGGCAATTGCTTGTGCTAAACCAGTCATTTCAAATCTCTCCCTCACCTTTGAAATATTATTTAATACTTACATAACATATTGGAATTAGAATCCGAATAATTTACCTATTAAACCTACGCCATTTTCAACGATGCTCACAATGCTTGTGCCTAATTTTGCTCCATCATTATTGATTGCTGCAGTTACAGTATCTTTAATTGCGTTGAATAATCCTTCCATTGAAAACACTCCTTAAAATTTAAATTTGAAGAAAACAAAAACGTGAGTACCTTTAGATCACCGTCATGTCATTCTCTCAACGTCTTGTTATTGATATTTTAAAATAAATTTCGCGCAATTAGTTTGTTTATCCGCACAACAACATTTATAGTACATAACTGTTTTAATAATGAGTTAGTGATACACTTAGGCATTCGAAACTGCATTTAACACAATTATATTGCTTAAATCCACATATAATACTTATTGAACCTTTTTATATAAATAGCTCTAAAATAGTGAAAAATATAAACTTTTTTTATTTGTAAGGTATTGCTTATTTATGTTCATTTAGCTATAATAATTCTTGTGTTGTTAAACGTGTCCTGGTAGCTCAGCTGGATAGAGCAATGGCCTTCTAAGCCATCGGTCGGGGGTTCGAATCCCTCCCAGGACGTTTATAGGTATTTATTATACACCGACCTACAAAAAGAACCCCGTATTCACGGGGTTCTTTTTGTTTTGTGTTTCAGTAATATAGCATTTTAGGGACCCATAAGGGCCCCGTATATTCCCTGCAAATACAGTAATTAAAACAATCATACTTATTCGTTTTAGAAATTTTTTGACACACGTTTGACACTTGATTATATATTTTTAATCAAGTAATTTTGCGTTCAAATTTTATCTGAACTACACCAATACTACACCAAAACTTTTGAATATAATAAAATCCCTCATCTAATAATCAGATGAGGTTTTTGTGTATTTGTGTAAAATCACGATGATTTTTAAACTCTATTTTTCTATATTTCTTTCTCCACGACCCATTGAGATAAGACAACAATTTTTACTTTTTTAAAAAATCAACAGTAATATAACTAAAACAAATATACCAATTGATAAGCCAAAAGATATTTTTTGCTTTGTTTCTCTTTTCATATAGCCTTACCTTCTTATAATTAGTAGTAAGAAACCTTTTCGAGGTCTTACCTTAGAAAGTTTTGCGAATGAATTCGATGAGTAGTATTGTGAAAGTGCCAATTATGGAAATTTTTCATGAAATTTTAGCGGTGTTGCACTATATAATACAATTCGTCATTTAAAAAGAGGTAGGTAATCCTGCCTCTTTGAATTTATATCATCTTATTTATTTTTGAAAGGCAATGATGCCTCCTGTCTCTAGTTTTAAAATCTATACTAGAACTTCAAGATCACAAACACGTCACTCCCTGATATTTATTTGAATATTATATAAAAAGCAAAGGCTAATGCTAATATCCCAATAAAATAGTTAAAAAAGATTTTTATTTTAGTTTTTGTAATAGTAGACAAGTTTTTTCACCTCTTAACATCGATTAATTTATTCACTATTATTTTTCTTTCGTCTATCTTTAATCATTTCAGAAGGCACACCGAAAACAAACAACAGAACAAATAATATAATTGGCAAGTGTGGTATGTTTTCTAAAAAATACCACCTTAAATTCCAGTCAAATACCATATTCGCATACGCAACGAAATATTTACTAAATAATAAAACTACACATACACCTGTTAACGTATCTAAAACCTTTGTAATATATGTCATTTATAGCCACCCTCTTTGTATCTTCGCTATATTCACAACTATATGTATAATTTCTATCAACTCATGGCTATACCAAATGTATTTACCACAACAAATAAAATATACCACACATCGACAACTACAATAAATTACTTTTTCTAAAATATTTTTATTAAATATTACATTGCGCTTTTTTTAGCGTATTAAAAATAAATATGCACCTCGGTCTATTTAGTATTTCTACTATCTAACGAGATGCATACAACTAACTTATTATAAAATTCTTCTATAACATAGCATTACAACTTATGAATAAATAAGTACTTGCGTAATTAGTAATCCACCACCGAAAATTAATACAAATGCGACTACTGGCCATACGAATCGGAACCAATGGGAATATCGCATGTTTAACATTTGTAATGTCGCCATAACAAGTCCAGTTGGCGCTAAGAATAACATCGCATATTGACCAAATTGATACGTCGTTACGATGACGAATCTTGGTATACCGACAGTATCAGCCAATGGTGCAAAAATAGGCATTGATAATACCGCTAATCCTGATGAAGAAGGTACGATAAATCCTAAACAGAAGAAAATAAATAGTAATACAATGATAAATAACGGTCCACTCATATGTTGAACTAAAGACGATGAAAAATGTAAGATCGTATCTGAAATCATACCTTCATTCAACACTAAGTTAATACCCCTAGCTAAACCAATGATTAAAGAAACACCAACTAAACTTGATGCACCATTAACAAAGGCATCAACCGTTCCTTTTTCTCCTAAACCAAATTTACCAGTTCCAGCAATAAACATAATAATAATTGTAAAAATTAAAAATGCTGATGCCATAACTGGGAACCACCAACCTTGGGTCATGACACCCCAAACCATAATTGGAAATGGCAATACAAATAATGTAAGTATTATCTTTTTACGTGTAGTAAATTGCGCGCTATCGTCATCTTTTAATACAGACCATTGCTTTTCAAATGCTTCCTTGTCCGCATAAGCATAAGACGCCTTTGGATCTCGTTTAATTTTTTTGCAGTACCAATATAAATAACTGATTACAAAGATAGCGCCGACAATACAGGCACCAACTCTCCAATACAAACCATCTGTAAAAGTTGTACCAGCTGCATTTGATGCTATGACAACTGAAAATGGATTTATTGTTGAAAAAGTACTACCAACAGAACTAGCAAGGAATATGGCACCAACGGAGACAATAGAATCATATCCTAAAGCTATAAATATAGGTACTAAAATTGGATAAAAAGCAACAGCTTCTTCTTCAATACCACATAGCGTACCGCCAATAATCATTAAAATAGAGACAAACACTATCAGCATAAATTCATGCCCTTTTGTTTTCTTTGTTAAGGCTAACAACCCCGATTCAAAAGAACCACTGGCTTGCACAACACCTATAAGTCCACCCAAAACAAGTATAAACACCATGATGTCTACCGCTTCTATTGTTCCTTCGACCATACTACTCGTTATTTTTTCAGGCCCAGCTGGATGTTGCTTTAATCGTTCATACGTATTTGGTATAGAAACAGGTTTATTAATTGCACCAGATTTAAACTGTTCGATTTTAATTTTAACACCCATTTTATCAAGTTCCTTTTGTGTACCAGGTACTTTTTTAACTTGATTATGAGGATTTACAATTTTCAGTTCTTGGGATGAAGGTTCGTAAGAAAGTTTAGAATATGCACCTGCAGGAATAATCCAAGTTGCCATTACTGCAATGACTGTTAAAATAAATAAAATCATAAATGCACCTGGCATTCTTAGTTTAAATCGTTTTTTCTTTTCACTTTCATTAATTGCATTTTCCACGGTTTCATCTCCTTCGACATTTGACCTAACAATAATGCTGTGTAGAATATTTCAGTGTTAAATATTTATATTAAGAAAGTGCACCCCGCCTTAAAAAATCATCCTAGATACGCAGGGTTGCACATTGTTAATAAAAATCATGCATTATACATATAATAAATCGAAAACGTGTTAACAATATTATTTTTTAATCACTGTACCTATCTTACCTTCTAACGCAGCATCTAATTCATTTAATGAAGTAATAAGAACACTACCGTTGGGATTATTTTCAATAAATGAAATTGCCGCTTCAATTTTTGGTAACATACTTCCTTTTGCAAATTGATTTTCATCTATATAGCGTTTTAATTCATTAACATTTGTAACCTTCAATGGTTGTTGATTTTCACTGTTAAAATTAATATATACGTAATCAATTGCTGTTAATATAATCAATTGATCACATTGAATATTAGCACCTAAAAGTGCACTTGTTTTATCTTTATCAATAACCGCATCTATGCCTTTAAAGCCATCATGCTGTTCTCTTATAACTGGTATACCACCGCCACCAGCAGCAATTACGAGTGTATCATTTTTAATAAGCGTTTTAATACTTTCTAATTCAATTATAGAAATTGGTTGTGGTGATGGTACAACCCTTCTATACCCTCTTCCAGCATCTTCAACAAATTGATACCCTTTTTCATTATGAATTTGCTCAGCTTCATCTTTATTATAAAAAAGTCCAATTGGTTTTGATGGATTATTAAATGCCGGATCATGTTCATCTACTTCTACTTGTGTTACAAGTGTTACAACTTGTTTATCTATGCCAATTGAATGAAGTTCATTTTGCAAACTTTCTTGTAACTGAAAACCAATATATGCTTGGCTCATCGCCCCACACTCAGCAAATGGGAATGCGGGACCTTGCTTATGTTCTGCAGCATAATTAAGTCCCAAATTTATACTACCAACTTGTGGTCCATTACCATGACTTATAACAATTTCATGACCTTTAGTTATTAATCCTACTAGTGATTTCGCAGTATTTTTAACAAGCTCAAGTTGTTCTTGTGGTGATTTTCCTAAAGCATTACCACCTAGTGCAACTACAATCTTCGCCATCATATTCACTTCCTTTTACATTTAAAATTCACCTAATGTAGCAACCATAACTGCTTTTATCGTATGCATTCTGTTCTCTGCTTCTTGGAATACAACAGAAGCTTTACTTTCGAATACTTCATCTGTGACTTCCATTTCACGAATACCATATTTTTCAAAAATTTGTTGTCCAATTTTTGTATCCGCATTATGGAATGATGGTAAGCAATGTTCAAATATCACATTAGGATTACCTGTTTTATCCATCATTTCCTTATTAACTTGATATGGTTTCAATAATTCAAGTCGTTCTTTCCACACTTCATCAGGTTCACCCATTGATACCCAAACATCAGTGTATATGACATCTGAACCTTTCACGCCTTGCTCAATATCATCTGTAATTAATATGTTGCCACCATTTTCAGAAGCAATTTGTTCACATCGGTTTAATAATTCATCAGTTGGATTTAATTCTTTAGGACAAACTAAATGGAAATTCATCCCCATAATTGCTGCACCTTGCATTAGAGCATTTGCTACGTTATTACGTCCATCTCCAACATAAGTAAAGTTAATATCTGCATAATCTTTTTTCAAAACTTCTTTTGCAGTTAAGAAATCTGCTAACACTTGGGTTGGATGATCTTCATCTGTTAAACCATTCCATACTGGTACACCTGAATATTCAGCTAAAGTTTCTACAGTTCTTTGCGAAAAACCACGGTATTCTATGCCATCATACATGCCACCAAGTACACGTGCAGTATCTTTAGTTGTTTCTTTTTTACCCATTTGTGAACCTGTAGGACCTAAATAAGTTACATTAGCACCTTGATCATGCGCTGCAACTTCAAATGCACATCGCGTTCTCGTAGAATCCTTTTCAAATAACAGTGCAATATTTTTATTTTTTAACATAGGCTTTTCAGTGCCAATATATTTAGCACGCTTTAAATCCTCGGAGAGTGTTAATAAGAATTCTACCTCTTGTCGTGAAAAGTCTAATAAAGTTAAAAAACTTCTGTTTCGTAAATTTTTCATTAATAACAACTCCTTTTATTTTAGTTACACTTAAATTGTAAGCGCATACATCACTAATACAACCCATTTTTTAAAATTGTAATATTTTATCAATAAATCATTGAACATTTTATTAATATTAAATTTATATAGTAGGAAATTTTTAAAATGAGTATTACATTTAAAGTATAACTATTTTTCGAGAAGTTAGAAAATTCAATTAACAATTAATTTAACACAATTCTTCACAGACTTTGATGACTAATGAAATAAACCCTATTAACATAGCAAACTAAATTAACTAACAAATATATAGTTATAAACACTTAAAAATAATAAGTTTTACTTAAATAAAACACCGAACTGTTTATGTTTATTTAACATAGTTTTATCTCTTATTTAATTCCGCATCTGTAAAATAGCTAATATACTTTGGGTAATTCACGCAAAGGAGATTTTCAAATGAAAAAGAACATCACGAAAAAAATAATTTTATCAACAGCATTGTTACTTCTAGGAACTACTTCTACACAACTTCCTAAAACACCAATCAGTTTTTCATCTGAAGCAAAAGCTTACGATATCAGTCCAAATGAGACTAATATTAATGAATTAATCAAATATTACACACAACCTCATTTATCCTTATCTGGCAAATGGCTGTGGCAGAAACCTAATGGTACAATTCATGCAACACTTCAAACGTGGGTTTGGTACAGTCATATTCGTATTCACGGTCCTGAAAGTTGGGGCAACATTAATAAATTAAGAGATAAATACGTTGATATTTTTGGAACGAAAGATGAGGATACAGTGGAAGGTTATTGGACTTATGACGAAACATTTACTGGTGGTGTTACGCCAGCAGCAACATCTTCTGACAAATCTTACAAACTTTTTGTGAAATATAAAGACAAAAAACAATCTGTTATCGGCGGACATGAAGTTTATCAAGGTAATAAACCAGTGTTAACGTTAAAAGAGCTTGATTTTCGTGTTCGTCAAACATTAATTAAAAACAAAAATTTATATAACGGTGTACACAATAAAGGTCAAATCAAAATCACTGGTGGAGGTAATGACTACACAATTGATTTAAGTAAAAAATTAAAATTAACTGATACAAATAGATATGTTAAAAATCCTCAACAAGCAGAAATCGAAGTGATCCTCGAAAAATCTAATTAACCACATTAATGGAGTCAATGAGTTTAATTTCAATTGTCACATTAACTCCCTTTCCTATTTAAGTTTCAGTTATTCCTCATAAAGGAGATTTTCAAATGAAAAAGAACTTTACGAAAAAAATAATTTTATCAACAGCATTGTTACTTTTTGCAACAACTACAACACAATTTTCTAAAACTCCAATCAACTTATCATCTGAAGCTAAGGCGTATAACATTAGTCACAACGAAACAAAAATTGATGAATTAATTAAATATTATACGCAACCTCATTTTACATTTTCAAATAAATGGTTATATCAATATGATGATGGCAAAATTTATGTTGAATTTAAGAGATACTCCTGGTCAGCACATATCCAAGTATCAGGCGCTAAAAGTTGGGGCAATATTAATCAATTAAGAGACAAATATGTAGACGTGTTTGGATTAAAAGATAGAGAAACAAGTCAATTTTGGTGGTCTTATCGAGAAACATTTACGGGTGGCGTAACACCTGCAGCATCAACTTCCGACAAACCATATAACATTTTTGTAAAATACAAGGATAAACTGCAAACAATTATTGGTGCACATGAGATTTATCGAGGTAACAAACCTATATTGACACTAAAAGAACTTGATTTCCGTGCACGTGAATCATTAATAAAAATAAAAAATACTATATAATGAAAATCGCAATAATGGTAAGCTTAAAATCACCGGTGGCGGTAATGACTATACCATTGATTTAAGTAAAAGATTACATTCAGACCTTGCAAATGCTTATGTTAAAAATCCTCAACAAATAAATGTTGAGGTTATCATTGAATAATTTATGAAATTTATATCATTCATCAACTGCGACTTTTCATAATTATGACATTTAAACATTTAAACATTTAATTATACAATTATGGGATTGATAGAAATAACTTCCAAGAGTTAACTCTACCAATCCCTATTTTTCATTGTATATTTAATTATTGTTATATTTGCCATTTATTTTAATTCTTTAATGATGCACTATAGTTATATAATTTGATAATCGTTCTAAACCTAGTATCTTCTAAATTTGTTTTACCATTTCTTAAGTCTTGTACAGTTTGGTATGGAACTCCTGAATTTTCGATATTTTATAGCCTGATTCAGACTCAAACAAAGATTGAATAGAATTTATGATATCATTTAACTCTGTCATTTTTAATCCCTTTTCTTGAATTTAATATATACATTGTAATTGCTAAAGCTGTTCTTTGCATGAGTAATATTATTTCCTAAAAATAAATTCAACCATATAAGAATAAGAAATGCGATATAAAATAATTTCATTTTAATCCCCTATCATTTTTCATTAAAATTTTTCGTTAAAAACCAACACAGACTTAAAATTTTCTTATTACGCCTCTAGCTAGTAAACTATATTTTATTTTACTTATAATATTTTATGCTATTTTTAAAACTCATACTATACGTTTTTACGTTTTTTTATTGGAAATTTCTATGTAATTCTAAAATTTATTCATCTCAAAATCTCCCACTTAATAAGCATCCTATTTCTCCAATTCCCGCCCATTAATATATAGTTAACTTTTATTTAACATATATTTAATTGATTTAATTCTAAAGTATTTGTATTTTTATATTGTAATCGATTACATTTCAAATCAAATAAATTCCCTGTTTTAAAGAAAATAACGAATTACAATAGCAATGTCGTTTCATTGTTCATAAAGAATTCATTCAAATTTGACTAACCCTCGAAATTGAAAAGCTTCCTTTCAAATATTGAATAAAAGTTAAAAACAAATTCTTAAATTAATCACTCATCATCACTTATTAATTTAACAGTTGCCACGTTAAAACAAAATTATATAAACGATTATAAATATTTGATATGTCTCAACAACAATATTCTAAATTGGCATATTAATTATTGTTTCCTCAAATCGTATAAAAAATTAGAAGGATGATGAAAATGAAAACGCGTATAGTCAGCTCAGTAACTACAACACTATTACTAGGTTCCATATTAATAAATCCTATTGCTAATGCAGCAGATAGTGATATAAATATTAAAACTGGTACTACAGATATAGGAAGCAATACAACAGTTAAAACGGGTGATTTAGTCACTTATGATAAAGAAAATGGCATGCACAAAAAGATATTTTATAGTTTTATCGATGATAAAAATCACAATAAAAAATTATTAGTTATTAGAACGAAAGGTACCATTGCTGGTCAATATAGAGTTTATAGTGAAGAAGGCGCTAATAAAAGTGGTTTAGCATGGCCTTCAGCCTTTAAGGTACAGTTGCAACTACCAGATAATGAAGTAGCCCAAATCTCAGATTACTATCCAAGAAATTCAATTGACACAAAAGAGTATATGAGCACTTTAACTTATGGATTCAACGGTAATGTGACTGGTGATGATTCTGGCAAAATAGGCGGTCTTATCGGTGCAAATGTTTCAATTGGGCATACATTAAAATATGTTCAACCTGATTTTAAAACCATTTTAGAGAGTCCAACTGATAAAAAAGTTGGTTGGAAAGTTATATTCAACAATATGATGAATCAAAATTGGGGTCCATACGATAGAGATTCATGGAATCCAGTTTACGGCAATCAACTTTTCATGAAAACAAGAAATGGCTCTATGAAGGCAGCAGAAAATTTCCTTGATCCAAACAAAGCAAGCTCTTTACTATCTTCTGGATTCTCACCAGACTTCGCCACAGTCATAACAATGGATAGAAAAGCTACAAAACAGCAAACAAATATTGATGTTATATACGAACGTGTTCGTGATGACTATCAATTACATTGGACGTCAACAAACTGGAAAGGTACAAACACTAAAGATAAGTGGGTAGACCGTTCTTCTGAAAGATATAAAATAGATTGGGAAAAAGAGGAAATGACTAATTAATGTGAATGTTAATAGTCATGCCTACTTAAACAATTATATTTTAACAATAGCCGATACCATCAGAATTGATGTGCATCGGCTATTTTAATTCCAGTATAACTATAAAATTTTTTATTGATAGAATAACTAGTTCCTTTCTCAGTAATGATTCATAGCTAGTAATGATATTTTGCTATCAATCTCTTAAAACTAATTTTTTGATATTCATATTGTCAAACCTTTTAACGAAAAGTTTTGAAATTGTTCAAAATTTATTGAACAGATTATGTGTTAATATATTTGCAGAATTATTTTAAAAGAGTTTTAAAACTATACCGAAAAAAGAAAATAAAAAGTATAATAAGTACATATAATTGGAAATTACATCTAGAAATCTATTAATCATATATCTATATATTGTACGAAGTTGTATGAATAAGTTAAACTTAAGTTGAATAATTTTTATATTCAAGGAGGATGTTTAATGGTATTTAAAGATTGGGAAATCAGTGTTGAATATTCCGGAAAGCATGAAATTGTTTCAAATGAAACGAGTTTGTTCGTCATCGATGAAGATTATGATGTAGCAATCGCAATCAATTATGTAAATGGAAAATTAAAAGTTAGTCATGTCAACTACGCTTCTGAATTTACAATTGATGCATCTAACAAAGTATTAAATTTAATTATTAATAATCCAAACATTGTCGATCATTAAATATTAAAAAGCATCTAGAATCATAAAGAGCATACTATATATATTGTTTCATTCTAAATTAGCCAAATTTAAGGTTCAAATATATCAATACAAATAATTGCAATTTTACAAAAGCAATCTTTAAAACAAATACTAAGGTGGTGAATAAAAATTAACATTCTGTATAACTTAATTGTATATATAGCGTGCATGGTTAACTTTGGATTAATTATTGTCCCACTGCTAACTTCTAATGATGCGGATTTTGTATGGACTTCTTCATCGTTAATATACATGATTCTTTTAACACTTATCATTCTAGTAGTTTATATTAAAACTAAAGATAGTTTACAGCTTACTATATTTATATTAAATGTCGCTTTAATTATCCTTTATTGTGCGCCATTATTATTTATCTATGTATTCTAATGCTTCATTAATATTTTAATGCGTCAATTCGCTTAATACATTTTAATAATTACAATTAAAAATTTACGTGTTTTTGATTAGTGATAACTATGTATTACTTAATTTAAAGTTTAAAAACATTATAATATCATCGGTTTTAAAATTTTATCAAACAATGTTTTCAACTATTTTACTGAATTAAACATTTAGATTAAGGAGTAAACATCATGAATAAACGTTTAAATAAAAAAACCGCAAAACATCTTGAAGATTATAAAAAAGTTCAACAAAGAAAATTGGAAGAAACCAATAGAGGTTGTTTAAAAAGTATCATTATGCTTATCGTCTTATTTCTTTTTATTATTTTTGGTATTATGGCATGTTCTACAAATGTTAACTTTTTCTTCCAATAATATAATAATTAAAACTAATTTCTTTCTAAGGATGTTCACTAAAATACAGGGAAACAATATATTTTTTTAGGTTGCACAAGGTCATTTTGTGCGTAATACTTTGAAACTTTAGATTTATATTCCTCTCCTTACTTTTAATAGCCATTTCTCATCCATCATCTTTATATTTAAAATTTCTATTATATGTACAAATTAAAAACAGGCGAAGACAATTAAATTTGTTGTCTCAACCTGTTTTATTTATTATCTATTTATAATTTCATCAATTTCTTCATAGATTCTTTCTAATGCTACTTTAGCTTCAGCCATTGATTTAAAATCATTTCTCTTAAGTGCAGCTTTTGCTCTAAGTTCATTCATCATAATCGTACGCTTGTAGTATCGGTTTAAGCTGCCTGCAGCTAAATCATAAGGATTTGCTTTTTTCAGTAATGTTCTTAATTCATCTGCAATTCTTTTATCGTGAAACTCACTTTGAATTAAATAATCTTTCTTACTACTTGCTTCTGCTTTATTTCCATCTAAAGTTGCTACAGCTGTTGATGATAACAACATTGCTAATGATCCTGCTAATATATATTTTTTTAGTTTCATTGTAAATTCTCCTTCAAAATTGATACTTTTTGATTATAAAGTCAATTTTAGGACAATTACATTAACCTGCTATTAAATAGATTTCTTTTTCCATTAATAAAATATAACATAACATTTAATTAATTATTTCAAGAAAACAGCAACGATTGAAGTTTTATCTCACTAACCCTTGTTCTAATACTTTATCAATTCGCTCTTGTAATACCATTTTTTAACTTTGTATTCAAACGAAACTAAGTTGACTGCCTTTTGTGCTTTTCTGTGTGCACTTACAGTATGTTTTTTTTCAAATTCTCTCACCAGATTTTGAGCTTGAATCAATTTTTGTTCCTTTTTAATAGTTGCATCATTTTTCACTGCTGGTTTATTAAATTGTGGACGTGCACCATAGCCAAAAGTACCATCACTATATTCCACAATATTATAGTCATGTCTAAATTTAATATATTTAGGCGTTTTATTAAACTTTGGTCTAGATTGATATTTAAAAGTACCATCATTGTACTCTACAATATTGTGATTAATACTCACTGGTTTCTTTTCTCTTGGACCGTATCCTTCGTTTGCATTTGCTGTTGACGCAATTGTAGTTGTAGTAATACCTATTGCCACTATCGTTAATAAAGATTTTGCTATCAATTTATTTTTCATATTAATTATCCTCCAAATTGTTATCTTACATTTATTAAGTTATCCTATTTATACAACTTTTGAAATTAACTAATTATTAATTAACTATAAACACTTTATAATATAGACAAAATATAGTTATCTATCTTATGACTCATCAGTACTTATACACTAGTCAAAAGATTCATACCTCTACTTTTTAGAATTTCAAAAATACAAATACACAACAAAAAAGACACCATTTGAATGTTGGTGTCTGATGGTATAATTTTATAAATTTTATTTGTAACTTCTCATTCTATAGTTAAATATTGTGACCCAGCTAATGATCAAAGTAGGTAGAATTACTAAATTTAAATTAGATACGTCAAAAAATACAGACTGGAAGTTATCTATGTTGATGTCATTTATGTCCATTTTTTCATTCACTGCTTGATATATCGCAAAGTAAACTAAAAACCATTGAATTAAATGCTCTAATACGACAACCTCTGTTAAATCGACATTCTTTTTTCGAAATAATAATCTAACTATAAATAATTGGAATATACTTGAAATCAAGATTAAAATAATCCCCATTAAGAAAAAGCTACCAAAATCAATTGTTATTAATTGAGCTATTCCATAAATGATAACTGCAGAGATAGCTAACGAAATATATCCGATGAATATGAATACGACACCCATAAAGAGTGTTTTTAAAAATAAAAATGGCTTCTTTCTGTTTGTAACCAAGTAACTTAATATACAAAGTAAAAATAGAATTGTTAAAATTTTAATTATCATCGTTAGACCTCAAAATATTTATATTTTTTCATGAAAAATAACAACCACACTTGTGATTGCCAATTATACTCAATGCCTATACTTTAGTATTCGTGGCACGTGCTTTTACATTGTTTTATGCTTTTTAAAGTGTATACGTTGATATGCACTTATCTAATAAATGCATAGTACAACTAAATAGTATTATTTTTAACTTATATATTAATCATAACATATCAATCTTATTTATAATATAACTCTTATTTCTATATAAGTAAAATTATACATATTAATTACTTCTCTACTATGTTTCTTTACATTGTTTTATGAAATTATATGTCAAAAAAGCTACATGTAAAACAATTTGGAGTGTTTCCCTACTCATTTTTGCAAACAAAACGCAGAAAAATGTATGTAGATTTAACAATAAAAAACTATTTAATAATGGTTGAGAGGCCTTTACTACTATTATTATACTATCAAAGCATTAAATATTACTTCAAATAAAAGTAACAACATCAAATTCATCATTTTTCTTTTTCAATTGCATTAAACCTTATTAATCAGCACTTAATTTTAATTAATGAAGTGTTAACTGGTAAATACATGAAACCGTTTGTAAAATAGCAGTGTACTCAAGTTATTAAGTACAAATCTATTTTACAGGGAGAACTTATTATGAAAAAAAATATCACAAAAACTTTAATCGCTTCTACAGTTATCGCTGTAGGTCTTCTAACTACAGCACAAAGTGCAAGCGCCTTTGCTTATGAATGGAAAGGTTTAGAAATCGCTAAAAAGGAAGCTGATCAAGCTAAAAAAGATGAAGAACGTGCAGATAAATTAATTAAAGCTGCCGAGAAAGATAGAACTTATACAGGCAAAACAGTTGAAGATTTATATGTTATTGCTAAAAAGTTAGGTAAAGGTAATACAATAGCTGTAGTAAGAATTATAGACGGCGGTGATAACGGTTACTACACGTTTGATATCACTCGCCCATTAGAAGAACATAGAAAAAATATTCCTGTAGTGGCTAATGGTGAAATCGACTCTATTACTTGGTATTAATTGACACACTGAATTAAATAGTTGCACGCCAAAACATTGCTGAACAATACTAACGTTTTGGCGTGCTTTTTTTATTATGAAACTGTCAAATTATTTAGCATCTTTATTGCTTTTTATTAGAGCACGTACGATAAACACAGTTGCCACAATATCAGTTACAATTTTTATTATTGTTAAAATATTTGATTTTCTCTTCATAAAAGCACCCTCCCAAATTTAACTCATATCATATTCAACATTAAATTATTAATAAACCGTCTTAAACACCCTATTTCAATGTACATACAATATTATAAAATAATTATACCCTATTATACACATTTATATCTAACAGTTAGATTTTTTCAACTGTTAGATTTTTTTGTTTCAAAAATAAAAAGGACATACTTTTCAGCACGGCCCAATTTTATTCATTTATTTTAAAGTATTATATTTTAATACTAAATCGATTTGTCTTTGTAATTTTTTCTTTTCATAGCTATGTTGGAAATGAATTAAGTTAACAGCTCTTTGTGCTTTACGGTGTGTCGCAACAGTTCTAGTACGTTTGAATAAGTTTACTGCTTTTTGAGCATCCACAACTTTTTTATTTACTTGTTTTTTAAAGTTTGTTTGGTATTGATTGTACTTGTTAGCAGCTTCAACGTTTTTAGTTTGTGCATGAGATTCACCAGCAAACATTGATACTGTTAAACTAACAGCAGCCACACTTAAAATTGATTTCCCAATAAAATTCTTTTTCATAATTAATAACACCTATCCTCAAATATTTATTTTGTATATATTTATAATAATAGACAGATACAAAAAACTACATTAACTATTTATTAACTAAACATTAATATTTGTGTCACTACATTTCTGAATTTCAAGAATTTTGCTACTCCATATTTTAACCACCAAATTATTGATATAATTTATGTCTTTAGAAATCCTTATATAAATGCATACGATTCATGATATTAGCTAAAATTCCGAAAATCCCTTACTTCTTAGGAATTTATTTTATACTTTTTAATAATACACTTTTAACCAAGTAATCAACTCTATTCAACCGTATACAACTATCAACTGTAATTTTCCGAAAAATACAGGTCCTACATTTAAAAATTGCTCGCCATAAATATACAAAATCAACTTACTATACCACTAGCATAAATAAAATCATCTAAAACTATAAAAAAAGCCATAGCTACTTTGGTTAAAAAGTAGTATGACTTACTGTTTCATATTGTCGATTTTTAAAATTAATCAAGCCATGCTTAGTTTCATCATCAACAATGATTTCGGCATAAGTCTCTTCCATTGAACTTCTTGACTGAGAAATACTTCCCGGATTTATGACATGAACACCATTAATAAATTCATATTTTGCCACATGTGTATGACCATAAAATGCAAACAAACAACCTAACTCATGTGCTTTTTCAGCTAATAATGCTCTAGTACGATTGACCTGATATAAATGTCCATGAGTATAAAATACTTTCACATCATTACATTTAATCACAGCTTCATTTTCAAACTCAGGGTAAAAATCACAATTCCCCTTTACTCTATGAAATAGGCTTAACTCAGTGTCATTGTACTCAAATTCTGAATCACCTAAATGTAAAAATACGTCTGCATCAGAATGTTTTTCATAAATTTTATATAAAATACCTGATTCAGTATGATTATCACTCACAACAATCCATTTAGACATGTTGATCACCCGCAAGATAATCTTGCAATAAATTAATTGCGTTTCGTCTATGACTAATTTGTCCCTTTTCTTCTTTCGAAAGTTGCGCCATTGTTTTTTCTAATTCAGGTACATAGAATATAGGATCGTAACCAAAGCCGTTATCACCATATTTACCATCAGCAATTTCTCCTGATACAGTACCTTTAAATACTTTAGTTTCCATATCAGGTCCACTCATACTAATAACACATACAAATTGCGCCCGACGATCAGTATGATTGCCAAGTTTATTTAGCAGTTTTTCAATATTAGCTTCATCACTTTTATTTTCACCAGCATATCGTGCAGAATAAATACCTGGCTCACCATTTAAGGCAAACACTTCTAATCCACTATCATCAGCAATAACAGTTTTATTCAAAGCTTGTGCAGCTGCTTCAGATTTTAAAATCGCATTTTCCTCAAATGTTGTACCTGTCTCTTCCACATCGAAATCAGGAATCAATTCTGAAATTCCTATGACGTTATATTCCGAGAAAATCACTTTAAAATCATTAATTTTCCCTTGATTATTAGATGCAATAACAATATCTTTCATTATAAACCCTCCTAATCATTCACTGAAATGCGCTCAACATTTACTGATAAGTTTAGCCATTCTTTTATAATGTTAGTAATGTGAGTAGTATCACCTGTTGCAAAAAATCGATGGTTAGGATTTTCAGTATAACTAGCATGTTCATTACTAAAGGTTAACAAGGCACTTACTTCACGTGCAGTTTCTAAACCAGATGAAATCACGGTCTTTTTACCGCCAAAATAGTCATAAATTGGTTTATACAGCAAAGGATAATGTGTACAACCTAAAATAACCGTATCTGCTTTACTATTTCTCCATCGTTTCAATGTTTGATGAATGACGATACTCGTAATCGTCGGATCATTGTATCGCATTTGTTCTACTAATGGCACAAAACCTGGACAAGCTACCCCATGTACCTCTACATGTGGATTGATACGTTTAATATGTGTACGATAAGCTTCAGACTTAATAGTACCTTCCGTACCTAATACAAGTACATTTTGATTTCTAGTTGTCATAATCGCTGTTCTAGCACCTGGTTCTATTACACCAATAACAGGAATCGATAATGTTTTTTGTAAATATTCTAAAGCTACAGCTGTTGCAGTGTTACAAGCAATGACGAGCATTTTTATATCAAATTCCATCAACTTACGCGCAATTTCAACTGTATACTGTTTAACTTGCTCTCCTGGTCTAGGTCCATATGGACATCTCCCAATATCACCTAAATAATAAATCGTCTCATTTGGTAGCTGACGCATAATTTCTTTAGCAACTGTCAGACCTCCAACACCAGAATCTATTACACCAATTGGTTTATTCATATTCGGTCATCCTTACTTTTAATTTAATTTTTAGTTTATCATAACTAAGCATTGGATTTTAGTATTATGCACTGAGTTTTACCATTTTCGCCATTAAAATAAACCGTTAAAGTATAGCATTTTCAAAATTACTTTTCATCATTTTAATATTAAAAAAATCCCTTCCAAGTTATTGTGTATTTCCATTCAATTTAGTTTTGAAGGGAACATAGCATTTCTAACTCAAAAGGGATTTTATTTATTATTCTACTTCATGATCAGAACCAAAGAATGATTTAAACATATGGAAAGTTGTTTCTCTGTTCATCGCTGCAATTGATGTTGTTAAAGGAATACCTTTAGGGCAAGCATTAACACAGTTTTGTGAATTACCACATTGTTGTAAACCGCCCGTACCCATCAATGCGTTTAAACGTTCATCTTTAGTCATTGATCCAGTTGGATGTAAGTTAAATAAACGTACTTGTGAAATTGCTTGTGCACCAACGAATTTATTATTTTCAGTTACGTTAGGGCAAACTTCTAAACATACACCACAAGTCATACATTTCGATAATTCATATGCTGTTTGACGTTTCTTCTCAGGCATACGTGGTCCAGGACCTAAATCATAAGTACCATCAATTGGAATCCAAGCTTTCATACGTTTCAAGTTATCAAACATTCTTGAACGATCAACTTGTAAGTCTCGAATAACTGGGAACGTGTTCATTGGCTCTAAACGAATAGGTTGTTCTAATTGATCAACAATCGCTGAACATGATTGTCTTGCACGACCATTAATAACCATTGAACATGCACCACAAACTTCTTCAAGACAGTTCATGTCCCATACGACTGGCGTTGTTTTTTCACCATTAATATTGACTGGGTTACGTCTAATTTCCATTAAACACGCAATTACATTTAAATTTTCACGATAAGGAATTTCAAACGTTTCTTCATATGGTTTAGATTCGCTTGTATCTTGACGTTTAATAATTAACTTTACAGTTTTTTGTTTCGGTTTACTTTGTACTTCATGTTGTGGAGTGTCTTTTACTGATTGTTCAGTCATTATTTTTTACCCCCTTTAGACTTACTTGTATAATCACGTTTACGTGGTGGTATTAAACTCACATCGACGTCATCATAAGTAAATTGTGGCTTTTCAAATGCACCTTGGAATGAGGCCATTGTTGTTTTTAACCACTCTTCGTCATTACGTTCTGGGAATTCAGGTTTATAATGTGCACCTCTAGATTCGTTACGATTATAGGCACCAATCGTGATAACACGAGCAAGCACTAACATATTCCATAATTGACGAGTAAAGAATACCGCTTGGTTACTCCAGGTTTGAGTATCTTCCATATCAATATTTTCATAACGTTTCATCAATTCAACAATCTTTTTATCAGTTTCTAAAAGTTTTTCATTTTCACGAACTACAGTAACATTAGCTGTCATAATCTCACCTAGTTCACGATGTAATTTATATGCATTTTCAGTACCACGCATAGCTAATAATTTATCAAAACGTTCCTGTTCTTCAGCTTTACGTTCCTCAAAAATACTCTCATCCATATCTGTATATGATCGATCAATATTAGAAATATAATCGATCGCATTTGGTCCTGCTACTGTACCACCATAGATTGCTGATAATAATGAGTTGGCACCTAAACGGTTTCCTCCATGTTGAGAAAAATCACACTCACCAGCTGCAAATAAACCTTTAATATTAGTCATTTGATCATAATCTACGTATAACCCACCCATTGAATAATGCACAGCTGGGAAAATTTTCATTGGTACTTTACGAGGATCATCACCAGTGAATTTTTCATAAATTTCAATGATACCACCTAATTTAACATCTAGCTCATGTGGATCTTTATGTGATAAATCAAGGTATACCATGTTTTCACCATTGATACCTAGTTTTTGGTTAATACATACATCGAAAATTTCACGTGTCGCGATATCACGAGGTACTAAGTTACCATAGTCAGGATATTTCTCTTCTAAGAAGTACCAAGGTTTACCATCTTTATATGTCCAAATACGTCCACCTTCACCACGTGCTGATTCACTCATTAGACGAAGTTTATCATCTCCTGGAATCGCAGTTGGATGGATTTGAATGAATTCACCGTTAGCATAAATCGCACCTTGTTGGTACACGATTGAAGCTGCTGAACCAGTATTAATCATTGAATTCGTCGTTTTACCAAAGATGATACCTGGTCCACCAGTTGCCATAATAACAGCATCTGAACCAAATGTTTCGATTTCAGCAGTTGTCATATTTTGTGCAACAATACCTCTTGCCGTATCATCGTCGCCTTTAACTATGCCAAGGAATTCCCAACCTTCGTACTTCGTAACTAATCCATCAACTTCATATGCACGTACTTGTTCGTCTAATGCATATAATAATTGTTGTCCAGTTGTTGCCCCTGCGTATGCTGTTCTGTGGTGTAACGTACCACCAAAACGTCTAAAATCTAAAAGACCTTCATTTGTTCTATTGAACATTACGCCCATACGGTCTAATAAATGAATAATTTTTGGTGCTGCCTCAGTCATCGCTTTAACAGGTGGTTGGTTTGCAAGGAAGTCTCCACCATAAACTGTATCATCAAAGTGAATCCAAGGAGAATCGCCTTCCCCTTTAGTATTGACCGCACCATTAATGCCACCTTGGGCACAAACAGAGTGCGAACGTTTAACTGGTACAACTGAGAACAAATCTACATGTGCACCTTTTTCTGCCGCTTTAATTGTTGACATTAAGCCTGCTAGGCCACCTCCGACAACAATAAGATGTTTCTCTGCCATAAAAATGTCACTCCCCTAAATTTTCAATCTATTTTTGTTAAATGCGATGTATTACATAAAGGCAATAATTGCAGTAACACCAATATACGAAATAACTAAGAATACGATTAATGAAACCCATGTAAATACACGTTGTGATTTTGGAGATTGTAGCCCGCCCCAAGTAACTAAAAATGACCATAAGCCATTTGCAAAGTGGAACACAACTGCAATAATACAAACAATATAAAACGCTGCCCAAAATGGATTTTGTAACGTTTCATGCATTAAATCGTAATTCACTTCTTTACCATAAAATGCTTTTTGTAAACGTGTTTGCCATAAGTGAATACCAATAAAGATAAATGTTAAGATACCACTTACACGTTGGAAGAAGAACATCCAGTTTCTAAAAATTGAATAATGTCCAACATTTTCCTTTGCCGTAAACGCGATGTGTATTCCAAATAGACCATGGTATAACAATGGAATATATATGAATAAAAATTCTACAATAATTAGAAATGGTAATGATTCCATGAAATTCGATGCTTTATTAAACGCTTCAGCACCTTGTGTTGCTTGGTGGTTCACTAATAAATGAACGACCAAAAATGCACCTATTGGGATAATACCTAATAACGAATGTATACGTCTTAGATAAAATTCATTTTTTGATTGAGCCAAAAGGAGTCCCCCCTGTGAACGAATATTTAATTTATTGAGCTATTTATATTAAACGTACGCCAAACCCCTAAAGTGATTAAAATTTCTAACGTTGCTGTTATCATTAAAGTAATTATGTTAAAGACAAATACACACTGGACGATCACCAAACTGCATGTCGAACAATGTAAAATTTGGATTTAATATTTAAAATTACAATTGGATGATAAGCTTTCTCATTTAGAAAACGCTTCCACGCACATTCAAAAAAATAACTTTGTTAACCATATTGTAACATTATTTCTTATATTTTGGGGCATGAGAATGATTCTCACGCCCTGTAATTTATTTATGCAATTGTTCTTGTAAGTTCTTGGCGACATTTTCAGGAATTCCAATGTTTTTAAAATCTTCAAGTGAAGCTTCTTTCATTTTTTTAATAGATCCAAATGTACGTAGCAATAGCGTTTTACGTTTACTACCTATACCTTCTATATCGTCAAGTATCGATTTTAAGCCAGTCTTTTGACGTGTTTGTCTATGAAATGTGATGGCGAATCTATGGACTTCATCTTGAATTCGATGCAATAAATAAAATGCTTGGCTATTTTTCTTAAGTGGAACAACTTCTGCACTTGTTCCATATAATAGTTCGGATGTCTGATGTTTATCGTTCTTTTGTAATCCAGCTACAGGTATATCTAGACCTAATTCATTTTGTAATACATCAATGACCCCATTCATGTGCCCTTTACCACCATCTACAATAATTAAATCAGGTAATGGCAATCCTTCATTTAACACACGTGTATATCTACGTCTCACTACTTCACGCATCGATTTATAATCATCAGGCCCTTGAACCGTTTTAATTTTATATTTTCTATAATTTTTCTTATCTGGTTTACCATCTACGAAAGTAACCATCGCTGAAACTGGATCCACACCTTGAATATTAGAGTTATCAAATGCCTCAATTCTAATGGGCGTTTGGATACCCATTTGAGTTCCAAGTTCTTCAATAGCTTTGATTGTTCTAGACTCATCTCGTGATATCAATTCAAATTTATTATTTAACGACACTTTAGCATTATGTGCTGCAAGATCTACCATTTCTTTTTTAGGACCTCTCGCAGGTTGAACAATTTTAGTATCCACAACAGATTGAATCATTTCTTTATCTAAATTGCGTGGTACATGAACTTCTTTAGGTAATATATGTTGATTTAAGCTATAAAATTGACCAATAAATGTATAAAATTCTTCCTCTTCGGTTTGTTGTAATGGAATCATAGTTGTATCACGTTTAATCATATTCCCTTGTCGAATAAAGAATACTTGAATACACATCCATCCTTTATCAACGCTATAACCAAATACATCACGAATCGTTTTATCCGTTGACATAATTTTTTGTTTGTTAGTTAAATTTTGAATATGTTGAATTAAATCTCTATATTCTTTCGCACGCTCAAAATCTAATGATTCACTTGCACTTAACATACGTTCTTCTAAACTTTTTAATATTGTTTTATCTTCTCCATTAAGAAAGTCTGTTATTTCCTTTGTCATTTGTGCATATTTACTCAAATCAACATCATAAACACAAGGTCCTAAGCACTGTCCAATATGATAATATAGACATAATTTGTCTGGCATCTTATCACATTTGCGATATGGATATATTCTGTCTAATAATTTTTTTGTTTCTTGGGCAGAATACGCATTCGGATAAGGTCCAAAATATTTACCGCTACCTTGTTTAACCGTTCTCGTTACAAGAAGTCTAGGATATTTTTCTTTTGTAATCTTAATGAATGGATAACTTTTATCATCTTTTAATAAAATATTATATCTAGGTTGGTATTGTTTGATTAGATTTAATTCAAGTAATAATGACTCAGTTTCACTTGATGTAACGATAAATTCAAATTGTCGAATTTCACCAACAAGTCTTGTTGTCTTAGCATCATGTGCCCCAGTAAAATATGATCTAAGCCGATTCCGTAACTTTTTAGCTTTTCCAACATATATCACTTGATTATTACGATCTTTCATCAAATAGCAACCCGGCTCCATCGGTACAACATTCAATTTATTTTTTATTGCTTGTTTATAGTCTTCCAAAAATATCCCCCCTTCTCTTTAAAACTAAAAATATCCCCATAATTGTCACGCCTATTTTTAAAAGTCTTTTTAAAATCTCCATAAGTATGTCATTTTCAAACCAAAGCATCATTTAATTAACAATTCGCTCAGTAAAACATTACTACGCCACATACTACTTAATGATATTTATTTAACACAAAGTATATCAAGTAAATTTTAAATGGAGTCAATTCATATTAAAGTAACAGCTATTCTCTAAAAAATCTAACATTATATATCACAACACATAAATAAAAACTGGAGCAATTCATAGAAGAATGCCCCAGTCGTCATTAGTTGTAACTTATAAATGTTTATCTAAAACTTCAGCTAAGTTTTCTTTTGGTTGGAAACCAACAACTTTATCAACTGGTTGACCATCTTTGAAGACGATTAATGTTGGAATACTCATCACTTCATATTTAGCTGCTGTTGATGGATTTTCATCAACGTCTAATTTTAAAATATCAGCTTTACCTTCGTAATCAGCTGCTAATTCTTCTAATACTGGAGCGATCATTTTACATGGACCACACCATGTTGCCCAAAAATCTACTAATTGTACACCAGATTCTACTTTTGAATCAAAATCTGCATCAGTTACTTTTACGATTGCCATAAATGCCAATCCTCCTTAATTATTGTTATGATGTTCAAATTATATCAGATATCATGCTTCATGTATTTCTATTTGCTCAATTTTTATGCTTATTTCAAATAACATGTTTGAAATGTATTCTTGTTGCTTTACATTATTTTAACTTTAGCTATTTAATTTATCAAACTATAATTTATTTTAATGTTGCAACAGTAACACCGAAGCCACCTTCACTTGGCATACCACCTCTAAAATCACTTACACTTTTATGCTTTTTCAAATGTTGTTGTACACCTTTTTGAAGCGCGCCTGTGCCTTTTCCGTGAATAATATATACTTGTTCATAATTACTTAAAACTGCTTGATCAAGATACTGATCTAACTCCATCAAAGCATCTTCATAACGATAGCCTCGTAAATCAAGTTCCGTTTTAATTGTTTGTCGATTTTGACGTGTAACCATTTTTGTTGGTTTAACTTTTTCTTTTTGTTTTTTCTCTAAATCGTCAATTGGTAATTTCATTTTAATAATGCCCATTTGAACAATTGCTTCGTCATCATTAACAATTTCTAAAACTTCACCTTTTTGTCCATATGACAATACTTTTACTTCATCACCAGCGACAATTTTATCGTATTTTTGTTTTTGAACATTTTGCTTAATAGATTTCACTTCATAATGATCATCTAGTCGTTTTTTCTTATCAATTAGTTCATGTTCTTTAACATCTGCACCTTTTTGTTCACGCAATTGTCTTAAGTCTTTAATAATTTCGTCAGCTTCTTTTGTTGCCGCTTTAATTCGTTGATTCGCTTTTTCTTTAGCATCCTCAATTAAAGACTTTTCATAATTTTGATATTGATGATATTGCTTAGATAAATCATCATGTACTTGTTCCGCTTCCTTAACAAGTCGATCTAATTCTAATCGCTGTGTTTCTACACGTTTATAATTACGCTCTAATGATTCAATCATTTCATTTATTTCTTTTTCATCAGTACCAATCATCGTCTTAGCCTTATTAATAATGTTCAAACTAAGGCCTAACTTTTTAGAAATGTCAAAAGCATTTGAACGACCGGGTACGCCCATTAACAGTTTATATGTCGGACTTAATGTATCTACATCAAATTCTACACTTGCATTCATAACGCCTTCTCGATTATAACTATATGCTTTAAGTTCAGGATAGTGCGTCGTTGCCATGACAAGTGATCCAATTTTTCTAACATGGTCTAAAATACTCATTGCTAAGGCAGCACCTTCACTTGGATCTGTACCTGCACCTAATTCATCAAATAACACCAAACTATGTTTATCTGCATGCTTTAAGATTTCAACTATATTTGTCATATGCGATGAAAAAGTTGATAGCGATTGTTCGATTGATTGCTCATCACCAATATCACAATATACATTTTTAAACACACTTAATTGACTGCCATCTAGTGTCGGAATTAACAAACCAGATTGTGCCATAATAATGATTAAACCTAGTGTTTTTAAAGTTACTGTTTTACCACCTGTATTTGGTCCTGTAATAATTACAGTCTCAATATCTTCCATAAATTCAATCGTGTTAGCTACGACTGTCTCACGATTTAATAATGGATGGTATGCTTTCGGTAAATATACAGTGCGTTCCTCTTTGAATATAGGTTTAGTCCCTTTAATACTTCTACTGTATCTCGCTTTCGCTATTAAAAAGTCTAATTGCCCCATAACTTGTTCTGCAATGAGTAATGCATCTTTTTCAACTGCAACATTACCAGTTAATTGAGTTAAAATACGTTCTTTTTCAATTGCTTCATCATGACGTAATCGACTAATTTGATTATTCATTTCGACAACAGATGAAGGTTCGATATATAACGTTTGACCTGATGCTGATTGGTCATGAACAATACCATTAAAGTCTTGACGATACTCTGCTTTAACAGGTATAACATTTCTTTCATTACGCACAGTTACAATAGCATCTGATAATTTTTTTTGATTTGCTTGGCTTTTAACAATACGATCTAAGTTTTGTTTAATACGTTGATTTGTACTCGAAATTTTACTTCTAATTCCTTGTAATTCATAACTTGCACTATCATATAAATCGTACGTATCACATGTTTCATTAATTTGCTGAAAAAGTTCTGTCAAAACTGGTAATTGATTCATTTTTTCATCTAAAATAGCATATTTAACTTCTTCATCTTCTTCAACTAATTGGTTATAAAAAGTCTTGAATTGATTTTGCACTTGAATTAATCGTTTTATCAAGTTGAGTTCAGATACATTTAAAACGCCGCCAATGTCTGCTCGATGAATTAAAGCTGATACTTTTGACAATCCACTAAGACTAGGCAATCGATGCTTATTATAAATTTGTGCAATTTCATCAGTTTCTTCCATTTGAAATACAACTGTTTCATAATCAGTCGCTGGTGTCATTTGATTTACTTTTTCCAAGCCTAAGTCACTAATTGTTTCATTGGCAACGAGTGATTTTATTTTTTCAAATTCTAAGACGTCTAATGTTTTTTGTCTCATAAAATCCCTCTATTTCTTAAGTTTTTTATTATTTTCAATAAATTCTTTGAAGGCGTCACGAGATAATGTGTTTATAACTCTATCCTTTGCAACAAAGCCTTTTTGTGCAGTTGCCACACCATATGCCATAAATTCTAAATGATTTATATGATGTGCATCTGTATTAATAGTTAATTTAACATTTGGATATTTTCGAACAATATCTGCATTTAAATCAAGTCGATGCGGATTTGCATTAATTTCCAAAATTGTGTCAGTTTCTTCAGCTAACGATACTAATTGTTCAATATTTGGCTTATAACCTTCTCTTCTGCCTATGATACGTCCTGTTGGATGCGCAATATGTCGTACATAAGGATTACGACATGCATTTGCTAAACGTTCCATAATTTGTTCTTCTGATTGATTAAAACTTTGGTGTATAGCTGCAATAACATAATCTAATTGCGCTAGAATTTCATCATCATAATCAAGTGAGCCATCAGGTAAAATATCCATCTCTGTACCTGAATAAATATCAATCTCTTTATATTCTTTATTTAACGCTTTAATTTCTTCATTTTGTCGCAAAAGTCTCTCTACTTGTAAGCCATTAGCTACACGTAAACTTTGTGAATGGTCTGTAATTACCATATAGTCGTACCCTTTTGCAATATTTGCTTCTATCATATCACGAATTGAAAACGCACCATCACTGTACGTTGTATGCATATGAATATCTCCATTAATATCATCTAAAGTGATGATATTACTTAAATCTTTGTCGAATTCGCTTCCATCTTCTCGCATAGCAGGCGGAATAAAATTCACATTAAAATGTTCATATATTTTTGCTTCACTATCATATTGAATTAACGTACCATCTGCTTGTTCAATACCATATTCACTTACTTTTTCATTCCGAGCTTTTGCAAGTTGTCTAATTCTAATATTATGTTCTTTTGAACCTGTAAAATGTTGCAATGTATGATAAAACGCACTTGGTTCAATTAAACGGAAATCTACACCAATGGTCTCATCGTCAAAAGATAATTCTAAAGATACCTTTGTATTCCCAACTGCAACTTCTTTAACTTTATTGGGTATATCCAACAATTGTTGTTGGACTTCTTTTGGATTATTTGTACTAATAATAAAATCTAGATCTTTACTCATTTCTTTATAACGTCGGAAACTTCCAGCTGATGAATATTGATCAATGCCTTCTAAAGCATCTATATAATCAATAATTTCTTTATTAAGTCTTCGCATTTGATCAATTGGATAACTATCTTTTTTAGCACCAAGTTGCTTAACAGCTTCTAAAATATTTTGCTCAGTCTTTTTAGCAAAACCACTTAATTCACTTACTTTGCCGTTTTCACAAGCAACCTGTAAACTTTCTTTATCAACGATATTTAATTCTTTATATAATTTGGCAATCTTTTTACTACCAAGTCCTTGAATCTTCAATAGAGAAATCAATCCTGCTGGTACTTCCTCCTGCAATTGTTGTAAATATTGTGATTCTCCAGTATTTCGATAATCATTAATAACTTCTGCAACACCTTTGCCGATACCTTTTAATTCCGTTACATCAGAAATATCTTCTAATGGACGTTCATCTAATTCGAGACTTTGCGCCGCTTTTCTATAAGCAGAAACTTTAAAGGTATTTTCACCTTTTAATTCCATATAAGTTGCAATTTGTTCTAATAATTTAATAACATCTTTTTTTGTCATAATAACACTCCATAAAAAGAAGACCAGGACGTATCTTTAATATATACCTTTGTCCTGACCTCTTATGATTAATTATAAATTGATTGTGAATGCCGATAAATACGGTATGTGATATATCAACGAATGACTCACTATTGATATTTTGAGTTGATGTTGTAACGCTTCATTAGGGTACAATGCTAGTAAGTATAGAGTAAAGTTCAAAAATAATATCGTCATTAATACTCCTACAACCATACCCATTGCACGACTGAAAATATGAATGTTTTGATACGCTACTATTTTATCAAAAGTTACGATAATTAGATATAAAATGAACTTGCATAGTAATGCGATTAATAAAAATGCAACAATCGCTTCAAATCGATATTGTAGATGATTAAAATGAAACGCAAATTTAGTACTGAATGCTGCTGTTTTTGGATATGGAATAAAAACAATTAATCGTTCTACAATTGATTTATAAAATTGATTAGCAATCCATAATGATACAATTGTCGCGCTAAAGTGTATTAAAGAAAGCCAAAAACCACGTCTAAATCCAATGATTACAAAGAAAACAAAGATAAGTATTATTATAAAATCGATGATCATTTAATGTTCACGCTTCTGTAATTGATGAATTTGTTTTTTTAAACGACGATTTTCTTCTTCTAATAATACTTTTTCATGCATAATATTTACAGCAGTCAAAATTGCCTTTCTAGAAGTATCTAAACCTGCTGCTTTATAGCCTAATTCTTTAATTTTATCGTCAACTAAATGTGCTACATAACGAATATGCTCTGGGTTATCTTCCCCCACTATAGTAAAAAGCTGATCATTGATAGATACGTTTACTTTATTTTTAAACTGTGCCATTTAATATTTCTCCTGATCCTTTATTTATAAACTAAATTTAAGTTATAAAGCATGACTTCGAAGTTTGATTTTGCTGTTAATTAATTTTATTAAATTGAAATTACAACTCAAACTTTAAAGATAACTGGATGATTTTTATATTTATTTACAACTTTAAATTTTTAAAATGAAGTAATGATATTATTATTCGATGCTTCATCATGATTTAAATTGTGTCACTATAACATTTTCATAAACATTATACATGACCACTATGTATTTTGTAAGTATCAGCAATTAATTCTTTATAACATATAAAAATGTTTCTGACACGCTAACCATTTATGATATGATAATTTTTGCTAACGATTAAGATTTCAAATGAAAGGATTTATTCAAATGGCGAATATCGTATTCAAACTGTCAGATAAAGAAATAGCAACATTAATGTCACGCATATCGTTTGATACTGAACAATTACCTCAAGGTATGAAAGCACGTAGTAAATTTCAAAATACGACTATAAATATTTACAACTCAGGTAAAGTGATGTTTCAAGGTAACAATGCAGAAACTGTCGCTAAAGAACTACTACCAAATTTCTCACAAGTAAATACAACTAATAGTTCCAAGAAGACAAATTCCAAAACTGATAATGATATTACTTTAAAATACAACCAATATAACTGTATAGGAAGTGATGAAGCTGGCAGTGGTGATTATTTTGGACCTTTAACAGTATGTGCTGCATATGTTTCAAAAGAGCATATTCCTATTTTAAAAACATTGGGTGTAGACGATTCAAAAAAATTAACCGATGTTAAAATCGTAGAACTTGCCGAACAATTAGTCACTTTTATTCCACATTCTTTACTGACATTACATAATGATAAATACAATATTCAGCAAGCAAAAGGCTGGACGCAAGTAAAAATGAAAGCTGTACTACATAATGAAGCGATAAAAAATGTACTCGATAAAATCGAGACTTCTGAATTGGATTATATTGTTATTGATCAATTTGCAAAACGCGAAGTATATAGTCATTATGCTTTATCTGAAGTCCCATTGCCAAAACAGACTAAGTTTGAGACTAAAGGCGAATCCAAGTCACTTGCGATAGCAGTTGCAAGTATTATTTCCCGCTATGCATTTGTGACATATATGGATCAAATTTCAAAAAATATTAATATGACAATTCCTAAAGGTGCCGGTGCCAAAGTAGATTTAGTCGCTGCTAAAATAATTAAAAAATATGGCATTTCTCGATTAGATACAATATCAAAAAAGCATTTCAAAAACCGTGAAAAAGCCCAAAAAATTTTAAAGCCTCTTTGATTTTTAATCTATTGCGGAACCTAATAGTTCTCCTATTAGGTAAGTCATACTAATTTGCTTTGTTCAAAGATAAAACCCCATGTTAGGTATGTCTTTCTACTTCAGATATCCTAATCCACGGGGTTTTATTATTATCTTATAACAGCACCTTGCTCAATTAAAGCTGCTTCAATTTTATCTTGTACTTTAGAAACACGTTCATCTGTTAATGTTTCCTCTACATCTAAATAATTCAATCGTATTGCAATAGATTTCTTACCTGCTTCTAAATGGTCACCTTGATAAACATCAAATACAAGTGTATCTTTTAAAATTTTCCCACCATGTTCATGAATCGTAGCTAATAAATCAGCTGCTGGAATATTTTGTTCCACTTCCAAAGCAATATCACGAGACATACCTGGGAATCGAGGTATAGGCTGATAGTTAATGTAACCAACTGATACTGACATTAACACATCAAAATTCAATTCAAAAACATATGTGCGTTTCAAGTCATTTTCAGCAGCTAAAGTAGGATGCAATTCACCGATAAAACCAACTACTTCATTATCTAATAATATTTCAGCAGTGCGGCCTGGATGCAAACCATCAATATTTGCTCTACGATATTCAAACACAAGGTTTAATTTTTCAGCTACTCGATCTACAACACCCTTCGCTAAATAGAAATCAACAACCTCTTTCTTACCTTGCCATTGATTCACAACATAATCACCAGTTAAAATACCACTCAAATATTCAACTTGATCTGGTAATTCTCCTACACTATTTGCAAAGAAGACATTTCCAATTTCAAATAATTTTACATCTTTATTTTTACGCGCCACATTATAAGAAGCCGCTTCAATCAAATGTGGTAATAAACTTTGTCGTAGTGAAGCATGCGCCTCACTCATAGGCATTAATAAATCAATTGTTTCACGTTGTTGCATCGCAAATGCTGTTGCATTTTCTTTCGATACTAATGAATAAGTAATCGCTTGATCTAATCCAGCACCTTCTAAGACTTCTTTAACCATTCTTGTTTTATATTGACGATCCGTTAACTGACCACTCGTTACTTTATCAAAGACTGGTAATGTTGAAGGAATGTCATCATAGCCATAAATACGTGCAACTTCTTCAATTAAATCTTCTTTAATCGTAATATCTTTACGACGTGATGGCACGTTTACAGTAATCACATCATCATTCAAATTAGTTTCAAATCCTAATTGATTAAAAATAGTTACAATATCACTTTGAGTCAAATCGAATCCGATTGTGCGATTAATTTTTTCAGCAGTAATATCGATAGGTGTAATTAAATCACCTAGATTTCCAGAAGCCACAGTATCTTTTAATACTTTGCCGTTTGCGTATGTTTGTAATAAATAACACGCTCTGTCAACGGCTTCGTTTACAAATTCTGTCGCAATACCTTTTTCAAAACGACTTGATGACTCACTTCGTAAATTTAAACGTCTTGAAGTATGACGAATTGAAACAGGGTCAAAAATTGCACCTTCAACAACAATATTAGTCGTGTGATCTTTAACTTCAGAGAAATCGCCACCCATTACACCTGCTAAAGCAATCGGTGTCTGACCGTTAGTAATAACGATATCACTTGTTAATAATTCACGCTCTGTATTATCTAAGGTTGTCATTTTTTCGCCTTCATTAGCTTGACGTACAATGATTTGTTGTGATCCTATCGCATCTTGATCAAACATGTGTAATGGTTGACCGTATTCTAATAGTACATAGTTAGAAATATCGACAACATTATTAATCGGACGGATACCAGCTTTTATCAGTCTTGCTTGCATCCATATTGGTGAAGGCGCAATTGTGACATCATGAACAACACGTGCACTATAATATGGTACTTTTTCTTCATTTTCAATCTTCACAGTCAATTCATCATTTGCAGATACATCAAGCTCATTTGATGCTGACTCTGGCTTCGTCATTTTTGTATTATATAATGCAGCAACTTCATACGCAGTACCAATCATACTTAATGCATCAGCTCTGTTTGGTGTTAAATCAAATTCCATTACTTGGTCATTTAAATATAAAGCTTCCAATGCATCTGATCCTGGAACTTGTTTATCATTAAAAACGTAAATGCCAGATTCATAATTTTTAGGTACGTAATTACTAGAGATACCAATTTCTTGAAGTGAACAAATCATACCTTCTGAACGCTCACCACGTAATTTGGCGCGTTTAATTTTAATACCACCTGGTAATCTGCCACCAACTTTTGCAACAATGACATATTGTCCTGCATCAACATTTGGTGCACCACATACAATTTGTACAGGTTCTCCCTCTCCGATATCTACTTGACAAACATTTAATTTATCAGCATCTGGATGCTTTGTTTTTGACTCAACATAACCTATTACTAAGTTTTTAATATCTTTAGTGTAGTCTATTAAATCATCTACTTCTATTCCTGTACGTGTAATACGTTCTGCTAAATTAGTAACAGAATCATTTACTGTTACATATTCTTTTAACCATTCGTTTGATATCAACATTACATGTCACCTCTATCTTCTACTGCTTTAAATTGATCTAAAAATCTCACATCATTTGTATAGAAATGACGAATATCTTCAATTCCATATTTCAACATAGCAATACGGTCTGGCCCCATACCAAATGCAAATCCTGAGTATTCTGTAGAATCAAATCCTGCCATTTCTAGTACGTTAGGATGAACCATACCAGCACCTAAAATTTCAATCCATCCAGTGTGTTTACAAACATTGCAACCTTTACCTTTACATTTGAAACATGATACATCTACTTCAACTGATGGCTCAGTAAATGGGAAGTAACTTGGGCGTAAACGAATTTCACGATCAGCACCGAATAATTTTTTCGCTAGCAATTCTAATGTACCTTTTAAGTCACTCATCTTAACATTTTTATCAACAACTAAGCCTTCAATTTGAGTAAATTGATGACTATGTGTTGCATCATCAGAGTCACGACGATACACTTTACCAGGACAAATAATTTTAACCGGACCTTGGCCATTACGAGATTCCATTGTACGGGCTTGAACAGGCGATGTATGAGTACGTAGTAAAATCTCATCAGTAATATAGAAACTATCTTGCATATCACGAGCAGGATGTGATTTAGGTAAATTCAACATCTCAAAGTTATAATGGTCTTGTTCAACTTCATAACCATTAACAATTTCATAACCTAACCCTAAGAATAAGTCTTCAATTTCTTCAATTGTTCGTGTTAATGGATGTTTTGAACCTATTTCAATGTGTCGACCTGGTAGTGATACATCAATTGTTTCTTCAGCCAATTGCTTATTCAACTTTTCTTTAACTAGCATTTGTTGTCTTTCATCTAGTTCATTTTGAATTGTTTGACGTAATTCATTTACCTTTTGACCAAAAGCTGGCTTCTCTTCATTAGGTAAATCTTTCATCAATTTCATTAAGCCACTTACTGATCCTTTTTTACCTAAGTACTTCACTTTAACTTCTTGCAGTGCACGTTCATCATTCGCTTCATTAATATCGACAAGCGCTTGTTGTTTTAACTCTGACATTGTTTGTTGTTCAGACATATGCCACTGACCTCCCTATTTATACTGTTCATTTTCAAATTTTTATATTTGTTGTTTAACTAAAAAAAGACCTTCATCCTCTTAAAAATAAGGGACGAAAGTCAATTCCGTGGTACCACCCAAATTTATGCCTACGCATACACTTGTTTAATATTGATAACGGATTGTCTTTCCGACTTAAATTTCTTTAAGTAACCAAAAAGGTGAAAAGACTTTAAATAATTGGAATAACTTACAGTCTCGGTCATTCTCCCTGAAACAATTATTTGTATAAATATCCATGCCTTTTTATTGGTTTATATTCAATTGTGTATGCTATCACGTTGATAAGTTCTGTTAAACAATTACTTACAATTATATCGGAAAACTTTCAACACGGTCAACCTTTCAAATGATAAAGTAGAATACTACCAGCGATTGCCACATTTAAGCTTTCAGCTTTACCATAAATTGGAATGATTAAATTTTGCGATGTATGTGCTAATAACTCTGGATTAACACCTTCACCCTCGTTACCTAATAGCAATGCAAATGAATTACTTGTAGAAACTTCTTTATATGCTACTGCATTTTCAAGAGCCGTGCCATATACAGGACCATCAAATTGAGAAATAAATGTAGTAAGGTCTTGTGTTATTACAGGTAAATGGAATATGCTACCTTGGCTAGCTCTTAAAACTTTATCTTGATATGGGTCTGTTGTACCTTTTTCCATGATTACTGCATCTATCCCTGCCGCATCAGCTGTTCTAATTAATGTCCCTAAATTTCCAGGATCTTGAACACGATCGATTAATAACACTTGTTGGGCTTTTGAAATATCATATTGTGGCTTTTCAATGATTGCGAAAAAGCCTTGTGGTGTTACTGTACCTGATAGAGATTCAGCAACTTTCATATTAATTTCAAAAACTTCTTGCGCGTAATCGATAATCTCTTGATTCAGTCGAGCCGGTTCAATCGCGAATAATTGTGTAATGACGATATCACTTTGATATGCTTCTTCAATTAAGTGAACACCTTCAATTAAAGCTAATCCTGTTTTATCTCGCTCACGCTTCTTTTTCAGCTTATTCGCTTGCTTAATTCTATTATTTTGTGCTGAAGTTATTTGTTCCATATGTAGCTCCTCGCTTAATTTTAAAAATCGAAATATCGATTATTAATTGGATCAATGCATTTGATCGTATTATTGATATTAATTCATCAATTTTAACACTCTTAATATTTCAAATTTATAAATTTCTTTTATCGATACTACTACTATAAATCATACACCTTAAAATATCATTATTATTTCTATTCTTCATTAAAATAAATCAAATCGGTAAAATTATTGGCTATTAAAAAACATATGCAAATCACACTATGTTTCAACAACTTGCCTTTATCTTTTTTATGTTCAATAAAAAACGACCATCATCGCATTAATGTATGGTCGCTATTAAAGTCAACAGTAAATATTGTTATTACAATCTCATGTTAAACTTTCGTATTCACTTATTTCATATAACTATATCCAATGTCATAAGTAATAACTTTGTTATTAATGATTGGACTACTTTCATCTTCATTTTTACTTCGTACATGTTTATGCGCTGCTTTAAAGACATCAGATTTTAACCAATCTGTAAAAGCTTGCTTTGATTTCCAAACTGTTAAAATTTTGACCTCATCAAACTCTTCTTGCTCTAAAGTTTGTGTAACAAACATCCCATCGAAACCATCTAATGTTTCGATTCCATGTCTCGTATAAAATCTTTCAATAATGTCTTTTGCTGTCCCTTTAGTTAACGTCAGCCTATTTTCTGCCATAAATTTCATAATTATCCTCTTTTCTTATTAACTTACCTTAATTATTTTTGCGACTACAACAATACGTTTCGCCGTTTCACTATATGCATCTTCGCATGTTGATAATGTCATTATTTTATCCTTTACTGATATTTTTACATCCGATTTAATAACAGATTTACGTTTAGTTTCATCTAAAAAATGTTGATAATCTTGATCATTGTCAAATGTTGTGCGGATATAATTGTCTTTAGTTGTCGTCTTATATGCACTAAATACTTGTAATTGATATTTGCCATATTTGTTATCAAATTCAATTGTTTTGTGTTTTTCAAAAAATGGTTGTTTTAAATAGTCTTCTAACACATCAAACATTGTATTATCTCCAACATGATGTCCATACAGAATCGTATTATAATTTAACGTTTGTAATGTGTTTCGAAAATCCATAAAAATACTACCTTTACGACGATGCTCACGTTCAAAGTCTAAATTTAAATAATCATGATTTGTTTTACCTTGGAGTACTGGATAGTTTAAAGTTGTTCCTGGTAATTTAATCCAACCTACAATATCTTTATTTATTTTTTCAAGTTCTTCAAATTGTGGCCTTACAGATGCTTGATGTTTGGTTACCAACGTTTGAAATTTCTGCTGTATTTTCTCATAATTCGCTCGTTCTTGTTTATCTTCTATATAAGTTTGGACAATTTTATAACCGAAAATAATGATAATTATAACTAGAATAATCTGCACTAAACTTAAAAATCGTTTCATTTTCATAAAAATCCTTTTTAAAAATTATTCATGTATGCCATGGTACTATTCACTTTAATTTTTATAGTTTTATATCCTGTTTCGTTGTCCCTTACATATTAAATAAATAAGCATCGGACCGCCGACAATCATCAAGATGGCATTTGCCGGAATTTCTAAAGGAGGCTGAATGACACGCCCCAATAAATCAGCAATTAATAATAACCAAGCACCTATAACTGTTGAGAATGGAATCAGTACTTTATAATTACCGCCAACTATTTTGCGAACGACATGTGGCACAATGATACCTAAAAATGCTATTTGTCCTACGATAGCTACTGTTGCACTTGCTAGAAATACCGCTAGCAATCCTGTTATCCATCGATATCGGTCAATATTAAAGCCTATGCTACGTGCTTGAACATCATCTAAATTTAATAAATTCAATTTATTTGAAATCAATAAAGTTAGAATTATTCCTACAAAGGCTGACGCAGCTAAAATATAAACATCACTCCAAATTTTCATCGTTAAGCCTTGAGGTATTTTCATTAAAGGATTTTGAGTTAAAATTTCTAAAATTCCATTTAATAAGACAAATAATGCAACACCAACTAGTATCATACTTACAGCATTAAATCTATATTTAGCATGCAAGATGACAATAATTAAAAATGGAATTACTCCGCCTATAAAGCTTAGTACTGGTAGATAAAAATATAATTGTGGAATGAATAACATACATAGTGCTCTCATGATTAACGCCCCAGATGAAACACCAATAATGTTTGCCTCCGCTAGTGGATTTTGCAGTGCTGCTTGTAACAATGCGCCTGATACAGCTAACATTGCACCAACCATTACCGCAATTAAAATCCTCGGTAATCGCAAATCAATGATTGAATCTAATGTTGCATTTTCACCTGTTGTGAATTTAACTACAAAATCATTAAATGATAGCTTAATTGTACCGGTTATAAAAGAAATATATGCTGTTATAATTAGCACGATAAACAGACATATAAATAATAATTTTTTATTGTGTTTTATCATCAAATCAATCCATTACTTTTTGTCTTTATAAAATAAATCATACAGTTGCATCATTGTTTCATCAGCATCTACATTTGCTGTAATGCCAAATGGCACTTCTTCTAAATCATAAACACGATTATTTTTAACCGCTTTAAAATGTTTCCAAATATCATTTTGCTTAAATTCTTTTTGGAACATTTTCTTCACCTCTTCAGGCATACCATGTGGCAATCTTAAAATAATATCTGGATCAATATTAAGTAAATTTTCTGTATTAGATGAAATATATTGTCGGTCTTTTACTTTGATAACATTTTCACCACCAGCAATTTTAACTAAATCACCAATATATGATTTATCTGTTGCAACTAAATAACTACCAGGCACACCCATTAAAATTAAAACTTTAGGGTGTTTCTTTTGTTTGGCTGCTTTACTTTCAATTGTCTGCTTAACTGAATTTAAATGATTGTTTAATTCCTTTGCTTGTGATTTACGATTAAATTGATCACCTAATTGAGTAATCGATTCTTGCATCCCTTTTAAACTATCGAAATCATAAAAATAACCTTTCATATTCAATTGTTTATAAAATGGTTGCATTTCATCTTTAATCGTTGTCACACTTAAAACATGAGTAGGATTTAATTTTTTAACCGCTTCAACATTTGGTTCCATGGGTTGACCAATTTCTGGCACATCTTTGTATCGTTTTGGCAAAGTTTTATATGACGTTGGTTTGCCGACAATTGGTAAATCTAATTTATCTAGCGTCATTGTTAATGCAACAGTAGTCGGTACGATTCGAAATTCACCTGATTTAGTTGTTTGCTTAGAGTTTGAAGATTGACAACTTGTTAAGATAACTACACTAATCACTAAAATTGTTAAATATTTGATGATTCTCAAACTTGGTTACCTCGCTTTCTGCTGTAAAAATGTGCTGATATAAGTAAAATTGTTGCTAGCACAATACCTGCCCCAAATAACATATATTGCTTTTTATGATTTGGTTTATCCAACTCTTTAATATCACTAGTTAGTTGATTGCTATCGTTTTTATCATCATTTCTGTCAAAAGCTGGTAACGCTTTTTCTTTTTCAGTTACTTTTTTCTTTTCTTTTTTAGACTTGTCATCTTTTTGCTTTGACTGCGATTTATGATTATTTTCGTCTTTTTTAACAGTTGCAGGATTATTTTCAACTTTTAATGTGCCTGACGCTTTAGGTTGCTCATTTTCTACATTTTTATTACTGTCTTGCTGCACTTTATCTTTTTCAGCTGACGCTTCATTCAAACTCTTTTCAGTAATAAAGCTAGTGCGTTTTTCCTGATTATCTAACTTTTGATCATCTTTTTTATCATCAGCATTATTTTTATTATGATTTAGTTGATCATTAGATTTATTTTGGTGTTTTGATGGTACTTCTTGTCCATCATCATGTTTATCTAGTTCCTCTTTAAAATGAACGGAATAAACTGTTTCCTTATTCTCCTGTTCTTCATTTTCGGTCGATGTTTTAACGTGCATATTGATTTTATTCATATGTTGTTCAACCAATACCCTAACTAAAGTATGATCATTTTCAACTTTAGTAACATGAGGCAGGTCTTCGTTTTTGTCATTTTGAAAAACAAGTTGTTCTTTGGCAAATTTACCATTTAGCTTTAGTTGCAAATAAAATTTACCTGTTAAATCTGAAATTAACTGCGACTTTACATCAACTAATTGCTGTTCTTCAGTTATATTTTTATTTTCTTTATTAAAAAGTTTTATCTCTATCGTTTTGTCTTCTTTTACTTCTTCATCAAAAACCGATGTTGTTAGCTGAAATTTATCTTTTTCTTCAGTTTGATTAAATTTGGCTGATGGACGTTTAATCTCATCAGCCGATACGCTACCAATCGTTGTTGTTGTATATGTAAATGTTAATAAGCTAATTAAAGCTATAAATGATTTTGTAGCAATTTGATTAATGTGTTTCATTATTTAACATTGCCTTTAGCTCTTTTTCTAACAAACAACGTAATAGCAATTAGTAAAGCTAAAGATAAAACTGGAATTGCATAAATATATGCTGGTGTACCTGCATTTGTTTGCGGATTCTCTACTTTACTTTTATCTGAACTGTCAGATCCACTTTGACCAGAAGCAGTTCCATCTGTTCCTTTGTCACTACTTGAAGTAGATGCTTTATCATTATTACTTGAAGTGCCTGCACTCGCTACATCAGTAGGTCCATTAAATTTATATGTAATGTTGTAATGGTGATCATATTTAAACGGTTTTCCATTTACTTTTTCATTGATATATACATCAATTTTTCCATCGATTTTCCCGTTTAATTTACTTACTTCAAATTCAGAAGTTCTTTCATCTTTGCCAGTATCTTTGCTAATGATATTCTCTTTATGACCTTCGATACTCATTCCAGTAATCCAGTGGCTATGATTTACAGTAATTTGAACATATAATTTACCATTCTTCTTCACATATTTTGCCGGTTTATTAAAGTAATCATTAGCTATCGATGTATCATTTGTATTATATTTATACACCTCGTAATTCAATGTACCACTTTCAGCTGCTTTAGCAGTATTCCCTAAAGTTGCGATGATGATAATTAATGCCAAAATAGTTGTATTAAAAACTTTTACAATATTTTTCAAAACTTAATCCTCCTTTTTATGATTGCTCATAAGTCTTTAATCAAATCATAAATAACAATGATTATCATTGTCAATATTTATTTAATAATCAAATTATTATTGTTATACAGAAATAGATGTGCTAGTATAATTGATAACCATTATCAATTGAAGTGGTTAATCATCTCATATAACAACACATATTACGTATCCTTAGGAGGAAACAGCATGACAAAACATTATTTAAACACTAAGTATCAAGTAGAACAACAACGTACTTCAGCAATGAAGAAACTTACATTGAGTACTGCTACAATCATTTTAGGCTCACTAGTATACTTCGGCGCAGATAGTCAAAATGCAAATGCTGCAGAAGTAGCAAATGTAAATAGCAATCAAAACACGCAAGTATCTCAAGCCACATCACAATCAATTAATTTTGAGGTGCAAAAAGATGGCTCTTCAGAAAAATCACACATGGATGATTATATGCAACATCCTGGTAAAGTGATTAAACAAAATAATAAATATTATTTCCAAGCAGTGTTAAACAATGCATCTTTTTGGAAAGAATATAAATTTTACAACAAAAACAATCAAGAATTAGCTACAACTGTTGTCAATGATGATAAAAAAGCTGACACTAGAACAATTAATGTTGCGGTAGAACCTGGATATAAGAGTTTGACTACAAAAGTACATATTGTGGTACCACAAATTAATTACAATCACAGATATACAACGCATTTAGAATTTGAAAAAGCAATTCCAACTTTAGCAGACCCTGCTAAGCCAAATGCAGTTAAACCGGCTCAACCTAAAGCACCTAACGAGCAAACTAAACCAGCTCAACCTAAAGTTGAAAAAGTTACACCGGCAGTAACTACTCCTAGTAAAACTGAACATACTCAACCAACAAAAGTTGTAAGCACAGAAGCTAAAAAAGTTCAAACTAACGTGCAAGGATCTCAAACAGTAAAACCTGCACAAACAACACATGAACAATCTAAAGTTCAACCAGTTGCTAAAAATAATACAGCAGTAAATTCTGAAAATAATAATAAAGTTGTAAGCCAAAACAACACACAAAAATCTGACAAAGTTGTAAAACAAAATGCAACTCAAAAACAAACGCCTGCAAAAGAATCTAAAGCAAAAGAATTACCAAAAACAGGTTTATCATCAGTTGATAGCTTTACTAGTACTGTAACTTTTGCAACACTTGCCCTTTTAGGTTCATTATCATTATTATTCAGAAGAAAAGCTTCTAAATAATAAGTCGAAAAATCACAAAATAATAATAATTATATTTTAATTTTACTTTAACCTATGACATAGATATTTCATAATCTACGTCATAGGTTATTTTTTTATAAAATAGTATTGCAATTAAATGCTATTTCAATGTACAATACAAGTAATTAATTGATAATGATTATCAGTTGATAATACATAATTAGGAGTTGTTTTAACAACATGAACAAACAGCAAAAAGAATTCAAATCATTTTATTCGATAAGAAAGTCAACACTTGGTGTTGCATCAGTTGCAGTTAGTACCTTACTTTTATTAATGTCAAACGGTGAAGCTCAAGCAGCTGAAGAAACAGCGAATACCAATACCCAAACTCAACCAAAAACTGAGACAGTGGCAAGCCCTACTTCATCAGAAACTGAAAAGGTTAATGAAAAAGCACCCGAAGTTAAACCTGTAGCAAATGCCGTTGAAGTATCAAATAAAGACGTTGTCCCTGCAGTTGAGGCCAAAGAAGTTAAAGAACCTAAGGAAGAAAAAGAAGAAAAACCAGTAGCAAAAGCTGATAATAAAGCATATCCTATTTTAAATCAGGAACTTAGAGAAGCAATTAAAAATCCTGATATCAAAGACAAAGATCATAGCGCACCAAATTCTCGTCCGATTGACTTTGAAATGAAAAAGAAAGATGGCACTCAACAATTTTATCATTATGCAAGTTCAGTCAAACCAGCAAGAGTTATTTTCACAGATTCAAAGCCAGAAATTGAATTAGGATTACAATCAGGTCAATTTTGGAGAAAATTTGAAGTTTATGAAGGAGACAAAAAATTACCAATTAAATTAGTATCATATGATACTGTTAAAGATTATGCTTACGTCCGTTTCCCAGTTTCAAATGGTGCAAAATCTGTAAGAATTGTAAGTTCGACACATTTCAATAATAAAGAAGAAAAATATGATTACACTTTAATGGAATTCGCACAACCGATTTACAACAGTGCTGATAAATTTAAAACTGAAGAAGATTATAAAGCTGAAAAATTATTAGCTCCATACAAAAAAGCAAAAACACTTGAACGTCAAGTATATGAATTAAATAAAATTCAAGATAAACTACCTGAAAAATTAAAAGCCGAATACAAGAAGAAATTAGAAGATACGAAGAAAGCTTTAGATGAGCAAGTGAAATCAGCAGTAACTGAATTCCAAAATGTACAGCCAACTAATGAAAAATTAACTGATTTACAAGATACAAAATATGTTGTTTATGAAAGTGTTGAAAATAACGAATCTATGATGGATACTTTTGTTAAACACCCTATTAAAACAGGTATGCTAAATGGCAAAAAATATATGGTAATGGAAACAACTAATGATGATTACTGGAAAGATTTCATGGTTGAAGGTCAACGTGTTAGAACAATTAGCAAAGATGCTAAAAATAATACGAGAACAATCATATTCCCTTATGTTGATGGTAAAACATTATATAATGCTATTGTAAAAGTTCATGTAAAAACAATCGATTATGATGGTCAATATCATGTGAGAATCGTTGAGAAAGAAGCATTTACAAAAGCCAATGCAGCCAAAAAAGAAACTATTCCGGCAACACCAGAAAAATCAACTCCTGTACCAGCTGAAAAAGAAGCAAATAAACAAGATAGCAAAAAAGTTGAGAAAGAAAAAACACCAACACCAAGTGTTGAAAAAGAAAGTGCCGGATCTAAAGAATCAAGCAAAACGGAAACACCAGCATCAAGTTCTGACAAAGCAAAAAGTATAGCGCCTTCTAAAGTATCAACAACGACTCAAAATGTTACTAAACCAACTTCTATAACTTCAGAATTATCGAAAAATGTTACTCAAGCATCAGTTGGTTCTAGTGAAGTTAAAGAAGCATCACAGCCAAGCGCTTCACTTCAAAAAGCAAGCATAAAAGGTATAAATGATTCACAATCATCAAAACCAAATAATACTGCTACTAAAGACAGTAAAGCACAAACATTACCTAATACAGGTGAAGAATCAAATAAAGGTATGACATTACCTTTAATGGCATTATTTGCTTTAAGCAGCATCGTTGCGTTCGTATTACCTAGAAAACGTAAAAACTAACTAATAGTCTTCATATTGTAAATTATTAACCGGTGGGTTTGGTATTTTGATACCTTTCCCACCGATTATTTTTTGCATTATAAAAAGTCCCACTTAAAACTTTCATTTTAAGCGGGACTTTTTATATTGAGTAACTAAAATTATTTAGCTGCTACTTCTTCGCCATTGTAAGAACCACAGTTTTTACATACACGGTGTGATAATTTGTATTCGCCACAGTTTGGGCATTCAGTCATACCTGGTACAGAAATCTTGAAATGCGTACGACGTTTGTTTTTTCTAGTTTTAGAAGTTCTTCTTTTTGGTACTGCCATGATATATCCTCCTTAGATTATAAACGAAAAATACTAAATGTTGGCTTAATTAACAACATTATATCATTAATTAAACTACTTATTGCTCTTTATCATATAATTGTTGTAATTTTTGAAGCCTTGGATCAACTTGTCGTGATTCTGAATCATCTTGTTCTTGCTGTTTAGCAAGTTCATCTAATTGATCCTCATCGATTACTTCCCAACCATTACCTACTGTCAACATTTGGTCACTTTGTTCTGAATATGCTCTCATTGGTTTCTCAATGATAATAATATCCTCAACAATATCTTTAAGATTAACCATACCGTCTTTTATAATGTGATAATGTTCATCTACATCATCTTGATCATCACTAAATTGATTGTAACCTTCTAGATCAAATACTTCAGTAGTAGTAACATCTAGTGGCACTTCAACTGGCACAAGTGTACGTGCACATGGCATTGTATACGTTCCAGTGATGTGAATATCAGCAACGACTTCTGTTGACTTAATGGTTAACTGACCTTGGATAGTAATTGGAGATAAATCAATTAAATCTAATGATTCTTTTAAATTGTCAAAACTCACCGTTTGATCAAATTCAAATGGCTTACCTTGATATTTTCTTAATTGCGTAATTGACCATTTCATATGGCTTCACCTCTAACAAGCACAAAATTTATTTTAACTTTCTAAGAACAAGTTGTCAAGATTTTTTCTTAACATATCATCTTCTGTTACAATATTAATAATGAATACTGAAAGGACGAATTGCAAATGAAAAGCGTTGGCTTAATCACAGAATATAATCCCTTTCATAATGGGCATCATTATCATATTAATCAATCTAAAAATATAGCAAATGCTGACGTCTCCATAGCAATTATGAGTGGCAATTTTGTCATGCGTGGCGAACCAGCAATATACAATAAATTTACTCGCGCTAAAATGGCATTATCAGCTGTTGATTTAGTTATCGAATTACCTACCACAGCAAGTTTATCTTCTGGCGATTATTTTGCCGATACAGCGATTAAAGTTGCCAATTATATGAACGTTGATTCAGTCGCTTTTGGAAGTGAAAACAACGATATAGAAACATTGAAACTGTTGGCTCAAAAGATTATTCAAATTGAGCAATCTACTGCATTTTCACAAAAATTAAAAGAAGGTAAAAGTTATCCTCGTATCATAAGTGAGTTATTAAATGATCATGAAGCACTTTTAAGTCCTAATAATTTACTTGGAATCAGTTATTTAAAAGCCATTAACAAATTGGCACCACATATTAAAGCAACGACCATTAAACGTGAAAGTGCGCAACATCATGATGCATCGATTCAACATGATGAATTTGCAAGCGGTACATCTATTCGAACATCCTTAATAAATCAAGATGACCTTTGGCATAAAGTAGTACCAACAAATTTGCACCATCTATATACCAAACCGCATTTAACTTTAAATAAAGTATTCCCGTATTTAAAGTATCAAATTTTGGCAATGCCTCATGAATTATTAAAAAATATTTATACGGTTACTGAAGGCTTAGAAAATCGTTTAAAAACTTACGTTAATGACGCTAATGATTTCCATGAATATGTTCAATTATTGAAAACAAAGCGCTATACGTATACGCACATTCAAAGAGTATTAATGAATATTTTATTAAATACACAGCAAACAAATGTTACAAACGATATTGTAGCTGTTAAAGTGTTGGCAATGAATGATCGCGGTAGACAATATTTAAAGTATTTAAAAAAACAATTTCCAAACAGACAATACTTCACCAATATTAATAAAAATAATGCGCATTATTTCAAAAATGAAATCAAAGCAACACAAATTTATAATGCAATTAGTGGGCAACAACAAACAGATTTCAATACGCCTGTAATCCAACAATATCAATAACAAATGAAAACAGTATTTTAGGATTGTTAACCATGCTAAACCTAAAATACTGTTCTTTTATTACTTGAATTTCTTCTTCAATGCCTTTTCAACATATGGTGGTACAAATTCAGAAATATCTGCGCGATACGCCGCAACTTCTTTAACAATGCTCGAACTTATAAATGAATAATTGGTACTCGACATCATATACAATGTTTCAATTTCATTGTTCAACTTCTTATTCATTGAAGTTAGACGTAGTTCATATTCAAAATCGCTGACTGCTCTTAAACCACGTATGATTGTTTTAGCCCCAACTTGTTCACAATAATCGACTAATAAACCACTAAATTGATGAACCTTAACGTTCGGTAAATGCTTTACAGATTGTTCAATTAAATCCATACGTTCTTCTAAACTAAACGTACCTTCTTTTTTACTATTCTTAAGAACACAAACGTGAATTTCATCAAATCGGTCTGTACTTCTTTCAATAATATCTAAATGACCATATGTAATGGGGTCAAAACTCCCTGGAATAACCGCTATTGTATGTTCCATGCTATTCTCCCTTTTCTAATAACATTGTATCTGTCAAACCATAATGGTAACGTTTAATCATGTTAAACGGTTGATAGTCAATTTCTTCGTGATTACTAAATTCACAAACGATGATACCATTTTCTTTCAATAAATTAAACTCTGAAATTTGTTTTAACGCTTTATCAATTAAACCTTTTTCATATGGTGGATCTAAAAAGATAATATCAAATTGAATTTCTCGTTTCGACAAAGCTTTTAACGCTCGGTCTGCATTATTTTTATATACTTCAGATTGTTCTACTAAATCTAAGTTTTCAAGATTTGATTTGATAATTTTAACCGCTTTAAAATTTTGATCAACAAAGATGACCTTATCCATACCTCGAGAGAGTGCTTCTATACCCAGTGCACCGCTTCCTGCAAATAAATCCAAGCCTATACCTGACACATCATATAAACTATTAAAGATACCCTCTTTTACTTTGTCCATAGTAGGCCTTGTGTTACGACCTTCCATACTTTCTAAAGATTTACTTTTATGTTTACCAGCAATGACACGCATTTGTTGACACTTCCAATTCGTTTAGTAATTTAATATAATTTATTGAGAAAAAGGAGATTGATAAACTTATGAAACAGACATTCATTACACTTGGCGAAGGGCTAACAGATTTATTTGAGTTCATGACATTGATTGAGTATAACCATCAACGCATTGATAAAATTGTCTATTTTCATTCGCCACTAGTTGAAAATACTAAATCATCTGTAGCTATCATTATGAACCCAACAAGTGGTAATCATTTTCAAGCATTTTATATTATGATAAATGCAGTTAAATATACTTATCCAGAATTAAATACAAAATCTAAAATGATTAATGATTGTGCAAAAAAATACAATATACCCGTATTTGGTATTGATGTACAGCCACCACAAGCTTTTCACGACTTATCATTATATTATAATTATTTAATTAGTGTATTAAGACTCCAAAACTGGATACCTGAATTACAATAAATCTAATTATAAATCTCGTGTTTTTCCTTTTCATATGTTTTCTTTAAATATTTATACGGCGAGCCGTCAATGTGTCTTACATATTTAAGTTGCATTAATTTATGTACAATTTGATCTGCATCTTGCTCATTCACATACATTATTACAAATTTGCGATCTTTATTAGTATGAACGATATGTCCATATTTTCGGATTTGTCGTTCATGTTTCATATTTTTTAAGTAAACTACAATACTTGTTCTTGGGATTAAATTCATTTAAACCTCACTCCATTTATTTTCAGCATTAATCATATCATGTCTTTATAAATTTTAAAATATTAAGCTCCCCCATTTAAATTACTATCCTATGACAAACACATTAGTACTTAAATGATAAAGATGTCCCTTTACATTCACCATCTAATTCCAAAAGTACATAGCTATAAATAATCGAGGGTGAGACATAAAGATTTTGTGCTCTGGGAAACCGATTAACGGCGTCTCAAAAGCAGGATTTTCGGCAGAAACTCTCACGATTCGGCAAAATTTGGAAAACAATTTTGCTCATCGTTCGGTTCTGCTCAAATCCTAATCGCTTTTGTCCTGACCTCGATTTTGATAAGCTATAATCGTATTCAAGGAGGAAATTTTATGAAAAAAGTTAATAAAAAAGTTTTTAATCTAATACTATTAGGTGCTGGTTTTATGAGTAGTCTTTTAATGATAAATAAAAATAAAGTTATCACTAAAACACAAACCATCCCCCCATTTTTTAAAGGGCCTGCCCCATATATATTTGCTCACCGTGGAGGTATGTCTTTAAGACCCGAACAAACGCAACTTGCATTCGATCACGCCAAAGATTTAGGTGTAGATGGATTTGAAACTGATGTAAGGCTTACGAAAGATCACCAACTTATTGTATTTCATGATGCTACAGTTGATAGAACAACTAATGGTTCCGGTAAAGTAAGTGCACATACATTAACTGAGTTAAAAAAATTAGACGCTGGATACCATTTTAAAGATATTAATGGTAATACACCTTTTCGTGGTTATGAACATACAGAAATATTAACCTTCGATGAATTATTAAAATTATATCCTGATATGTATATTAATGTAGACTTAAAAGATGCACCTGACTCTTATGAAGGCTCCATTGCTCCTCAAATAATGTACGATATAATTGCTGCAAATAATGCCTTTGATCGTGTTTTAGTAACTAGCTTTTTTAAAGAACAAATTATCAGTTTTAATAACATAGCTAAAGGCGCTGTTGCAATCGGTGCAAGCCAACAAGAAGTAACAGAAGCATTTTTAAAATTCTATTTTTTAGGTGGAAGAGGTTATACACCTTTAGCTCAAACATTCCAAATGCCAACATCTTTTAAAGGAATAAGTTTGACTTCTACTAATTTTATTAAATGGTTAAATGATATGAATGTGATTCCTGGTTACTATGGTGTGAATAGTATTGACTTAATGCAAGATTTATATCAAAAAGGTGCACATACAATCGTGACAGACCGTCCAGACTTAGCTCAACAATTCAAACAAACTTTAATGAACAGCTAATAAATGACTGAAACCATGATGGCACCTTTGAAAAATACTTATTAATGTTCTAGACGATCATAGCGGAACCATACAATACAAAGTATAAAAAAACAGCAGTAAGATGATTTTCAATTAGAAAATACCTTTTACTGCTGTTTTTATTTAAAATCACATCGCTGAGTCAAAAAAGTTATAATGAGCAATTGCAGGATCCACCTGATGCACAACCGCCATGTGTTGTTTGAAAAAATGGGTTGCCTGTTTCTATTTTTACATGATCCGACACCGCGTATGCAATTTTAGTAACAACTTCATCAATTAAATGTTGAAGTTCCATCTCTTTAGCTTTATATTGCATAACCACTTCCAACATTTCATATGCTCTTTTACGTTGTCTTGTTTCTAACATAATCTGTTTATAATCTGGATGATACTTCCCAAAACGCATCACATCATCATATTTCACTTTTGATTTCAAAAATGATTGATATAGTAGATGTGCTTCATCATTTTGTTCAAGTGCGTATTTCGCTTGCTCAAAAGATGCATATATATCAGATTCAACAATCATATCGGCAAGTCCGTCAATATCATCTAGTATTGCCAATGAAGCTTCATTTATCATAAATACCCCTCATTTTTATTTTTCTAAGAAAATTAGTGAATAATAATCTCTCATTACATCTCCACCCATCTCATCATATTTTGAATTTAAAAGACGAGATCGATGTATGTCTGAATTCATCCAGCTATGAATCAACGTTGGTACATCATTAAATGCATAACCAACATTTTGTGCTGTCGTTTTATAAGTAACATGATTTTTATCTAATTGCCCTTTTAATGCGTCTTCAGTAAATTCAACACTATCTGTGCCATTAGAAGTAGCTTCATATAAATTATTCGAGGCAATATGTGCTAAATCATTATTAATCTTTAAAGGTTTTAATCCTTTTAACTTTCTCATTTCATTTGTTACTTCGTATAGTGATATTAACTGATTTGGATTTTGTTCATATGGACGTTTGTTATGCTCTCCACCAGTTGAATTTGAATTTAATTGGTAAGGTTCAATATCTGCTAACATTTCTTTTGTTAAAAATCTTACACTCAACACTTTTTTAGATTGCTGATCAGAATATACTTGAGCATAAATATCGCCATATTTAATTAATGTTTGTGTTTTTAAATCTTCATCTGACAATTCAAATTCATACTTTTTTCCATTCACTGTAAATGATGGTTCAGGATTAATACTCGTATGATTAAATATCTCTGCTGAATGCTGACCGATTTTCAAAGGACTAACATCTACTTTACCACCTGTCGCGTAAACTGAGACTATTTTGTCTTTTTTTACTGAAACAATATAGTAACTGTCTTTATTTTTGAAAACATAATTTTTATAGCCATCGTGAAACGGATAGACTCTATCTGCTTGTCCAAACTTCGACGTAAGTATTTTAATATCTTTACCTACCCATGTACCAACGCCATCTTTAGGTTTAGGATTTTCAGCATTGTTATTTGACTTCTTAATTTGATCTGTTCTATTTACTTTATTACCTTTATTCGGATTCTCTAGTACATCAAATTTTAATCTAGGAGAATAAAATAGGTAAATCAGAAATCCAACTAAAAATAATACACCAATTACTCTTATCACTAACTTTTTCATTAAACGCCCACCTAAAAAGTATTAATACTATTGTAAAAAACAACGCATCAATAAGCAAATTTTCAACACCGACAATACTATGGCAATTTTATCGTCTAATAAATCACTATTATTTTTCTAAAATTGTAACTTATAATAACTCGGCATTTATATCATAGCCTATCATTAAGCATTAATGATCAATTGATAACTATGGACTTAATCATAATATAAAAATTAGGACAACATATCATATATCGACAAAGTAATTGTGCCTCTTCAAGAATATCATTTACTGTCCAACACTTAAAATTCAAAATAAAAAACCTGATAAAACGATGCGTCTTATCAGATTCGTATAAATTATAGATTCATTTTAATGGCCAAACGTTGCCTTAATCAATGATGTCGTTTCTCCACCTGGATATAAAACATATAATAATAAATAAACTGCTACACCTGTAATTGCTGTAAAGAACCATACAACCGAAGCAAACGGTCCAAATTTACGGTGTATATTAAATTTATCTTTGAAAGCAGTAATTATTTGTACTAGACCTAAAATACCACCAATAGTTGCTAAATTAATGTGGAAAATCAAGAAAATTGTATAATATTTCTTGATTGATGCCGGTCCGCCAAATGCTGTATTACCAATAAATATCGTTCTGCTTGCATAGATTAAGAAAAAAGTTAAAGCAAAAAATGCTGCAGCTAACATGACATTTTTGTGTTTATTGATTTCCCTTTTCCAAATAAGTCTCCAACCAATAGCAATTAAAATCGCACTAATTACAATACATGTCGTACTAATCGTTGGTAAAATTGGAACGCCCATATCTTTCATCCTAACTTAATTAATCTAGATCAATGTAAGTAATGACACAATCACAGCTAACACGAAAAAGATCACTAAATAGTTTAGTGAATAAATAAACATTTGTGTTGCCCATTTTGTTTGATCTGAATTTTTCTTAAATGTTGTTAAACCTAATGCAATCCATCCTAAATTTAACAATGTAGCTAATACTACAAATACGACACCTAAATTTAGTAGTAATAAAGGTACTGGTAATAAAATAATTAGCCAGATAAACATACTGACACGCGTACGTTTAAAGCCTTTAACTGATGGTAACATTGGAATATTTGCAAGTGCATATTCATCTTTACGTTTAATTGCTAAGGCATAAAAATGAATTGGTTGCCAACAAAATACAACTAAAAACAACGCAATTGCTGTTAAACTAATTTGCCCTTCAATTGCAACCCATCCAATTAATGGTGGAACAGCGCCTGGAAAACTCCCAACAACAGTATTCCAAGTTGTATGTCTTTTCGACCAAATTGAATAATAAGACACATAACCAACAATACCCATTAGACCAAGTACGCCTGATGGAATATTTAATAAAAACAAACAAATTTCTCCAACTAACATCATGCCAAAACTTAATAGTAATAAATTTTTATCTGAAATTCTATTATTAACTGTTGGTCTATTTTGTTTACTTGGCATTATACGATCAATATCTTGGTCGTAATAATTATTTAACGCACATGCGCCACCCATAATTAAAGTAGAACCTAAAAGCATTAATAAAATCTGAGGTATTGATGATAAGAAGGAATGATTTGTCATTACAACTGCTAGCCATGCGCCCGCAAAAGCTGGAATTAAGTTACCTTGAACAAGTCCCATTTTAATAATCTGTTGCAATTCTTTGAAGTTTACTCTGCTAATATTTTGCGACAAAGTATGCTCTTTGCTCATAATCCCCCTCCTTAAATTTGTTCATATAATGTTATGATATCTCAGATTGCATAAAAAGACTAGGTTTAATAAAATTAAATTGTGACAAATTAACGACATCAGAAAATGTCAATTTTGTGACACAATTAGCATTTAAATTATTGCTATAATATATATGTTAGAAAATTTTAATAAGTAAAATCATGCATCTTCAAGAGATTAATATCGAAGCTTCATTTTTGAGTGAATTTGAATCCCTCATATTTTTTATGAACAAAAATATGCCATAAGGTTTTCGCTATGTATACTTGAAAAATTTATATAATATTTATTAATTTGAATCCCATCCATTTCAAATTAGTAAATCATGGTCAGGGCTAATTTTTAGTAATATCTCAAAACAAGCTAGTAACTCTAAATCTCACTGATGCGTTTTTTTATGATGGGGTGTATAAAATTGTTTCGCAAAAAGAATTTAAAATGGTTAGGTGTCGTAGCAACGCTTATAATGACATTTGTACAGCTTGGTGGTGCCTTAGTAACTAAAACAGGCTCTGCTGATGGATGTGGCTCTTCTTGGCCATTATGTCATGGTGCGTTGATTCCAGAATTCTTTCCAATTGATACGATCATTGAACTGAGCCATAGAGCAGTTTCAGCTTTATCTTTATTTATCGTCTTATGGTTAGTTATAACAGCATGGAAACATATAGGCTATATTAAAGAGATAAAACCATTATCAATCATTAGTGTAGGATTCTTATTACTTCAAGCATTAATTGGTGCCGCTGCTGTAATTTGGCAACAAAACGATTATGTTTTAGCATTACATTTTGGTATTTCACTAATCAGTTTCTCTTCAGTATTCTTAATGACATTAATCATTTTTTCAGTAGACCAAAAATACGAAGCTGATGAGTTATATATCAAAAAACCACTTAGACGCTTAACATGGTTAATGGCAATTATTATTTATTGTGGTGTCTACACAGGTGCTTTAGTCCGACATGCAGGCGCTAGTTTAGCTTATGGCGGTTGGCCATTACCATTTAATGACTTAGTTCCCCATTCAGAACAAGATTGGGTGCAGCTTGCACATCGAATTATGGCATTTGTTGTATTTACAATTATTATGATTACGTATATTCATGCTGTTAAAAATTATCCAAACAACCGTACAATTCGTTATGGTTATACTGCAGCATTTATTCTTGTCATACTTCAAGTTGTTACAGGTGCTTTATCAATTATGACAAATGTTAACCTGATCATCGCGTTGTTCCACGCATTATTTATCACATATTTATTCGGAATGACAACATACTTTATTATGTTAATGTTACGTTCAGTAAGAAGCCAAAAATCATAAAAAATAACCGTAATTTTAGTGGATAGACCATTAGAATTACGGTTATTTTAGTTCAAGCGATAAAATCCTCAGCTACTATTTATATATCAATAATAAAGCGAGATTACAGCATTTCAAATGTAATCTCGCTTATATGTTAGTCTGTTGTTTTTTCGATTTCTATTAGTAAATCTCCAGTTGCAATAGTATCACCATTATTTACTGTAACTTGTTTAATCACACCGTCAAATGGTGCTTGAATCGTAGTTTCCATTTTCATAGCTTCAGTAATAAGCAATGGTTGGTTTGCCTTAACAGTCTCACCTACATTTACTTTAACTTCAGTTACTGAACCTGGCATTTGTGCACCGATATGACTTGGATTACTCTTATCTGCTTTCGGTTTAACATTCGCATTCGTATGAACATTTTCATCTTTAATGTAAATACGTCTTGCTTGTCCATTCATAGCATAATAAATTGTTCTATTACCATTTTCATCTGGCTCACTAATTGTTTCAAGTTTAATAATTAATCGTTTACCTTTATCTATTTCGATTTCCACAGTTTCTCCATTTCGCATTCCAAAGAAGAATGTTGGTGTATCAAGTAATGATAAATTACCATATTGATTTCTAGTTTGGATATATTGTTCATATACCTTTGGATATAATACATAGCTAATAATGTCTTGTTCTGTAACAGGACCTTGTTGCTCTGCTTCAAGTAACTCACGAACTTTTTCAAAATCAACTGGTTCTAAATATTCTCCTGGGCGTGCAGTTAGAGATTCTTGACCTTTTAAAATAACAGCCTGTAAATCTTTATTAAAACCATTCACTGGTTGACCAATTTCACCTTTAAAGAATGATACAACAGATTCTGGGAAATCAAGTTTGTGTCCTTCTGAAATGACAGATTGTTCATCAAGGTCATTTTGTACCATGTAAAGAGCCATATCACCAACTACTTTAGATGATGGCGTTACTTTAACAATATCACCAAATAAGAAGTTCACACGGCGATACATGTCTTTTACTTCATCAAATCTTTCGCCAAGACCTAAACTTTTAGCTTGTTGACTTAAATTTGAATATTGTCCACCTGGCATTTCATGTTGATAAATTTCAGTGTTTGGTGATTTAATATCACTTTCAAAATCTGAATAATATGTTCTTACCGTAGACCAATAATGGCTTAATGCTTCCATACCTTCAATATCAGTTCTTAAATGACGTGGGAAACCATTTAGCGCATAATATAAAGAATTGGCACTTGGTTGACTTGTTAAGCCACTCATTGAAGCAACTGCTGTATCTATAATATCAACACCTGCATCGATTGCTTGCTTGTATGTTAATAAACCATTACCACTAGTATCATGTGTATGAAGATGTATTGGCAAATCGACAGCAGCTTTTAATTCCCCTATCAACTCAAAGGCTGCTTTCGGTTTCAATAAACCTGCCATATCTTTAATTGCTAAAATATGGAATCCTTCGCGTTCTAATTCTTTTGCAAGTTTCACATAATATTCTAATGTGTAAATATTTGAACGTTCTGGATTTAAAATATCACCAGTATAACAAATCGTACCTTCTGAAATTTTACCAGCTTCTTGTACCGCTTCATTAGCAACTTTCATTTGATCTACCCAGTTTAATGAGTCGAAAATTCTGAACACGTCGATACCAGCTTTAGCACTTTCTTGAACAAATTTATGAATAACATTATCTGCATAGTTTTTATAGCCAACTGCATTTGAGGCACGTAATAACATCTGGAATAAAACATTTGGAATAGCTTTACGTAGTCGTTCAAGTCGTTCCCATGGATTTTCTTTCAAGAAGTTATATGCAACATCGAATGTTGCGCCACCCCACATTTCAAGTGAGAAACCATCTTTAAATACTTCTGCAGTTTTAGAAGCAATGTTAATCATGTCTTTAGTTCTAACTCGTGTTGCTAGTAAAGATTGGTGTGCATCTCTGAATGTTGTATCAGTTAATAAAACGTCATCTTGCTTTTTAACCCAATCAGCAACACCTTTTGGCCCTACTTCATCAAGTAATTGTTTTGTACCATTAAATGAAGCAATTTTACTTGTAGAAACTGTAGGGATTGATGCTAACTCATAATCTGGTTTAGGACGCTTTTCAACATTCGGGAAACCATTGATTGTTACATTACCAATATATTCTAAAGTTTTAGTACCTCTATCTAACGAAGGCTGTATTTCAAACAATTCTGGTGTTTCTTCAATAAATTTAGTTGTATAGTCACCACTTGTGAACTTTTTATTTTTCATTACATTAATTAAGAATGGAATATTTGTCTTAACACCACGAATTCTCATTTCACGTAATGATCGCACCATTTTTTCTTCAGCTTGTTTAAAAGAAATGGCATGTGTAGATAACTTAACAAGTAATGAGTCATAATATGGTGAAATTTCTGCACCTTGGAACCCATCACCTGCATCAAGTCTAACACCAAAGCCACCACTTGAACGATAAGCAATAATAGTACCTGTATCAGGCATAAAATCATTTAATGGATCTTCAGTTGTAATACGACATTGAATTGCATACCCTAATGTCGTAATATCTTTTTGTTGTGGCATATTAATTTCTTTTCCAAACAAATTAGCACCAGCTGCAACTAATATTTGCGTTTTAACTATATCGATGCCAGTAACCATTTCGGTAATCGTATGTTCTACTTGTACACGTGGATTAACCTCAATAAAGAAGAATTCATCACCTGATACTAAGAATTCAACAGTACCCGCATTGACATATTTAATATTTTCCATTAATTGTATTGCCGCATCACAAATACGTTGACGTAAATCAGAAGACAACCCAACTGATGGTGCAACCTCAACAACCTTTTGGTGACGACGTTGTACAGAACAATCACGTTCGAAAAGATGTACAATATTACCATGTTCATCCCCAATAACCTGTACTTCAATATGCTTAGGATTATCAATATATCTTTCTATGTAAACTTCACTATTACCAAATGATTTTTCAGCTTCAGATTTTGCACGATGGAAAGCATCTTCTAATTCACTTTCTTCACGAACAATCCTCATACCTTTACCGCCACCACCACTAGTAGCTTTAATCATTAATGGGAACCCAGCCTCTTCGGCAAATGCTTTTGCAAGCTCATATGATTTAATTGGTCCATCAGTACCAGGTATTACTGGTAAATCAGCTTTAATTGCTGTGGTACGCGCTTTAACTTTATCACCAAACATATCTAAATGTTCTAAATGCGGACCAATAAATTTAATACCTTCTTCAGCACATCGACGTGCAAATTGTTCATTTTCACTTAAAAATCCATAGCCAGGATGAATCGCATCCACATTTGCTTGTTTTGCTACATCAATGATACGCTCAATATTTAAATAACTTTCAGCAGGACCTAGGTCACTTCCAACTAAATAGGATTCATCTGCTTTATATCTATGTAATGAACTTTTGTCTTCATTTGAATAAATTGCAACTGTGCTGATGTCTAATTCTGCTGCCGCTCTAAATATACGAATTGCAATTTCTCCACGGTTAGCAACAAGTAACTTTTTTATTTGTTTCAATAGCGATACACTCCTCAAACTATTAGAATTTTCTAACTAATTAGATAATAAAATTTTATCTTAAAGCGTTCTGTTTTGCTATAGTTATGTTTGAAATTTTGAAAATTTAACATACTTACGCCGATGATTACCCCCATTTTATAAAGGTATTTTCAAAAATGACATTGCAACAATAGCTTTCCACATTTTTGTTGTGAAAAATTTTTGATTTTTGCAATTCTAAATATATTAAAATAAAATCGCAAAACATCAACTTTTATTATCAATAGCGATAACTTTATCTTATCATCAAGATTATATTTTCGCTACCACATTTAGTGATTTTTAGTCATAAAATTTAGTTATAATCATACGTTGTTTTATTTATAAAATTTGATAATCATGTGTAATATCGAAACAAAAAGGAAGTTAAGCAATGTTTAGTTGCCTTACTTTCGTTATTGAACTCATCAGCCCAATTTGACAGAGAGTATATAAAAAGCCAATATTTAGCATTACTTAATGACAGAAGTCTGTCATCTTATACTAAATATTGGCTTGTATTTTTTAATTAAATCGTCTTCTAATATCAACTTTTTGTTGTTTCTTTATACGCTGTTGGTCAACTTTAATTTGTTTACCTACAATTAGAAGGAGTCCCATGGCAATACTCAAACTAATCATTGATGAACCACCAAAACTTATAAATGGTAATGGTACCCCTGTTAATGGTATTGTTGCCGAAATACCGCCAATGTTAACAAACGTTTGGCTTCCAAAGTAAGTAGCAATTCCGACGCATACTAATTTATAAAAATAAGATGATGTTTTGTTAGCAAATTGGAAAGCTCGATATACAATGAAGAACTCAAGCGTGATAACGAGTAACCCACCGATTAATCCTAATTCTTCACAAATGATTGCAAAGATAAAATCGGTATGTGGTTCAGGTAAATAACCTAATTTCATTGCACTATTTCCTAGACCTTTACCAAATATACCACCATTGCCAATAGCAAGTAATGAATTGGAAATATGGTAACCTGTTCCTGATTCAAACTGGAATGGATCCGTTAATGTACTAAATCGAGCTGTTAAATAACTAGGTAACCAACCTGCCATTAAAGCAATAACAAAGACGACTAAAAAGCCTAACACAGCCGGTATCCCAAATTTCAACACTTTATTTACACCAATACCTGAATAAAATATTATCGCAAATAAAATGATTAATATAAGTAACGTTTGTCCAACGTCTTTTTGTAAAAATACTAAAAACGTACAGCCTAACGCTAAAACAATAGGACTTAAAATGATTTTTGGCTGACTTAAAACTCTTGGCATTTTTTTGCTAATCATAAACGGAACATATAAAATAATTACAATCTTTAATAACTCAGATGCTTGTAAGTTCATAAAACCTAAGTTAATCCAACTTTTAGAACCATTAATATCTTTACCAATAACTAATGTTAGTAATAAAAGTGAAACGATTGCTATGATCATCCCTTTTTGGACTTTAATATTACTTAATAGCTTTACATTCATTAAAAAGGCTATGAAAAATACAATTATAAAACTCATAATTACATATGCTAATTGTCTATTATAAAAATATGTACCGGGAACATCAATCCCGCCGGTCAATGTCCCTTTCGTCGCTGGTACCATACTGGCGCTATATACCATCACTAATCCTATTAAACTTAATACAATATATGTAACTAATAACGGATAATCAATAAACTTAGACGTTCTACCAATATACCGTAAAATACTTCTAAAATTCTTCATATATTCAGTCATCCAATTCTACAATTTATACTTCAAATGATTTTGTTAAACACTATAATTTTAAAAATCCGTGTTACTTATTATATACATGACATAGTCATAATCACAAATATTAACAGGTATCTTGAGGTAATTTATAGAATGTTTTTATATTAATATCGTGAATCGCTAAACTCAATAAAAGTGACTGTCATGTCATCTATTAGATAACACAGCAGCCACTTATAAAATATGATAGAGTAAATTTAAAATCGACGTAATTCAATTAACGATTGTCTTACGCCTTTATTCGTATATTTATATATTTAACCTTAAACAAGTGTATAAGCTTCATGTAATTTCGAAAGTTCTTTTTCAAGACGTAACATAATTTGTTTGCCGTCTTCACGGTCAACTAAACCTAATTTCACTGCAAAATCAACTTCTTTTTGAAGTCCAAACATTTGAGTATCAAGTACTTCTTCATATAATGGGCATGAAGGTAAAGTTAAATTATCTAGTTGGACTTTAATCAGATGTAAGATTTCATCTGCATCATTAGTCAATTGTTTCAAAGCTGCATTTTTCATTGTCGATTGTTTCGCCATGACACGCTCCCCCTCTATATAAATTCTAAAGTCTTAATAAAAGTTTATCTTACTAAATATTAAAAAGCAAGTAGATTTAAAATGTGTCGTTGGCAATTTGTGTTAAAATATTGATATACACAATCATAGGGAGTGGGAAAATGATACAAATTAAAGGAGCCGTAAAGTTTCCTATAACATTAGATAGTACGACTTGGATATTTGATGATAGAAAAGTCAGCATTGAAGATTTAGAAAAAGGTGTCTTTGATGGTTCAAAGCCGATTGACTTTGAAGATAACCATGAATGGAATCGTGCTATTTTAGAAGGTCAAACTAATCCACCTACGTTAAATTCTGAAATTAAATATAAAAAGCGTGCTATGTTAGAAGGTTCATTTGTAATTAATATGACACCTTTCTTCAAACATGCTGAACCGAAAGACTCCGCAACTACAATTCGTTTATCAAATGATCAAAATCATTTAGATATACCTTTGGATTTATTACCATATTTGTTTTTCCAATTCGCTAAAGATGGTAAACGTCTATACGACGACAATGGAGTAGATAGCTTTATTTATAATCAAGAAGATGGTTATTCATACCAAATAAACCATGTCACTTATATTGAGGTGATTTAATTTGCGACAAGTGCAATGTATAATCTGTGACGCAAAGGTATTTATAGATGAACGCACAACCGAATCTAAAAGGCTAAAAAATAATCCAATACGTACATTTATGTGTGATGATTGTAAGAGTCGATTAGATACGCCTAAACAGAGAGCACAACATTACCCTCTCGATTAATAGCCGACATTAAATTGTTCAATCATATTAAAAAAGAAGCTAAGTAAGATTACTCACTTAGCTTCTCTTTTATTTATCTTAATTTAAACATATTTAAATTATTCGTTTTCTTGCATCATTTGTTTAATACGTTTTGCTTCTTTTTCACGAACGTTTTTATTTAAAATTTTCTTTCTCAAACGGATACTTTCTGGTGTAACCTCAACCAATTCATCGTCATTAATAAATTGTAATGCTTCTTCTAAAGTTAGAATACGAGGTCTATTCATTGTTTGAGTTTGGTCTTTCGTTGCCGAACGCACGTTTGTTTGATGTTTAGTCTTAGTGATATTAACTGTTAAGTCATTTTCACGATTATGTTCACCAACAATCATACCTTCATAAACTTCTGTACCAGGTTCCATGAAGTTAACTCCTCTATCTTCAAGTCCTAATATTGCATACGTACTTGCAGATCCTTGGTCCATAGAAATTAAAGCACCATTACGTCGACCACCGATTTGAGCTTTAATTCGTGGTCTGAATTCTTCAAATGTATGGTTGATAATACCATAACCTCTAGTCATAGACATAAACTCAGTTGTATAACCAATCATACCACGGGCAGGTACATTGAAGATTAAACGTGTTAATCCATTATCAGTTGTAGTCATATCGACCATTTCACCTTTACGTGCTCCTAATGATTCAATAACTGCACCAGAATTTTCTTGAGGTACTTCACATTGAACACGTTCAAATGGTTCACACATTACACCATCAATTTCTTTAATAATTACTTGTGGTTTAGATACTTGTAATTCATACCCTTCACGACGCATATTTTCGATTAGAATCGATAAATGTAATTCCCCACGTCCAGCAACGACCCATGTATCCGGTGAATCAGTATTTGAAACTTTCAATGAAACATCAGTCTCTAATTGCTGATTTAAACGCTCTTGTATTTGACGGGCTGTTACGAAATCACCTTCACGTCCAGCAAATGGTGAATTATTTACTTTAAAAGTCATTTCAAGTGTTGGTTCGTCAATACGTAATACTGGTAATGCTTCTTGATGATCATGTGGTGTTACAGTTTCACCAACGTTGATATCTTCCATTCCTGAAACAGCAATTAAGTCACCAGCTTGTGCTTCTTCAATTTCAAGACGTTTTAATCCAAAGTAACCAAAGATTTTAGTTACACGGAAGTTTTTAACTGTACCATCTAATTTAATTAAAGATACGTTATCGCCAACGCGCATTTTACCTCTGAATACACGACCAATACCTATACGACCTACATAGTCATTATAATCAAGTAATGCAACTTGGAATTGTAATGGTTCATCACTATTGTCAATCGGCGCTGGTACATAATCAATAATTGTTTCATATAAAGATTGTAAATTATCATCTTGTTTTTCAGGATCTAAACTAGCAGTACCATTTACAGCTGAAGCATATACTACAGGGAATTCTAATTGTTCATCATTAGCTTCTAATTCGATAAATAAATCTAATACTTCATCTACGACGCCTTCTGGGCGAGCTGACGGTTTATCAATTTTATTAACAACAACAACTGGTTTTAAGTTTTGTTCTAATGCTTTTTTAAGTACAAAACGTGTTTGAGGCATTGTACCTTCATATGCATCTACTACTAAAACAACACCATCTACCATTTTCATAATACGTTCTACTTCTCCACCAAAGTCAGCATGTCCCGGTGTATCTAAAATATTAATACGTGTACCTTTATAATCAACAGCCGTATTTTTGGCTAGGATTGTTATTCCACGTTCTCTCTCGATGTCATTAGAGTCCATTGCACGTTCATCAACATGTTCGTTTTCTCTGAATATACCAGATTGTTTTAACAACTCATCTACGAGCGTTGTTTTACCATGGTCAACGTGAGCAATAATTGCTATATTGCGGACATCTTCTCTTTTATTAGTCATATAAATAATTTCCTTCTTTCTTAAGTAAAATCCCACTTTTAATTACAACTTTTTTATTATATCATATAATTGAGAAAAGATAAGCAAAAGGTGGGGATAGGATGAAACAAAAAAAATCTAAAAATATCTTTTGGGTATTTTCTATATTAGCTATTATTTTCTTAGTATTATTTAGTTTTGCAGTTGGTGCGTCAAATGTACCAATGATGATTTTAACATTTATACTACTCGTTGCAACCTTTGGTGTTGGATTTACTACAAAGAAAAAGTATCGTGAAAATGATTGGTTGTAAGTTTTAATAATAGCAACACGCGTTTAGTGAGAGCAATTTAAGTATTTAGAAAGATAAATATAACACGTCATCACATATTAACGCCGTTTTATTTTACAACTACTAACAAGAGTGACATGTTTTCTAAGATTAATAGGACGACATGCCACTCTTGTTTTATTTTTTATTTAGGTTTTCTATTAAAACGCTTTTGATGCAAATTGATTAACGTTTCTCGATGAGGATTTAAATAATCTTCCATTATTTCTTGATGTACGCCACAATTTCCAACTAAAATTGAATTTGGACCACTAATTGTTAACGAATCGTCTAATAAATTTGAAGCTTTACCTTTCACTTCATTTAATATTACAAGTCCACCTGCAAAGTCCCATGGCTGTAATCTTGGTGTCATGTATGCTTCTAAATTCCCTGTCGCAACAGATACAATTTCAAGAGCAGCACTACCGTATGCTCTAGCACTTCTTGATTCATTAACGATATCTTTAAAAATATCTCCTAATACTGGTTTAGTTAACCAATTTGGATTTATTCCAATTATACTTTGCTTTAATTTTGAATCTCTTAAAAGCGGCAAACGCTGATTTCGTCGAAATGCGCCTTCTCCAACTTTTGCATGGTATAATACATCCGCCATTACATCATATACAAAACCAGCATAAGGTTCCCCTTCAATAAAAATACCGATTGAAATTGCGAAATTTTCTTGCTGGTGTACAAAATTTAATGTACCATCGATTGGATCTACAACCCATACCGTACCTTGAGATGTATCGATGTCATGACCATGCCCTTCTTCACCTAAAACTTGATGGTCTGGATACGTTTTTAATATCGTATCAAAAATATAATCTTCAGTAGCCTTATCAACATTAGTAACTAGGTCATTTGGGTTTGACTTTGTTTCAATCGTCAAATTTTGCTCCATTAATTGTTTAATTCTAATTCCTGCCTCTTGAATAAGTCCTTGGGCAAATTCGTAAAGTGCCATAACATCATCTCCTAACATCCCCTATTATACATCAACATTTTATAAAAATAACTTTTTAAGATTAAAATAAAAATGTTTAATTAAATGCGAGCGTCTTAATCCGCATTCAACTAAACATATGCTACAATATTTCTAACGATGTAACAGGAGGTAACCAATGACAAAATATACATTTACACCTAAAGATTTTAAGGCATTTGATGTTGATGGCTTAGATGCTAGAATGGAAGCTTTAAACGAATATATACGACCACAACTTCATCAATTAGGAGATTATTTCAGCGATTTCTTTACTAGTCAAACTGGAGAAACATTTTATCCACATGTCGCAAAACATGCAAGAAGAAGTGTAAACCCTCCTAAAGATACATGGGTTGCATTTGCGACAAACAAACGAGGTTATAAAATGCTGCCACATTTCCAAATTGGAATGTTCAAAGACCAATTATTTGTTATGTTTGGTATTATGCATGAAGCAAAAGATAAGGCATCTCGTGCAAAAGTATTCGAACGTAATTTTAAAGCTATCAAACAATTACCTGATGATTACCGTGTTTCTTTAGATCATATGAAACCAGATAAACCATTTATAAAAGATTTAACAGATGATGAATTAAAAGAAGCGATTCAAAGAGCCATTAATGTTAAAAAAGGTGAATTCTTTATTGCTCGAGCAATTACACCTCAAGACAAACGATTAAAAAGCGACAAAGCATTTCTAGCTTTTCTCGAAGAAACATTTGATCAATTTTTACCATTCTATACTGCATAATTAGTTTTGAATCAACTTATAATTTCAAATTCAATAAGCGCCTAATCACATTGTTGATTTTGCGCTTTTTTTCTTTCTAAACTCACCTGCCAACATAATAATTCATACTTTTAAAAAAATTAAAATAATTTTAGGTTGACCTAAACATTTTATTAGGTTATTATATTTTTCATAAGAAGTAGAGGTGAGTCAAAATGAATAACAAACAACATTCAACAAAAGAACAATTAAGTTTAGATGAAATTAATAATACTATCAAATTCGATCATCGCAGTTCAAATAAACAAAAATTCTTATCATTTCTCGGACCTGGTTTATTAGTAGCAGTTGGTTACATGGATCCTGGGAACTGGATAACATCTATGCAAGGTGGCGCACAATATGGCTATACTTTGCTATTCGTAATTCTTATTTCAAGTTTATCAGCAATGCTACTTCAAAGTATGACGGTAAGATTAGGCATAGCAACAGGTATGGACTTAGCACAAATGACGAGACATTATTTATCAAGACCTATTGCAATTATATTTTGGATTATTGCAGAGCTCGCAATCATTGCCACTGATATTGCAGAAGTTATTGGTAGTGCAATTGCACTTAACCTACTATTTAATATACCTTTAATTGTTGGTGCATTAATAACAGTACTTGACGTGTTTTTACTATTATTTATTATGAAGTATGGTTTCAGAAAAATTGAAGCTATTGTTGGTACTTTAATTTTTACAGTACTATTCATCTTCATATTTGAAGTATATATTTCTTCACCACAATTAAATGAAGTATTGAACGGATTTATACCACATAAAGAAATTATTACTAATAATGGTATTCTTTATATTGCTTTAGGTATTATAGGGGCAACCATTATGCCACATAATTTATATTTACATTCTTCAATTGTCCAATCTAGAACATACTCAAGACATAACAATGAAGAAAAGGCTCAAGCGATTAAATTTGCTACAATTGATTCAAATATTCAATTATCAATCGCATTTGTAGTCAACTGTTTATTACTTGTATTAGGTGCATCACTATTTTTCAATTCCAATGCAGACGATTTAGGTGGTTTCTATGATTTATATCATGCGTTAAAAACTGAACCTTTACTTGGTGCGACAATGGGTGCAATTATGAGTACGTTATTTGCCGTTGCATTACTAGCATCAGGTCAAAATTCAACCATCACTGGTACATTAGCAGGACAAATTGTTATGGAAGGATTTTTAAGATTACACATACCAAATTGGTTACGCCGTTTAATTACCCGTTCACTTGCTGTCATCCCAGTTATTGTATGTTTAATCATCTTTAATGGTAACGCAGCAAAAATAGAACAGTTACTAGTTTTCTCACAAGTATTCTTAAGTATTGCATTGCCATTTTGTTTAATACCTTTACAATTGGCTACTAGTAATAAAAATTTAATGGGTCCATTTTATAATAAAACTTGGGTGAATATTATTTCATGGACACTCATCATAATTTTAAGTATTTTAAATGTATATTTAATCGTCCAAACATTCCAAGAATTACAAGGATAATAAAAACCATTAAAATGTATGTCGTGTCTTTTTAGACCAACTACATTTTAATGGTTTTTCTTTTTAAAATATTAGTTAATGATAAATGTATTCATCGTCTTTATGACGTTTTTCCGTATAACTTTTTTCAGTCTGTTCTTTTTTTGAAATTAACATAAATATTACGACAATCCATAAAATAATCGCTAATAAATTTAATGCTATGAAACTAATAATGACTGCAAAGATGAAAAGTGCTATCGCCAATTTTCTACGCCCTTTTATACAAATCGTTGCAAATATACCATAAAGAGTTGAAATCAATAAAATAATAGCCAAAACGCCTATTGATGAAGTAATCGTATCTAAAGAAACTTTACCTCCATTTTTCGACAGCTGCTTTATTAATTCTTCTTTCTGTGATGCATCACCACTTTTTAATGAAACATATGATAGACCTAGGATTAAAAAATAAATAATACTAATACTGTTTGCAATCCAAGACATAATTAATTCAGGTTTTCTATTCATGTTATTATCCTTTCTATTTATAATTGGTGAACTAAGGTATATGTATATTTTAAATATACGAAGTTTAATTTACTTGTATATTACCATATTTTCACTTTCTTTTTTTAAATTTTCACCGAGAATACATTAATAATTTAACAGCTAAGATATATTCATTTTCAACTCAAGTTCTAATTGCACTCATCTTTTGTAGCTTTTATTACAAACTATAATTAAGTACCATTGTTTTCAAAAAAGCCAGATTAGTATGAAAGAATTTCTATATCTTCTACACTAATCTGGCTTAATTTATTTATTCATGTTTGTTATTGTCCTTAACTTCACTTGAATTGCGTTCTTCGGTAATATCATTGTTGTAAATTTGACGTCGCTCTTCAAAATTCATTCGACGTTGACTAACTGCACTAGGTTGGTTTTTTCTACGTTCTTTCATTCGTTGATTATATGCTTTTCGTTTTTCTTTCTTTTTAGCTTTAATTTCAGCTTTTTCTCTTTTTTGTTGAGCCTTTAGCTCTTTAGGATCAACTTCAGGTTCTGAATAATATCCATCATCTTCAATACCTAACTCTTCGCTACTTTTTTGTTTGTATTTAGCTTGTCGAGATAATACTGATGGTTCGCCCTCACTTGTTTCCACGGTATTATATTCACTTTCAACTGCACGTTTAGGAAATTGATTATATTTATCTTTCTCTTGATCATATGCAGTATGTGCTTTTTCCGCTTCACTTTCATGTTTTGGTACATCAAAGTATTCATCACTTGGTTGAGGTCTTTCATAAACTGGTTCTCGATAATCAGAATATGGCTCATTATAACCTTCATAATATTGCGGACCAACCATTTCAACTTTATCTTTTCTTATAAACATCATCATTGCAATTATAAAGAATAAAATTGGTATGATTAATGTAACAATAAGTAAGATTAAAGGAATCGTTACAAAAGCTGATATTAAGAATAAAAAGCCTGATAAAATTCTAATATTCATTGAAATAAGTGCTAAAAATGAAATTAATAAACACACAATAAAGTAAACGATAATCGCCCATATACCATTTTGTAACCAAATTACAAATTGTGTTGTATTATAGCCGTTACCAGCTAATAATTGCTGAATAAAAGCATTGTTGTTTAATGTATTTTCAAGATTAGCAATTGAAGTATTATTACTAAATGAAACAAGTGCTATAAACATAGTAATAATGGTAAGCACTAATAACATTACCCAACTAAGCCAACCTAGAACTTTTTCAGTTAATCTACTTACTGGACGTTTAATTTGAGTAAATTGTTCTCCAGTCATTCGTTACAACTCCTTATAGTACTTATCCAGTTATTATAACTAAATATACAGCAAATAACTACTATTTATGATTTTTATTTTAATGACATTTTGAAATTCAAAAAGTTTTCGTTGTATTCACTTAGAACTTCTTGTCCTAAATCTTTGTATACTTCAAGTCGTTTTTGTTCTTGTTTTGTTGGATAAAATCGATGATCATCTTTTATTTCTTTAGGTAATAATTCACGTGCCGCTTTGTTTGGAGTTGCATAACCTACAAATTCCGTATTTTGCTTATTATTTTTAGCATCTAATAAGAAATTCATAAATTTATATGCTCCTTCTTTATTTTGAGCTGTTCTAGGAATCACCATATTATCAAACCATAGATTAGAACCTTCTTTGGGAATAACGTAGTTGTATTTATCTCCTTCTTGTACTAAAGGTGCAGCCACCCCGCTCCAAACAACTGCAATGTTACCTTCATTTTGCTGAAGCATCATAGTAATTTCATCACCAACAACACCTCTTACTTGTGGTGATAATTTTGTTAAATCTCTTTCTGCTTCTTTAAGATGTTGAGAATTACGGTCATTAAGATTATACCCAAGTTTATTTAAACTCATGTCCATAATTTCTCTGGCACCATCAACTAATAATATTTGATTTTTAAATTTAGGATTATACAATGATTTCCAACTATCAAATGTTTCATTTGGATATTTTTCCTTATTATAAAGTATTCCTACAGTTCCAAAAAAATAAGGTAATGAATACTTATTACCTTTATCGAATGACATGTTCATATAATCAGGATCTAAATTTTTAATATTAGGTACCTTTTTATGATTAATCGGTAACAATAGGTTATCTCTTTTAAGTTTTTGTACTGTATATTCACTAGGGAAAGCAACATCATAATGTGTTCCACCATTGCGAATTTTTGCTTCCATTGCTTCATTTGAATCAAAAGTTTCATAAACGACTTGAATGCCAGTTTCTTTCTCAAACTTTTTAATTAAATCCGGGTCAATGTATTCGCCCCAATTGTAAACATAAATCTTTTGGTTCGTGTGAACTTGCTCTTTAGATTTAAACCAATGACTTACAGCAAGGCATATCATGCCAACAACTAAAGCACCTATAATGAGTTGTAAAAATCTCTTCATTATTTTACACCTCGTTTCATTAGCTTTTTCTTATTAATCACATATTGAATTAAATAATATCCAAGTATACCTAATACAATGACTGCAAATAATAATGTCGAAATTGCATTTATTTCCATACTAATTCCTTTACGTGCCATCGCATACACTTCAACAGACAGAACACTAAAGCCATTTCCAGTTACGAAGAAGCTTACAGTAAAGTCATCTAATGAATAAGTTAAAGCCATAAAGAATCCACCTATGATTGACGGTAAAATATTGGGAATGATGACATTACTCAACAATTGTGGCTCAGTTGCCCCTAAATCTCTTGCAGCGTTTAACATGTTGTTATTCATTTCATAAAGTTGCGGTAATACGATAATAACGACTATTGGAATACAAAATGCAATGTGCGACGTAAGTACTGTCCAAAAGCCTAATCCTAGCCCTGTGAAATGACCGATAGTTGTAAACATAATTAAAAATGAAGCACCTATGACTACATCTGATGACACCATTAACACATTATTAAGCGTTAAAAGAGTCACTTTAAATTGCTTATTTCTTAAATAATAAATTGCAATTGCACCAAAAGTTCCGATAATTGTAGATATAGATGCAGCTATAAGAGCCACAGCAATCGTATTAAAAATGACAGACATTAAATGGTCATTTTGAAATAAAGATTGATAATGTTCTAATGTAAAATGTTCAAAGTGAATCATATTACCTGCCGAATTAAATGAATAGAACATTAAGAAGAATATAGGGATGTATAAAATTGCTAATAATATTCCTATATATAACTTTCCATACCATTTCATATGATTCACCCTCTCCCATTAGACGATTTTGTAATGATTAAAATGAATGCCATAAATACAATAAGGAATATCGCTATAGTTGACCCCATTCCATAATTTTGAATTGTTAAAAATTGTTCTTCTATTGCCGTACCAATATTTATCACTTTGTTACCTGCAATTAAGCGTGTAATCATAAATAGAGATAATGATGGAATAAAAGTTACTTGAATACCAGTCATGACACCTTCTTTTGTCAATGGCATAATCACTTTTCTAAATGTATAAAAAGGACTAGCTCCTAAATCACTAGATGCTTGTAATAAATTATTTGGTATTGCTTTCATACTATTAAAGATGGGTAAAATCATAAATGGTATATAAATGTAACTCGCCACTATTAAAAAAGCACCTGTTGTAAATAATAAATTAAACGACGGTAAATTAAATAAGTGAAAAAATTGATTTATTACACCATCATGACTTAATAATCCAATAAAAGCATATGTCTTTAACAATAAATTTATCCATGTTGGAATAATCATTATCATTAACAAGATATTTTGAAATTTTGAGCGAGTAATGTAATAAGTCGCTGGATAACTAATTACCAGCGTGATAATTGTAATCAAAGTCGCATATAAAATTGAATATGCAAACATTTTCAAATATTTAGTAGTGAAAATTTGTTGATAATTAGTGAAGCTGAAGTGTCCATTAATATCTAAAAATGAAAAATAAACAAGTAATACTACAGGTATAATAATAAATATGACCATCCATAATAAGTATGGAATTAAAAGTAATTTATTAGTATTACGCATTGTCAACTTCCTCGTAACTTTCAATACGTTTATCAAATTCTTCTTCAGTCTCACCTGGCACCATAATGTGTATTGCTTCAGGGTCGAAATAAAGACCAACTTCACTGCCTACTTCAGCTTTTTTAGTCGTTTGTATTACCCATTCATATCCTTTACGGTCAATACAACATATTTCATAGTGCACTCCTCTAAATAACATAGAATCAACTGTTGCTTTAAACAAACCTTCTTCCGCTTTAATTAACGAAATATCTTCTGGTCGAATAACGACTTCTACTTTTTTGTTTGCAGGAATACCCATATCAACACATTCAAAATCTTGCCCATAAATATTCACAACATAATCTCTAACCATGCGCCCTTCAACTATGTTGGACTCTCCTATAAAATCAGCTACAAATCGATTGACAGGCTCATCATAAATATCTGTAGGTGTACCAAATTGTTGAATTTTCCCATCTTTCAACACAAATAGATAATCACTTAGTGCCAAAGCTTCTTCTTGATCATGCGTTACGAATATAAAAGTAATCCCTAGGCGTGATTGTAATTCTCTTAATTCATATTGCATTTCAGTACGTAATTTTAAATCTAAGGCAGATAAGGATTCATCTAATAATAAAATTTCTGGCTCATTTACAATAGCACGTGCAATCGCGACACGTTGCTTTTGTCCACCACTCATTTCATTAATGTTGCGTTTCTCATAACCTGATAGTTTAACTAACTTTAATGCTTCTTTTACTTTTTGATCGATTTGTGCTTTTGATAATTTTTTTAATTTTAAACCGAAAGCAATATTATCATAAACATTTAAATGTGGAAACAATGCATAATCTTGAAAGACTGTATTCACTTTTCGTTTATTTGGCGGTAAGTTTCCTATTGGTTTGTTTTGATAAATTACTTCACCACTATCCGGATACTCAAACCCTGCTATTAATTTTAAAATTGTTGTTTTTCCACAACCTGAAGGACCTAATAATGTATAAAAGTATCCCGATTCAATATCAATATCTATATCGTCTAAGATATTAAGATCATCATAGCTTTTACTAACTGATTTAAATGATAATAATGGTTCCATATAAGATCCCCCTATAAATATGAAGCTGTTGCTACAATAAGTATTCGTGTTTCAACGTTTGATTCATTAGATAAGCGATGATTGTCACGTGCTTTAAAATACAAAACGTCTTCTTCATGTGCTTGATATATTTCTTTACCTAAATTAAGTGTAATTTGACCTGACATGCAATAAATAAATGTATCAGACTCTGAAGGATTAAAAGTTTTATATGAAGCGCCAGGCTTTAACGTCAGAATCAATGGCTCCATATCATATTCGTTTGATTTAGATACTAACCAATTTAATATGTAACCTTCATCATATTCATCATAAATAACTTGATCTGCCTTCTTATATAACACTTTTTCATTTTCAGTATCTTTAAAAAAATCACTGGGTGTTGTTCCTAATACCTCAATGATGTTTAAAAATGTTTCCATACTTGGCGATGCATGTTCACTTTCAATTTGTGATATATATCCTTTTGATAAGTCTGTACGTTCAGCAAGTTCTTCTTGCGTGAGATTTTTAATTCTTCTAAGATTTTTAATTTTATTACCTATGTTCATTATTTTTCCACCTAAAAAAGCTATATTAAGTTTACTATTATCAAACATTTTGTTTAACACTTGATAAAGGTACCAAAATATAGCTTTATTAGCAATAGATTTTAACGAAAAATCTGTTTAAAATATATCATTTCAAACAAATTATTATTTTGCTGTCACATATTGATCTTCAGAGTGCGTTTTAACATTTTGTAAAGCTTTGTAGCTATTGTACCCGCTACTTTTTTCAAATGTGTTGAAGATTTGCTTCTCTTCCGCTTTGCCAGGGACTATTGATTTAAATATTTTATACGCTTGCATAAATTTTCCTGCATTAACTCCTGACTCATAATATTTTTCAACATGATTAAAAAATGTTATTACTGAAAGCATTTCCTCGTTGCTCCAGTCTAAATCGATTGGATATTCATATTCCATTGAAAACCACCTCCACTCATTTATTAGCAACGCTAGTATAACATGTCATTTTGATATCGAAATAGTATTTTATAATACTTTGGTTTTAATATACTAAATAAAATAGTCACAAATTAAAAAGAGCCGTAGCAAGCGCTACAGCTCTAAAAGAACGAATCTTTATAAAATCAGAAATTACATTGTATGGATTGGGTATCCGATAGCTTTTTCAGCTGCTTCCATAGTCATCTCACCTAATGTTGGATGCGCATGGATAGTTAATGCGATATCTTCAGCATTCATACCAGCTTCAATTGCTAAACCTAACTCAGAGATAATATCTGATGCACCAGTACCTACTACTTGAGCACCAATTAAAGTATCATCTTCTTTAAGTGTAATAAGTTTAACAAATCCGTTAGTGTCATCTAATGATAAAGCACGACCATTTGCTGCGTATGGGAATTTAGAAGCTTTAATTGCTAAACCTTCTTCTTTAGCTTGTGCTTCTGAATAACCAACTGTAGCTAATTCTGGTTCAGTAAAGCATACTGCTGGCATACCAATATAATCCACTTCAGCAGCTTGACCATCAATTGCTTCAGCAGCAACTTTAGCTTCATAGCTAGCTTTGTGAGCAAGTGGTAAACCTGGAACGATATCACCAATTGCATAGATATTGCTGATAGAAGTACGGCTTTGTTTGTCAACTTCTAATAATCCACGATCTGCAAATTTAATGCCTAATTCTTCAAGACCTAATTCATCAGTATTTGGACGACGACCTACAGTTACTAATACATAATCAGCTTCGATTGTTTTTTCTTCACCTTTAGCTTCATAAGTAACTTTAACACCGTTATCTGTTTCTTCAGCTGATTTAGCCATAGCCTCAGTAACGATTTCAACACCTTTTTCTTTCATACCTTTTTTAACAGGTTGTGTCATTTGTTTTTCGAAGCCACCTAAAATATCTTTAGCACCTTCAAGGATAGTTACTTCTGAACCAAAGTTAGCAAATGCTGTACCTAACTCAGAACCAATGTATCCTCCACCAACTACAACTAATTTTCCTGGTACTTCTTGTAAGTTTAAAGCACCTGTTGAGTCGATAACACGTTTACCAAATTTGAAATTAGGAATTTCAATTGGTCTTGAACCTGTTGCAATGATTGCATTTTTAAAGTTGTATGTTTGCGCACTTTTTTCGTCCATAACACGTAAGCTATTGTTATCTACGAAATATGCTTCACCTTTAACGATGTTTACTTTGTTACCTTTAAGTAAGCCTTCAACACCACCAGTTAATTTGTTTACAACTGATGACTTGAATTCTTGAACTTTTTGGAAGTTTAATGAAACGCTCTCAGCAATAACACCTAAGTTTTCAGAATGTTGCGCTTCAACAAAACGGTGAGAAGCATGTAGTAATGCTTTAGAAGGAATACAACCAACGTTTAAGCATACACCACCTAAATTACCTTTCTCAACGATTGTTACTTTTTGTCCTAATTGAGCTGCACGAATTGCTGCAACGTATCCACCAGGACCTGCTCCGATTACTATAGTATCTGTTTCAATTGGGAAATCTCCAACTACCATGTTTTACCCCTCCATTAATAATAATTCTGGATTATTTAATAAACGTTTAATATGATTCATTGCATTTTGTCCAGTTGCACCATCGATTTGTCTGTGGTCAAAGCTTAATGATAATGCTAATACTGGTGCAGCAACAATTTCACCATCTTTAACGATTGGTTTTTGAGCAATACGGCCAATTCCTAAGATTGCTACTTCTGGGTGATTGATAACTGGAGTGAACCATTGTCCACCAGCTGAACCGATATTACTGATTGTGCATGTAGCACCTTTCATTTCATCGGCTGTTAATTTACCATCACGTGCTTTAACAGCTAATTCATTAATTTCATCTGAAATTTGGAAAATAGACTTACGATCAGCATGTTTAACAACAGGTACTAATAATCCTCTATCAGTGTCTGCTGCAATACCAATATTCCAGTAATGTTTATGAACGATTTCACCAGCTTCTTCATTGAATGAAGTGTTAAGTGCTGGGTATTTTTTCAATGCAGAAACAAGTGCTTTAACAACATAAGGTAAGAATGTTAATTTAGTACCTTGTTCAGCTGCAATTTCTTTAAATTTCTTACGGTGATCCCATAATGCTTGAACATCAATTTCATCCATTAATGTTACGTGAGGCGCAGTATGTTTAGAGTTAACCATTGCTTTTGCAATTGCTCTACGCATAGCTGGGATTTTTTCAGTTGTTTCTGGGAAGTCACCTTCTAATGATACTGCTGCTGGTGTTTCAGCAACTTCTTCAGTTGAAGCTGAAGTAGCTGATTCATTAGTAGCTGCTGGTGCACCACCATTTAAGTATGCATCAACATCTTCTTTAGTAATACGACCATTTTTACCTGAACCTGGAACTGCTTTAATGTTAACACCTTTTTCACGAGCGTATTTACGCACTGATGGCATTGCTTTTACAGTTCTGTTTTCATCTACTTCTTCACTTTGAGTTACTGCTGGTGCTTGTTCAGCTGGCGCTTCTTCTTTAGCTGGTTCTTCTTTAGCTGATGAATCATCATCATGACCTTTAAATTGCATATCTTCTGCATCTGGTGCATCGATTCTAACAATTACATCACCTACTACAGCTACTGTACCTTCTTCAACAACTACTTCTTCTACAGTACCAGAAACTGGTGAAGGAATTTCTACTACTGATTTGTCGTTTTGTACTTCTGCTAAAACATCGTCTTCTTCAATAGTATCTCCAGCTTTAACAAACCATTTTACAATTTCACCTTCGTGGATACCTTCCCCGATATCGGGTAATCTAAATTCAAATGCCACGTTTTTGCCCTCCTAGATTTCGCAAATTAATCATTTTATTTTAATCAATAAGACTAAAATACGCTAACTTCGTTAATTTTTATATTAATTAAAATTCTAAAGTTTCTTTTGCTTTTTCGATGATGTCGTTTTTGTTTGGTAACCAAACATTTTCAGCTTGTGTGAATGGGTAAATAGTATCTGTCGCTGCAACTCTTCCGATTGGAGCTTCTAATGAAAGGATTGCACGTTCACTAATTTCAGCCACTACTGCTGCACCAACACCTGCTTGACGTTGTGCTTCTTGAACAACAAGTGCACGTCCAGTTTTTTCAACTGAAGCAACTATTGTATCTACATCAAGTGGTTGAACAGTACGTAAGTCAATAACTTCAACAGAGTAACCATCTTTTTCAAGCTCTTCTGCAGCTTTCATTGATTCTTGAACCATTGCACCATAAGTGATGATTGAAATGTCGTTACCTTCTTTTTTAACATTCGCTTTACCAATGTCAATTGTATATTCTTCTTCAGGTACTTCTTCACGGAATGAACGATATAATTTCATATGTTCTAAATATACTACTGGATCATTACTTCTAATAGAAGAAATTAATAAACCTTTAGCGTCATATGGGCCTGAAGGAATTACAACTTTAAGACCAGGAGATTGAGCTAAAATACCTTCTAAGTTATCTGCGTGTAATTCAGGTGTGTGAACGCCACCGCCGAATGGGCTACGAATTGTAACAGGTGCAGTTTTAGTACCACCTGAACGGAAACGTGTACGAGCAATTTGTCCAGCAATTGCATCAAATACTTCAAATACGAAACCTAAGAATTGTACTTCCATAACTGGACGGAATCCTTCAACTGCAAGACCCATTGCTAAACCACCGATTCCAGATTCAGCTAATGGTGTATCGAATACTCTATCTTCACCAAATTCTTTTTGTAGTCCTTCAGTAACACGGAAAACACCGCCGTTAACACCAACGTCTTCACCAAAAATTAATACATCTTGGTCATTTTTAAGTTCAGTTTTAAGCGCGTCATTAATCGCTTGAACCATTGTCATTTGTGCCATGGCTTACTTCGACTCCTTCTCTTTGTAAATTTCATATTGTTCTGCTAAGTTTTGAGGCATATCTTCATACATAATTTCCATTAGAGAAGTAACAGTTTGTTTTTCAGTGTTATCAGCCTCTTTGATTGCTGCTTTAATATCAGATTTTGCACGTTCAATAACTTCATTTTCTTTTTCTTCATTCCATAAACCTTTGTTTTCAAGGAATTTACGGAAACGTACTAATGGATCTTTTTTCTCCCATTCAGCATCTTCATCTGAAGTTCTGTAACGAGTTGGATCGTCACCAGCCATTGTATGTGGACCATAACGGTAAGTCATAGTTTCTATTAATGTTGGACCTTCGCCTGCAACAGCGCGATCACGAGCTTCTTTAGTTGCTTGATATACAGCTAATGCATCCATACCATCAACTTGGATACCAGGAATACCTACAGCAATTGCTTTTTGAGCTAATGTCTCAGCAGCAGTTTGCTTGCTTCTTGGAGTTGAAATTGCATAGTTATTATTTTGAATAACGAAAATTGCAGGTGCTTTATAAGCTGATGCAAAGTTAATACCTTCATAGAAATCACCTTGTGATGAACCACCGTCACCAGTGTATGTGATTGCAACTGCTTTTTTACCACGTTTTTTAAGTGCGAAAGCAACACCAGCAGCTTGGATATATTGCGCACCAATAATGATTTGTGGGCTTAATGCATTAACACCTTCAGGGAATTGATTTCCTTTGAAGTGACCTCTTGAGAATAAGAAAGCTTCTGTTAATGGTAAACCATGCCAAATAATTTGAGGAACATCTCTGTATCCAGGTAAGATGTAATCTTCTTTTTCTAAAGCGTATTGAGACGCTAATTGTGATGCTTCTTGACCAGCAGTTGGTGCATAGAAACCTAAACGTCCTTGTCTGTTTAATGAGATTGAACGTTGATCAAGGATACGAGTCCATACCATTCTTTCCATTAATTCTACTAATTGTTCATCCGTAAGATCAGGTACTAAGTCTTCATTTACGACGTTACCATTCTCATCCAAAATTTGAACCATTTCAAATTTCGATTGAGTATCATTTAAAACTTTTACTGCATCGAATTGGGCTTGTAACTTAGGAGCCATTCAATTCACCATACCTTTCCCATAATTGTATAGAAATTCATTTTATCCTAATTAATTGTACCATAAATAAATGGGACTGTTAAACCATTTGAAAAAGTTCTGTTTTAATAAAAAAGATACAGATAATAGAAACTGTATTAGTTGTTTCTTGTTACCTGTATCATTATTTTATACGAACTGATCTACATCTTGTTTTTCTCTTGCAACCTTATTTTGTACTTTTGAATATTTATCTGTTACTTCTTTTAATTTCTTATAGTTTTGTCCGATTGTTTTTTCTTTTTCTCTAACACCTTGTTGTGTAGCATCACTTTGTCTTAAATATTCAAACAAAGTTTTTTCTGAATTAACAGCTGTTTTATATGTTTCTGTATATTTAACATGCATCTTATATTTTTCTTTTAACGCATCATTAAGCTGCTCTACTTCTTTTCGTTTTACATCATTACCAATGGTATCGATATGACTCCCTGCTTTTTTATAGTCTTGTTCCGATTTTTTAATTGCATCCTCTTCTTTTTTAAATTCCTTGAGTCGTTCATCTGCATTTTTAATTAAATCTTTGACTGCTTTTTCTCGGACTGATGCATCTTGACTATTTGCATTAGAAGTTAGTTTATTCTTTTTCTCATCTAATTCAGCAATCTTTTTACCAACTGATTTAATTGGTTCTTCATCTTTCTTAATTTTATCCATTTGTTCTATATACGCCTTGATTTCTTTTTTATCCGTAGTACATCCGGCAAGTAAGACACTTGATGCTAATACTACTGCGACTGTTTTTCCAAATTTCATTACTTGTACCTCCACTTGCTGTATAAATAAATGATAAATAAAATCTTATCGGAAATCAATTTTTAAACAACTTATATCCTAATACTCCTCTTAAGTATATTTGTTGACAGTTGCGTAATTTATAATATAATTTTTAAAGTTAAGAAGATAAATGAAACGCTACATTAAATTGCAATACCAAGCTCACTTGGACAATTTTAAATGCAATTCTTAACACATTATAAATTTAAATTACTACCCAAAATAAATTTTGACGGTATTAGGTTCATTTTCATAATATTAAATGAAATGTATGAGTATCTTAACAACCTTCTTACTGTCATTCAACTAAAAAATTAAAACAACAATTAAGGAAGGTGTAATATATGTTAACAATGAAAGACATTATTAGAGACGGACATCCAACATTACGTCAAAAAGCTGCCGAATTAGAATTGCCATTATCTAATGAAGATAAAGAAACATTAATCGCAATGAGAGAATTTTTAGTAAACAGTCAAGATGAAGAAATTGCTAAACGTTATGGATTACGTTCAGGTGTTGGTTTAGCAGCTCCACAAATAAACATATCTAAACGTATGATTGCTGTACTTATACCGGATGATGGAAATGGCAAAGCCTATGATTATATGCTTGTAAATCCGAAAATTGTTAGCCATAGTGTACAAGAAGCATATTTACCTACTGGTGAAGGTTGCTTAAGTGTTGATGAAAACATTGCAGGTCTTGTTCATCGTCATAATCGTATTACTATTAAAGCGAAAGATATCGAAGGCAATGATATCAAATTAAGATTAAAAGGTTACCCTGCCATCGTATTCCAACACGAAATAGATCATTTAAATGGTGTAATGTTTTATGATCATATCGACAAAGAGCATCCATTACAACCACATTCAGATGCTGTAGGCGTCTAAATAATAATATGTTTTTGTAGGAAGTGGGACAAAAATCATAAAGAGCCACTAAATATTTATTGAAAAGCTACCTCAAAGTAGGCATTGACTAAATGAAAACTTTGAAGGGAGCTTTTCTTTGATTTATGTCACATCTTTTTTAAAACAAACTACTATGTTTTAGTTTTGATTATGTGCATATAAGATTCTTTCTTACATTTACTGTTTCCCTCATCAAAAATTAACTATTTAAATTATAAACATTAAATCTTTCTTATATAACATCTCAATATGTGTAAATTTATTTTTATAAATTCAACTGTACTTTTATTCAAAATCCTAGCTTTTCAGTGAGATAAACTGCTTTATTTATTATCATTCATCATGTAAAATAAGATTTAACTGAAATTTTAGTGATGTTTCACTAATTTTTTAAAATGAACGACAAGATGACCCTAGTTTCTAATCAATATAATTGTTAAATCAATTTTTAGATTCATAAAATGATTTGCAATTAAAATGATTTTATCGTAGATACTACATTTCGATTTTTACTAGGATTAACAATAAATTAAACAAACATTCTTAGGAGGAATTTTTAACATGGCAGTATTTAAAGTTTTTTATCAACATAATAGAGATGAAGTAATTGTGCGTGAGAATACACAATCACTTTATGTTGAAGCTCAAACAGAAGAACAAGTACGTCGTTACTTGAAAGATCGTAATTTTAATATTGAATTTATTACTAAATTAGAGGGCGCACATTTAGATTACGAAAAAGAAAATTCAGAACACTTCAATGTGGAGATTGCTAAATAATGAAACAATTACATCCAAATGAAGTAGGTGTATATGCTCTTGGAGGTCTAGGTGAAATCGGTAAAAATACTTATGCAGTAGAGTATAAAGACGAAATCGTCATTATCGATGCAGGTATTAAATTCCCTGATGACAACTTATTAGGTATTGACTACGTTATTCCTGACTACACTTATCTAGAACAAAACCAAGATAAAATTGTTGGCCTATTTATAACGCATGGTCATGAAGACCATATAGGCGGTGTGCCCTTCCTATTAAAACAACTTAATATACCTATTTACGGTGGTCCATTAGCATTAGGTTTAATACGTAATAAACTTGAAGAACATCACTTATTACGTACAGCTAAATTACATGAAATAAATGAAGACAGTGTTATCAAATCTAAGCATTTCACAATTTCATTCTATTTAACTACACACAGTATTCCTGAAACATATGGTGTAATAGTTGATACACCTGAAGGAAAAATTGTCCATACTGGTGACTTTAAATTCGATTTTACTCCAGTTGGTAAACCAGCAAACATTGCAAAAATGGCTCAATTAGGTGAAGAAGGCGTATTATGTTTACTTTCTGACTCTACAAATTCACTTGTACCAGATTTTACTTTAAGTGAACGAGAAGTTGGTCAAAACGTAGATAAAATCTTCCGTAATTGTAAAGGTAGAATTATTTTTGCTACTTTTGCATCTAATATTTATCGAGTTCAGCAAGCTGTTGAAGCAGCAATCAAAAACAACCGTAAAATTGTTACATTCGGTCGTTCAATGGAGAACAATATTAAAATCGGTATGGAACTTGGATATATAAAAGCACCACCAGAAACATTTATTGAACCAAATAAAATTAATACTGTACCTAAACATGAGTTGTTAATCTTATGTACTGGTTCTCAAGGTGAGCCAATGGCTGCATTATCAAGAATCGCTAATGGTACACATAAACAAATTAAAATCATTCCAGATGATACAGTTGTATTTAGTTCATCACCTATTCCAGGCAATACTAAAAGTATTAATAGAACAATAAATGCACTATATAAAGCTGGTGCTGATGTTATTCATAGCAAGATTTCTAATATCCATACTTCAGGTCACGGTTCTCAAGGTGATCAACAGTTAATGTTACGTTTGATTAAACCTAAATACTTCTTACCGATTCACGGAGAATATCGTATGTTAAAAGCGCATGGTGAAACTGGTGTAGAATGTGGCGTTGAAGAGGATAATGTCTTTATCTTTGATATTGGGGACGTCTTAGCATTAACACATGATTCCGCTCGTAAGGCTGGACGTATTCCATCTGGAAATGTACTTGTTGATGGTAGCGGTATTGGGGATATTGGCAATGTTGTAATTAGAGACCGTAAAATGTTATCTGAAGAAGGTCTTGTGATTGTTGTGGTAAGTATTGATTTTAACACTAATAAATTATTGTCAGGTCCAGACATTATTTCACGAGGTTTTGTATATATGAGAGAATCTGGTCAATTAATTTATGATGCACAGCGCAAAATTAAAACTGATGTTATTAGTAAGTTAAACCAAAACAAAGATATTCAATGGCATCAAATTAAATCTTCCATTATCGAAACATTACAACCATATCTATATGAAAAGACAGCTAGAAAACCTATGATTTTACCAGTTATAATGAAAGTTAACGAACAAAAAGAAACAAAAAATAAGTAACAAATATAAACCTACTAACACAATTATCGTATGTTATCGAACATACCATGTGTTAGTAGGTTTTTTAAAAAAGGGATTGATGAAAAATTATAAAATTTAACATCAATCCCTTATATTTGTATCACCAATATTTAATAAAATTCGTTCAAACCGTTTTAAGCTAAGTCTTTAACGCTCGTAATCGTTTCTTATCTAGTTGCAATATTCTTTTCGAAACGATTTAAATCATTATCATGACCAATCATAATTAAAATATCACCAATTTCTAAATTGATATTTGGATTTGGCGATATGATAAAATCTTTTCCTCTTTTGATAGCAATGATATTAATACCATATTGTGCACGTATATCTAAATCTATAATAGATTGCCCTGCCATCTTTTCAGTAGCTTTTAATTCAACAATAGAATGTTCATCAGCTAATTCAAGGTAATCTAACACGCTAGCACTTGCGACATTGTGTGCTATACGTCTACCCATATCACGTTCAGGATGAACTACCGTATCAGCACCAATTTTGTTCAATATTTTCGCATGATAATCATTTTGTGCTTTTGCTGTAACTTTTTTCACACCTAACTCTTTTAAAATCAACGTCGTTAACGTACTTGACTGAATATTTTCACCAATAGCTACAATGACATGATCAAAATTACGAATACCTAAACTCTTCATAACCGCTTCATCAGTTGTATCAGCAACCACAGCGTGTGTAGCAATATCACTATATTCATTCACTCTATTTTCATCATAGTCAATAGCCATTACATCCATGTCTAATGCATTCAATTCGCGAACTATACTACCGCCAAATCGGCCAAGTCCAATGACAACATACTCTTTACCCATATTCGCCCTCCATCAAATTTTATTCATTAATTTTTAAATAAATTAAATCCGAACTAATATAAATGAGAACCCCAACAAATTAATCTAATTGCAAGAGCGCAAGTAAACGAATGTTGGGGTTACATCACAATTTATGATTTCTTTCCTTCAACATATTCTTTGTCGAAAACAAATAACCTTAATAATAATATTAACGATGGAAGTAATAAAAGTAAACCTAAAATAAAGACAATTACTAATGTCCAACCCATTTCAGGATTAACGTATGCATCTGTAATTTTTACAAACGGATATAGTAAGTATGGCAACTTACTTATACCATAACCAAAGAATGCGAACATCATCTGTAAAATAACAAATACAAATGCCCAACCATGATGTTTTTTCAAATATGTTAAAAGTGATGCTAAAGCAAAGAATACAAAACTTATAGCAAACATCCACCAATATTCAAAAACTGCTGAGTAAAAATGTTCTGCATTTTGAATTCTTAATGATAAAAATACAAATAAACAAATAATAATCATAGGTGGCCCTAAAAATATATGCCACTGTCTAGTTAAAAGATATGCTGGTTCATCGCTAGCTTTTTTCGCATAATATGTTAAAAATCCTGATGAAATATACAATACTGAAATAATTGCTAAAAAGACTACAGACCATGCAAATGGACTTAATAATAACTGAATCCAATCTAAATCAATCACATTATTTTTTACATTGATATAGCCACCTTCAGTAATAGTTAATGCTGTAGATAAGGAAGCTGGAATAAGCAATCCACTTAACCCATACATCATCATCCATGTTAATTTAGTATCTTGACCATAATTTTCAAAAGCGTAAAAGCTATTTCTTAATGAAATCATGATTAGAGCAATAGATCCTGGAATTAATAACACTGTACCTAAATATTTAATTGATTCCGGAAAAAATCCAACAAAACCAACAAAAAAGAAAACAAAGAATACATTCGTAACTTCCCATACTGGATTTAAGTAACGTGATATTAAATGATTAATTTTCTTTTCATCACCTGTTATTTTAGAATGCAATGCGAAGAAACCTGCTCCAAAATCTATAGAAGCAATAATGATATAGCAAAATAAAAACAACCATAAAACAGTTATACCAATAAATGCGTAAATCATTTTTCAACTTCTCCTCCTTGCTTCTTGGCTAAACGATCAACGTCTTCAAATACCGGCTTATTTTTAAACATACGAATCAAAACATAAGCGCATGTGTACATTAAAATGATATATAAAATGCCAAATAATATTGTAACAAAGGTTATACCGCCTGCTTGTGTTGCTGCTTCTGCTACGCGCATGTAACCACGTACAATCCATGGTTGTCTACCCATTTCAGTTAAGAACCATCCAAACTCAATCGCCAACATAGACGCAGGACCTGTTAGAAGTATTCCATAAAGCAACCATTTATGCGTTGAGAATTTTCTTAGCTTTTTAAAAATTAGCGTTAACACATAGATTCCTGAAATGACAAAACATAATATCCCCATCGCAACCATCAAATCAAAGAAATAATGGACAATTAAAGGTGGATGTAAACTTTTAGGGAAATCATTTAACCCTTGTACTTTTGTTTTAACACTATTATCTGCAAGAAAACTTAATAGCCCAGGCAATTCAATGGCACCTTTGACTTGATGTGTCTTCTCATCTAATACACCAAAAAGTAATAATTTGGCATGTGATGAAGTATCGAAATGCCATTCATATGCTGCTAATTTTTCAGGTTGGAATTTGTGCAAGAATTTTGCTGATAAATCTCCTGCCAGCATAGACAGTAATGTTGAAAAGAATCCAACAATCATGGACATTTTCAAAGCTTTTTTATGGTAGCCCGTATCCTTTGGCTGACGATTTCGTAATAATTTGAAAGCTGCAATTGATGCAATAACAAATGCCATTGTCATACCAGCTGTTGTAATTACGTGAAAAGAGCGCACAATAAATGATGGATTGAACATTGCTTCTAATGGCTGTACATTAACCATTTTCCCGTTTTTCAATTCAAATCCTGCCGGTGTATTCATAAATGAATTCACTGATGTGATAAAGAACGCTGAGAATGACCCACCAATGATTACCGGTATACTAATTATGAAATGTGTCCATTTATTTTTAAAACGATCCCATGTATATAAATATATACTTAAGAATATTGCTTCAAAGAAGAATGCAAATGTTTCCATAAATAATGGAAGCGCGATAACATGACCACCCATTTCCATAAATGTAGGCCAAATTAATGATAATTGAAGTCCTATAATTGTACCTGTAACAACTCCCACTGCTACAGTAATTGTATATGCTTTAGCCCATCGCTTAGCCATAGCTATATATTGTAAATCATTTTTGCGAATACCTAAAAATTCTGCAATTGCGAACATTAAAGGCATACCAACACCAATTGTTGCAAAAATGATATGAACTGCTAATGTCATGGCTGTCAAAAACCGACTGATCTCAACTGTATCCATATAAAAACATCACCTTTTTCTTTTTTTGATGACAACACAATGAACTTAATTATAATTGCTATAACGCGCATATTTGAAACATTATGCGCTATGAAATTGTGTATAATTTATGTCAGTTCACAATGTGTTCACAAATTTGTATTTCAAAGTATAATTGTGTATATTAATTTAGAAAAATGAAGGAGCGTTTCATATGACAAATATTATCATTTATACCCAAAATGAATGTCCACCTTGTACTTTTATAAAAAATTATTTAACAGAACATCAAGTGGCATTTGAAGAAAAAAACATCAACAATAATAAGTACCGAATTGAGATGATGGATTATGATGCATTTTCAACACCATTTATTTTATTAGATGGTAAACCAATGTATCATGTCGATTTAGAAGAAATAAACAGAGTGTTAAATATTCAACATTAAAGCTTCTATTTATAGCTTAAGCTTGTTTATTTAAAAATCTAGATCAGCCTTAAGATAAAATTTTCTTCGCTCTCAAACATCTGAAATTACTTAGCCTGAATCAACATCAACTATTTAAGTCTAATTTAAGAAAAATGGCTCTATGTCAAATTGGACTGATGAGTTCAATATCGGAAGTTAGGCAACTAAACATTGCTTAACTTCCTTTTTACTTTTTGGAGCGTAAAGTTTTGAACATAATAATATTCGATTGCGCAAATGATTGTAACTTCCATAACCAAAAGATGTACGTTTAATTAATTTTATTTTGTTATTTATACCTTCTAAAGGACCATTTGATAAATTGTAATAATCAAATGTATTTTTTATAAAGTCTACATGTTTGTTAAGTGTCTTAATTGCTCGTTGGACAACTGAATGCGTTTGGGATAATGGCATATGTTTTAATTCGTGAATAAAGCCTTCATAATCATTATGTTTAAGTTTGAATCGTAGCTGATTGATATATTGGTAGGCGTCATTTAACGAATCATCTTGATCTAATAAATACTTGACGATACCCTTTTGTGTCTTCCATTCCTTAAATAAAGCTACTTTACGATATTCAAATGCCTCTAAATCTTCTCCAGGTTTTAATAGTAATTTCGCATATCTTTTAAACTTATTATATAACGGTTGATTCGTCGTTCTTAATTCATTCATAACAGCGACTCGAATACCATTTAAAGCACGATTTAATAATTGAACAATATGGAATCGATCGATAACTATTTTAGCGTTCGGAAACATCTCTTTAATCAATGTCATATAGCCTTCATGCATATCAATGGAAACAGTCTTTACACGTTTTCTAGCTTTAAGTGAAAAACGATAAAAATACTTTTTCAACTCACTTAATCTACGATCTTCAACAATATCAATAATATGATGCGTTTGTGCATCAGCGTATATAAAACTCATTTTCCCAGAAACATTTTTAACACTTTTAAATTCATCCATCATGATATGTTCAGGAAGTGCAGAATACGGCGATTGATGAAGCGATTGAGCGGCCTCATCAATGATACGAGAAACTGTAGTAGCTGACACAGAGCAGGATTTCGCTATAGATTTTTCAGAACGAATTTCTGCTGCTTTATTAAGTACAGCTGATCGTGTTTTTTTTGATATAAAACAGTATTTATCAACTTCAGGTGTTTCGGCTGTAAAGTATCGTTCGCACGTTTTACATTTAAAACGTTGCTTACGCAACATGATATAAGTTGGATATTCGGAGATTTTAGGCATAGTGATTCTAGAAGTCTTAGATCCATTTTTGATTAAATTACCATTAATGTTTTTACAATTGCAGTTTGGGCACACCTCAGGTGTATAGATTAGTTTTGCGTAATAAAAGAAACACTTTCTCCCTTTATACTCAATTTTCTCAAGTTTACCGTCAAAAACAATATTTTTATCTTTAAAATCAAAGGTATTTAGTATAACATTATTCATAGGCGCATTATCTCCTTTAGTTATTTGTTTAGGCACTTTTAATTATAGAGATAATTGCGCTTTTTTTATATTCAAAATCAAAAAATCGGACAGATGAAAAGTAAAAAACTTTTCCATCAGTCCGATTTATTATAGAACCAGAAAAATATAAAGCAAAAAATCCGAAGTTTTCATATTCAAAGTATGAAAGCTTCGGATTTAATTTTGAAACTATCTTAATTAAGATAGCATTTTTTATTTTGCGTAATTGTTAACTAATTCAATCACTTCTTCTTGCGTTGCACAGTCAACTGCACGGTTTGCAAGTTCAGTCATTTCATTTTTACTTAAACCATTGATTTGTCTTCTAGCTTTAAGAATAGATGTTGCACTCATTGAGAACTCGTCTAATCCTAAACCTAATAACAATGGAATAGCTGTTTCATCGCCAGCCATTTCACCACACATACCAGTCCATTTACCTTCTTTATGTGACGCTTCGATAACTTGTTTAACTAAACGTAAAATTGAAGGATTATATGGTTGGTATAAATAAGATACACGCTCTGACATACGGTCTGCAGCTAGTGTATATTGAATTAAATCATTTGTACCAATACTGAAGAAATCAACTTCTTTAGCAAAGACATCAGCTAATGCTGCCGTTGCTGGTATTTCTACCATAATTCCTAATTCTATATCATCTGAAACATCATGACCTTCATTTTTAAGGTTTTCTTTTTCTTCTAATAATATAGCTTTAGCTTCTCTAAATTCATTGATTGTTGCTACCATTGGGAACATGATATTTAATTTACCGTATACTGATGCACGTAATAATGCTCGTAGTTGAGGTCTGAAAATATCTTGTTGTGCAAGACAAAGACGAATTGCTCTATAACCCAAGAATGGATTCATCTCTTCTGGTAAGTTTAAGTAAGAAAGTTCTTTATCTCCACCAATATCTAAAGTACGAACAACAACGCGTTTTCCGTCCATTGCTTCTAATACTTCTTTATAAGCTTCGAATTGTTCTTCTTCTGTTGGCATTTGGTCACGACCCATATATAAGAACTCAGTTCTATATAAGCCAATACCTTGTGCACCATTTTCAATAACACCTGGTAAATCATTAGGTGTACCAATATTTGCTGCAAGTTCAGCATGAACACCGTCAACTGTAACAGTGTCAGCATCACGTAGTTTTTGTAACTCTTTTTTGTCAGCAAAATAACGTTCACGTTTATCTTGATAAGCGATTAACTCATCTTCAGTTGGATTAATAATAACATCACCATTTAATCCATCAACGATAATCATGTCGCCTTGTTTAACTTCTTGTGTGATTGATTTTGTACCAACAATTGCTGGAATTTCTAAAGAACGACTCATAATTGCAGAGTGGCTAGTTCTTCCACCAATATTTGTAGCAAAACCTTGCACAAATTCTTTATTTAATTGAGCAGTATCAGAAGGTGTCAAGTCATTCCCTACAATAACAACGCTTTCATCAATCATGCTCGGATTTGGTAATTCCACACCTAAAATGTGTGATAATACACGTTTAGAAACGTCGCGAATATCTGCTGCACGCTCTTTCATGTATTCATTATCCATTGATTCAAAAATTGTTACAAATTGTGTTGTTACATCTGTTAATGCAGTTGCAGCATTAGCATTTTCATTTTTAATCTTATCTTGAATTGGTTGAATTAATTCAGGGTCATCTAAAACTAATAAATGTGCATCAAAGATTGCGGCTTTATCAGCACCTAGTTGAACCTCTGCATTATTTCTAATTTTAGTTAACTCAACTTTAGAAGCTTCGATAGCGCTATTGAACTTGGCAACTTCTCCTTCAACATCAGTGACTTTTTCATTTTTGTCGAATGTTAAGTCTGGCTCAACTAATAAGTAAGCTTTAGCAATTGCAACACCATCAGATGCAGCAATACCTTTAATTAATTTAGACATGATTATTTAGTCAATCCTTCTTTTGATAAGACGTCACTGATTGCTTGAATGGCGTCAGATTCATCACTACCGTCAGCATAAATTGTAATTTCAGCATCTTTACCAACACCAAGGCTCATAACACCCATGATTGATTTTAAGTTAACTTTTTTACCGTTATATTCTAATTGAATATCAGAATCAAATTTTGAAGCTGTTTGTACTAACATAGTTGCTGGTCTAGCGTGAATACCAGTCTCGTCGATGATTACATATGAATTTTGTTCCATAATTACATTTCTCCTTCGTATAGTTAGAATCTTCAATATCATTACAATACTAACTTAGTTTTATACCTTAACTTTACCAAAACCATGCTTTAAATTCAATTCGTTTAAAACCGGTTTCAGTAAAATTTGCAAATTGCAAAACTATTATAGCACCTACATGACATTTTTAATAACATTTTCGCATTTTTGTATGTGATCTTTTCCAATTTTATTCATAAAGTAGTAACTTATTGATGCTGAAACAGCTTGCCCTACAATTGGAAACCATTTTGTTTGTTTAGCTGCTGTACGTTTCGCAACATCTCTTATCACTATTTTTAAAAATGCACTTGAAATTCTCTTTCCAATAAATTGACTACCTTGAATTGCTGCCGCAGACATAATTCGTTCTTTAACATCATCGCCAAGACTATTAACTTGTTTATGGTCTAAACCATAAATTTTATTCACATCTTCGATAATGTCTTTCATAAGTTTTAAATCTACACCAAAGTCAAGCCCCGGAATTGGCACAACACTCATAGTAGAAGACATTAAAGACTTTCTTTTTACAATAGCTTCAGCACGTTCGCGTCTTTCTCTTAACTCTTTAATTGTTGACGGCATAGCGCCCTTTTCATTAACATTTTCTATTTTAAAAACTGAATTACCAATTTTATTAGTCAAATTTGATGTTAAATTATTTTTAAATCCCATAGTATTATCACCCTTCTTTTTATCAATAAAATACTATACCCCTTTTACAATATTTAATGTCTAATATTTACAAATACTGCTTTTAGATATTTTGACGGTTTGTAATGTGGATGTGTTTTAAAATCTTTTGGTAATCCCATGACCTCAGTTAATTCAAATTCCACACCGCTGTCTTCCAGTGTTTTTTTAATGGTATTTTTAAATTGTTTCAAAGGGTATACGCTTGCATTTGTACATAGCAATAAAGTCCCTTCAGAAGATAAAATATTTAAAGCACCATGAATTAATTTGTCGTAGTCTTTTTGCACTGAAAATGTACGCTTTTTACTACGTGCGAAGCTAGGTGGATCAATTACAATCGTGTCATAGCTGTGTCCATGACGCGCTGCGTATTTAAAGAAATCAAAGGTATCCATCACATAAATATATTGAGATTTAGGATCAATAGCATTTAATCCAAAATTTTCTTCAGTTAAACTTCGAGACCGATTTGCCAAATCTACACTTGTAGTCGATGTTGCTTCACTTGCTGCAATTACTGAAAAAGCACCAGTATAACTAAATAAATTTAGTACATGTCGTTCTGAAGCATATTGATCTCGTAATTTTTTACGAACTTCTTTTTGATCTAAAAAGATACCCGTCATTAAACCATCTTCAAGGTCTACATTATAGAACGTAAAGTTTTCTTCGATAACAATTGGAAAATCTGGTGCATCACCTTCAACAAATCCACCACTATACTCACTGTCTTTAAATCTTACTTTTTCATAAATAGATTTATAATTAAACACCTTTCTAACTGCTTCAAGAATTGCATATTTAAATTTATATATGCCTTTGGAATACCATTGAATTAAAAGATGTCCATCATAATAATCAATTGTTAATCCACCAATACCATCACCTTCAGCATTAAATAATCTAAAAGCATTCGTACCATCGATATTAAAGTAATATTGACGTTCTTCTATTGCGTCATTAAATAATTTAGTGAAAAATGCAATATCAATCTCCTGAGACTTATCATATGAAAGAACCCAACCTAATCCTTTGTGCTGTCTTCCAACATAAGCAGTTGCAACATATTGCGATTTATCTGTCACAATTTGGAAAATGTCTCCTTCTTTCAAGTGGTCATGAGAATATATATCCTCTTCATCTATCAATGGGTATCCATTGAAATATTTTGTTTCTTTACCTTTATTTAAAGTTGCTAACTTCATCTGACAACTTCCTTTCTATGTTTCGTTGTAGTTTTTCATATTTATAGACCAATTAATATTGTTCAATTTCGTCGTCATTAATTATTAAACTCAATATTGATTTTAACAAATTCATAATTCGAATGATATACAGGTGAATAATTGATATGAGTATGTTGCATATAACTTCAATCTTAAAAGCATCTAATCAAGTGATTGCTATTTAGGCACTTGAAAAACATTTTATAGTTAGTAAAATATATCATTACTATTTTTAAAATTACGCCTTTTCAATTAATAAAAAAGCACTATCTATAAACATCATTGAAATGTAACGAATTTAGTTAGTTTTTATTCTAACTAATAGCGTACACATCATATTGTTTAGTAGATAGTACTTTTAAATTCATGTCATTATTTATGGTCATTCTCGTAATTGCATTGAATAAGATATAATAATTGCCAATAACATTAAAAGTAATGTTGGTGTAATGAAAACTGAAAGAAGTAATCCATGAATCATTATATTAATAAATTCAGTTAACAACTTGAAGAACAATATACTTCCCATAAACAGTTGTAAATAATAAAAATTACCTTTCAAATGGAATGTTAATGTTGTAGCGATATAAGCAATGATGATAAATAACAAAATTAATAAAGTAACCCATTCGATGACATATTGTGTTTGAGACAACTTCCAATCACCAGACACAAATAATGCATTACGGTTATTAAATTCTAAAAATGTAAATAAGAAAATAACAGCACCACAAAATAGTTCAACATACATAGGTTTAACCCATTTTGGTTTTCTCATCCAATTTGGAATATCATCTTCCTGAATATCGATAATTTCATTAACTTTCGCTTTGAATTTATCTCTTTTAGCTCTAATTTTATCTAAATCGACACTTCTTCTTGTCTTACGTGCATATTCTGTAGTCTTATCTTGGAGTTGTTTCAAGTGAATTTTAGTTTGATTCGTAACATTTCCTTTACTCGTTCTTGATAATTCTGGCTCTTCTTCTCCTAATTCTTGTTTCGTTAATGGTAAAGCACGACGCAAGAATAAGAAATTCCAAATAGCCATTTGACCAAGTAACCACATAATAATAAAGAAAGCATTGACACTTAATATATCAATTGATTCTATCTCGTTAGCATCAATTCTGCCATATAATGCAATTTGTGTAATTAAATAACTTATACCATAACTTACGATAATCCACATGTAATGATTTTTAACATTTTCTTGATTCAATTCATCTTTATAAACGATATAACCAATATGAATCGTAAATGGAATAATAAAAATCACTGCAAAGAATCCATATACTTGAGTCATTAATATAAGTGTAATAATAAAGTACATGATACCGATAACTAAGAAAAAGATAGAAATATCATAGTCATACTTAATTGTTCTATATAATGTATGACCAATCAACATAACTAAAATACCGAATATAATTATCACAATTGCACTAACTATAGGGAAATTACCTATAAATCGACTCATTACTTTTACAATTTCGCTGAAAAATGCATTCAGAAATTCCCACACGTTATGAACATGTGTATCAACTTTTTTGCCACCTGTTAATTGTTTAATTAATGGCAAGTTGATTAAAATAATGAGACCAGTGAAGAGTGAAACGATACCGATTAAATAGCTAAAAATAATTTCGGCGTGTTTCCTAAGAAAAGACATTATGTTCACCTCAAAATCATTATATATTAATCTAATGTTGTTGTCTTTATATAAATGAATAAATAGTGCTATAGACTTAGAAAAGTTTATAAAAAGCATAACTGGGTAAAAACCATATGTAAATCATTATCCAACTTTGGGAGGAATTAATCATGACAAATGAAGATAAAAATAAAAAAGCTGCAGAAAAAGCTAAAGAAGTAGAAGAAAAATTAAAAGATAAAAAAGAAGAAAACACAGACGATATTAATCAAACAAAACAAGATATACAAGATACATTAAATTAAAGTTAAAGCCCCTAACATTCTTTAGTTGTTAGGGGCTTGCATGTGTGCTTAGAAAGCATTCCTACTCTTTCCCTTTCAACCTTTTTTGTAGGGGCTTATGTGAAATGAAACATGGCAATCGTCTGTACTCCTCACCTCTCGTTATTTTTAAAATTTCAAGAGGCTATTATGTAGTTAAGTATCATACATGTTTTATTTCTTTCTCATTACTTTATTACAAGCGCCTAATACAAGCATTTCCTTACTCTCAATACCAACTTTTCGTAATTTACACTTATATTCAATTATTTTCAAACATCACATTTCAACATACTAGCAAAACAAATATTATTATTTTGAAAATAAATTTAACTAGATTCAATTCGTCAGAGGTATTGACATTATTTTGCAAACGTCTTACAGTATAATTAAATAAATCGCACACACTAGGGGTGTTTTATACTGAGATGAGGCTTGCCCTCAAACCCTTCGAACCTGATCTAGTTTGAACTAGCGTAGGAAAGTGTTACTATACATATGCTTTAATGATATATATTGTGAACGCACAACTTTCCTATGGATGGTTGTGCGTTTTTTTATTAGGAGGATGTAAAAATGTCAAAAGGTTTAAAGCTATCTGAAATTCTAGTAACCGTACTTATTTCAGTAGTATTCGCAGTTATTTACAATTTATGGTGGTTTGTATACAATGGCGTACAAGCTACAGGACTTCACCTCGAGCAACTCACAAATGGGGTTTGGTTCATGGCAGCAATTGTCTGCTATTTAATCATTCCTAAACCAGGTATTGCACTCTTAGCTGAATTTGCTGCTGGTGCAGGTGAAACTATCATTATGGGCCGTTTCGATATTCCAACTATCGTTTACGCTTTTATTCAAGGTTTAGCTTGTGAACTTGTCTTTGCAATTTTTAAATACCAATCTCGTTCAGTTATGGTAGCTATGTTAGCAGGATTTTGTACTGCAATTGCAGCTTTCCCTATTGATTATTACTATGGCTACTTAAATGAAGTTGCAGGTTGGAATTTAACTTTATTCATCGTATTTAGACTAATTAGTGGCGCAGTTGTCGCGGGTGTATTCTCTTATCTTTTAGTAAAAGCATTAGATAAGACAGGAGTTACAAGATTATTTAGACCTGCTTCTAAAGAAGACTACGACAACTTATAAAAGGAGCATGCAAAGTGTTAAAGGTTAGTGATTTACGACTAAAATATCCGAATGGTCAGCGAAAGATTTTCGATCATCTAAACATCACCATTCAGGATAAAGAAAAAGTACTTTTATTAGGACCTTCTGGATGTGGTAAAAGCACCCTTCTCAATGTATTGAGTGGTATTGTTCCTAATTTAATCGAACTACCTATGAAATATGATGAATTAATTATCGATCCCTTAAGTGGCGTAATTTTCCAAGATCCAGATAGTCAATTTTGTATGCCAAAAGTTTACGAAGAACTAGCTTTCGTTTTAGAAAATAGACAAGTACCGCGTCAAGATATGGATCAGTTAATTATTGATGCTTTAAATATGGTTAACTTGAATGTTACATCTGCAACATACGTTAAAGATTTAAGCGGTGGAATGAAGCAAAAGCTTGCAATTGTTGAAACAATTCTTCAGCAATCAAAAACATTATTTTTAGATGAACCAACTGCAATGCTAGATGTTCAAGCAACAAAAGACTTGTGGTCCAAGTTAATTGAATTATGGGAAGATCAAACAGTTGTCATAGTTGAACATAAAGTGAATCACATATGGCAACATGTCGATCGTGTAATTCTAATGGATTATGCCGGTAATATTATTGCTGATGCAAACCCTAATACAATACTAAATGAATACGATAGTTTATTAACTGAGTATGGTGTCTGGCATCCTAATGCTTGGGACTATGCACCAAAGCCTATCGCCTTCCCAGCATCAAAAGATAATTTATTACACTTTAACGAAGGAAATATCATTCGAGGCAAATCTACATTATTTACTTTTTCAGATTTAAAAATAGATAAAGGTGAATGGATTACGATTACAGGAGCAAATGGTAGTGGGAAAACTACATTACTTGAATCAATTATGCAATTAATTAAATATCAAGGTAGTGTGCATTTTCAGAATCAGCGTTTAACTAAAATTAAACATGCTGCCCAAAATATGTATCTTGTTTATCAAAATCCTGAATTACAGTTCATTACAAATTCAGTTTACGAAGAAATTAATATTCACTTTAATCATCTTTCTAAGAATGAAAGTGATAATGAAACGATGCATCTTTTAAAATTATTGAATTTAGAAGATGTCAAAGACCAACATCCATTTGAATTATCTATCGGTCAAAAGCGACGTCTTAGTGTTGCTACAGCATTAAGTTCAAAAGCAGATATCATTTTTTTAGATGAACCCACATTTGGACTTGATAGTCATAATACATTCGAATTGATTAAACTTTTCCAACAACGCGTTCAAATCGGTCAAAGTATTGTGATGGTAACACATGATAATGAAATAATTGCACGCTATCCATCAAAAAGACTTAAAATTTCGGATGGTAAATTGCTAGATTGTGATGGTGATATTAATGTATGAACAATGGAAAATTAGACATTCATTCGTTGATGATGTCAATATTATAACGAAGCTTTTTCTAGGCATCTTACTATTTTTCTTCATTATATTTGTGCATAATTTTGATTTTATGCTTTATACCACCATCTTATTATTAGTATTTTTACTTCTATTTAATGGTACTCAGTTTAAAATCACAGCAATATTTATAGCTATAAGTGTTGGCTTTGCATTACTATCTTCCCTTTTCATGATTTTATACGGAAATGGAAGCCATACCATATTGAAATTTGGTTTTATCCATATTACGACAGAAAGTTTAATACGTGGTTTACATGTCTCTTTAAGAACGATTGCTATGTCTTTCTTCGGAATATTAATTGCATTAACATCACAAGTTGTTATGATTTTTTATAGTTTAATGCAACATTTAAAAGTTAAATCGAAAGTTGCATACGCATTTATGGCTGCTATAAGAATGTTACCTTTAATGATAAGTTCTTTGATACAATTACGCAGATCCTTAAAAATGCGCTATCAAATGATAGATGCATCAAACTATAGAGGACTTAATAGGTTTAAACATTTAATCATACCTTTGTTAAGCCAAAACATAAGAAAGGCACATCAATTATCGGTAGCAATGGAGTCGAAAGGATTCAAAGATGGTCCTCGGACTTATTATTACAATGTACCTTTCTCATATAAAGACATTGTCTTTATCATAGTTTTAATTGCCATTATTACAATGGCATACTATTGTTCAATGACATTTCCTATTACGGGTATTGATGATGTTCGTCTAGGTCGTGTCGGTTAAATTTTATCCATAATTGTATAGATATAAAGTTAGAAATTCATTTGTATAGAAAAGAAACCATTTATTCCATAATACTTCAAAGAAAGGGCCACAAACATGTTATATTGTTCATCCAAACATGTTGTGGCCCCTCTTTGAAATTGTATATTAAAATACCGCCACACATTGTAGCATTACGCATTATACAATGTGTGGCGGTATTCATATGGTGTTATTTACATTACAATGCTTTATTCGCGATGTCGTGACGATAGAATAAATGGTCACTTTTAATATGTGATACTTTATCATATGCATCTCGTTGTGCTTCTGCAACATTGTCACCTTTTCCTACGGCAAGTATGACTCTACCACCCGATGTCACGAATGTATCTCCTTGCTTTCGCAATCCACTAATAAAATAGTTTTCATTAAAGTCAAAACCACTTACTTCATGTCCTTTTTCATACGCATCTGGATACCCTTTTGAAGCTAACATAACTCCAACAATTGATTCATTTTTCCATTTAAATTGAATTTCTTTACCTTCATCTAAATCAATAATATGTTGCATTAAGTCACTTTCCATACGACTTAATAATACTTGCGCTTCAGGATCTCCAAAACGAGCATTAAATTCAATTACTTTTGGGCCATCCTTTGTTAAAATAGCACCAATATATAAGACACCAAAGAAATGATAACCTTCATTTAACATTGCTTGAGCAATCGGTTGAGCAATTGTCTCATTAGTCAATTTCAACACATCATCACTTATATGTGGAACTGGACAATAAGCACCCATGCCACCTGTATTTGGTCCTTCATCGTTATCATATGCACGCTTATGATCTTGTGCAATACAATCAAATGGCACTGCTAAATTTCCATTGACAAAGGTCATTAATGAAAATTCTTCACCTTCTAAGAAAGTTTCGAATACTACCGTACCTTCTTCTGCTTCACCATACATGATTTCTATTGCACTTCTTGCTGCTTCAATTGTATCCACAATGATTACACCTTTACCAGCAGCTAAACCGTCTTTTTTAATGACAACTGGTAATTCACAGTCTTCAATATATAATAATGCATCTTTTTTACAATCAACTTCTTTATAATCTGCTGTCGGAATATCATATTTTTCCATTATTTTTTTAGCAAATAATTTTGACCCCTCAATTTGTGCTGCTTGTTTGTTTGGACCAAATACTTTGAAACCATGTTGACGTAAAATATCTGCCAAACCATCAATCAATGGTTGTTCTGGACCTATAACTACCCAATCAATATTTTGATTTTTTGCAAATTCAAGTATCGCTTGGTGATCTGATTCAGCAATTTCAGTATGTACTTCAGCAACAGGTGACATTGCCTCGTTACCAGGAATTACAAAAACTTGTTTTACAAGGTCTGATTGATTAAGTTTATATGCTAGTGCATGCTCACGACCACCAGCACCTATTACTAATACATTCATTTAATGTTACGCCCCTTTAAAATTAATGTTTAAAGTGTCGAGTGCCTGTAATAACCATTGCAATACCATGTTTATTTGCCATATCAATTGATTCTTGGTCTTTAATAGAACCACCTGGTTGAATAATTGCTTTAATGCCATATTGAGCTGCAAGTTCAACTGTGTCAACCATAGGGAAAAATCCATCCGATACTAATGCAACACTATCATTTATTTCAATTGCTCTTTCTAACGCAATTTTAGCTGCACCAACACGATTCATTTGTCCTGCACCAATACCAACAGTTTGTTTATTATTGCTTAAAATAATCGCATTACTTTTCACTGAAGGTACGACTTTCCATCCAAGTAACATTGCTTCCCATTGTTCATCTGTTGGCTCAACATCTGTCACAATTTTCATTTCTTCTTTCGGCACAACATAATTATCTTTATCTTGAACTAAATATCCACCAGATACAGAAACAAACTCCTCTTCATTACTATCCAAAGTCATATCGATTTCTAACAATCTTACATTTTTCTTTTGAGTCAAAATATTTAAAGCTTCATCTGTAAATTTAGGTGCAATAATAACTTCTAAAAAGATACTGTGTAGTTGCTCTGCTAATTTTGATGTTACAGTTCTGTTTAATGCAACAATCCCACCAAAAATTGATTGACTATCCGCTTCGTAAGCATGTTGAAAAGCTTGTTCAATAGTATCGCCAATACCAACACCACAAGGATTCATATGCTTAACTGCAACTGCTGCCGGCGTATCAAATTTTTTAACTAAGGCTAACGTCGCATCTGCATCTTTAATATTGTTATAACTTAATTGTTTCCCATGTAATTGTTTAGCGCCTGCAATCGTGTGCTTTGCATTTGAAGTTCTTACAAAATATGCTGATTGTTGAGGGTTTTCACCATATCTTAATGTTTCTTTGTCCCCTTTAAAGAAACGTACAATTGCTGCATCATAGTCTGCAGTATGTTCATATACTTTAATCATTAATGATTTTCTAAATTCTTCATCTAATGAATCATTTTTTAAGCGTTCCAACACTTCGTTATAATCAGAAGGATGCACAATTGTAGTCACATATTTATAATTTTTAGCTGCAGCACGCAACATAGTTGGTCCACCGATATCTATATTTTCAATTGCTTCATCCGTTGTTACGTCGGGATTTGCGACAGTTTCTTGGAAAGGATATAAATTAACAACAACCATATCTATTAAATCAATTTGTTGTTCTGATATTTCATTCAAATGCTGTTGTTTATTTCTATCCGCTAAAATACCTCCGTGAACAGCTGGGTGTAATGTCTTCACACGTCCGTCCATGATTTCGGGAAAATGAGTTAATTCTGAAACAGAATGAACGGGTATATTTGCTTCATCTAATATACGTTTCGTTCCTCCAGTAGAATATAATTCATAATCTAATTGAGTTAACGCTTTAGCAAATTCTACAATACCTGTTTTATTTGATACGCTTAAAATAGCTTTCTTCATCACAAATATACTCCTTATTTTACAATTTTAGCTATAACACTTGGATATAATTCATATTCCAATCGCTTAACTTTCTCTTCTAATTGTTCTTTCGATTCGTCCGGTCTAATATCACATTGTCTTTGTTCTATAATTTCTCCAGTATCCATGCCACTATCAACATAATGAACTGTTGAACCTGTGATTAAATCACCACTTTGATAAGCTTGTCCTATTGCGTCAATCCCCTTATATTTCGGCAATAGTGATGGATGTATATTTAAAATTTTCCCTTCATATGAAGCTAATAAGTCTGGACCAATTAATCGCATATAACCAGCTAAAATAATCCACTCCACATGATCTTTGTTTAATAATGTTACTAAATGTTGCTCATAATGCGCCTTTGAACTGAATTGTTTTGGTTCATTTACATATACAGGAACTTGATGTCTCTTTGCTCTTTCTATACAAAAAGCATCTTGATGATCCGTATATAAAGCTGTAATTTCGATATTTTCTAATTTGCCTGATTCGACATGTTCAACGATATTTTCAAAGTTACTTCCTGAACCTGATGCAAAAATTGCAATCTTAACCATTGTTATACCCCCAACAACTCAATTGCTGTATCTTCGTTCTTTACAATTTGACCAATTTGATATGCTTCGATACCTTCTTCTTTTAAAATATCCAAAGCACGTGACGCGTCTTTTTCATCTACAATGACTGTATAACCGATACCCATATTGAATATGTTATACATTTCTGTTGTTTCAATTTCACCTTGTTGTTGTAACCAATCAAATATTTTTGGTGTTGGGAACGATGTTACATCAATTTGTGTAGCATATCCTTCAGGTAATGCACGTGGTATATTTTCATAAAAACCACCACCAGTAATATGGTTCATTGCTTTAATAGAGATGCGCTTTTTCAAAGCAAGTACAGGTCTAACATATAATCTTGTTGGTTCCAAAAATACATCGATAAATGGTCTACTATCAAATTCAGTAGATAAATCAATACCTGACTTTTGAATTAATTTACGTACTAAGCTGTATCCATTTGAGTGAATACCACTAGAAGCAAGACCAATAATTACTTGCCCTTCTTTCACTTGTGAACCATCGATATAATCAGCTTTTTCTACTGCACCAACTGCAAATCCTGCTACATCATACTCGCCCTCGTGATACATTTCTCCCATTTCAGCAGTTTCTCCACCAATTAATGCGGTATTCGTTTCTACACATGCATCACTAATTCCTTTTACTATTTGTTCAATTATTTCTGGCACAACTTTGTTCGTAGCAATGTAATCTAAAAAGTATAATGGTTCAGCACCCGTTGTTAAAATATCATTGACACACATCGCAACTGCATCGATACCGATTGAATCATGTTTGCCATTATCTATCGCTAACTTCAATTTCGTACCAACACCGTCGGTACCGGAAACTAATACTGGTGCAGTCATATTTAATTCTGACAAATCAAAAGTAGCACCAAATCCTCCTAAACCACCAATAACTTCTTTACGCATCGTACGTTTAACATGACTCGACATTCTTTCTACCGCTTCATAACCAGCATGGATATTTACACCAGATTGTTCATATGCTTTAGACATTTAAATTTCCCTCGCTATCAAAAAAGTGTTTGTTTTTAGAAATATATTGTTTCTGTCTCTCACTTAAATGTGCTTTATAATTCGCTTCATAATCATACAGTCCTGCAGGGTAATCACCAGTAAAACTTTCTACACATAAGCCACTATATGGAGCATCATAATCTAAACCGATTGATTCGATTAAACCATTTACTGTTAGATATGATAAAGAATCAGCACCTATATAATCCTTTATTTCTTCAGGTGATTTACTTGCAGAAATTAATTCAGCTGTCGTTGAGACATCGATACCATAAAAACTTGGAAACATAAATTCTGGAGATGCAATACGTACGTGAACTTTATTTGCACCGGAATCCTTTAACATTTTTACAATGCGACGAATTGTCGTTCCTCTTACAATCGAGTCGTCAACAAGTATAATATTTTTACCGTCTACAATATCTTTCACTGCAGATAATTTCACTCTTACACCTTGTTCACGTAATTCTTGAGTCGGTTGAATAAATGTTCTGGCAACATATTGATTTTTTACAAGACCCATTTCATATGGCAAACCAATTTCTTCTGCATATCCACTAGCAGCTGATAATGAAGAATTCGGCACACCAATTACCATATCTGCATCAACAGGACTTTCTTGAGCTAACTTTTTACCTGATGCTTTTCGAACTGCATGAACATTTTTGCCAGCAATAGTTGAATCTGGTCTCGCAAAATAAATGTATTCCATGGCAGAAATAGCAGTTGTCGTATGATGTGTATAAGATTTAACAGTAATACCATCGTCATTAATTACAACATATTCACCAGCATGAATATCTTGGACATATTCCGCTCCCAATACATCAATCGCACATGTTTCACTAGCAAGAATATACGTATTGTCTTTCATCTTACCTACAACAAGCGGTCTAATGGCATTTGGATCAACAGCACCATATAATGCATCTTTCGTTAAAATAGCGAAAGTAAAACCACCTTTGACTTTGCGGAGACTTTCTTTCAATGCTTCTTCAAAAGTGGGTGCCTTACTACGACGAATCAAATGCATGATTACTTCAGTATCTGAAGATGAATGGAAAATGGCACCTTGTTTTTCCAAATTTCGACGTAACGATTGAGCATTAATAAGATTTCCATTATGACAAATACCTACACTCATATCGTAAAAGTGATATAGAAATGGCTGAATATTTTCAATACCTTTATTACCTGATGTTGCGTAACGAACATGGCCGATTGCATGTTCATATCCTTTTAATTGTTCCATTTGATGATCTTTAATTGCTTCGGTTAACAATCCAAGCCCACGTTCACCTTTTAATTCATCTTGATTAGAAACAACAATACCTGCACCTTCTTGTCCACGATGTTGCAAACTGTGCAGTCCCATATAAGTTAATTGTGCTGCTTCAGGATGATTCCAAATACCAAATACGCCACATTCTTCGTTTAATCCTGAGTAGTTAAACATTGAGCAATAGCCCCTTCCCATATTTCTTTAATATCTGAAACATTTTCACTAACTTCAGTAAATGGCGTTGTAACTTTGAAATTATCACTATCAGTTAATCGACCAATTTCAACTGCATGATCAATATTTAATGTTTCTCCTGCTTTAACAGATACAATATAACGCCCTTGTGTTTCACTAAATAACTGAGCATTTGTTAAATCAATAGAAGTATTAAGCCCAATTCCGTAATGAGCACTTATTTTGGCTAACGTTAACAATAAGCCACCTTTACCAACTGTTTGTACATGAGAAAGTTTACCTTCACGAATGGCTGCTTTAATCGCTTCACCTTTAGCAACTTCAGAACTTAAATCAAGTGCTTCGAATTCGTGATTTACTTTACCGAAAATTAACTTTTCAAGTTGGCTACCACCAAAGTCATCTTTAGTATCACCAATTAAATATAATTTATCACCAACCTGTGGCTCGAAATCATTTAAATAATCAACATTTTCAATTAAACCAACCATTCCAACGACTGGCGTTGGGAAAATAGAAGTCCCTTTCGTTTCGTTATATAATGAAACATTTCCAGAAACAACAGGTGTTTTAAGTATGTCGCAAGCTTCTGCCATACCTTTAGTTGAATCGATTAGTTGTTGATAAATTTCTTTCTTTTCAGGGGAACCATAATTCAAGCAGTCTGTCATTGCTAATGGTGTTGCTCCTACGGCAATTAAATTACGATATGCTTCTGCTACAACCATCTTTCCACCTTCATATGGATTGTTATATACGTATCGTGCTTCTCCATCAATTGTTGAGGCAATAGCTTTATTAGTACCTTCTACACGAACAACAGAAGCTTGAAGTCCTGGCTTAATAATTGTGTTTGCACCAACTTGTTGATCATATTGATCATATAAATAATGTTTTGATGCAAGTGTTGGATGTTGTAACAATTTAAAGAATGTATCTTTAACATCGATTTGGCTATAGTCATTTTTTGAAGTATTGTAGTCTTTTTCTTCTCCTTCTAAAATATATACAGGCGCTTCATCAGCAAGAGGTTCAACAGGAATATCAGCAAAAACTTCATCTTCATATGTTAAAACAAAACGATTGGTATCTGTAACTTCACCAATTACAGCACTATCTAGTTCATGTTTATCAAATAAATCTAGAAACTTCTGTTCTGTTCCTTTTTCAACAACTAGTAACATACGTTCTTGTGTTTCAGACAACATCATTTCATATGGTGAGATACCTGGTTCACGAGTTGGGACTTGATCCAATCGTAAGTGCAATCCACTGCCACCTTTTGCGGCCATTTCAGAAGATGATGATGTTAAACCAGCTGCACCCATATCTTGAATACCAACTAACTCATCAAAAGTGATAGCTTCAAGCGTAGCTTCCATTAATTTTTTCCCTACAAATGGGTCTCCTATTTGAACAGATGGACGTTTACTTTCACTTTCTTCAGTTAATTCTTCAGAAGCAAAAGTAGCTCCATGGATACCATCACGACCTGTTTTTAAACCAACATAGATAACTGAATTGCCGATACCTTTTGCTGTACCTTTTTGAATCATGTCATGATCTATAACACCAACGCACATTGCATTAACTAGTGGATTGCCATCGTATCGTTCATCAAATTCAATTTCACCAGCTGTTGTTGGTATGCCGATACAGTTACCATAGCCACCAATACCTTTAACAACACCTTTAAGTAATCGTTGGTTCTGCTTATTATCTAATTCTCCAAATCTAAGACTGTTTAATAAGTTAATTGGTCTCGCACCGATTGACACGATGTCACGAATAATTCCACCTACACCTGTAGCCGCACCTTGATATGGTTCGATTGCAGATGGATGATTATGAGATTCGACTTTAAATACCACTGCCTGATTATCACCAATATCGACAACTCCAGCACCTTCACCTGGTCCCATTAATACATGTTCACCTGTCGTAGGAAATTGCTTTAAAAATGGTTTAGAATGTTTATAAGAACAATGTTCACTCCACATTACAGAAAAAATACCAGTTTCTGTAAAATTTGGTTGTCTGCCTAAAATGTCACAAACCTTTTCATATTCTTGATCACTTAATCCCATATCTTGATATACTTTTTCAAGTTTAATTTCCTCTACACTTGGTTCGATAAATTTAGACATGTTGTTCCCTCCAACTTTTTACCATTGCTTCAAATAATTTAACGCCACTGTCAGTACCTAATAACTTTTCTAATGCTCTTTCAGGATGTGGCATCATACCACATACATTTCCTTCTTTATTTATAATTCCAGCAATATCAGCATAAGAACCATTCGGATTATTCACATATTTCAGAATAATTTGATTGTTATCAATTAATTGTTTATACATTTCATCTGTACAATAATAATGTCCTTCTCCATGGGCAACGGGGTATATTACTTTTTCACCTTGCTCGTAAAGATTTGTAAATGATGTTTGATTATTTACAATTTCCAACTCTTCATTTCTACTAATAAATAAATGAGAATCGTTGTGCAGTAAAGCACCAGGTAATAAACCAATCTCTGTTAATATCTGAAACCCATTACAAACACCTAATACAGGCTTTCCTTCTTCTGCTAAACGTTTAACTTCAGAAATAATTGGCGCTACACTAGCCATCGCTCCAGATCTTAAGTAATCTCCAAATGAGAAACCTCCAGGAATAAGAACACCGTCATATCCTTTTAATGATTTCTCTCTATAATCTACATAATCCGCTTCAACACCACTTTTAATAGCAGCATTATACATATCTCTATCGCAATTGGAACCCGGAAAAACAAGAACTGCAAACTTCATCTTATGCATTCTCCTTTTCATCAATCACTTTATAGCTATACTCTTCGATTACTGTATTAGCAAATAATTTCTCACTTAGAGTAGTAATGATATTATGAACTTTTTCATCACTTACCTCATCAACCGTCATATATAATACTTTTCCTACACGAATATCATTTACTTGCGAATAACCTAGGTCATGTACTGCTCTATTAAGTGTTTGACCTTGTGTATCTAATACTTGTGGCTGTAATGTGATATGTAGTTCAATTGTTTTCATTATTTTAAATCCTCCAATTTATTTAAAAATATTTGATATGTTTCTATTAATGAACCAGTATTATTTCTATATACATCTTTATCAAAATTTACATTTGTATCTTTATCCCAAATACGACATGTATCAGGAGATATTTCATCTGCTAATAAAATTTTACCTGTTTCAGTTTTTCCAAACTCAATCTTAAAATCCACTAATTTTAAATTCATTTCTTTCATTAATTGTGTCAACACTTCATTGATTGCTAATGCTTTCGTCTTTAATATTTTAATGTCCTCATCATTTACAATATTTAATAATTTGATATGATCATCAGTAATCAAAGGATCATTTAAATCATCATTTTTATAGAAAAATTCTACAAGCGGCTCTTTAAATATTTGTCCATTTTCTAAACCTAGACGTTTAGTAATAGAACCACTCGCAATATTACGAACAACCACTTCTAAAGGAATGATTTTCACCGATTCTACGAGTTGCTCTGTATCGGATAACTGCTTTATAAAATGGCTTTCAATGCCATTTTCTTGCAAATATTTAAATATGATTGACGTAATTTGATTATTTAATCGCCCTTTACCAACCATAGTATCTTTTTTCGCACCATTGCCTGCAGTTACTTCATCTTTATATTCAACTCTCAATTCATGATTATTATTTGTTGAGAAAATACGTTTTGCTTTTCCTTCATATAAAAGTGTCATGATTTAATTTCTCCCCTCAAATTTAGCGTACATATCTTTTTCAGTTTGATTAATATCATTAGTTAATACTGTCATATGTCCCATCTTTCTATTATCTTTACGTTCATTTTTACCATAAACGTGTAAATGCCATTCTGGGTGTTTTGTAAATTCTTCTTCTAACAAATTTAAATCTTTTCCTAACAAGTTCATCATTACTGCTGGTTTTAATAATTCAATCTCATTTGGTAATGATTGACCAGTAACTGCTAAAATATGTGTATCAAACTGTGAATAGTCACATGCTTCAATCGAATAATGTCCGGAATTATGTGGTCTTGGCGCAATTTCATTTACATAAAGTTGATTATTTCTATCTATAAAGAACTCAACTGTAAACGTGCCAATAAAATGAATTGCTTTTATAATTTTTTCAACTTGTTCTTTCGCTTCTTCGGTTTTATCAATACGCGCTGGAACAATAGTTTTAAATAATATTTGATTTCTATGTTCATTTTCTTGTAAAGGGAAATAAGTAATTTGATTGTTGATTCCTCTTGTAACAGTAAGAGATACTTCTTTTTGAATATCAAGATATTTTTCAGCGACACATTCATTTTTATCAATTAATGCATAAACATCTTGTAAACCTGCTTGATTTTCTACTAAAATTTGACCTTTGCCATCGTACCCACCAAATCTTGTTTTTACTATGAATGGATAACCTAACGTTGCAATTGCTTTATCAATATCATCAGGTTGTTTAATTGATACAAAAGGAACTACTTGGGTACCTGCATTTAACAATGTTTCTTTTTCAGTTAAGCGGTCTTGTAATAACTGTATGGCTTGGTACCCTTGTGGAATATTATATTTTTCAGTCATTAATTTTAATTTTTCGGCTGAAATATTTTCGAATTCATAAGTAATCACATCACAATTGTTACCTAATTGATTAAGTGCTTCTTCATCATCATAATTCGCGTGTATAAATGAATGTGCAACATATCTACACGGACAATCTTCATTCGGATCTAACACAATCACTTTGTATCCCATTTTCTGAGCTGATTGTGCCATCATCTTGCCAAGTTGACCTCCACCGATAATTCCAATAGTCGCGCCAAATTTTAATTTATTGAAGATCATTTTGCATATCCTCCACTTTTTGAATTAATGATGCTTCATACTGATCAAGTTTTTTAGCTAACTTTTCATTTTGAATGCTTAGCATTCTCGCTGCAAGTATCCCAGCATTTTTAGCACCCGCCTTACCTATTGCCGTTGTAGCAACCGGAATACCTCCTGGCATTTGTACAATTGATAGTAAAGAATCTAAACCTTTTAAACTTTTAGTCTCAATCGGAACGCCAATGACTGGTAATGTTGTTAAAGATGCGACCATTCCTGGTAAATGCGCTGCACCACCAGCACCTGCAATTATAATATCAATGCCTTTTTGTCTTGCTTCGGAAGCAAATTTTACCATCATTTTTGGCGTACGATGTGCTGACACCACTTGTTTTTCGTACGGAATTCCAAAATAATCCAACATGCTACAGCTTTCTTGCATAACTTTCCAGTCGGAAGAACTGCCCATAATGACTGCTACTTTCACTTTGTACACCCTTTCAAAAGTTTGAATTGTGAATTACTTTAGTTGTATATTATAGATATAGCATAACAAGCAATTTCTGCTTTTTCAATCAAAAATCGAACTTTATTTTAAATTTTTGTTTGAATTTACGTCTTTTGCTATGTAAATTAGAAATATAATAATACAAAGTTAGGATATTTTATTAGGAGGAGAAATTTTTATGGTTGCTAAAATTTTAGATGGCAAACAAATTGCCAAAGACTACAGACAAGGGTTGCAAGATCAAGTTGAAGCGCTAAAAGAAAAAGGTTTTACACCTAAATTATCAGTTATACTTGTAGGTAACGATGGCGCTAGTCAAAGTTATGTTCGATCAAAAAAGAAAGCCGCTGAAAAAATTGGAATGATTTCAGAAATCGTACATTTAGAAGAAACAGCTACTGAAGAAGAAGTATTAAACGAACTGAATAGATTAAATAATGATGACTCTGTAAGTGGAATCTTGGTACAAGTACCACTACCAAAACAGGTTAGCGAACAAAAAGTATTAGAAGCAATTAACCCAGACAAAGATGTTGATGGTTTCCACCCAATAAATATTGGAAAATTATATATCGATGAGCAAACCTTCGTTCCATGTACGCCTTTAGGAATTATGGAAATATTAAAACACGCTGATATAGATTTAGAAGGCAAAAATGCTGTTGTAATTGGTCGTAGTCATATAGTTGGACAACCAGTTTCTAAGTTATTACTTCAAAAAAATGCATCTGTTACTATCTTACATTCGCGCTCAAAAGATATGGCTTCATATTTAAAAGATGCGGACGTTATTGTCAGTGCAGTGGGTAAACCTGGTTTAGTTACAAAAGATGTTGTTAAAGAAGGTGCCGTTATTATAGATGTAGGTAATACACCTGATGAAAATGGTAAATTAAAAGGCGATGTTGATTACGAAGCAGTTAAAGAAATTGCTGGTGCCATCACACCGGTTCCTGGTGGAGTTGGTCCCCTAACTATTACAATGGTTTTAAATAATACATTACTTGCTGAAAAGATGCGTAGAGGTATTGATGCATAAATTGATTTTAAAACGAATGAGATAAACATATATTTTTATATGCTCTCGTTCGTTTTTCTATGTGAATTTGCGACAATATTTACAAGATAAATATTAAGAAAGCAATTCAACATTTAGTAAATCCAAACGTGTTAGCAGTTATATTTGTTTAATAAATTGGCTACGAAATATTTATTCAGTACCTCGAATTAAGTTAACTTTATTTTCAAATTATACTTTGTATATTGTTTTTACAATTGTGACAGATTTTCAAAACAATAATTATTTCTTCATTAATTATAAATTTATATTTAAATTTCATTCTTTATACGGTAAGATTAGGACTATAGTATGATGTGTAAATAATAAAATTTAAGGTATAGTAAAGTTAACTCAGAAATGACTTATCATTCGGAGGTTACATTATGAATAAACTATTACAGTCATTATCAGCCCTTGGTGTTTCTGCTACGCTAGTAACACCAAATTTAAGTGCAGAAGCAACTACGAACCATACACCGCAAATTAAAGGCGCAAATGATATCGTTATTAAGAAAGGTCAAGATTATAACCTTCTAAACGGCATAAGTGCATTTGATAAAGAAGATGGAGATTTAACTGACAAAATCAAAGTTGATGGTCAAATTGATACAACTAAATCTGGTAAGTATCAAATTAAATATCATGTCACAGACTCAGATGGCGCAATTGAGACTTCCACAAGAAGTATCGAAGTTAAATAATTCTATAAATAAAAGGTAGCAAATCATTCAATTTGCTACCTTTTTATTTTTAAAGTTGCTAAACATTCACCCATTTCAAAACATTATTTTAATCATTCAACTTTTTATAATTCATAATGTTGTAAATAAGATGATTTTTTTCTCACTAATTTATCACCATTTCATTTAAGTAGGTTTTGCAATATATATATCCATTTAAAATGGTCATATATTTTTATATACAATTGCCCTTTCACTTTGCTCAGTTTCAAATTTGTGAAGGGCAATTTTGTTATTACTAAAAAAATAACCATCCAAAAATAAGTACATGATTGTCTTATTGAAGTACACTTATTTGATAATTCTCAACTTTTTTTATTTTCTTTCAATTAACCTCTAAATGACACTCATTCTCAGATTCCCTCTTAAATATGAAGCTTTTTTTCAAAAATCCTTCTAGTCACAAAATGTACACATAATTTTAACAAATGTGTGAACCCCCGTCATACCTTGATTTCTCTACATTTTTGATACAATTTTATTAATTTTTTTCCCATAAGGCCTTGTAAATATTGTGTAATAACTTAAAATTAATGTTAAGCCCTACATTTGTAGTATTAGGAGGTCAAAAAAGTGTCAAAATTTAAGTCTTTGCTTCTATTATTTGGCACACTAATTTTACTTAGTGGTTGTTCAAATATAGAAATTTTCAACGCAAAAGGGCCAGTAGCAAGTAGCCAGAAGTTCTTGATCATTTATTCAATTATCTTCATGCTTGTTATTTGTTTCGTTGTACTTGGCATGTTCGCCATTTTTATTTACAAGTATAGTTATAATAAGAATGCCGAATCTGGTAAGATGCACCATAATGCCATCATTGAAACAATATGGTTTGTAATACCTATCTTAATCGTTGCTGCTTTAGCTATTCCTACAGTTAAAACATTATACGATTACGAAAAACCACCGAAGAGTGAGAAAGATCCAATGGTTGTATACGCAGTTAGTGCCGGATACAAATGGTTCTTTGCTTATCCAGATGAACATATAGAGACTGTTAATACTTTAACAATCCCTAAAGATCGTCCAGTTGTATTTAAGCTTCAAGCAATGGATACAATGACTAGTTTCTGGATTCCACAATTAGGTGGTCAAAAATATGCCATGACTGGCATGACAATGAATTGGACGTTAGAAGCATCTCAAACTGGTACATTCAGAGGTCGTAACTCTAACTTCAATGGTGAAGGATTCTCACGCCAAACATTTAAAGTAAATGCTGTTAGTCAAAAAGACTACGACAAATGGGTGAAAGAAGTTAAAGGTAAGAAAACGTTAGATCAAGATACATTTGATAAACAATTATTACCTAGCACTGCTAACAAACCTTTAGAATTTAATGGTACACATATGGCGTTTGTAGATCCTGCAGCCGACCCAGAATACATCTTCTATGCATATAAACGTTTCAATTTCAAATTGAAAGATCCAAACTTCACTAGTGAAGAAGATATGTACAAAGATGTATCAGACAAACCATTAATACCTGCTCGTAAAGCTCAAATTACAAATGCGAACTACAAACGACATGGTATGAAATTGATGATTCTTGGAAATGACGAACCATATAACAATGAGTTCAAGAAAGATGAATCGAAAAATGCGAAAGAAATGAAGAAAATTTCTAAAGATGCGCAAGATCAAGACAATGATGATCATGGAGGTGGACATTAATGAATTTTCCATGGGATCAATTACTAGTTAAAGGTAACTGGATGATTACAATGGCACAAATTGGTGCCCCATTCTTAGTTATTGGTTTAATTGCAGTAATTACTTACTTTAAATTATGGAAATATCTTTACAGAGAATGGTTCACGTCTGTAGACCATAAGAAAATCGGTGTTATGTATTTAATCTGTGCCGTATTAATGTTCGTCCGTGGTGGTATTGATGCGTTACTTATTCGTGCGCAATTAACAGTACCAGATAACAAGTTTTTAGAATCAAACCACTATAACGAAATTTTTAGTACGCATGGTGTAATCATGATTATCTTCATGGCAATGCCATTTATCTTTGGTTTATGGAATATCGTAGTTCCATTACAAATTGGAGCACGTGATGTTGCATTCCCAGTTTTAAACAACGTAAGTTTCTGGCTATTCTTTGCAGGTATGATTTTATTCAACCTGTCATTTATTATTGGTGGTTCACCAGCAGCTGGTTGGACAAACTATGCGCCACTAGCAGGTGAATTCAGTCCTGGTCCAGGTGTTAACTATTACTTAATAGCTATACAAATTTCAGGGCTTGGTACCCTAGCTACCGGTATCAACTTCTTTGTAACAATTTTAAGATGTAAAACACCAACTATGAAGTTTATGCAAATGCCAATGTTCACAGTAACAACATTTATTACTACATTAATTGTTATTCTTGCTTTCCCTCCTTTAACAGTAGCGTTAGCATTAATGACAACTGATAGAATATTTGACACTGCATTCTTCACAGTTGCAAATGGCGGTATGCCAATGCTTTGGGCTAACTTCTTCTGGGTATGGGGGCACCCTGAAGTTTATATCGTTATCCTACCAGCATTTGGTATTTACTCAGAAATTATTCCGACATTCGCTCGTAAGCGTTTATTCGGACATCAAAGTATGGTATGGGCAACTGCCGGTATCGCGTTCCTTAGTTTCTTAGTTTGGGTTCACCATTTCTTCACAATGGGTAATGGTGCGTTAATCAACTCATTCTTCTCAATTTCAACAATGCTGATTGGTATTCCAACCGGTGTGAAATTGTTTAACTGGTTATTAACATTATATAAAGGTCGTATTACATTTGAGTCACCAATGCTGTTCTCATTAGCATTTATACCAAACTTCCTATTAGGTGGTGTTACTGGTGTAATGTTAGCGATGGCATCAGCTGACTATCAATATCACAATACGTATTTCTTAGTAGCTCACTTCCACTATACATTGGTTACTGGTGTTGTATTTGCCTGCCTAGCTGGTTTAATCTTCTGGTATCCTAAGATGATGGGTTACAAATTAAACGAAACATTAAACAAATGGTGCTTCTGGTTCTTCATGATTGGATTTAACGTTTGTTTCTTACCACAATTCATTCTTGGATTAGATGGTATGCCACGTCGTTTATACACTTACATGCCATCAGATGGTTGGTTCTTATTGAACTTTATTTCAACTATCGGTGCATTACTAATGGCAATCGGATTCTTATTCCTAGTTGTTAGTATCGTATATAGTCACATCAAATCTCCACGTGAAGCTACTGGAGATAACTGGGATGGCCTTGGTCGTACTTTAGAATGGACTACTGCTTCAGCAATTCCACCTAAATATAACTTTGCTATCACACCAGATTGGAATGACTACGACACATTTGTTGATATGAAAGAACATGGTCGTCATTACTTAGACAACCATAATTACAAAGACATTCATATGCCAAACAATACACCAGTTGGTTTCTGGATCGGTATCTTTATGACTATCGGCGGTTTCTTCTTAATTTTCGAAACTGTTATTCCAGCGTTATTATGCTTATTCGGTATTTTTGGTACTATGATTTATCGCAGTTTCCAAGTCGATCATGGATACCACATTCCTGCTGCTGAAGTTGCTGAAACTGAAGCTCGATTAAGAGAAGCGCGTATTAAAGAAAGGGAGGCTGTAAGTCATGAGTCATGATACAAACACTATTGATTCACGCACACATGAAGGCGAATTAAATAAGCTTGGCTTTTGGATTTTCATTACAGCCGAATTTGCGTTATTCGGTACCCTATTTGCAACACTATTAACTTTGCAACACGGTGGCGATTATGCAGGTAAAATGACTACTGAGTTATTTGAATTGCCTCTTGTTTTAATAATGACGTTTGCATTATTATTCAGTTCTTACACTTGTGGTATTGCAATCTACTACATGCGTCAAGAGAAGCAAAAGTTAATGATGTTCTGGATGATCATCACGTTACTTTTAGGTTTAGTCTTTGTTGGATTCGAAATTTACGAATTCGCACACTATGCATCAGAGGGCGTTAACCCAACTATCGGCTCATACTGGTCTAGTTTCTTCATCCTATTAGGAACACATGGTTGTCACGTATCGTTAGGTATCGTTTGGGCCATTTGTTTATTAATCCAAATCCAACGACGCGGATTAGATAAGTACAATGCGCCAAAATTATTTATCGTAAGTTTATACTGGCACTTTTTAGATGTTGTTTGGGTATTCATCTTTACTGCCGTATATATGATAGGGATGGTGTATAGCGGATGAGTACAATAATGAAACATACAGTCGGATTTATCGCATCTATCGTATTAACGCTTTTAGCAGTTTACGTAACACTATACACATCATTAACATTCCATGCGAAGTTGACAATTATCTTTGGCTTTGCATTCGTTCAAGCAGGACTTCAATTATTAATGTTCATGCATTTAACTGAAGGTAAAGATGGACGTTTACAAACTTTCAAAGTTATCTTTGCTCTTGTCATTACACTATGTTTCGTAATCGGAACATACTGGGTTATGCAAGGCGGTCACTCTTCTCACTTATAAACAACATTTAAATAATGTAAAGTTTAACCAGCTAACACTATGTTAGCTGGTTTTTTATATTACTATTCAATTTAGTAGAAATGTCAACGTGATATAAAGCACTTTCTAGATTACTCTATTTAATAAATTACTGCCTTTCATTAAAAATATCTAATATATTCCAAATTTTTATTATGTTCATTTACAGATGATTTTTATCTTTGTAAAAATATAATTGGTCACCTACAGGTTTTATGTTTATCCTCAACCTACTTTCTTCTCCATTCATACAGCTACCCAAATTTAAATAATCAAAATTGTACATTGTAAAAGCATCATTTTAATCTGAAAGTCATTAATTTAAAATCCCCTTCTTTATTTTCAAATCAAAAAAGAAGATATAATATGCAGTATGATCATTTCAGGTTTAACTTTCCCTTAATGTCATTTCGCATATTATACCTTCCATAATTTTATTGAACTATAACGCCCTTTGTATTGTAAGGTTTATTTTGTTTTAAAATATTATTATATATGTGCTTGATTTGAACTTCATTATTACCCTTAACATTTCGAGCAAGTACTACAACATATTTATCATTATAATACACTGTGAACACTTGACCGAAGAATCCACCATTTAGACGATTTAATGTTGGTTTAACATAAAAACCATAGCGATATTCATCTGGATATTGTTTCGTACCAAACTCATGTAATAATGGATTAGTTATTTTAGGATTAAATAGTTTATTTTGTTGTATTTGTGTAATTAATTTCCCCATATCTGATGGAGTCATATATAAATTACCTGCACCATAGTATTGCTGTAATATATTAGGCTTTAAGAATGATAACCCTGTAGTGTTATACGAATAACCTTTAGCTAAGTATTGTTTGAATGGTTTTTCATCGTAAAATGCTGAATGTTCTAATTTTAATGGGTCACTAATTTTTGTATAATAGTTTTCTGCATAAGATTTTCCAGTAACTTCCTCTATTACTTTAGCTAGTACTAAATAATTCCCATCATTGTACATATGTTTTTTGTACTTCTTAGGATCAATACCTCGCTTTTGAATCGCTCTAACTGCTTGATCTAAGTTCTTATAGTCTTTAGAAGATTTATATTTGTATAATCCACTTTGATGTAACATCAAATCTTTCAAAGGTATTGGTTTTGATGTTTTGAACCAAGGAATATATTTACTAACAGGATCATTAATGTTTATTTTATGTTCTTCTTCTAATTGTTTTAACAATAAGCCCGTTGAAAATTTTTGAGCAGAACCTATTAAAAACATCGTATTTGGTGTGTTTTTAATACCTTTTTCAAAATCTTGATAGCCATAACCTTTACTCATCTTCAATTTACCATTTTCATAAATGGCTACTGATCCATTGAACAATGAACTTTGTAAATACTGATCAATTTTCTTATATTTAGGGTCTTTGCTATTGTAAACGGTCTTTAACTTAGAAGGTGCAGCTTTATCCTTATCTCGATCTACCAAATATTTTTCATTATCAGATAACTTTGTTTCTTTATGAATTGGCTCGAGCGAACTCGTTTTAGTCTCCCAATGATGGAAAACTAATGCCAAACTAATAATGATGAACAATAGTACACACGCATGTATAACTAATTTTACTTTATTAAATTTCATTTGATAATTGCCTCACAATGTTTTCGTTTTTATTTGTAAATAGTTTCCATATAAACTAGCTTAGTTATATCAAAGCTTTATAATTAAAAACTGTCGTTTACACTTAAAACTATTTAGTAATATTTTTTCAATTAAGCTCTTATTACAACAAAATTAATTATACCTTATCGCATTGTATAAATCACTTGAATTTATATTACGCCTTTAATTTTTTTAGACATCATACTAAAGTCGCATTATATTTTTAAAAATGCTTTTTGTTTTAACAAAACATTCAAATTACAAGCAACTTTGTCATAACATTTGTAATTTTTACTATAAAGTACTACAATTTAAGGCTATAATGTACTAGTAATGATGTTGTATTTTTAACGTTCAACTAATTATATTTTAAAATAATGATTATGATTTAACAAAAAATTTAATATAGGAGCATCAATCATGAATAAATTTTTAAAATACTTTTTGATCCTTCTAGCATTGGTTCTAATTGTTGTTCCAATAGTCTATGCTACGTTACTTTTTAAAACGTCTCAAGACGCATTCGAATCTTCTCAAGATAGTAAAAATGCTAATCGTCAATCCAATTTACGTGACAAAAAAGTAAATCCTGAAGAACAGCCTATCTCGATTCTATTTTTAGGTATCGATGATAATGATGGCAGAAGAAAGAAAGGGCAAGATGCTGAACACTCAAGATCAGATGCTATGATTTTAACTACTTTTAATCAATCTAAACATCAAATTAGAATGCTTAGTATTCCCCGTGATACAATTAGTTACATTCCAAAAGTTGGATACTATGACAAAATCACACATGCCCATGCATATGGTGGCCCAATTGCCTCAATGGATTCTGTTGAAGCTACAATGAATGTTCCTGTTGATTATTATGTAAGAGTCAATATGAAAGCATTTGTAGAGGCTGTAAACGAGCTTGGTGGCATTTACTATGATGTGCCATATGACTTAAATGAACCTAACACAGATGATACTGGAAAGATTAAAATTAAAAAAGGTTACCAAAAATTAAATGGTGATGAAGCTTTGGCAGTTGCTAGAACGAGACACCATGATTCAGATTTAAAACGTGGTCAACGACAAATGGAATTAATTAAGATTTTATTCCAAAAAGCACAAGAAGTTGATTCTATCGACAAATTAGATAATGTAATTCAAATTGTTGGTAAAAATGCTAAACATAATTTAACGAACTCTGAAATTAAAGCTTTAGCAAAAATGTATTTAACAAACGATGTTAAAATCAAAACTGCACAATTAAAAGGTAAAGATGATATGTTGAATGGCATTTACTACTATCATCCTAGCGTTGAAAGTATTCAAAAATATGCAAACTTACTTCGTGAAGATTTAGAACTATCACCTATTAATGATAAAAATGATTTCTTAGATCAACGTGTTATTAACCATTACGGTTCTTTAATTCCATTAACTCCTTTAGATAGTAGTTTGTTGAGAAAAGAACAAAATGATACGACTGATAAAGATAAAGATAAGTCTTCTGACGATAATAGTGACTCTAATAGCCAACAACAAACTGCAACAGATCAAAATACAAATCAAAACCAAAATAATGCGCAACAAACACCACAGACTACAAATAATCAAAATGGCGTAACAAATTAACATTAATTAGATATTAATCTTGAACATAAACTATTTATGAAAGGAGCATCATATATGAGTCGAAAAACATATGAAAAAATCGCTAATATAAATGGTATGTTTAATGTGTTAGAACAACAAATTATTCATAGTCAAGATATGGCTCATTTTAGGAGTGAATTTTTTTACGTCAATCATGAGCATCGCGAAAATTATGAAGCACTCTTAATTTATTATAAAGATAGTATTGAGAACCCTATTGTAGATGGTGCATGTTATATATTAGCATTACCCGAAATTTTTAATAGTGTCGATGTTTTTGAATCAGAATTACCATTTTCATGGGTTTATGATGAAAACGGCATTACTGAAACAATGAAATCACTAAGTATTCCATTACAATATTTAGTTGCAGCTGCTCTTGAAGTTACAGATGTAAATATATTTAGACCTTCAGGATTTACTATGGGAATGAATAACTGGAATATTGCCCAAATGCGAATTTTTTGGCAGTACACAGCTATCATTAGAAAAGAAGCAATGTAATCAATTATTTTTACTAGCTATAAAGATGATTAACTTGAATCATTTTTATAGCTTTTTTTATTTGTTTTTAAAAAGAAATATCATCCCCTTCTAGATATGGTATGATGTATAAATTAATTTAAATGTTTGTGTTATAAATTTGGAGGTATTAGATGTTTAAAAAAGTTATTAATCAACAAATGTTAGAAGACTGTTTTGCGATTAGAAAAAAAGTGTTTGTTGAAGAACAAGGTGTACCTGAAGAAAATGAAATAGATGACTATGAATCAATTTCTATTCATTTAATTGGTTATGACCAAGATAATCAACCCATTGCTACAGCACGTATTAGACCTATTGATGAAAAAGTTGTAAAAATAGAACGAGTTGCTGTAATTAAATCTTATCGTGGTGCAGGTATTGGTAGAAAACTTATGCAGGCTGTTGATTCTTTGGCAAAGGATGAAGGTTATGAGAATGTAACAATGCATGCACAATGTCATGCTATTCCATTTTATGAAAGTTTAAACTTTAAAAAGCGAGGTAATATATTTCTTGAGGAAGGCATTGAACATGTCGAAATGATGAAAAAATTAACCCCATTTAATTAAAAAAAGTTGTATCTATTTTAGAAACATTTGTAATAAACCAATTCTTAAATTGACATCAATTTTATTTATACTATCACGTCACCATTGAGATTCTTAATTTATTTCATGTTTTTAAAGGAAAAATGTAAATTAAAAGTATATTACAAATTGGTTAAATACGCACCGGTCTTTAAAACAGGTACTATAATGTTATTAAAATTAATAAATGTTAGGAGTAATAAATAGAATGGCGAAAAAATTCAATTACAAACTACCATCAATGGTTGCATTAACACTTGTTGGTTCTGCAGTCACTGCACATCAAGTACAAGCAGCTGAAACTACACAAGATCAAACTGCTAATAAAAATGTCTTAGATAGTAATAAAGTTAAAGCAACAACAGAACAAGCAAAAGCTGAGGTAAAAAATCCAACGCAAAACATCTCAGGCACACAAGTATACCAAGACCCTGCAATTGTCCAACCGAAAGCAGCAAGCAAAACAACAAATACACAAGTAAATACAAAAGTTGATACTGCACAAGTAAATGGTGACACTACTGCAACTAAATCAACTACGACAAACAAAGTACAACCTGTTGCTAAATCAACAAGTACTACAACGCCTAAAGCTAATGCGAATGTTACAAGTGCTGGTTACAGTTTAGTGGATGATGAAGATGATAATACAGCAAATTCTCAAATCAACCCAGAATTAATTAAATCTGCAGCAAAACCTGCAGCACTTACAACTCAATATAAAGCAGCAGCGCCAAAAGCAACTACAACAGCAACACCTAAAGTAACGACATTTAGTGCTACTGCACAACCAAGAACAGCTGCTGCAGCACCAAAGACGTCTTTACCTAAATATAAACCTCAGGTAAATTCATCAATTAATGATTATATTCGTAAAAATAATTTAAAAGCACCTAAAATCGAAGAAGATTACACATCTTACTTCCCTAAATATGCTTATCGTAATGGTGTTGGTCGTCCAGAAGGTATCGTTGTCCACGATACAGCTAACGATAACTCGACAATTAATGGTGAAATCAGTTATATGAAAAACAATTATCAAAATGCATTTGTTCATGCATTTGTTGATGGTAATCGTATTGTAGAAACTGCACCAACAGATTATTTATCTTGGGGAGTAGGCGCTGTTGGTAACCCTAGATTCATCAATGTTGAAATCGTGCATACGCATGACTACGCTTCATTCGCACGTTCAATGAACAACTATGCAGATTATGCAGCAACTCAATTACAATACTACGGTTTAAAACCAGATAGTGCAGAATATGATGGAAAAGGTACAGTGTGGACACACTATGCTGTAAGTAAATATTTAGGTGGTACTGACCACGCTGACCCACATGGTTACTTAAGAAGTCATAATTATAGTTACGATCAATTATATGACCTAATTAATGAAAAGTATTTAATTAAAATGGGCAAAGTGGCACCTTGGGGTACACAATCAACAACACCCCCTACTACACCAACTAAGCCATCTACACCGTCAACACCTTCAACAGGTAAATTGACAGTAGCTGCAAACAATGGTGTTGCTCAAATTAAACCAACAAACAGTGGCTTATACACAACTGTTTATGACAAAACAGGTAAAGCAACAAGTGAAGTTCAAAAAACATTTGCAGTATCTAAAACAGCAACTTTAGGAAATCAAAAATTCTACCTAGTTCAAGATTATAATACTGGCAATAAATTCGGTTGGGTTAAAGAAGGCGATGTTGTATATAACACAGCTAAAACACCTGTTAGTGTAAATCAATCTTATACAATAAAACCTGCAACTAACCTTTACACAGTACCTTGGGGTACATCTAAACAAGTTGCTGGTAGTGTTACTGGAACTGGCAACCAAACGTTTAAAGCAACTAAACAACAACAAATCGACAAATCAATTTATTTATATGGATCTGTTAATGGTAAATCTGGTTGGGTAAGCAAGTATTATTTAGCTGATATCGCTAAACCGACACCTGCACCAACACCTAAACCTACTACGCCTACAACTAATAATAAATTAACAGTTTCAGCTTTAAATGGTGTTGCTCAAATAAATTCTAAAAATAATGGTTTATTCACAACAGTTTATGATAAAACTGGTAAACCAACAACAGAAGTTCAAAAAACATTTGCAGTCACAAAAGAAGCTACATTGGGTGGAAATAAATTCTACTTAGTTAAAGACTATAATAGTCCAACATTAATTGGTTGGGTTAAGCAAGGCGATGTAGTTTATAACAATGCAAAATCACCTGAAAGTGTAATGCAAACATATACAGTTAAACCTGGTACTAAGTTATACTCAGTGCCTTGGGGTACTTATAAACAAGAAGCAGGTTCAGTGACTGGCACTGGAAACCAAACATTTAAAGCTACTAAACAACAGCAAATTGATAAATCAATCTATTTATACGGTTCTGTTAATGGTAAAAATGGTTGGATTAGTAAAGCGTACTTAGCTACACCAGTTGCACCTAAAAAAGCTGTTGCACAACCTAAAACAGCTGTAAAAGCTTATGCTGTTGTTAAACCACAAGCAACGCAAACAACTCAAACTGTTAGCAAAATTGCTCAAGTTAAAGCGAACAACACAGGTATTCGTGCTTCTGTTTATGAAAAAACAGCTAAAAGTGGCGCTAAATACGCTGACCGTACATTCTATGTAACAAAACAACGTGCGCATGGTAATGAAACATATGTACTTTTAAATAATTCAAGTCATAACATTCCATTAGGTTGGTTCAATGTAAAAGACTTAAATATGCAAAACTTAGGTACAGAAGTTAAAACTACTCAAAAATACACTGTAAACAAATCAAATAGTGGCTTATCAATGGTACCTTGGGGTACTAAAAACCAAGTCATTTTACCAAGCAATAATATTGCACAAGGTACATTTAATGCAGCGAAACAAGTATCAGTTGGAAACGATGTTTATTTATACGGTACAATCAATAACCGTACTGGTTGGGTAAATGTTAAAGATTTAACAGCTCCTACTGCTGTTAAACCTACAAATTCTGAAGCAACAGATTACAATTACACATATGTAATTAAAAATGGTAATGGTTACTATTATGTAACACCAAATGCTGATAATGCAAAATATTCATTAAAAGCATTCAACGAACAACCATTTGCTGTTGTTAAACAACAAGTCATTAATGGACAAACTTGGTACTATGGTAAATTGGCAAACGGTAAATTAGCATGGATTAAATCAACTGATTTAGCTAAAGAATTGATTAAATATAACCAAACAGGTATGACATTAAACCAAGTTGCACAATTACAAGCTGGTTTACAATATAAACCACAAGTACAACGTGTTCCAGGTAAATGGACAGATGCTAATTTTAACGATGTAAAATATGCTATGGATACAAAACGTTTAGCTCAAGATCCTGCACTTAAATATCAATTTTTACGCTTAGATCAACCACAAAATATTTCTGTAGATAAAATCAATCAGTTCTTAAAAGGTAAAGGCGTATTAGAAAATCAAGGTGCCGCGTTCAATAAAGCAGCTCAAATGTACGGTATCAATGAAGTTTACCTAATTTCACATGCTCTATTAGAAACTGGTAATGGTACTTCTCAATTAGCAAAAGGTGCAGATGTAGTTAACAATAAAGTTGTAACAAATACTGCAACAAAATTCCATAACGTATTTGGTATCGCAGCGTATGATAACGATCCATTACGTGAAGGTATCAAATATGCAAAACAATCTGGTTGGGACACAGTTTCTAAAGCAATCATTGGTGGCGCTAAATTCATTGGCAACTCATATGTAAAAGCTGGTCAAAATACACTTTACAAAATGAGATGGAACCCTGCACATCCAGGTACACACCAATATGCTACAGACGTAGATTGGGCAAACATCAACGCTAAAATCATCAAAGGCTATTACGATAAAATGGGCGAAGTCGGCAAATACTTCGACATCCCACAATATAAATAAACCACAACAAATATAGGATCAAAAGTCATCCCCCCCCACTTACTAATGTGAGCAGAGGCCGGATGACCTTTGATCCTTTTTTATACTTCAATATAGAAAGACTTAACTCCACAAATGACCATAAATCGGTTGTGAAATTGCCGACAATCAAACAAAGGCAACAAGCAAACAGATTTTATCCTCATAAACATATTAAAATAAATCAAAATTTATATCTTTTACAAATGATGCATAAAAAATATCGACATTAGCGTCTGCACCAATGTCAATAAACAACACAATAGCATCCTCATACAGTACATACACAAGCAAAAAAGGCGGTGATTGTTAATCATCCATCAATTTTAACAATCACCGCCATTTTCGCTCGTAATAACTTATTCAATTTATAATGTTTTCCCTGTCTACTTGATTATGTATATGCCTTAGTCATATTACAATGAAATACGTCGTTGGTTTAACTTATCAAGAAGTTGATTCAAGTTATCTAATTCTCCTTCTGATAAACATTGGCATCTTGCTTCGATCAATTCACAGCGTGCTTTATTTATTTGAGAAATTAAATCTCGTGCCTGGTTTGTTAAGATTAATTCCTTGCATCTAAGATCTTCACTAGATTGTTGACTCGTAATGTACCCTTTTAATACTAATTTCTTAATCCATCTTGAAACTATAGATTGTTCTCTGCTAATCTTCATTGTCAAATCATACTGTGATAAACGGTCGAAGTTGTATAATATTCGGAGAAGTTCTAACTGTTCTGATGTAATATCCGTACGTTGCCCAAATCGTCTATTCACTAAGTTTAAGTCGTTATTCGTCAGTGTAATAAGTTTTTCAAGTTGTTTATACATGTTGTTCTACTCCACTACATTTTATTTATAATATTATATGCTTTTTTTATAAATTTTACAATACTAATCGACACAATAGACAAATTTGTTGCATAACTAATACAAAATATAATAAATTAGTAAGAGTCTCATTGACATAAAGGAGAAAAAATATGACTTCATTAAAAGAGAGAGATTACTTTTTTGACAACGCAAGAGCAATTTTAATACTATTAGTCGTATTTGGACATATGTTACAACCTTATACAAGTGGAGATAAATTTTTATCTGCTTTATATTTAGTTATTTACAGTTTCCATATGCCAACATTTTTATTTATATCTGGTTATTTTGCTAAAAATATTGATAAACCTTATTATTTAGAAAAAATTGCAAAACGATTACTTGTACCTTATATGATATTCTTTGCATTCTTTTCAATATACTATTTTCTAACAGGTAAAAGTGATGAGTTACAACTCGATCCATTCAATCCAGTATTTGCACTATGGTTTTTAATTACTTTATTTTTCTTCCATGTTATTTTAGTTATCGTAAGAAGATTTAGTCCATATAAAGTATTAACTGTTTCAATTATAATTTCTATTGCTGCTGGGTTTTCGGAAAACATTGATAGTTACTTAAGCATTTCACGAACAATTGTGTTCTTCCCAATTTTTTATATTGGTTTTATTTTCACTAAAAAGCAAACAAATATATTCAAAAGTAAGAAGCTTATACCAGTATCTATCATTACGTTTATCATGTTTTACGTAATTTATGTGATTCATCCTATTAATGCCGATTGGTTACTAGGAAGTTCACCATATACTTCCCTTGAACATGAAGGACAAAGTATTTTTAGTCCATTTAAAAGACTCATATTATACGCTATTATTTTAATTGCAATGACTGCATTTTTAAATTTAATTCCTGAAAAGAAACATTTTTACACATATATTGGTAGTCGTACGCTTTATATTTATTTATTGCACGGTCTAATTATTGGTATTGTCAGAGGATTTGAATGGTATCCATTTGATAAACCTATATCTATGATGACTTATATATATTTGATTAGTATTTCTGTAATGATTGTATATATCTTGTCGACAAACTTTATTTGTAAGTGGACGAATCCAATTATTAATTTACAAAAACCATCACAATTTAAAGATTCTTAATTATCTAATGTCTAAATACATTAACTGTAACAACTTCATTCATTTTGAAAAGTAGTTACCACTGTGTATTTAGACATTTTTCTTTTTTCAAATAAAGCTAAAGTAATTTACCCTTTTCTGCTTTAAAAGTATGTTATGATATTATTAATTTCTAAATTTTTAGACAATATATGATTTATATTTGAGGTGTCACAAATGAAACTTTCTCTAAATTCTAATTCTAAATATTTAAGAGCACCAAGTATTCGCCAATTTTCAAATCGTATGAAAGATCTTGACGACTGTATTAATTTGACTATTGGCCAACCTGATTTTGCAATGCCAGACGTGGTTAAACAAGCTTATATAAATGCAATTGAAAATAATAAAACAACGTATTCACATAATAAAGGTTTGTTAGAAACACGTGAAGCAATCAGTCAATACTTCAAAAATCGCTATCAATTTTATTATAATCCGGAAGAAGTTATTGTTACGAACGGTGCAAGTGAAGCATTAGATACATCTTTACGTTCAATCATTGAACCTGGCGATGAAATTCTAATACCTGGTCCAATTTATGCTGGCTATATTCCATTGATTGAAGTGTTAGGTGGAATTCCTATTTATATTGATACAACAGCAACTCAATTCAAAATTACACCGGATGCCATAAAAAGACATATAACACCTAAGACAAAAGCCATTCTATTAAACTATCCTACAAATCCAACTGGTGTTGTATTGAAACGAAATGAAGTAGAAGAACTAGTAAATGTATTAAAGCAATATCCAATATTTATTATTAGCGATGAAATTTATGCGGAAAATACATTTAGTGGAAAGCATGTATCATTTGCCGAATTTGAAGATATTCGTGACCAATTGTTGCTAATTGGAGGCCTAAGTAAGTCTCATTCAGCCACAGGCATACGCATTGGCTTTTTATTAGGTCCAGAATATATAATAGAAAAATTAACATTTATGCATGCATATAATTGCATTTGCGCAAATGTACCTGCTCAAATGGCCTGTATAGCTGCACTTAAGGAAGGAATAGAATCACCTAAATACATGAACGAAGCTTACATTGAACGTAGAAATTACTTAGTATCTGAATTAACTAAATTAGGTTTTGAGATTACCGCTCAACCTGAAGGTGCTTTTTATATTTTTCCAAGCATTAAACATTTAACAGATGATGATTTCAAATTCTGTGTTGATTTATTAGAAAGTGCACATTTAGCTATTGTTCCTGGTTCTGCATTTACCGAAGCTGGTAAAGGATTTGTAAGAATTTCTTATGCTTATGATATGGATGTTTTAAGAGAAGGTATGAATAGACTCGCACAATTTTTGAATACTAAATAAATTAATTATAGGAACTGGACGTTATGTTTTGAATATCAAAATGTTACGTTCAGTTTTCTTTTGCCAATTTATTTATACCTTTCAATTTTTTTACTTTTACATCTACTGTTTATTATCAGTTGTATATTTTCCACTTATTATAGACTTTATTAAGACTTTAAAAATAATGTGCCCTCAAAAGTTGGACTATAAATTTGACTTTATGGGGTAAACCTCAACACAAAATCACATCTCCCATTTCAATTTATAATATTTAAAGTATTTCAAATCTTCGTATCTATATTCCCCTATTGCTTTGATTTTTACACAACTCCATTCATATTTTTTTGATTGGTAAAATGCAAACAATTAATGAACCTACTAATTTCACTCAATCAGATAAAGCGTAATACAATTCAATTATAATTTCCTTAAAGTTTTTGTAAACACTAATCTTTACAAAAACTTTTTAATTTTTTTATATATTCTTATTGACTTAAAAAATTTTAGTGTTATATTTATCTTGTAAATAAATTTTTTGGAGGTTTTTAAATGAAAGGTAAATTTTTGAAAGTTAGTTCTTTATTAGTTGCAACTTTGACAACAGTGACTCTTGTTAATTCCCCATCAGCAAATGCGTTAGCTTCTAATTCCCTAGATTCTCATGCAAAACAGACACAATCAAATAAGCAACAATCACCTAAGATTCAAAAAGGTAATAATTTGAAACCAATTGAACAACGCGAACATGCAAATGTTATCTTACCAAATAATGATCGTCATCAAATTGAAGATACGACTAATGGACATTATGCACCTGTTACTTTTATTCAAGTTGAAGCACCTACTGGAACATTTATTGCCTCAGGTGTAGTAGTAGGTAAAGATACACTTTTAACAAATAAACACGTTGTAGATGCTACGCATGGTAACCCTCAAGCTTTAACAGCATTCCCTTCTGCAAAAAGCCAAGATAATTATCCAAATGGTGGTTTCAGAGCTGAACAAATAACTAAATATACTGGTGAAGGTGATTTAGCTATTGTTAAATTCTCTCCTAATGACAAGAACCAACATATCGGTGAAGTAGTTAAACCAGCGACAATGAGCAATAATGCAGAAACACAAGTTAACCAACCAATTACTGTAACTGGTTATCCTGGAGATAAACCTGTTGCGACTATGTGGGAAAGTAAAGGGAAAATCACTTACTTAAAAGGCGAAGCAATGCAATATGACTTAAGTACTACTGGCGGTAACTCTGGATCACCAGTATTTAACGACAAAAATGAAGTTATCGGAATTCATTGGGGTGGCGTGCCAAATGAATTTAACGGCGCAGTATTTATTAATGAAAACGTACGTAACTTCTTAAAAGAAAATATTCAAGATATTCACTTTGCAGATGATAATAACAATCCTGATCAACCAAATAATCCAGATAATCCTAATAATCCAGATCAACCAAACAACCCTGACCAACCTAATAACCCAGATCAACCTAATAACCCAGACAATCCAAACAACCCTGACCAACCTAATAACCCTGATAATGGCGATAACAATAACTCAGACAATCCAGATGCAGCATAAATTAAATATTGATTAGTACTGATAATAATAGAAGTAAAGACTTTCCAACGCATACAATTTTGACTCTAATGGAGGTTATTATATGAATAATTCATGTAAAACTAGAATATTCAATATTATAAGCATTGCTCTTATTTCCTTGCTTATTTTATCACTCGGCGCATTTGCTAATAACAATAATGCAAAAGCAGATTCACAATCAAAACAATTAGAAATAAAAGTCAAGAGTGATAAAGTACCACAAAAAGTTGACGACTTAGCACATCAACAATTTGCTGGATATGCAAAAGCATTAGATAAACAAAACAAAGCTCAAGCTGGCAAATATGAACTCGGCGAAGCTTTTAAAATATATAAATTTAATGGCGAAGAAGATAATAGTTACTATTATCCGATTATTAAAGATGGTAAAATTGTTTACATTTTAACACTAAGCCCTAAAAATAAAGATGATTTAAACAAATCAAAAGATGATATGAATTACAGTGTTAAAATTTCAAACTTTATCGCTAAAGATTTAAACCAAATTAAAGATAAAAACACTAATATCACAGTTCTTACTGATGAAAAAGGTTTTTACTTTGAAGAAGAAGGCAAAGTTAGACTAGTTAAAGCTACACCGCTACCTAATAATATAAAAGAAAAAGAAAGCAGTAAAACTGTTTCACCAAAATTGAAACAAGAGTTGAAAGCTACTGTTACCCCAACTAAAATTGAAGAAAGTGCAACACTTCAAAATGAGCAAGCAGATCAAGTTCAATATGAAAACACTTTAAAAAACTTCAAAATTAGAGAACAACAATTTGATAATTCTTGGTGTGCTGGATTCAGTATGGCAGCGTTGTTAAATGCCACTAAAAATACAGACACATATAATGCACATGATATTATGCGAACATTATACCCAGATGTAAGTGAAGAAGAACTTGTACATTGTTCAACTTACCCTAACCAAATGATTGAATATGGAAAATCACAAGGTAGAGATATTCACTATCAAGAAGGTATGCCATCTTATAATCAAGTTGATCAACTTACAAAAGATAATGTAGGTATTATGATACTCGCACAAAGCGTTTCTCAAAATCCTAATGATCCACATTTAGGTCATGCTCTTGCAGTTGTAGGTAACGCTAAAATCAATGACCAAGAAAAAATCATCTATTGGAACCCTTGGGATACTGAAGTATCAATTCAAGATGCTGACTCAAGTCTATTACACTTATCATTTAACCGTGATTACAACTGGTACGGTTCAATGATTGGTTATTAAAAAGTGTTACTGATATTGATTAAAGGTAGGTAAAACGATGTATCAATTACAATTTATAAATTTCATTTATGACAAAACAAAATTGACTCACCTTGAACAAAATAATATAAATTTATTCATTGGTAATTGGAGTAATCATCAATTACAAAAAACAATTTGTATTAGTCATGGTGATAATACAAGTCAAAATCAATATCGTGTACTTTTTATTGATACTACACATCAACGTATTAAGTTTTCACCCTTACACCAAGAACAAATCATTTATATTCTAGATTATGATGATTCAGAGCATATATTAATGCAAACTTCATCTCAAGATGGTATTGGGACTTCAAGACCGATATTATATGAACGATTAGTATAAAAATAAATGATTTCACATATATTAGCGGGTTGGAGAGAATTTAATTTCTCACCAACTCGCTTTTATTTATCATTTCTGTCCCTCTTCTTATTCATGCTCACTTACTTTCAAATTTCATTAAAAAAGCCACTTGTAATCGCTATTAAACGACTCAAGTGACTTAAATTTAATTTCAAAATAACTTATGGGAATTTAGGAAATTGATCAAAATCAGGATCACGTTTTTCTTTAAACGCATCGCGACCTTCTTTTGCTTCATCAGTAGTGTAATAAAGTAAAGTTGCATCCCCTGCCATTTGTTGTAATCCAGCTAAACCATCAGTATCAGCATTCATAGCTGCTTTAAGGAAACGTAAAGCTGTTGGTGAATGTTTCATAATTTCTTTACACCATTGAACTGTTTCGTCTTCAACTTGATCCAAAGGTACAACAGTATTAACTAAGCCCATATCCAGTGCTTCTTGTGCATTATATTGACGACATAAGTACCAGATTTCACGTGCTTTTTTATGTCCAACGATTCTTGCTAAATATCCTGAACCGTAACCCGCATCAAATGAACCTACTTTAGGTCCTGTTTGTCCAAAGATTGCATTATCAGCAGCGATAGTTAAATCACATACGACATTAAGTACATTACCGCCACCTACTGCATAACCTTTTACCATTGCAATAACCGGTTTTGGAATGATACGAATTAAACGCTGTAAATCTAATACATTTAAGCGAGGAATTTGGTCTTCTCCTACATAACCACCATGGCCACGTTTCTTCTGATCTCCACCAGAACAGAATGCTAAATCTCCTTCACCTGTTAATACGATAACTGAAACATTTTGATCATCACGTGCACGTGAAAATGCATCAATCATTTCAGCAACCGTTTTTGGTGTAAATGCATTGCGTACCTCAGGACGATTAATCGTCACTTTAGCAATCCCTTCGTAAAATTCATATTTGATTTCATCATATTCTCTAAGTGTTTCCCATTGTCTGTTAGTCATTTTGCTCCTCCTTTAAAAATCCTAATATCATTGTATCAAATTCAACATTATCTTCCACATGAATTGTATGTCCTACTGCAGAAAATAATTTACATTTACTATTCGAAATTAAATTTGCCATTTTTTCAGCGATTTGAACAAACTTTTCATCATACTCACCTGCTAAGATTAAAACTGGCATTTTTAATTCTGCTATTTGTGACCATAAATTAGGCATTTGACCTGTACCATAATCCCTTAATGCTTTAGCCATTTTAACTGGTGATTGAGATAGCCGCTGTTCTCTAATTTGATGTTGCTTTTCCTCAGATAATTGATATTGTGTTTGAAATAACGGTAATTTTTCCCAATCATTTACAAAAACTTCTATACCTGCGATTTCTAATACTTTAGCTCGTGCTTCATCTATATGACGACGCTCTAATTGATCCGCTTCTAACTTAATTCCAGGTGACGTACTCTCTAAAATAAGATTCGCTAATTTAATTCGGCCATGTAATGCATAATATAATGCAACACGTCCACCCATAGAATAACCAAGCATAGAAATCGATTTATCTTTATATTGTTCTAAAATTTGATCTAATGATTCAGTAATATAATCAAAGTTCCAATCAACATCAGCGGATGATTTATCTTCACCATGCCCAGGTAAATCTATAGTCACAACATGACATATATTTGTATAAGTATCTATATGGTCACGATAAGTACGACTATCACTTAGAAATCCATGTAATAATATTAATATTTGAGACGTATCGACTTTCGCTTTATAAAATTTATAATGTAGCATGAATCATTTCACTCAATTTCTTATATAAAATTTGATGCTGCTCATAATTAACTTCTCTATTTGTAATCATTTCATAAATTGTAGAACTGTTATATGATAATTTTTCATTTTTAAAATCTGAAATATGTTTAAATCGCTTAAAGCTAAAATCATATAACTTAGCAGCGTACTCGAAATCTAAACCTGTAGGCGTGCCAAATAAACGTTCAAAATAATCAGATGCACTATCTTTTTGTGGTAAATATGAAAAAATACCACCACCATCATTATTCAACAATACAATATTCATGTGAATATGATTTAATTTGGACATTAATAGTCCATTCATATCATGATAAAAAGATAAATCACCAATTAATAATGTTATACGTTTGTGCACTGCCATTCCAAGAGCAGTTGAAACTATACCATCAATACCATTTGCCCCTCGATTAGCATATACATCAATATTTTTATTTAACAATAAATTATCAATATCTCTAATCGGCATACTATTACTTATAAATAAAGCTTCTTCATTTGACGTCTTGTTAATCAATTCTGCAACAAAAGCACTTTCATCGGTAGCATGTTCAAGGTACTGGTTAATTTCAACACGTGCTTGTCCCTCAAGACGTTGCCATAATTCCAACCAATCTTTTCGGTCAACTATAGTGTCATCCATTAAAGATCTAAAGAAATCATTCGCAGAAATCTCATATGAAATGTCTGGTGCTATAGGAAATACATCGATTTTATCATTATTTTGTACTAAAATCTGAAATGCTTCAGTCTTCTTTAACCATTGATTTAGCTTCTTAGAAATGACAGGTTTACCAACTCGTATAACAAAGTCGACATTTAATTCTAAGCCACTTCTATACAATAAATCATACGTACTAATTACATTTGGATGATCAAATTTTCTTAAGTGACTCAACGGATCTGCTAAAACTGGCAAATCATACATTGTTGAATATGTTAGAATTTGTTCAACTTCTTGATGTTGCAAATCCCCTACAATAATTAGACCTTTCGGCTTACTTAAAATATTTTTTAATGCTGTTGCATTTATACTTTTTTGGTAATGTGGCAAAATCTTTATTTCTGATTTAAGTAAATTCGTCGTCGTTAAGTCTGGTGTCAACGGATCTCTAAATGGTAAATTGAAATGAATTGGCCCTTTATGTGGTCCATATAAATATTGACTAGCAATTTGCATTTGATAATAAATTGCATCAATTGTTTCTTTACAGTCATCAGCTAAAGGCATATCAAATTCATAGCTCACATAATTGTTAAACATATTAACCTGATTAATTGCTTGAGGGGCACCCACACTTCTTAATTCATGTGGTCGGTCACTCGTCAATACAATTAATGGTATTCTACTAATTTGGCTTTCAGCAATAGCCGGTGTATAGTTAGCTGCTGCCGTACCTGATGTACATAAAATAGCAACAGGTCTTTCACTACCTTTGATTAATCCTACTGCAAAAAATGCTGCACTTCTTTCATCAGGATGAATCCATGTTTTAATATTTGGATGTGCTTCAAATGCAAGTGCAAGTGGTGTTGAACGTGATCCCGGACTGATGACTACTTCCCTTACACCATAAGCATAAAGTTCAGATGCAAATGTATATACTTGCTTAGTTAATGCTTCTTTATGATTTCCCATTCATATCGACTCCTAATGCATTCATCATAGGTGAGAACTTAAGATTCGTCTCTGCTAGTTCACTATCTGGATCAGAATCCTTAACAATACCGCACCCAGCAAATAATGTTGCTTGTGTTTTTTTTATGAGCATCGAACGTATAGCTACAATAAACTCACAATCATCATATACATCTATATAACCAACCGGTGCACCGTATAACCCTCTTGTACCAAATTCTTTTTGCTCAATAAAATCAATAGCAAAGGCTTTTGGATAACCACCTAACGCTGGTGTTGGATGTAAATTGTCTATTAAACCGATATATGAATCTTCTTTTAAAGGTGCCTTTATTTCAGTATATAAATGATATAAATGGTCATTTTTAAGAATTTTAGGTGTCTTATCATAATCTAATTCAGTAATATATGGTTCAATATCATGTAAAATACTCTCTACAACAAATCGATGTTCTACTAAGTTTTTATTATCTTTTAAAAAGGCTTCAACATGTTTTCTATCTTCTTCTTCATTGTGTGAACGTTTAATTGTACCTGCAACTGCTTTTGTCGATAATATTCGATTATTAACTTTAAGTAATTGTTCAGGTGTTTGCGAAAAGAATATCGAATCTTGTGATTCTAATAAAAATATATAACTATTTTTTTCTTTAGAAAAAGCCTGTTTTAATATATACGGAATACTAATATCTTTATCAAACTTAATTAATCGCCTACGAGCAAGCACAATTTTTTCTTCTTTATTAATAGACTCAATTGCTTCTTCAACTAGTTGACGCCAATCATCTTTATAAATATCTTCGTTCCGAATAATTTCCCCATTTTGCTCTTCGACATCAATTTCAATTGCATTATTGAAAAATTCAACTAACGCTTTGAATGATTCCATGTCAAAATTTTCACGTTGTACTGTATATGTTAAAAATGTATCCTCGTCCTCTGTAGTAATAAGTACTTCTGGTAATACGAAATGATTTAATCCAAATTCACGCCATTCATCATCAGACTTATGACTCGAAAATTGAAATCCTCCAACAATTCGAAGATGGTGTCTTCGCGATTGTGGATGAATAAATGCAATTTCGTGCTTTAAATTTTCCCATTCTCTAAAAATAGATTGTTTATTTTTAAAATTATTTTTAAATAATTGAATTGCTTTATAACCAAAATATGACGTTCGATTATCATTCAAACGCATATAAAAGCGATCTCCTGCCTGATTGTCAGTGAGATGAAATAATGTGCTCGGGTCTAGCGACTGTGATAATTTCACTTCAACTGAAACCCATTCCTTAGAGCTGTCATATATCTCTTTGACAATATCGTCCTCTGTTACGCCCGTAGCCATCCATTTCACTTCTTTCTTCGTCTTTTTTCACTCATTATTATATTGTATCATTTTTGGATAATTGTGTTACAAGAATTGCTTAAACTTATCTTGCAATTTTTCACGTCAATTGACCTTTGTGCTACTTTCTATTAAAATATCTTTGTTATAAAAAATATGATTTAAAGAGGTTTTGTATTCAATGAGTAATCAATATCAGCAATACTCTACAGTTAAGAAATATTGGCATTTAATGCGCCCTCATACATTAACTGCTTCAGTCGTACCAGTTCTTGTAGGTACCGCAGCATCTAAAATATATTTTCTTGGTAGCGAAGATCATATTAAAATCACTTTATTTGTTGCCATGTTACTTGCGTGCTTACTAATTCAAGCTGCAACAAATATGTTTAACGAATATTACGATTATAAAAAGGGCCTTGATGATCATGAATCAGTAGGCATTGGTGGTGCAATTGTACGTAATGGTATGAGCCCACAACTTGTACTACGCCTAGCCATTGCATTTTATATTATTGCAGCTTTATTAGGAATATTTTTAGCTGTTAACACTTCGTTTTGGTTGTTACCAGTTGGTTTAGTATGTATGGCAGTTGGTTACCTATATACAGGTGGACCTTTCCCAATTTCATGGACGCCTTTTGGTGAGCTATTTTCAGGCGTATTTATGGGTATGTTTATAATTGTTATTGCATTCTTTATTCAAACTGGTAATATTCAAAGTTATGCTATTTGGTTAAGTATTCCAATTGTAATAACAATCGGTTTAATCAATATGGCTAACAATATTCGTGACCGTGTTAAAGATAAAGCTAGCGGTCGTAAAACTTTACCTATATTATTAGGTAAAAAAGCTTCTTTAGCTTTTATGGCAATTATGTATTTTATCGCTTATGCATTTATAGTGCTAACTATTATTGTTAAGCCTGGAGGCTCACTATTTTATTTACTTGCTTTACTATCATTCCCAATGCCTGTAAAGGTTATCAGACGCTTTAAGAAGAATGATACACCAGCAACAATGATGCCTGCAATGGCTGCTGCCGGTAAAACAAATACATTTTTTGGCGTGCTATATGCATTAGGAATATATATTAGTGCTATATTTGCTGGAATTTAAATAATATATTTTCACTCGACATATCGGTTTTAAATTCGATATGTCGATTTTTTTATTTAACAATTAAATGATGGTATTTGTGTTTGTACAGCTCTATATAACCGTCAGATGTAAATCCTACTTTTTGATATAATTTTAATGCTGCTTGGTTATTAATATCGCAATTCAAACTCCATTTCACTTTTTTATTAGATTCAAGTAGTGTCTTCAGTAATTTTGTCGCAATACCCCTTCCTCTGTATGTTTCGAATGTCGCAATTGTTTCAATATACCATTCATCGTCTTTTGCTTCTTTTACAGGTAAAGGCGTCCCATATTGTTGAAACTCATCTGGTAAATCAAGGTGCTCCCATGCTTTTTCATATTCCAATTCATATTTACCATTATAACTAATGATGCAACCAGCTATTTTGCCATCAACTTCATAAACATATATATGCTCATAATATGTACGGTATCTTACATCAACACAGCTTTTTTCAATTGCCGTTAATATTTTATTCTTGGGCACTGCTTTTACAATATCCAATTCCATATCTTCCCAAACCATATAAACTAATTTCGCAATATCAAATTGGTCTTCTGGACGTGCTTGCCGAATCATTTTCATATCATCCCTTTAAATGTTATCAATATTTATTATATAGAAATTATAGCTTATTTTAAAAAGATATACTTGAAATCCCAGAAATTTTGAATTGTCCAATGATAGAAAGATTTATTTTTAAGGAGAGATTAAGTAAAATAATAAATAAGGAGGATTTGCGTATGAAAGTGAATAAAGCTATTTATGTTATAGTTGCATTATTTCTTGGAGGTTTAGGGATTCATAAATTCTATGCTGACAAATTTGGTCAAGGTTTGTTACATTTATTATTTTTCTGGACAGGAATTCCAACAATTGTATCAATCATTCATGCCGTTATCATTATTTTTTCTAAAAAGGCTGATAAAGATGGATATATTGTTTTCCCAAAATAACTTATTAAGGTAATTGGTTTAAAAATCATTTGTAAATGGGTATATAGAAATAAACATTAAGGGAAATGAGGTTTTAAACTATGCGCCAATTCATCAAAAAAATTGCAAAAGCAATTCTAATTGGATATGTCATTAAATTTATTCGACAAAAATGGTCAGGTAAATCATCACATTCTTCAGAAAATCAACATAAATAAAACTTAGTGTCGCTTGTCATTTTAGCGACACTAAGTTTTATTATTTTCTATTTTGTTTTATCAACAATTTTTTCTAAATCATCTGCCATACTTTCACTTGCAATAATCCCTCTTGATTGCATCCACTTGTTCCTATCAACATCATAAACTTTATGATCTTTAACAGCTTGTAAAGAATTCCAGACACTAGGTTCAATAAATTTAGATCTATTTTTATCTGTTTTACCATTAGTTGCTAGTATCATAACTTTAGGATTTAAATTTGCTAGTTCTTCATTATTTAAAAAGATGTATGGACCACCTTTACGCTCACCTATATGAGCAGTTTTATCTTTCGTAACTTCAGGTTTGATACCCATTTTAATTAAAAATTGCCCCATAAATGTATCTTCATTGTTAATAAACATACCAGTATTTGAAATACCAAAGGCAAAAGCAGACTTCAATGAACTGTGTTCGATTTTCTTTCTTACTGCTGCCAAAATTTCTTCATGCTTTTCAAGCCTTTTTTCGCCCTCTTTTTCTTTACCAATTGCCTTTGCTACCGTTTTAAATGAATTTATATTTTCATTGTAATCACCAGTACCACTAACTAACATAATTGTCGGTGCAATTTTATTCAATTCTGCCTTGATTTTTTTGTGTCTACTAACATCTGCAATGATTAAATCAGGCTTCAGTTTGCTTATAACTTCCATATTTGGTTGAGGTCTAGAGCCAACTGATTCATATTTTCCGATTTTATCTCTAACTGTTTTCGTAATATTTTTAGTATTACCATCATCTGCAATACCTACAGGCTTCACATTTAATGAAGCTAAATAATCTGCAAAACTATACTCTAAAACAACAATACATTTAGGGTTCTTCGTAATTTTTTCTGTCCCTAATGCATCTTTAATTGTCACCATTTCCTTTTCTTTTTTATCTTTATCTTTCCCGCATCCTGCTACAATGATTACTATAACGATTAAAGTAATTATCAATCTAATAACTTTCTTACTCACACATTAACCTCCACATTAATATATAGCGCACTATATATTAATTTTATCATTCAATTAAATAAATAGTTAATGATATGGTAATCATTTTTACTTATAAAACATTATAATTAATTCTTCTATATAAATGCATTGCGCTTAATTTTTCATAAAAATAGTTGATATGATTTAGATGTGTATAAACTTTTTAATGTTGTCGATAATATTAAGCATTGTTGTAATCTATCGTTCATACTCATTATCAACTTGTTTAAGTTTCAAAGTTCTGACTATAATGCATAAATTTTTATTTATAAGTACAAAAAGTCACTGCTTACTTAAACACCTTTTTACATCAATTGCTCTACACAAAAGAAGATTTAATAAATATTTAATAATTATTTTTATAAAAAATCTTTACTTTCGAGTTGTTTACAAATATAATTTTGACTATGTTTTAAGTACAAAATTAAATTGGAGGTGAAAACATGAAATTAGGTATGCTTTTAATTAGATGGATGTTAGCAACATCATTCTTAGTACACGGAACTTTGAAATTTGTAGATTTAGATGGAACAATTCATTTCTTAGGTTCATTAGGTTTACCACCTACCATTGCAGTATTAATGTCAATTGGTGAAGTTGTTGGAGGTTTAGCACTTATTATCGGCTTTTTAACGCCTTATGTTAATGTATTTTATATTTGTGTTATGTTGGGCTCAATCTTCACACTTAAACTTACAAGAGGATATGTAAGTGGTTATGAATTCGAAATCATACATATCGTAATGAACTTAGCATGTATTAGTAGTTATAGTTGGAAGAAATGGTTACAATTTTATTAAAGACTATATGAGAGGCGTATCCTCTCTTTTTTTGTGATTTATTTGCTAAAAAAGGTTGAGACATAAAGTTTTTGTGCTCTGGGAAACCGATTAACGGCGTCCCAAATTCTGCTGCTAACGCATCGTCATTGACAAGTTTTAAAATTTTATCGGCCATATTATTGATATTATGGTTTTCAATTAAATTATACATCCACCAAAACCAATTCAATTTAATTTCAAATTCTTCTATCGCACAATTTAATTTTATTGTATGATGTATTTAAAATGATTGTTTTATGCATGTCATTTTAAAATAAAAATTGGAGGTGTAATTTTGACTAGAACTTATAATATTATTGGTATCCTTTCTTGTCTTATATCTTTCATTATTATGGCGTTACCAATGATTTGGTACACTGCTTCAGCATTATGGTTCTTCCCTGGCGCAATCATAATCTTGCTATTATCATTAGTTATTGTTTTTTGTTACATTAAAACGAAAAATCAATTACATTTACTATTACTTGTCTTAAATATTATTATTTTACTTTTTTTCAGTTTGCCGTTGTTACTTTCATAACTTAACAACGTATAGAAAAAGCCAATCACTTGATAATGTTGATCTCAACTTATCGAGTTGATTGGCTTTAAATTTTATCTTTTGGATATCACATAGATGCTACTTTTCTATACTGTTCTAAATCTATTACTTCATCACATTGATTTGCAATTGCCATATCATGTGTTGCTAAAATTAGCACTTTACTTTCATCGACCAAATCAAATAATGTTCGAATAATCATCTGTCCTGTTTTAGGATCTAACGCACCCGTTGGTTCATCAGCTAACATAACAGTCGGATCTTTTAACATCATTCTAATTAAAGCGACACGTTGTTGTTCTCCACCACTTAGTGTATGAACTTTTCTTTTTAAACTGTTTGACAGACCAAACTCTTCTATATAACGTATCTTTAATTGTTCTTTTTCTTTCTTACTTATTTTTTTATATGCTAATCCAATATCTAAATTTTCGTTTACTGTCAGATTATCGATTAATCCATAATTTTGAAATAAATATCCTAATTTATCTCTATAAAAATTAGATTTAAATCGTTCTAATTGACCATTAAAATAGACATGTTGTTTCCCCATTTTTTCAAGTCCAGCAATAGCATTTAATAAAGTAGATTTACCGCATCCACTTTTACCAATAAGTGCATATGATTTTCCACATTGAAATTTCAAATTAAGTTTCTTTAAAATATGTGTATTACCTTTTTGTATGGTTAAATCTTTTAATTCTATCATTCTTGTCTTACCTCTTTTGGTGTATCCTCTTTTTCAACATATGTGATTGATATAACATATTGGCCTTTATGCTTTATTTCGACATACGTTCTACTAGGTGAAAATCCATTAAATGTTAATTTATAATCAAGCTTTTCCCCTCTTTCACTATAAGCCGTAATATTCACATATTGTTGCGTACCTTTTGGCACTTTGGCATAACTATACTCCGTTTTTAAGAAAGGATTAAAACGATCAAGTATAGGATGATGTATAATTGTAAAAGCAATAGTAATAGATAAGATTAATCCTAATAATATTGCAATGATAAATTTCATAGTTAAAACTCCTTGATAACTTCATTAAAACGTCGGCCATGATAGTATAGGCTGCAAATCTGCAATAATATTTGAACGACAAGAATCGTTGCAAATATCAGCATTATATAGTGAGAATGTAAAATTACATTCGTCAATATTCCAACAAAAACAACAATTATATTATTTATTAATAAGTATTTATAATTGGCTCTAAATGTTGAATAGCCATATAGCTTTTTGATTACGAGTAATTTTCGGTGTTGTTCAAAATAATATTTCACATCAAATAAAATAATAATTACTAAAATGATTGCGATAATGATTTGTGAAAAGTTGAGTACTGTTAACTTCAAATTGTTTTCATGATACATTTCCATCACGCTATCTTTATAATTAGTTATTCCACTGATTTCCCCATCAAGATGATACTTTTCAATATTTTTTACTAGCGCGTCATAATTCTTGAATAAATACCCGCCCTGACTGATCATGGCATAATAAAAATCATTCGATAAATCTGATGCCTGAACGTTAACAATGATTGGCGCTTCTATAAATGACAAATGACGGCTATCTCGTGCATCAAATGTAAAAATTCTATAATCATTTTTGTTGATAAACTGTATAGATAACTTATTTTCTTTATTATTTTTATTTTGCACAAATTCAAACCATGAATGATACGCTTGATTGATTTCATTACGCACTTCATGAAACTTTTGTGGAATAATTACTTCGACATTATTTTTTTGATTTTTTATCGGAATATCAGGTTGAAACTGCTTGTGATAAATCGACCAAAACTGATTATTTACCAATATTACATTCCCTTCATCAGGTGAAAAGTTGTCACTGTCAGCGGAGTCACCCTTTGGTTTGAATAGAATCGCATTATTTTCTGCTTCACTAGCCTTTACTAATTGTTCTGATCGCACCATATTATCAATTAAACTTTGTTTCGTTTCGTGATAAGGTGCAAATTCAATCGTGTAATAATCATCTAATACATTCCAATATTTCTCAGTTTCCTTTATTTTATTCAAATCTTTAATAACACTAGTATTTTCTATAATTACGCTAGCTATCAGTACTAAAAGAATACTTTTACAAACTGTATTAATAAATCGAATCGTTTTAAAGTCTTGCTTACCTTTAATCATATTGGCAATATTTAAATTTAGTAACATTAAGAAAGTCCATAAATTAATACCACTAATCGTTAAAATAAAAAGACTTGAAAGCAGAACTAATCTTAATATGAATAAATCTAAATTACCTGTGTAATTTAATATCCAAAGTACACTTGTAGTTAAAAGAATTTGAGTTATCATTAACGTTAACCAATACGTGCATTTCTTTGAAAAATTTTCGAAAATTATTTTTCTTAATGTAAAACCATTTAAATACTTAATCGCATACGCTTTGAAATTAATGTTCTTTTCAAAAATATAATATATAAAATAAACGATTAAAAGTGCGGATAACGGCACTACTATATTCATTTGTTTAATGACACCAACAGCAATCATCATATGATCTATTTTGTATGATTCAGCAGTAACACCATATTCTTTTAAAAAATTTATGAATTTAGACACGTCAAAATTTTTGTCTTTTACAAAATAACTCCCTTTGATATCCTTTTTTAATAATTCGTCGTCACTTAAATAATGAATGTTATATTTAGCATTAAAAGGAGTGATAGATGTTGCTTTTGATTTATTAAATACATATATATCTTTATCTACGTTTTTGTTTGTATAATTTGAAGTTGATTTATAGATTGCTACGTTCTCATTTTTTGCGAATTGATTTATACGTTTATAAATCTCATTTTTACTATATTTTTTATTCCAGTCAGTTACCGCTATAGGGTATTTAGTATCAGGCAATATTTCTTCGTTTTCTTTATATGTATAAACAAATAACAATATAGCAATTAGAATGAAGATTGTAACATCAAGTATTAATTTGAACCATTTCATGTTGTACCTCTTGCGTTGTTTATTTTGTATGATTATTTAATATTTAATAAATGTTATAATACGCTCTATTAATCCACCAATTATTTTTAGAAGGTGATGCTTTTACTTTTATACCAGCTCTTGTATAACCACTAAATGATCTGTATTTTCCAATAGCTGTTGCACCATGTCCTTTATGACCATGATAATAATACGACCAAACATACTTACTGCCGGTACCGTGACTCCAAGTGCCTCCTTCTGCGTATTCTGTAGATGCATAAGCTGCTGTTGATAATCCAAGTGCTAAAGATAAATATAATAAAGAGTCAAAAAAATTTGTTCTTCTTTTTAAAAACACCTCTTTATATTTATTTTTTCTCTCTTTTCGTTATTTATACAGAATATTCTGAAAATAGTCAAGATGAATTTACCTTTCCACATTTCCACTACTTTATGTTAAGTGGACATCAAAGTATAATTGTATTATTATTAAATTGCGCAGTATGTAAATAGACGACATGTAGCAACAAGTCGCCTATTGAATCCGTTAAAAAGACGAATGATTAAATGAGATTTTCTTTAACCATCATTCGTTGTCAAAGTTTGGAAATGATGGTTATGTTTATTGCTTAAATTAATTATTGCGACAACTATACCAATGAAAGTTTTATTAATACTATGAACTTCATTACATATTCAATAGAAATCACTTATGTATAAGTACTGCCATAGAATCATAAGTGATTTCTACTATAGTATGATCTTCCGTACAAATCTGGCATGTTTAGCAGGCAATATACGAAAAATACTTCAAAATTTTGTTACACATCTAATAAAAATAGACAATTAAATAAAAGATATGTTACTATAAAAATGTAAAAAGACGACATGCAGGAACATGTCGCCTATTGAGCCCGTTAAAAAGACGGTGACTAAATGAGATTTTCTTTAACCATCATTCGTTGTCAAAGTTTTGAAATGATGGTTATTTTTTATTGTTTAAATTAATTATTGCGACTACTACACCAATGAAAGTGACGATAAACATACCGAAACTTAACATTAAATGTAATGCGTTTGCAATAGATATCACAATAGGCTTTTCCTTTCAAAAGTGTTAAGTAATGCCATAGGCACCACCCCCTTTACTCAGATAGCCACCATCAATTCAACTTGCCCAAAAAATATTATACCATTTTTATAAAATATTTAGTAATAAAAAAATGACTAAAATATAATCTCGATAATAACCGCTTGCTGTTAAAAATATTTCCACTATAATGAAGCATGCCTCGAATCTTCGTATTGCTATTCTAAAGCAAAAAAGCTTTTCTTAGAACACATACGTCTAAGAAAAGCTTATTTAAGCATTAAAAATTAATAACAATATAATAGCTACAATTTGTGCAACGGATGTTGTTGCTATACGTCGAGTATACTCATAACTTAAAGATAATATCACTTGTGCAACAAATATAAATGTTACTATCCACCAATTATCTAAATAGATAAATAATGAACTAGAACAAATTGCAGTTATTAATATAGCTACCCATTTTGGTATTGAAAAATGTGTTAATTCTTTTTGTAAAACAGTTCTCATATATAACTCGTGACATGGAATGACAAAAAGTAAAGTTACTAACATTTGCCATTTCCAATTGACACCTGTTCTTGCTAATTCTTTAATTAATGAACTATAACTCAAATTAGAAGTTATAAGTGAGAATAAAAGTTGAAGCATAATTAAAATAATTGCCGTAATAATACCAACACCAATTGAAGTAAGCAACCGCTTCGATTCAATATCTCTTTGGTAAAATACATAACTGATACCAGCAATTAACATTATACCTGTATATAAATACCAGTATTCTTGGTGTTCGCCCCACATGATAAACAATATGAGGTGAAATATAATGAAACTTATAATAAACCAAGTTAAAGCCTTCGAGATTTTATTCATTATAACTTACCTTCTTATTCAACAATCTTATATCGTTTATGATTGATAACAGTTTTTTCCGGTAAATCAAGGTCATTAAAATTTTCCATAATTGTTAAGTCAACAATAACAGAGTTATCGTTGATTTTTTCAACACGACCTCTTAATCCATCCATAAACTCAACAATGTTACCCACTTCTGCAACAGTCATTTTAAGTCCTCCTTAAATCATAACTAAATTATATTGTACTAAAATTCACTTAACAAATAAACTATTAACAATCAAAAATAATAAAATGTAACTTTAAGCCAATATTTAGAATGATTTATGAGTAAATAATTGGCATTTTATTCAAAGTTGAGGCATAAATAAGTAGAGAATATATAGAAATAAGGGAGAGATTGTAATGAAATTTATTAGTAATAACAATATTACAGATCCAACTTTAAACTTAGCAATGGAAGAATATGTTTTAAAAAATTTACCAGCTGAAGAAAGTTACTTTTTATTTTACATAAATAGACCATCTATCATTGTTGGAAAGAATCAAAATACGATAGAGGAAGTAAATCAGACATATATTGATGCTCATAATATCGATGTGGTTAGAAGAATTTCAGGTGGTGGCGCTGTTTATCATGATACTGGCAATTTAAACTTTAGTTTTATAACAGATGATGATGGCAACAGTTTCCACAATTTCCAAAAATTCACTGAACCAATTGTTCAAGCGCTACAATCTTTAGGCGTAAATGCTGAATTAACTGGCCGTAACGATATTCAAGTTGGACAAGCGAAAATCTCTGGGAATGCCATGGTTAAAGTAAAAAATAGAATGTTTAGTCATGGTACGTTGATGTTAAATAGTGACTTAGACGAAGTTCAGAATGCACTAAAAGTTAATCCAGCTAAGATTAAATCAAAAGGTATTAAATCTGTTCGTAAACGAGTAGCAAACATTCACGAATTTTTAGATGAACCTTTAGAAATTGAAGAATTTAAGAAAATCATCTTGAAAACAATCTTTGGAGAAACTGAAGTAGAAGAATATAAATTAACAGATGAAGATTGGAAAAATATTGAAAAGTTAAGTAATGACAAATATAGAACTTGGGAATGGAATTACGGTAGAAATCCTAAATATAACTTTGAACGCGAGGAAAAATTTGAAAAAGGTTTTGTACAAATCAAGTTTGATGTTAAACGCGGTAAAATCGAACACGCTAAAATTTTCGGTGATTTCTTTGGTGTCGGAGATGTCACTGATCTTGAAAATGCATTAGTTGGTTGTCTGCACGACTTTGAACATATAGAAGAAGCATTATCAGAATATGATTTATATCACTATTTTGGTGATATTGATAAATACGAATTAATTAGATTAATGTCATAAACGATTAAAGGACTATTCTTACATGTATGAAATGTTAAGAATAGTCCTTTTATGATACCGTTATGGAATTCGAATCAATGTTATTCACCGAGAAATGCCTCCAAATTTTTATATTCTGTCGTATATTGATTAAATGCTGCTTCATCTTTATTGACGAGTGCATCATCTATAAATTCTATGAGCTGTCGTTTTCTTACCTCTCGGAGTGCTTCATTGATAATTAATTCAATACCCAAATCATTGACGGTTGTGACAAATGCTTCTAAAGTTGTATGTTTAACATTAGTATTGTATTTCATAGAAATCACTACCTTTCTTTAATTTATAATAAGTATACATTTTTCTAATTTTGAAATCAATGAATATTCTGACTATTAGTCAAAAATTATTGTACATTTTCACCAAAATAATAACTTGACAACTCGTAATTTTATTATAAAATATCTTTATATCATTAATTGTATTTTATATTAATGGTTTAAAACTTAATAAAGCGAGGTTTTGCTTATGTATTCTCAAAATATTTATGTAATACGTAAAGGAGACATGGTTATTCGACCAGCATTTGATGATGATGATCAAAGAAATGGTAGCGAAATTATCCGGTTCGATAAAACGCGTATACAAAATCCATTTAAAGTCCAGAAAATCATTGAACGCTCTTGCAAATTTTATGGTAATACTTACCTAGGCAAGAAAGCAGAAACAAACCGCATCACTGGCATTTCAAGTAAACCACCTATTTTACTAACACCATTATTTCCAACTTATTTTTTCCCAACACATTCTGACAGACAAAATGAAAATATTTGGTTAAATATGCATTATATAGAAAATATTAAGGAATTAAAAAATCGTAAATGTAAAGTAACTTTTATTAATAACGAATCAATTATTCTTCATGTTTCATACCACAGTTTATGGCACCAATATAACAATTCCATTTTTTACTACTATATGGTAGATAAACAATCTCGCATGGTTTCTAAAAATCCCGATCAACCTATAGATTATAATAAAGCCACATTAAACGTATTTGAAGCATTGACACGCTATTCCCTATTCGAAGATAAATAAATTGTTTATTTTTAAAATATGCGGAATGTTTTATAAATATAGTGTAAATGTTCTGCATATTTTTTTGAGGTATCTATTGCAAATTAACTTAATCTTGTTATAATAATATTTGTGCTTGATATTCAAACACATACAAATTAATCCACAGTAGCTCAGTGGTAGAGCTATCGGCTGTTAACCGATCGGTCGTAGGTTCGAGTCCTACCTGTGGAGCCATTGGAAACGTACTCAAGTTGGCTGAAGAGGCGCCCCTGCTAAGGGTGTAGGTCGCGAAAGCGGCGCGAGGGTTCGAATCCCTCCGTTTCCGTTACATGCTTAAATGGTATATACCATTTAAGCTTTTTCTTTTTTTAAGACTGATCTTAAATGTTTACCAATCAACTTTAATGCATATTCTTAAAACCCAAAAACCTTTCTTAGTTGAAATTCTCTAAGAAAGGTTTTTTATTTTTATTAATAATTTCTTGATTTTATTATGGTGCAACTCTTCACTATTTTCGAACTATAAAGTTGTCTTTACATTTAATGCTATAATTTGGATCTTTTAACTTTTCTGCAATCAACGTACTCATCGTCTCCTCATACGACTCATGAACAATTGCATCTTTCAAATAATTTTTGTAATTTCTATAACAATAATCTGTCATTGTAATTCTATAAGTCTTTTCTATATTAATATTTTCTAATACAACACGGTTCCCTGGATCACGGCTCATATCAATCTCATAGTTAAACCCTTGCCACATTGTACATAACGTTTCATCAATAATTGTTAAACTTAATTGTTCATCAACGAAATCAAGATGAGAATAACTATATTCCAACATATCTTTAATATTTTGACCAATTACCGTCATATCCATCGGTTTGTCAGGATAAGGATACGCATGGTATAAGTCTTCATTTCGAATCTGTCCAAATAACCCCTTTTCTCCGTTCATAGGTACATGAACACATGTTATGTCATTATCAAATGCAAGGCGAATCGCATCGTGTAGCAACTGGGAAAATGGATGCGTATGACAAACTAAATCTTGCAAGCCATTAACTGTTAAGTTTAATTCATCATTATTTATCACTTCTTGAGACCAAAATGCCACAGCTTTTCTATCATAAAATGTTAAATCTAATAATTCTTGATTTTCTTCATATTCATTCAAGTCTATTACTTTTGAATCAATACTCTCAACCTCGTAAGTAGTTGTACGCTTTTTAAAATTAATTGAAAGGTGTACAAGTTCTTTTGCATCCTGTCCTGCTTGAACGTAATACGTTTCATGGTCTTGACCAACAATTGTTTGATGCTGATGTGCCGTAATCATCAAATCTATAACACCAATTTCTTCCATTAACTTTTCCGCTTCATTTGAATTTGCCTTTTTATTTTTTGTTTTATTACTAATTTTATTTAGCCCACCATGATAAATTACTATTAAAAAGTCAGGTTCCTCGATCTCATGTATATATCTAATCCAACGTTTAGATGCTAATAATGTTTTTTCAATAGTAACATCTTGCTCCATTTCAGAATACTCATTTTCCATTAGACCATCAGCAGTGACCCCTACGATTGCTATTTTTAAATCTCCGAAATGCTTAATACAGTAAGGTGTTGAAAAATAAGGTTCCTTAGTCACATTATATTCTATATTAGCTGATAACCATGGAAAACGCGCAAGTGCAATTGATCGTGTTAAAAATGATAACCCAAATTTAAACTCGCTTGGACTTACACCACTTGCATCATAATGCATTCGATTCATTAACTTAATCATAGGATGACGTTTGTAAGGTGCAACAATTGCATAGTAATATGCTGCTAGAGAACCAGCTAAACTACCTCCACTATCTAACAGAATGACACGATGGTTTTGTGATCTAACTTGGTTAACATAAGTACCTGCTCTATAAATATTTGAACCATAATCTCCATTTAAAAAATGGCTATGCATATCTGACGTAGTTAAGATTTCTATATTAATATTCTCATTCATTTCCATCTCGTTACACCTCTCATTGTTACTAGTTTACCATGTTCAATACTAATCGTCTTATATAATAAGTTAAAAATACAAACTAAAAAAGCAATCTAAGTTCAAGTTAAAATTTACATTAACTATACTTAAATTGCTTGTATTTTAACCTATTTGTATACGCTCTTTTGGATAATGGAATTTATCTGGTTCTCTGCGTCCTGCAATCATTATAATGAATGATATCAATCCGACACGTCCGATAAACATTAATACCATAAGAACAACCTTTGAAACGTCACTGATATCACTCGTGACACCAAGTGAAAGCCCACAAGTTCCAAATGCAGACATGACTTCAAAAAACACTTGTAAAAATGTTAACTTACCATTTTCAGTAGCTGAAATAATTAGCATACCTAAAAATGTTAAAATTGTTGCCATAGTAAACACTGCAAATGAACGTTGAATATCCATAATGTGTACTTCTCTATTGAAAACTTTAATTGATGTTTTATCAGCATTATTACTAAAGTTAATTAAAAATAAAATTAAAATCGCAAACGTCGTGGTACGTATACCACCACCAACTGAACTTGGTGAAGAACCTATAAACATTAAAATGCCCATAATGATGTTTGTAGGATCACTTAGAGTAGTTACATCAATCGTTTGTAAACCAGCACTTCTCGTTGTCGCCGATTGAAACAGCGAATAGAATAGTGATTGATGCCAACTCAAACCTTTAAATGCATGATTATGTTCAAATAATAATATGGCTAAAACACCTATTATAAATAAGAAAAAATATGTGGATGTCGTAATTTTAGTAAATAATGAAAACCTAAAATTCGTAACTCTATTTTGTATATAAGCTTTTACTTCTAATAATACCGGAAAACCGATAGATCCTAATATGATTAAAAAGATTACAATACCTTGCACAAAGTAGTCATGCGCATATGGTATTAATGATTTACCTGTAATATCTAATCCACCATTTGTCGTTGCAGAAATGGAGACAAAAACACCTTGCATTATTGCATACTTTAAATCTGGATTATCTCTATAAAAGTAAAAAGCTAATAACATCGCACCTACAAGTTCAATTACAAATATTGATTTTACAATATCGATAATTAATTTTACTGTCCCACTCATCGTGTTTTTATTATTATCTAACATAATTAGCTGACGTTCTCTAATTCCAATATGTTTACCTAATACAACCCATAACATTGTACCAATTGCCATTACACCAATCCCACCAATATTTAAAATAACGAGAATGATTAATTGACCAAATGTAGAGTATGTATCAACAATACTTATTGGAGATAACCCTGTAACACTAATACCAGAAACAGCAACAAATAATGTGTCAATAGGATTTACTTCTACACCAGGCTTATGCACATACGGTAAGTTTAATAATAAAAATGCAACGATAATGGCAACAATGTAATACAACACAATACCTTGTTGAGGACTAGATCTTTTTATAAACTGGCTAAAAATTGACACGCTATCACCTCAACATTATTTTAGTTTGATATTTATTTCTTTTTCTTTACCATCTCTATAAATTTTAGCTGTAACTGATTTCAAATCATCTTTGTGGCTAAATATAATTTGTCTAAATCGTAAATCATCTTCTAAAAGTTTACCATCTAATTCAACGATAACATCTCCACGCTTTAGACCTGATTGTTCTGCTAAACCTTTATTGTCAACTTGATCTACAAGAACACCATTTTTAATACTACCTGGTAATTTTGTTGCTTGTCTTTCATAACTATTCAAATTGGCAATATTCTTCATTTTAACACCTACATCAGGATAGTCAATTTTACCTTTTTTCTCTAAATCTTTTGTAATTTTTTGAACTTCATTAACCGGAATTGCAAATGCCATATTTTCAACATTTTGCATACTAATTTTAGCTGCTACAACACCAATTAACTTACCTTCTCTATTCACAACAGCACCACCCGAATTACCTGGATTTACTGATGCATCGACTTGGAATGCTTTCATTAACATGTCGTATTTATTATCTTTATCAAAATCTATTGGCACATTTCTGTTAAGTCCTGAAATAATTCCTTCAGTTACTGTTCCTTTAAAATCAATGCCTAATGGATTTCCTACAACTAATATTGGTTCTCCTAACACTAAATTATTTGAATCTCCAATAGCTATTTCTTTTACTGAACTATCTGATGATGTTGCTTTCAAAACAGCTAAATCTGACCACTTGTCTTTTCCTAATACTTTTCCGACAACACTCTTATTATTAGCAAATGTTATTTTTTGATTTTCTTTATCTCCGACAACATGTGCATTCGTAACTATATATAATGTATCTCCAGATTTTTTATAAACAACACCTGAACCAACTTCATCTTGTGAAGCTTTATCTTTAGGTAATGAAGAATCCTTTGATGTTTCATTTTCTACAGTAACAACTGACTTAACAGTATTATTAGCGTTTTTCATTGTATTAGTATATTTTTGAGCATCTGTATCGCTACTATCATTCATTCGATCATTTTTATTCACGTTATTAAATATCGCATTTAAAATGATAATCAAAATAATAATGCCAATTAAAATAATTACTTTAGGCCAATACATCAGCCAAAACTTTTTCACTACATTACCAAAGTCATTATGTGATTTATTTTTATTATCTGACTTAGGTGCATGATACTTTGGTGCTTTGTTGTTTTTAGATGATGCTTTGTTCACTTGCTGATTTTTATTATTTTTAAAATCATTTTTAGTATCGGTCTTATGGGTATCATGTTGTGTTTTAGACTTTATTTCTTTATTCTGTTCATTTGTATTTAATAATACTTGGGATTGTTTAATATTGTCAGCATCATTATCAGCTTGTTTAATTTCATTTTGATGTTTATCCAAGTTATCACTTGTGTCATTTACTCGCTTTTGATTTAAAGATTCATCTGCTTGAACTTTAGTTACATTGTCTTGATCTTTAGAACTAGCTTCATTAACATTTTCTGTTTTAATATCATTTAGTTGATTCTCATCTGTTAGATTGTCACGACTTTGTTGCCTTTTCAACTTTTGCTCTTCTGGTAATGTTAACGGCTTTTGATTATCTTTATCTTTTTGCTGTTCTAAGTTATTCGATTCTTCAGATTTAGTATCAAAAAGCGAATTACGCTGTTTGTCATCTTTTGATGATAATATATCTTCAGTATGTTCAGCATTATCTTTAGTAAAGTTAATTGAACCTACATGAGTAAAGTCTTTTCCGTCATCTTTTGATGTACTTAAATCCAATTGTTGCTGATTTTGTTCTGCATCATTTTTGTTTAAATCAGTGTGTAATAATCCATTTATAATTTGTGAGTCGTCCTTAGATTTATTGACGACTTTGTCATCTTTTTCATGCAATTTCTCATCTTCAAAAGTTTGATCTTTAGAATTATCCGAATCCATTTTCTGATGCAAATCATCATTCACATCATTTAATCCTTTATCATTAGAATGATTACTAGACGTAGCGTTATCCTCTGTAACTTCTTGTAATTTATCATCGTCATGTTCTTGCTTTTCTAAATGTGATGACAAACTATTTTTAAATCTTTCATGTTTATCAATTGAATCTTTATGTATTTGCCTTTCTGCTTGATGAGAAGTTCCATCATCAATTTTATGTGTATTGTCTTGTTGTTTATTTTTTAGTTCTCTGTCTTCGTTGTGGAAGAATTCACGACGCTTACGTCGGTACTGACTTTTGGGAATTACATGTTTTTTACCAATATCCACTAATGTCCACTCCATTCAATAAAATCACTTTTCATTATGACACATTAGCACTTAATTTGCTTTAAAATCTATACAATTTATAAGGAAAAAATGCTAAATATAAAAGGTGCATTTTTCTTAATACAGTTTCTTAAAAATTACAATCGATTTACTACCTGTCACCTTTATTTTCCACAAATCACTTAAATAAAAAAGGACAACCTTAAACTGAATTAAGATTGCCCGCTTCACATCAATTATTTATGTGATTTTTTATTTTTAACAACTGAACCTAACCAACCGATAATTACTAATCCAATTAGTACAGTCCAGAAAATAGATTGCCATAATACGCCATGTGGGAAATGTTCTGGTAATACTGCGATGTCTGGGTGCGCTAATACCATAACAACTAATTTAATACCTACCCAACCAACAATTGCAAATGCAGCACCTTCTAATCCAGGATATTTATTTAGAAGTTCAACAAACCAAGTTGCTGCATAACGCATTAAAATAACACCTATCATTCCACCTAGGAACATGACTACGAACTGACCTAAGTCCATACCACCAAAGTGGATACCGACTTTAGGAAGTGTTACAGCAATAGCTAAAGCAGCCAACATAGAATCGATTGCAAATGCGATGTCTGCAAATTCTATTTTAAATACAGTACCCCAGAAAGATTTACTGCTCGCTTTAATCTCTTTACCAGATTCATCATAGTGATGATCATCTCCAGCTTCAGGACTTTCAATTTCTGGATGTTTAAAGAACTGCCACAGATTTTTGATTGACATATAAATTAAGTAAACAGCACCTGCAGCTTGAATAAACCAGAAATTAGCGATGATACTAATTAAGAATAAAGCTAAAAATCTAAATACAAACGCACCTAACAATCCGTAAAACAAAGCTTTTTTACGTTGCTCTGGTGGTAAGTGTTTTACCATAACAGCCATTACAATTGCATTATCAGCTGCTAATAATCCTTCTAAAAATACTAAAACGACAAGAACCCATAAATACGGTAAGATCAAACTTGGATCCATAAACATGTACAACTCCTTTAAATAAATAAGTTAAGTACAAACAAAAAGACCTATGCTAAATAAATAGCAAAGGTCTCACTAAGCAATAATAATTGCCCACTTTACCGGAAGATATCTTCGTAATGACGATAAAGTGTCGAATCATTTATACGTTCATGATTCTTAAGTTACTCCCCTCTGACAAAATGTCATAGGTTATTCATTTGATACATCATAGTATACCTTTTTCTATTAAAATATACAATTTATTTTTCTTAATCATTCCAATATATTTTAAATTTATTCATGCAATTTTTTGTATTAAAAACACCGTGTTAAAGTAAACTATACAACTTAATTTCAGGGAATTTCTCTTCGAACCAACGTGTTGCAAATTCATTTTCAAATAAGAATACTAACTCGTCATATCTATCTTTCACTAAAATTGATCTTGAAGTATTCATCTTATCTGTAATTTTATCTTCATTTTCAATCCATCGTGCAATTTTACGACCAACTGGCTCCATAACAACATCAACATTATATTCATTTTTCATTCGATGTTCGAAAACTTCAAATTGTAATTGACCAACAGCACCTAGAATAATTTGGTTTGTGTGTAATGTTTTATAGTATTGAATCGCACCTTCTTGTACTAATTGTTCAATTCCTTTATGGAAATGCTTCTGTTTCATAACGTTTTTAGCAGAAACTTTCATAAAAATTTCTGGTGTAAATTGTGGTAAATCTTGGAAACTATATGTTTGTTTACCACCAACTAATGTGTCACCAATCTGATAATTACCTGTATCATAAAGACCTATAATATCACCAGCAACAGCATGGTTAACTGTTTCTTTATCATCGGCCATAAATGATGTTGAACGTGTTATCTTTTGCTTTTTATTAGTACGTTGCAATGTGACATCCATGCCTCTCTCAAATGCACCACTAACTACTCGCATAAATGCAATTCTATCACGGTGTTTAGGATCCATATTAGCTTGAATTTTGAAAATAAATCCTGAAAATGCATCATCGAAAGGACTTACTTCAATCTCTTCTTTAGTTTGTCGTGCATTTGGCATAGGTGCAAAATCAACATATGCGTTTAAGAAGTTTTGTACACCAAAATTCGCTAGTGCAGAACCAAAGAATACAGGTGTTAAATCACCATTTAATAATGCATCATTATCAAATGCTTCTCCAGCTTCTTCGACTAACATTAATTCTTCGATTGCTTGCTCAAAAGCACTATCATTTGTAATGGTATGATCTTCTTCCAATTCATAGTCGTCATTTAAATGCAAAATATTTTCTTCATCTCTAAATGGTTCGATTGTTTTTGATTTTCTATCAATAATGCCGAAAAAGTTTTGTCCCATACCAATAGGCCAATTCATCGGGTAAGTTTCGATATTTAATGTTTCTTCAATTTCATCTAATAATTCAAACGGTTCTTTACCGACACGATCTAATTTATTAATGAATGTGAAAATTGGAATACCACGCATTTTACAAACTTTAAATAGTTTTAATGTTTGGGGTTCAATACCTTTTGCACAGTCAATAACCATGACGGCACTGTCAACTGCCATTAACGTACGATACGTATCTTCTGAAAAGTCTTCGTGTCCCGGTGTATCTAAAATATTTATTTTATAGTCATCATAGTCAAATTGCATGACTGAACTTGTTACTGAGATACCACGTTCTTGTTCAACTTTCATCCAGTCACTCGTTGCAAATTTCCCAGTCTTTTTACCCTTAACAGTCCCTGCTTCACGAATTGCACCACTAAAATATAATAATTTTTCAGTTAATGTTGTTTTACCAGCATCGGGATGTGAAATAATCGCAAAAGTCTTTCTAGACTCAACTTCTTGCTTTAAATTCATTATTTTTTCTCCTTTTTATATGTTTCTATCCAATCTGTCATTTGTAATGCAATCATTTCAGCTTCTTCTTCCTCTTTAAAAACAAATAATTGCATGAGCAATGTTTCAATACATGTATCTCGATCAATTATCTCTGCCGTTTCTAATTGATAAGACCAAAACCAATCAGGTACAACAATGATTATCTGGTCATTGTTTGGCTCAAATATATAAACATTAATGGATTTACCTTCATCAATGAGCGACTTATTGATCAACAGGGCCACCACCGAACTTTTTGTAAGCTGCTTCAAGGCCAATTAAATCATCTCGATGTGGCACCTTAATATGCCCTGGCATGATTTGATATGGTTCTCTTCCTTTTGATGCTAAAACGACAGTGTCCCCCGGCTCAGCTATGTCAATTGCATGCTTTATACCTTCTGCGCGATCATCAAATTCAATATAATTTTGATGTGTTGCACCTTTGGCTAATTCTGCCGTTAACATTTTCGGGTCATCATTAGCAGGATTATCTGGTGTAAAAATAACATAATCTGCTCGACAAGCAACACGTCCCATTTCAGGCGTTTTGGTTAAATCACGTTCTCCCGCCATACCAACTAAAAATATTAATTTTTGTTTTACAAATGGCTGCACTGCATCAATTAATTTATTCATACCATCCGCGGTATGAGCATAGTCAATAATTAAATCAATAGGTAAAGAAGGATCTAATACTTCTAATCGCCCTTCAACAGGTTCTAAATTTTCAACAGCTTTAATAATCGTCTCTAATGGCGTACCTTTACTCCATACAGCTATTATCGCAGCCATTATATTTGAAATGTTAAATTTACCAACATATGGGGACTTTACTGGGTACGTTCCAAAAGGCGTTACAAAATCAAAGCTGACACCTTGTAATGATTCATGGATATTTTTAGCCATGAACTGTGCCTCATTATCAATTCCATAACTAAACACTTCATAAGGTGTTACTGTTCTTAAATACTCAGAAAATGAATCGTCATTATTTAACACAACATACTTTTCTTTCGAAAGGTCTTCACCTAATTGACTAAATAAAAGTGATTTAGCATGTCCATAGGCTTCCATTGTGCCATGAAAATCTAAATGGTCTTGTGTTAAATTCGAAAATATTGCAACATCAAATTCTACGCCTCTTAAACGTCCTAATACTAAACCATGACTCGATACTTCTAATGTCATGGATTCAGCACCTGCATCAACTGCTTCTTTTATTTTCTTAGTTAAAGAAACTGTCTCAGGCGTTGTATTTGCACCTTTTGTCTTTGTTTCATTAATTTGGAAACCATTTGTTCCTAAATATGCACTATTTTTTTGTAACTTTCTTTGAATTAAATGAATCATTGTAGCAATAGATGTTTTACCATTTGTTCCTGTTACACCATAAGTTACCAATTGATGACTAGGATATTCAAATAATGTATGAGCTAGAATGCTAGCTGCTCTTAATGTATCAGGTACAACCACTTGTGTAACATTTGCTGGAAGGGATTGTTCTTTATTAACTACTACTAATGTGCATCCTTGTTCAACAACATTTTTACAAAACTTATGACTGTCAACAGTATATCCAACAGATGCTACAAATATACTTCCTTTTCTCGCTGTACGTGAATCAGTTGTAATATCATCTATCTGTTGTTCTAAAGTACCCAAAACACGTTTTACTTTAATTTTTTCAAACAACGTACTTGCATTCAAACTGAACCGCTCCTTTTTTTACAATATGTTTATTATACACGTTTTACTGAGGTTAATAAATTTATAATTTTTTCACATATAAAATTCATCAATCAATATTTTTACTTTCTTCTATTATATAATGAATTTCAAAAGTCCTTTTTGTTTATTCAATGTATTAAAATGATGAAACACCATACATATAGGGCATATTATCAATCATTTCCATAATTGTTTCAAAAAATATGCTATAATTGTTTACTGGATAATTTTAAATATACAAATAAAACATCTAACAATATATTTCTTTATGATATAAGGTTTTATTCTGTATGATATCATCCAATGATAAAAACACTATAATTGTAACGAGTTTGTGTCTTTATTCCTTTTATAATGCTATAAAATAAGTTACACTTAAATAAAATTTTCAAACTAACGGAGGGTGGCTATTGATGGTTACTCAAAATAAAAAGATATTGATTATTACTGGCTCGTTCGGTAACGGTCATATGCAAGTTACTCAAAGTATCGTTAATCAACTTAATGATATGAATTTAGACCATTTAAGCGTTATCGAGCACGATTTATTTATGGAAGCTCATCCAATTTTGACTTCTATTTGCAAAAAATGGTATATCAATAGCTTTAAATATTTTAGAAATATGTATAAAGGGTTTTATTACAGCCGCCCAGATAAATTAGATAAATGTTTTTACAAATATTATGGCCTTAACAAACTAATAAATTTATTGATAAAAGAAAAGCCAGATTTAATTTTGTTGACGTTCCCTACTCCAGTCATGTCAGTTTTGACTGAACAATTTAATATCAATATTCCAGTCGCAACAGTAATGACAGATTATCGCTTACATAAAAACTGGATTACGCCACATTCAACGAGATATTACGTTGCAACCAAAGAAACGAAACAAGACTTTGTAAATGTAGGTATAGATCCTACTTCAATCAAAGTAACCGGTATTCCAATTGATAACAAATTTGAAATGCCAATAAATCAAAAGCAATGGTTATCTAAAAGCAATTTAGATCCTGAAAAGCAAACAATTTTAATGTCTGCTGGAGCCTTTGGTGTATCTAAAGGCTTTGACACGATGATAACTGATATTTTAACTAAAAGTGCGAATGCACAAGTAGTTATGATCTGTGGTAAAAGCAAAGAGTTGAAACGTTCTCTTTCAGCTAAATTTAAGACAAATGATAATGTATTAATCTTAGGTTATACCAAACATATGAACGAATGGATGGCATCGAGTCAACTCATGATTACAAAACCAGGAGGCATTACAATAACAGAGGGCTTCGCTCGCTGTATTCCAATGATTTTCCTAAATCCAGCACCTGGTCAAGAACTTGAAAATGCCCTCTACTTTGAAGAAAAAGGATTTGGCAAAATAGCAAATACACCAGAAGAAGCAATAAAGATTGTAGCACATTTAACGAATGGTAATGACCAGCTTTCCCAAATGATTAATACAATGGAGCAAGATAAAATTGAGTATGCTACACAAAAAATTTGTAATGATTTACTCGATTTAATTGGTCATTCATCACAACCACAAGAAATTTATGGAAAGGTACCTTTATATGCAAGATTCTTCGTTAAATAACTATGCTAACCATAAAAATTTTGTTTTAATGCTTATAATCTTATTTTTAATGGAATTTGCTAGAGGTATGTATATATTAAGTTATATTAACTTCTTACCTACTGTTACATCAATCGCTGTAGCAATTACATCTCTAGCTTTTTCAATACATTTTATTGCTGATGCATCAACCAATTTTGTCATAGGATTTTTACTCAAAAAATTTGGGACAAAAATAGTCTTAACATCTGGGTTTGTCTTAGCATTTACAAGTCTATTTTTAGTTATTTGGTTCCCAGCTTCTCCATTTGTAATCATATTTAGTGCAATGATGCTGGGTGTTGCCGTTAGCCCTATTTGGGTAATCATGTTATCAAGCGTTGAAGAAAATAAGCGCGGCAAGCAAATGGGTTATGTATACTTTTCATGGTTGTTGGGTCTTTTAGTAGGTATGGTGTTTATGAATCTACTTATCAAAGTGCACCCAACTCGCTTCGCCTTTATGATGGCGTTAGTTGTTTTAATGGCTTGGGTTTTATATTATTTTGTCGATGTGAAGTTAACAAACTATAATACCCGTCCAGTTAAAGCACAATTGAGACAAATTGTTGATGTGACCAAGCGTCATTTATTGTTGTTCCCTGGTATTCTATTGCAAGGCGCAGCAATTGCAGCCCTAGTTCCAATTTTGCCAACATATGCAACAAAAGTGATAAAAGTAAGTACTATAGAATACACTGTCGCAATCATTATTGGTGGTGTCGGCTGTGCGGTATCAATGCTATTTTTATCTAAACTTATAGATAACCGTAGCAGAAACTTTATGTATGGTGTTATACTGAGCGGTTTCATTTTATATATGATCTTAATTTTCACTCTATCGGTGATTGTTAATATTCATATTGTCTGGATTATCGCTTTAGCTATCGGTCTAATGTATGGTATCTTATTACCAGCATGGAATACCTTTATGGCACGCTTTATAAAATCAGATGAACAAGAAGAAACTTGGGGTGTTTTTAACAGCATTCAAGGATTCGGTTCAATGATTGGGCCATTATTTGGCGGATTAATTACACAATTTACCAACAATTTAAATAATACATTTTATTTCTCGGCTTTAATCTTTTTAGTCCTAGCTATATTTTATGGTAGCTACTTTATAGCAAATCGAGAAAAAGCTAAATAAGGTTAAAACTTATTTTAAAATAAAGAAAATGGTCATTTTTATTACATTCAATAAAAATGACCATTTTCTTATTAACACGATATAACACTATCTCGTGTAATGTTAGCAATACTATTACGTTACTTAAGCTAATTTAAACGTTTCAATAACTTTCCATTTATCTTCGTCATCGTCAAAACGTAACAAAGTTAATTCATCGATAATTTCTTTATGGTCTACCCCAGCTAACGCTACTTGACCAAAAATATCTTCGAATTCTTGGCTAGATAGTCCTTGTGCTATTGTAAAGTGTGGCACAAAAACATGTTCAGCTTCACCATAGAAATCTTCTCCATTAAAGCGATTAAACAATTCTTCTAAGTCGTCCGTTTTCGCAACTTTAAAGTAAATCACATTGTTCGTTGGTTTGAAGCTAGAAGCTTTTGTAGCATGTACTTCTACTGCTGGAATACCATTAATACGAGCTCTAACCTGTTCAATGACAGAATCTAAATCACCATCTTCAATTTCAAATGGCGCTTTAATTGTCACATGTGGTTTAATTCGTGAATACTGTTTATCATATCTTTTACGGTAAGAATCCACCGCTTCTTGAAATGACTTTGATGGAATTAATGCTAATCCTAAAATCATCTGAATTCCTCCTTTGTTTAACCTATTGCTATTATATCAAATTTCTTTGAAAACCGTTACATTAAAAATAAATCATTATACATCTTTTGCAAATTAGACAAATTTAAATTTAATTAATCAGTTAAATCTTTTATAAATATATTTAACTATAGCATTTACATCAATAATGAGTATCCAACATATTACTCATATAGTTGATCATTAGTTCTTTTACTTTGCAGTGTGTCAATAGTAAAACAAAAATTTCTTTAAAAAAATTTAAAATCGCGTAATTAAATCACAGTACTTAATAAATTATAAAAGTTACAATTATATTTATCTGAAAACACAAAAAAACTTAAATAACTTCATATCTAATTATACAGACAATATACAATTTTTATACATTGAACGCTTCCGCACTCACGATAAATCGTTCGCTTAGACCAATGCATATTTACTGATGAGTTCTTTCAGAACATAATCAATAAATATGCATTCACAAAAAGATTAGCGATACGCTTGAATGACTTCCTCACTCGTTAAATAATTCAATACTGCACGCGGTCTTGTATTTATTCTTTCCACAGCTTTATATAATGCATCATCAGAAATATCTTTAAAATCTGTACCTTTCGGAAAATATTGACGTAACAAGCCATTCACATTTTCAATCGAACCTCTTTGACCAGGGCAACCAGGGTCACTAAAATACACACGACAATTAAGTTCGCTTTCTAACAATAAGTAATTAGAAAATTCTTTACCTCTATCTACAGTAATTGTTTTTGGGCTTAAATCACGCATTAATTCAACAATCGCATCACATACACTTTTTGAACATCTTGAATCTAACCGACAAGCATACAAATACCTTGTTTTACGTTCTATAATTGTAACCAAACAAGCAAGAGAAGGACGCTTACTTAAAATCGTATCAATTTCATAATGCCCATATTCTTTACGCTCATTTACGAAATGTGGGCCGATACATGATTGCACGATCGCCTACTTTAATTTTACCGCGCTTCTCTGTAGATTTATTATATTTTTTACCACCTTGCCTTAAATCTTTTTTAACATATTTGACCAAACCTTCACGTATATAACGATATATAGTAGGATAGCTTATATATACACCAATATCCTTCTCAATTCTTTCAGCTATCTGTCTTGGTGACCATTGACATGCTAATTTCTCTTCAATATATACTTTAGATTTTTCATCTAATTTTCGAGATTTCTCTTTATGTTCTTCAGAATGATTATAAGTTACCGAAGCATATTCTTGTGCTAAAACAGGGTCATAAACATCATCAAATGTATATCGCTTTAATTCATTTAAAATCACTGAATAATCTCTATCCAATAATCTAGCTATATCTGCAATAGGAACACCATCATAAAGATATTTCGCAATAGCTAAACGTGTAGTTAAATCTACAGGACGTCGTTTTCTTCGCTTTTTAGCCATTTTTCATCTTCTCCTTTACATTTTTAAACATCGTTTATAAAATATAATAGAAGAAGATGTTAAAAGAAAGCAACTCCCAAACTGACAAATCGATTTAGGGAGTTGCTTTTGTCTATTCTTTTAAATTCTCTTCTTTATAATCTGGTTTATTTTCTTTCATAAATTTCTTGGGCTTCGCGTTATAATCTTCTTCATACTTTCCTGTTGTTTCATTTTTACGATATAGACTAGTCCATAAAGTATCGCTATCCTTCAAAGACTTATAAGTCAACGCAATAACTTTACCTTCGTTATAAACATAAATATTACTTTTATCACGCTTAAACTCTAATGTATCTTTTAATTGAGATTCTTTACTACTTTTATTCTCTAATTTAGAAACTTCCTCAATTTCTTTATCATATTTTTTACCACATGCAATTAAAGCTGTAGATATTACTAAAATCAATGTTATCAATAAAAATCGCTTTGTCATGATATAATCATCTCCTTTTTATTGAATTATATCATTATTTTATAAATTATCCACGCCCATTTTTTTGTAAATTAAAACGCTGTACATCATTAATTAACCATTTATCATTTGTACGCACCATATCAAGTTGTACAGATGTTTTACGGTTCTCAACTTCCTTTTGCCCCTCAGTATCAATACGCTCATTAAACTGCACAAATACTTTATAATTATCATGCTTAGGGTCATACTGATCAAAATAGACATGAATATCACTTACTGTTACATCGTCGAAAATACTAAACTTCTCTCTGTTATCACTAAACAACATATCATAATATTTTTCTGTTACTAATGGCTTAATTGATTTAGCTTTTTGTTTAAATGACGACCCTTTTTTTAACGTAAATAGCTCTGTTGTAAATGCTTGTGCTGTCTCACGTATTTGTTTTTCTTCCTCCGCAATCACTGTCTTAGATTGACGTTTTACACGTTGATGTAATGCCTTATTCGTATCTTTTTCTTGTTGTAATGATTGTTTTAATTCACTCACATGATTCTTTTCTTTTTGAACTTGTTGCTTCGTTGTTTGTGTACCTAAAAAATAAGCACTCACTGTTAAAACTGTCACAATCACAAAGCCAATAATCTTTAATTTCATCGTTATCTACTCCTTATCATGAATAAAGCTAATACCAGATTCTACTTTCATTTCTCTTTGCGATACGATATAAGGTCCTTTAATATTCATTTCTGTCACAGTAAATGTTTTATCATCTTTCACATCAATCACAACAGCTACATGTCCTGTTACTGGCGGTGCACCACCAGCACCAGGCTCGGCGATCATTAACGCACCTACAGCGGGTTTACTATTCACTTTATAACCTTCCTCTTTAGCTCTATCATTCCAAAATTGCGCATGAAACCAATACGTCGATATCGGTTTTCCCATTTTTTGACGAATACCATAGGCATACCATGTACATTGACCCGCTGTATATAAATTACCTTTACCTGCATCTGAATTACTCCATTTTAGCAATTTACCACTAAAATTAATATCTTTACCACCAGTAGACTTACATACAGCGCCATCACCATCACTTAATTTTTTCATCATTGATTTTACCGTTGGTATCCATTGCTTATTCATATTATTCGGGTCATTCGATGCACCTACAGGCGCATATTTAGGCCCAATTTTCTCTGGTGTCGTTAATCCTTCTTTAATATAAACATCATATAAATTCTTTGCGCCAGCTTCAAGTCCAGCTTCAATTGTTGGATACGTAGAATCATGAATCGACTTTGTACCCATCACAGATAAGGGATTCTTTTGACGCGTCGCATTTTCTCCTTTACCCCAACCAGATTCACTCGCAATAATCGCCATAAATAAATTTTCAGGTATTTTATGCTTTTTCGCAATTTTTACAATCACTTTCCCTTTACCTTCTAATGCGCCACCTTTCGCATTTTGTTCAAATACCGCAATACCTTTATCTTTAACATCACCACCCACACATGACATATCACCATCTGTTTGTTTGTTTTCCTCTGGACTAAATACAAACATCAATATCACAGGGAACAAGAAAAACAACACACAAAACAATATCAGACCAATTTTTAATAATCTAAATTTAATGCCAATCGGCGTTTGTTTCATCACTTCTTTTACAACAGTCTTTTTATTTACCATGTTTATTAATATCCTTTTGTTTTTTCAATCGATCAAGAATATGTTTTGTTTGTGAATTGCGTTTAAATGTCGGCTCATTTGTATGTGAACGTGGTTGATAGGGATTATTTTCTCCAGTCTGTATATGACGTTTTTCAATATCTTTATCATAAGAAGATTGAACATCTTGATTAAACGATTGACTGCGTCTTGACAATTCTTTTGGCGGTTGAGATAAATAAGTAGGGCTAAATGATTCTGTTTGCAGGTTACGTTTAATTTCTTTTTTATGTTTTACATCACGATACATACCATCATCTTGTGCGATTCGTTTAGATTTAGTATAACCTGATGGTTTTGAATAAGATGGTTTCGAATAACTAACTACACCTACATTAGGAGCGCCATGCATCTCTTCTTGTTGATTACGTCGCTTAATTTCTTTCGGATTATTCATTGAAATAGGCGTATCTGGTTGTTGATTTCGCTTTGGATTATTATCATTGTTATTTAACATCGGTGGTTCTGGATTATCAAGTTGATTTTTACGTTTATTCTTTTTATCTTCCGCTTGTGCTTGACGACGTTTATTAAATTCATCTTGTCCTTTACGTATTACCTCTGCACCTAATTTTTGAGGTGATAAACTTAAATTACCACGTGTCACAAAATCAATGATTTCACTACGCTTTTTATACAAAACAAATAAAATAATCATTAGGAATATCACATTTAAAAAATAAGCTTGTTGGCTTTCTGGTTTCACAAATGCATTCGCGATATCAATTGAGAAACCAATCACCACAAATAAAAATGTCATACAGGCACTTAAAATAATATACCCTAATGTACGTGCTAATGCTTTGAATACTGATATTTCAAAACCAGGGATAAAACTAATAAGCCAACTAAACACTAAAAATAAGAATAAAATGAGCGCAAAAGCTGAAAAGATAACTTTCGCAAAACTAATCGATAAAAATATAATAGATAAAGCTATCGTAATAATCAATGTAAACATCGCAATACCTAGTTGCCCAAATACATGGGTTTGTTTCATTGAGGTATTATCATATTTTTTAACCTCATCACCAACTTTTCTTTCAACTTCTTTTTCTGTCTTTTCATCTTTCACTTTGATATTTAAAATATCATCAATACGATTTTTACCTTTTTGCTTAATTTTCTCCTCGTTAACTGTGCCATAATTCATAATGAGATAAGGCTTATACAACGCCATATCAAAATATTGATTACGTATCTTGTTAATGCCTGAATTTTCATTTACATAATCAATATCACCATTAATAGAACTTGTACTATTCATAATGACATTATTTAAACCTTTACCAACATTATTTGTACCTTTAATCACAAAGCTGGCATTCGCAAGTACACCCACACCAAAACCAATTAAACAAAAGATTAAAAAACCACGTTTTAATGCTTCATGCATATTACCTTTAACTGAAAAAACAATAAACGCATTTAAACAAATCACAATAAACAAAGTCATCACAATATTACTTAACAATTTTTGATAAATATCACCGACAAATTGACCGACTTTATCCGCAAAATCGTTTAATACATCAAGCTGATATAAATTCTCTATCGCATAATCAGTAATACTTACAATCAACTTGTCAATTTCAAAAAAGAAATTCGTTACATTATTAACTGTTTCTGCGACCTCATCTTTACCAAATGGATTCCAATCTTCATCTTTTTGAAACCATACACGATAACGTTCTAAATCTATATCACCATCAGCTTTATCATCCACTTTATACTTTTCAATCTTCGCATCTACCGCATTCGTTGGTTTTCCTACTGGATTAGCGACGGCATCAGCCGTTGCCCCTGTTATTAAAAACAAAGGCAAAATTAAAAAGCATAAAAGATATAAACTTTTACGCTTCATTTAATCACTCCTTATTTAATTTTTAACTACAATTTCATCACCATATAATTGAAACTTAGTACCTAATTTTATTCCATAAGTACAAAACCAAACTTTTTCTGATATACAAACACTTTTCATAGTTTTAAAAGAAATATCTTTTTTAGTTCTATATTCAAACGTAAACATAAAATCACAAGAAAGCAATGTGTAAACACGTTCCTTATTGGATATTATGTCTTTTTTTAACATTTTTAAATGGTTACCAACTAACGCATTACTTTGAAAAACACCTGTCTTTGCTTTTTTTATGTATAACATTATTTAACTCCTTTTTATTTTGGTTATACATAAAAAACAATTAATAATCAATTATTAGCTCTTATTTCCCCTTTAAATACGTAACTAGCATCATTTATTGCTAAGTCATTCAATACAACTTTTTCGAGAGGTTTTAAATCTAAATTTTGTTTTGATAACACAGTAATTTCTGAACCTAAATCAGCCGAAGCTAATCGATAGGCATAACAATCAAAATCTCGTCTGACATCGTCTTTACGTAAAAAATAAAAATCTCCATTTTCATTAAAATCAATTTTCATTACATGCTCACTCCTTATTTAATATTTGTTTGACATCCGCCACAAAGTCATATTGTTCCATGAGTGGCGCATCAAATAAAATCGGCTCATTATATTGTCCAAGTATTGAAATATAACCACGTCCAATATCTGATTCATGAATCGGTTGAAAGTCTTTATCTGTTTGACCAAAGGTCATACGATAACCGTCAGCTGACAAATTACCCATTGATACACGCAAACCTAATTGGTCACGTACATTACCTTTAATCACATCTGCATCAGGTCGCTGTGCTGTTAAAAACATAAATACACCAGCTTGACGACCTTTCATAATGATGTTGATTAAATAATCATTCATTTCTTGAAGTTCTTTTTTATCTAAAGTAGACGTGAACGCTGTCACTTCATCAAAAATCACAAAATAGGGTGGTAAATCAAAGTTTCTAAAATTACTGCCTAATTGATAATGTTCGCTTTCACTCATCATTCTAAAGCGATGTTCCATTTCTTCATTGGCTTCTCTCAATTGTTTAAAAATTTGACCTTTCGTATCTGCCACTTTTTCAGCACCGATCACATTTTTCATAAATGATAAATCAGATACTTTCGGGTCTAATAATCGTACTTCTGCATCACGCTTAAATAATTCTCTAATCATATAGAATAAAAAGTACGTTTTACCGCCACCGGTCACACCAGTAATTAAAGCATGTGGTGCTTTCACAAAATCCCAAAGGATTTGATGTGTAATATAAATCTTCGTATCATAATAAGTTGTCTCTGGTGCTTCTGTACCTTCCATAACGATACGTTTTTTATATTTAAGAGGCATAAACTCATATCTCAAATAACGTCCAATATGACGCTTCTCAACAAGCTCACAATTAAACATCGGTTCAATGATTGATTCTAATTCTAAATAGTCGTCTTGAAAACGTGAACCATCTTTTTTTACATGTATCACAAATGTTTTACGTCTACGTTTATAAAACAATGTTGGATAATAATCATATTCTGTTTTCTTATAATCAATATCTAAATACTCTGTTGTTTTCTTAATCACTGTGCGATTATGAAAGCCTTGTGTTTCAATCATTTCAGCCAAATCTTTTTCACGAAATCTTAAAACAAGTTGCGCAAATAATTTTGCGATAATAAAAATAACCAAGGTACCAATCACAAGATATAAAAAATGTGGCTTAAAGTACTGATAGACTTCAACCACATCTAAAGCTTTTTGTTGACCAATATAACCTTGCCATAACATTAATATTCGATAGGCTAAAAAGATAAATGCGAACACACCCGCAAAAATAAAATCAATATATTTAAAATAAGGTTGAATACGTACACCTTTAAATAAGGCAATTTCATTCATTGCCATTAAATCACTCCTTGCCATGTTCATAACGCTTCATTGCTTCAATAACGATATTAACTTGTTCTTCTCTACGTGCTAATTTATAACCTTCATACCAACCAAATAACTCCTTAGTCTTTCTTTGATGTCCTTCATAAGCAGCTTTTTTATATTTTTCATAACGTGGTTTTAAAACAATTAAAGAAATTATTGCAGTAACAACAATCATCAAAGGAATCAAGTAACTTATCAATTTCTTTTCACATCCTTAAAACAATCATCTAAAGCTGAATCATAAGACCGTAATTCAATTGAATTACTTAAATACTTAACAATTGAGACATCTACATTTAATTCTTTACAAAGCATCTTAAATGTAGAACTTTCAAAATCAACATACCGATTTATGATTCTAATTAAAGAAAAATAATATATCGCAAAAACAAACAAAATAGTAAAAATAATTATAATTAACAATTTTAAAAATATTAGCATAAAATCATTCCTTATATCGCAAATTTTTCTTCTGCTTTTGAACTTGCTGAATCTTCTTGTGTTCTAAATGCTTCCGTCATTTCTTCAAAAGGACAATGTACGACCATTTTGCCCACACGTCCGTAGAAATCACTGAAAATGCATTGACCTTTCTTCAAGTCTTTCAACATTTCCATATTCTCAGGACTTTCTTTTGAATATTCTAAACCAAGCGATTTTAAAATATCCTCTCGTTCATCTTTTTCATCAAATGCGAAATGACAACCAAAGTTACCGCCGTCTTCATCGGCTTTATCTTTAACAGATTGGGTAATAAAAACTAGCGAATTATTTTCAGATCGACCCATACGTTTAATACCTTTAGCTACTTTTTTACCTTGTCGTGAGGCACTAAATGCCCAACCTTCATCAATAAAGAGTGTTGTTTGTATCTGTCTACGTGAACCAAATTTCTGTAAAAATTTACCGATTAAAAGCATTAAAGTAATCCCATTTTTCTCACCAGTTGAATAACCCGATGGGTCATCACCAGCCTTCGGCATATCTAAACCTTGAACTTGTAATATCGTTGCTTTTTCTTGAATATTCAAAGCCGGATTACTACCATCACTAAACACAAGTTTTAATATATTATTTTGTGTTTTTTCAAAAAGTAAATCACCAGCTTGACTTACATGTTCATCTTCATCATTTTGAAGCTTTTTAATTACATCTAATGACCCAACTTGTTGACCTTTTTCACGTTCCTCAACTGTTTCAGTAATAGCCCTATAAATTGCTGTTTCAACACGATGTTCATTTTCAAAGGATTTAATTTCATCAAATACTGATTTCAACATTTCATTAGCTTCAATACCATCAAGAAAAACAATCGGGTCTAAACAACCATAATTACTAGGCTTTTTATAATCCAATGTCACATACTTAAATGTTTTTAAATGATTAACAAATAGGGGATATTTACGTTGCATGTCTTCACTTTCTGTAATTTTATTAAACCAATCTGCAAATTCACTTTTCGGGTCCCAATAAATCATTTGACCTTTAAAGAATGATGTATATATCCAAAGTAACTTAGCTAAAAATGATTTACCTTTACCTGTTTGACCTGTGATTAATACGTGTGGGCTATCACTGACTGCTCCTGATATACCTTTGGCTGCTAATAATAAACTAAATAAAATAATATCTCTTGAACTTGCAACGGCTTCCTCACGTGAAACAGAACGTATAAACTTATCAATACGTCCGATATAAAAACCAGTTTTTGTACCTAAACTTTGCGACACGCCAAATAAATTTTCTGCAATCCCAGTTGCTGTCGTACGTTGCACCCAATATTTATTAATAAACAATGGATTGCCATGTAAAATTTGATAATAAAGTTGTAATTGGTCAGCTAATGGATTAACCGCATAAATATTTGTTTCTTTTAAACGTTTAATTAAACGTTTCGCTTTACGCTTACAATCCTTTAAATTATCGCTCTTAATCACAAATGAACAAGACCACTCCATAAATACACCTGAACCTGTCACTTCTTTTTCCATTTGTTCTAATACGAATAAATTATCTTGAATATCTTCAGATGCATTATCACCAGCTGATTGTTTTTCTCTTGCTTGTGCTTTATGATTAATTTTTGCACGATCAAATTTCTTTTTTACTTTATCATTCTCAACAATTTTTGCTTTTACATGACATTCCACAGGGAACGGCATATTTTGTGCTTTTTCATAAATATGTGTAAATTCCATATCAAGTGGAAAGTCGTCAACAACAATTGTTGTTGTATAGAATGTTTCATTTTCATTTGTCACTTTCAATACACGCATATTTGTAGGGTCAATCACCACATTACATACATCTGTTACGGCACGTCTTGATGATTCCTCTTGTACATCATGCGTCGCATTTGAAATAAATGGCTTACGCACGATATAAGCAAGCTCATTTTCAGTTAAGCGTTCACCCTCAATACTTAAAAAACTATCCGCAAGTTCTCGTTCAAACACTTCATAACGACTTAATACTTTTTCATCTAATGAAACATTAAAACCAAAATTCGAAATCATTCGTTCCGCTGTATCTGATAATGTACTCTTAAGCATTTCTTTAATCGAAATCGCATCATCACTTAATTCTCGAAGTTTCACACCCATGACAAACGAGTTACGTGTAATCATTTGTAATTCTTGTTCTAACACATCAATCGTTTCTTGGGCATAATAATTAGCCACATCAAACGCTGAATCATCAAAGTCTTGACTAATTTCTTTAAATTTATTACGTAAATCTAAATCATGCTCATACATTTCAAAATGAAAATCCTGATAACCTTTAATCGATTCAAGAAAATATTTCATACGTTTTTTTGAAGCTTCTTTTTTATCGTAATTGGCTGTTGAAATAGATTCAGAACGAATACGATAATACGCCCAAACTTCACCGCTTTTCGTTAATAACAAATTATTTTTCATCCCTGCATAGGGGGCTTTTAACTCCATGTCATCCCTCCATTAAAAATAGCCCCGTTAGGGACTATTTCAATTTAATTATTTTCTTGTCATGATATTTCACTTCTTCATCATATGCATAATGTACATTGCGCATTTGAATGTTAAACACATACATCATAAAATCCCAAAGAAAGAATATCAGTTTCTTACCATCTTGTTTTAATTTTACTAATTGCTTCGTCATATAATAGGGGAGTACTGTAAAATAAATAATCGTTAAACCTGGTACTAAAGACGTTAATGTATTAAATCCAGCCTTAAGATATAATAATATTAAAATCAATTCAATCACAAACAACGTACCGACCCAGTCTAAACGAATACCTTTTGACCACCGGTAACTTCCTGTAAATTCATACATCACAATCGGCTGTTCAAATGTTCGTTTCAAATTGTAAGCTTTTTTATCCATATCGATCAGCTCCCAAAAATCAACTTCCAAAGCCCTGATACTGAATTAAACACTGTTTCAGGACCTTTGGAAATCAAGAACATCAAACCACCAATCACAAACAATGCAAGCATATGCCCATACTTACCTGTTGCCCACTTAACACAACCAATCACCAATACAATAATACCAATTGCAGTACCAACTTCTTTATTAACCCATTGACCAAGTGGATTAATAGTAGGTGCATCACCTAGTACCAGCATTAAATTAAATAAATGTTCCATCACTTTAACCTCCAATTGTTGTTGTTAATTTTTTAACGTAATACTTACCGTCTTTTTTCGTAATATCTAAGGTGTAATGTTCTAAGTTTTCAAGTGGTGACCCTTTATCTTTCATTAAAACCTCTGCTTTAACAACATAATCGTCACCATTAGGATAAATACGTAAATCACTGATTTTAGACACTTCACGTGTATCTTCTAACCCTTCGGGGTTATCCATTAAATAAGCCATATCATCCGATTTACTTTTACAATATTTATCAAAAAACTCTTCAACAAATGCTTTTAGTTTCGGATTATCTTCACGCTTTTCATTCTCCAAACTATCTTTAACAAGTGTTGCTTTTTTCAATTGATTACTTGGAATCGTAGAAAAATGAGGGTATTCAATCACCACGTACTTATTATTTTCACTTTTAACTGGAATGTTTAATAATGCCTTCTTAGTTTCTGTTCGTTCTTTTTCTTCTGTCTTTGTTTCATATTCATCCTTTTTATCCTTTTCCTTTTTAACTTTAACCTCCTTTTTCTCTGTAATTTTTAAATCGTAACTTACAATATACTGAATGATTGTTTGTTTATCTTTACGTTTAATATTAAAAAATTCTTTTTCATTCAGCTTACGCTCAACATTTTCAGTATTTTCTGTAGGTGTCTTATAATCAGAGGGATAAAAATCCGCTAACGCTTTTTGTCGCTCTTCTTTTGCCTTACCATCTTTAGGAATAGTCATATATGCATCAATATACTTATCAGCATATAACTTTAAATTAGGATTATACTGAACTGTTTCAGCGTTATCTTCATATTTTTTTTGAATTTCTTGCGTTTTATTAACTGCTTCTTTACTTTCGTTGTTCGCTTTAGAAGCTCTAATGAAAGATGCAATCAATAAAATAATTAAAAGTACTAAAATAATATAAAAAATAATCACAATCTTTTTTCTGTGATTGCGATACTTCGGTAATGCTTTACGTTCTTCTTCTGGGACATCAAAACGCTTGCCTTTTTTGGAAAATCTTGATAATATCAATTTGTTGATAATATTCAAGAAAACTTTTCGTATATTATTTAAAAAAGATTTGATAAAAATCAACTCCTTTCTTTTTTTATTTTTAAGAACTTACGATAAGTCTTGACGTAAGTTCTTTTTTCGTTTTAATTCTTCTAAATAATAATTAATCCTATCGGTGTGTTCATCATTAAATGATGAATGCGCCAATATTTTATTTAGAAAGTCTGTATCTTCAAGTAAACCTTCAGATTGTGCCATTGCTTCAGCTGTTAAAACAGTATCTAACGTTGTAGCTACTTGTTTACATAACCAATCAATATTATCCTCAATGGACTTTAAACTCGGTTTCATACTTAAGCTAATTTTATCAGCTCCTTTAATAAAGCGTGACCATTCTTGATATACTGGCCACCTTGATTTTCGACTATCTGTTACATCTTTAGGCTCAGTTACAAAACGCATACTATTATTTAATACACCTTTAACAATATCTGATATGCTTGATGTTTCTGTTAAAATCATTGCGCAATTTTCCGCATTACTTCGTCGCATTTGTATTTCATAACGATTCCATAATCCAAAATCTTCAACAGGTATTTTTAATTTATACGCCATTTCATAATTCTTTTCATAAAAGCGACAGTACATATCACTTTTTTTAGAGCCGATATAAAAGGTTGAACCTTTAGACTGTCCGTTGGACAATTTAAAACCAGCAATTGAACTCGCTGTTCTAAATTTTGAAATACATTCACCATGTTCAGCCTTTTTAATTAATCGTGGTATTTTTAAATATGTTTTTGTATCATCGATCGCAATATCAATTCTTGTAAAACGCGCCTTTTTAACCGCACAGCGCTTAAAAAAGTCTTGCCACGTTTCATTGCGGTTGATTAAATAATGTTCAAATTCTCGACAACCAGAACCAGTTAACTGTAAATGAAAGCCCATACCTTCATCTTTATCCGAATAAAAAATTTGAATATTGCCAAACGTATAACCACGATTGTAAAAGTACAAGCCACTATTACGATGTTTAAACACTGCCCGAGGCAATTTCAAAACATCCTCCATAATGGTGAAAATAGAGGGCACCTGAAAAGTCACTTGAACCCAGTCAACAACTGCCTCCAAGCCACATTTTTCTGGCTTCGCTACCCCCCTATTAGTAAGGGGGGTAGAAGTTTGATTTTCCATGAAAAAACCTCCTATCAAATCGCAAGCGATTTGATAACTTAAGGCTGTCGCTTCCCTTTCTTAACGCGCCTTTGTCGCAGGCTCCGCCCAAATGCTTAACGCCGTCCCGGCTTGCATTTCTGCGCCTGCAGGCGCTAAAAGTCCAGCTCGCCTTAAGTTAAACAATACAAATGATATATTTAACTATCTACATCACCAATATAGATACAATCCTTCAAATCAATTTGTAGTAATCGCCCGTGTCCTGCTTCTTTCAAACTAAAACACAATAAGCAGACGTCAGTGTATATCCTCGGTCTGCCTGATGGTAAACGACTTTTAACATAGTCGCCATTAAATTTTTCTTGTATTTCCTTTGCGATAAGCATTAATGATAATGCTTCACCTGTATTAATTCTAGATGCAATATATGACAACATGCCTTCAGATAATTTTAAAGTACGTGCATAAGGCGCTAGATTATCAGCTGTATAAAATTCCATACACTAACTTTGTTGCGCACCTTTTTTATGTTGAATTGTCGCAATTTGTCTAATATCTTCCGCCTTAATACTCGGTTGAATTGAATGGAAATCACCTGAAGATTGTACATATTGTTTTGTTTCTACACCTACAAGTTCACAAACTGACATAATATCAAGCTTTACTTCTTTAGGTACTTTAACCGTTACTTGTTCACCTTGACCAGTTGACGCTAATTTGTATGCATATAATTTTTGATCGGTTTTTTCTCCATCTTCATATTTGTATTTCTCATCAACACCCATGAAATATAAATCTCCAAACGTTTCTTTTAAATCAAATTTCGGACTCCATGCCATAATAAATTCCTCATTTCTTTTTATAATTTTTATTTATACGCTTTATGCTTTTGTTTCTAAACTATAAATATCATCAGCTGAAAAGCTTGTATATAAATTACAATAACCTGTATTCATATCTTGATATACTTTAGGTTTGATTGTTAAATTATCAAAATCAACACGTTCTAAAGAATCAAAGTGTTTTTCATTTGACAGTCTAACTTTAACTTGTTCGCCAATATCAACGCATATAATCGTATAGAGATAATAAGCTTCATCAAACCGAGATATTTTTTCAACATGGGACAAATAACGAAACTCTTTCCCCATAGTTGCTTCAATATCAATGACTGGTTCTATCATAAAAGTCACCTCAATCTTAATTAAAATAGGCAGACTCATACAAATCAGAGTTTTTTAGGGTCGCACGAATAGGAATAACTCCCGCAAATCCGTACCACTGCATTTTTGATAATGGAGTGTCTATGCTTCTCCTGACCTATTCAATTTTTTTGAAACCTATCGGTTCATCACCTCAAAGAATTCTAGGTCTATTTTATCAATATGATACATCTTGCATATAAATGCGTTAGACACACCATACTTTTTAAAAAATACATAATCCTTATAAGTGAATTGATAGTCATTATTTTTCGCTTTATTACACACATCTAATATACAAAAATATGCAATTTTATACATCTTGCAAATCTTTCTTTTTGAAAAACCATGATATCTCAAAATAACAAAACTTCGATAATCCAGTTTATTCAAGTTACAAAAAGACAGTGCAAAATTCGTCATAACCATCAAACTCCTTTTTAAGAATTATTCGTTATAACCATTTTACACTGCCAGATAAAAATAATATAGTGGTTCTCACTTGCAAGTAAATAATGGTCGCTTTTTAACACTATAATTATTTTTAGAATATACAAAAAAGATTAGTACCCATTTAATAACAATAGATACTAATCTTTTTCATTAGTCTTAGAAACTTTCATTTCAGACCCTTTGTATGATTTCGGTACGATTTATCTGTTCATTTAGTCGTTTCGAATTGATCGCTTTGACTGTTTAATCCAGATTGGTAAGCGTTCTTTAAGTGTTTGAAACCCATATTTTTCTGTTTCTCTGATTTCATCTAATACTGATTGTTTTTCCTTCTTACGCTCATAATTTTTGAAGTAATCATTATCTTTTAATGATAGATTGAGCTTTCCTTCATCATCTATAGACAAAATTTTAGCTTTAACAATTTGGCCCTCTGATAGAAATTTCTTCAAATTATGAACGTAGTCATCCATAATTTCTGATATGTGAATCAGTCCTTCAGTATGATTAGGGGTCTCAACAAACGCACCATAAGGTTGAATACCAGTTACACGCACCTTGATATGTTGGCCAATTTTGTAGTTATTCAACTTAATAACCCCTTATTTCGTTTACTTAACACTATTATCATAGCATAAATAGAAATGGTGGACTAATTAAAACATCAAAACATTCGAATATTATTTTATAAATGAATTAGATACCAGCTTTCTTGTAATTAAAAATCAAATGAAAACGAATTTAAAAGGCTTATTTAACGGTTTTCCTTTAGTAAATAACACTATAACTTAAAATAAAAAGTAACCTCTATTATCTCATCATTCAAACATATTTAGACGTCTATGCTTGATTAGATAAATTTTTGAGGTTACTTCATTTTGTTAGATTATAAATTTTGATTGATTATTACTAATTCGGTTGTAAGAATTTAATTTAAACAGAAAATACAAATACTTTATTGTTAGATAATCGTATTATTCTTCAACATCGATAGATTCAATTACAACATCATGAAGTGGTTTGTCTTGTGGTCCCACTTTTGTATTTGCAATATCTTCAAGTGTCGTTTCTCCTTCTATTAATTGACCAAATACTGTATGTTTTTGATCCAACCAAGGTGTACCACCATTTTCACCATATGCATCAACAATTGGTTGTGGCCATCCACCATCAGCAAGCTGACTTAACATGTTTTGTGGTACTTCTTTCATTTGTACTATGAAAAACTGTGAACCATTAGTATTTGGACCTGAGTTTGCCATTGATAATGCACCGTATAAATTAAAAGCGTTTAATGAAAATTCATCTTCAAATGAACCACCATAAATACTTTCGCCACCCATACCAGTTGCAGTTGGGTCGCCACCTTGAATCATAAAGTCATTAATGACACGATGGAAAGTTATACCATCATAATAACCATTTTTCGCATGCGTCACAAAATTTTCAACTGTTTTTGGTGCAATATTTGGAAAGAGTTTAAATGTCATGTCACCTTTATTTGTGTGCATCACAACTTTGATTTCACCTTGTTGTACTTCTTTGTTTAACTGTGGATAGTTAGTCATTTATATTCTCCATTCATGTTATGATACATATATATTAACATACTTTTAAGGGAGGAAAATAGCATGAAGCTGTATCGATTTTCACATAAAACAGGAAGTTATGGTGTCACAATTGTCGAAGAAAACGGAGACGATGTTCTTGTTAAAGTTGAACAAGTAATTAAACATCCAAAACAAGGCGATTTACATAATCCTACTGAAACTGAAGGTGTATTCTTCCATGAACGTAAAGCATTAAGTCATTTTGAAAAACGCTATGCCAAACGATCACAATTAAGAGATTTTAATGTTGAAAAATTACGTTACGAAGATTCACTACAACAAGCGATAACAAATTTAGAATCTAAATTAGAAGCACAACAAACCAAACATGCTGAAATGTCATTAGCAAGTTTAGCACGTCTAAAAGAAGATTATTCCCTTCAATATAAAGAAAATTTTAAATAAAAATTGACGCGTTTCTTCTTATTTAAATACTTCTAAAAATAAAGCGTAACAAGGAGTGTGGACGTTTTTCAGATGTATAGCAATCATGTATAATGAATAACATAAATATTTTTTAAAGGAGGACAACATAGTGAGTTTGTTACATATTGCGGTGATATTACCGTTAATATTCGCACTCATTATTCCTATCCTGTATAAATTTTTTAAACGTATACACTTAGGATGGTTCGTGTTACCTGTACCTATCGTTATCTTTATTTATATGCTAACGCTAATTAAAACAACGATGTCAGGTAATACTGTAATGAAAACCTTAAATTGGATGCCTCATTTCGGTATGAACTTTGATTTATACCTTGATGGCTTAGGTTTACTCTTTAGTTTGCTTATTTCTGGAATCGGCAGTTTAGTCGTATTATATTCAATCGGCTACTTAAGTAAGTCAGAACAACTAGGGAATTTTTATTGTTATTTATTACTATTTATGGGTGCGATGTTAGGTGTCGTACTTTCAGATAATGTCATTATTTTGTATTTATTCTGGGAGTTAACATCATTTTCTAGTTTTTTACTTATTTCATTTTGGCGCGAACGACAAGCATCTATATATGGTGCTCAAAAATCGCTCATTATCACAGTGTTTGGTGGCTTATCATTATTAGGTGGTATCATCTTACTCGCTATACCAACACAATCATTTAGCATTCAATATATGATTAAACATGCTGCTGAAATTCAAGATAGTCCATTCTTTATTTTCGCGATGATTTTAATTATGATTGGTGCTTTTACAAAGTCAGCTCAGTTTCCATTTTATATTTGGTTACCAGATGCAATGGAAGCACCTACGCCTGTTAGTGCTTATCTTCACTCAGCGACAATGGTTAAAGCTGGGCTATATTTAATTGCTCGAATGACACCAATCTTCGCAGCATCACAAGGTTGGATTTGGACTGTTACTCTTGTCGGTCTAATCACTCTATTCTGGGCTTCGCTTAATGCAACGAAGCAACAAGACTTAAAAGGTATTCTTGCATTTTCAACAGTATCACAGTTGGGTATGATTATGGCAATGCTTGGAATCGGTGCCATTAGTTATCACTATCAAGGCGATGACAGTAAAATATATGCTGCTGCATTTACAGCTGCAATATTCCATTTAATCAACCATGCAACTTTTAAAGGTGCCCTATTTATGATTACAGGTGCAGTTGATCATTCTACAGGTACACGTGATGTTAAAAAATTAGGTGGTTTGTTAACAATCATGCCTATATCATTTACAATCACTGTTATTACAGCATTAAGTATGGCTGGTGTGCCACCGTTCAATGGCTTCTTATCTAAAGAATCATTTTTAGAGACAACATTTACAGCGAGTCAAGCAAATTTATTTAGTGTTGATGCTTTAGGCTACTTATTCCCAATCATTGGTATCGTAGGCAGTATCTTCACATTTGTATATTCAATTAAATTTATAATGCATATATTTTTCGGACAATATAAACCTGAGCAATTACCTAAAAAAGCACATGAAGTTTCTATTTTAATGCTTTTATCACCAGCTATTCTGGCAATATTAGTAATTGTATTCGGATTATTCCCAGGTTTATTAACGAATTCAATCATTGAACCAGCAACATCAGCAATTAACCATACAGTAATTGATGACGTTGAATTCCATATGTTCCATGGATTAACGCCAGCATTTCTATCAACTCTATTAATTTATATAGTTGGTATATTACTTATCGTGACATTTAGTTACTGGGTAAAACTATTACAACGTCAGCCTGGTAAATTAACATTCAATTATTGGTACAACAGAAGTTCACAAGCTATTCCAGGTTACTCTGAAAAAATGACGAATAGCTACGTTACTGATTATTCACGTAATAATTTAGTTATCATTTTTGGTACTTTAATTTTATTAACATTTATCACTGTATTTTCTGTGCCGTTCAATATCAATTTTAAAGATGTAAGCCCTATTAGAATCTTTGAAGTTTGCATCGTGGTTCTATTACTCAGTGCGGCATTTTTAATTCTGTTTGCTAAATCAAGACTATTTAGCATTATTATGTTAAGTGCAGTTGGTTATGCTGTTTCAGTATTGTTTATATTCTTTAAAGCACCTGACTTAGCATTAACACAATTTGTAGTTGAATCGATATCAACAGCATTATTCTTATTATGTTTCTATCACTTGCCAAATTTAAATCGCTATAATGAAAAACGATCATTCCAATTAACTAATGCCTTAATTGCTACAGGCGTTGGATTATCTGTCATTATTATCGGTTTAATTGCATATGGAAATAGACACTTTGAATCAATTTCTAAATTCTATCAAGAGCATGTATATGATTTAGCTCAAGGTAAAAATATGGTTAACGTTATTCTAGTTGATTTCCGTGGCATGGATACGTTGTTCGAATCATCTGTACTTGGTATAGCCGGCTTAGCTGTGTATACCATGATTAAATTACGTAAAAAGCGTCCAACTCAAGATAAAGAGGTGAAAAATCATGAATAGACAACAAAATGATTTAATTTTGCAATTTGCAGCAGTTATCATCTTTTTCATGGTAATGGTCTTTGGTTTTTCACTTTTCTTAGCAGGACATTATACACCTGGTGGCGGTTTCGTTGGCGGATTATTATTTGCAAGTTCACTTGTTATCATTACGATTGCATTTGATATTGAAACGATGCGTAAAATTTTCCCATTAGATTTCAAAATATTAATTGGTATTGGATTAGTATTTTGTATAGGAACCCCTATTGCAAGTTGGTTTTTAGGTAAAAATTTCTTTACACATGTTACTTTTGATATACCACTATTTATCTTAGAACCCGTCCATATGACAACAGCAGTTTTCTTTGATTTCGGAGTTCTATGTGCAGTAGTAGGTACAGTCATGACAATTATTATTTCGATTGGAGAGAACGAATAGTGGAAATTATTATGATTTTTGTTAGTGGTATTCTCACAGCAATTAGTGTCTATCTCGTTTTGTCTAAAAGTCTGATACGAATTGTTATGGGAACAACACTACTCACACATGCAGCAAATTTATTTTTAATAACAATGGGTGGATTAAAACATGGTACAGTTCCAATTTATGAAGCGAACGTAAAAAGCTATGTTGATCCAATCCCTCAAGCACTTATATTAACAGCAATCGTAATTGCCTTTGCGACAACAGCCTTTTTCTTAGTACTAGCTTTTAGAACATATAAAGAATTAGGAACTGACAACGTTGAAAGTATGAAAGGAGTTCCAGAAGATGATTGAAAGTAATATGCTTGTGTTAACGCTTGTTATTCCAGTAATTACAGCCATATTACTTGTCTTTATTGGAAAACGTCCTATTATAAAGCGTTATGTCGCACTTAGTGGAACATTATTAACTCTAATTGTGGCAATTATAAATTTAATTAACGTAGTAAAACATGGACCTCTACGCGTAGAGCTAGGTTCTTGGAAAGCACCATATAGTATAGTCTTTGTATTAGACATATTTAGTGCGCTACTTATTATTACTAGTATTTTGATTACAGCAATGGTTATTTTATATTCATTTAAAACAATAGGTATAGAACGCGAAAGATTTTATTATTATTTTTCTGTTCTATTTATGCTAATAGGAATCATTGGTGCATTTACGACTGGTGATATTTTCAACTTATTCGTATTCTTTGAAGTATTCTTAATGTCATCTTATTTCTTATTAGTTATCGGATCTACAAAAATTCAATTACAAGAAACGATTAAATATGTTCTTGTTAACGTCGTTTCATCATCATTTTTTGTTATGGGTGTGGCGATTTTATATTCAGTAGTAGGAACATTGAACCTAGCAGACATAAGCAATAAATTAGCTAATCTTTCGGCTCATGATAGTGGTTTAGTAAATATTGTATTCATATTATTTATCTTTGTTTTTGCTACTAAAGCTGGTGCATTTCCAATGTTTGTTTGGTTACCAAGTGCATATTATGCGCCCCCTATTCCAATTATTGCATTCTTTGGTGCATTACTGACTAAAGTTGGTGTATATGCCATTGCAAGAACATTGAGTTTATTCTTTAGTGATAATGTTAGTTTCTCACATTACGTCATTTTATTCTTAGCATTATTAACAATTATTTTTGGTTGTGTAGGTGCGATTTCATATACAGACATTAAAAAAATCATACTATATAATGTCATGATTGCAGTTGGCGTTATTTTAGTAGGTGTAGCAATGATGACAGAATCAGGCATGATTGGTGCCATTTACTATACATTACATGACATGTTAGTGAAGCTTGCATTATTCTTACTAATCGGAATTATGATTAAAATTACTGGCACACCTGACTTAAAACAATTTGGTGGCTTAATAAAAAAATATCCAATACTTGGCTGGTCATTCTTTATTGCCGCTTTAAGTTTAGCTGGTATTCCACCTTTAAGTGGATTTTATGGTAAATTTTATATCGTTCAATCGACTTTTGAAAGAGGCTTTTATTTAAGTGGTGTCATTGTCTTATTATCTAGTTTAGTTGTTTTATATTCAGTTATCCGCATTTTCTTACAAGGATTTTTCGGTCAACCTAGAGGCTATGACCTTAATAAAAAAGTCAATGTCAAATATATAACAACAATTGCGATAATAGCGGTTGCTATAACAGTATTATATGGTTTATCCGCAGATTATTTATATCCATTGATAAAATCTGGCGCAGAAACATTCTATAATCCATCAACATACGTCAAAGCTGTATTAGGAGGTAAATAACATGGCTGTACAATTAGTTTTAAACTTTATCATTGCAGTGTTTTGGTTATTTGTAACAAATAGTTATACAACAAATAACTTTGTATTAGGTTTTATCTTTGGCCTAATTCTTGTTTACCTCTTGCACAGAGTATTACCTGGTAGATTTTACGTTATTACTTTGTATCGTATTGTTAAATTAATCATTATTTTCTTAATCGAATTAATTAAAGCGAATTTTGATGTTTTAAAAATTATTATTAAACCTTCGATTAAAAATGAACCTGGATTCTTTGTATATCACACAGATTTAAAAAAAGATTGGCAAATTGTCTTATTGTCTAATTTAATTACATTGACTCCAGGTACTGTCGTTCTTGGCGTGAGTGATGATCGTACTAAGATATACATTCATGCCATCGATTTTTCAACTAAAGAAGAAGAAGTTGAAAGTATTAAATCATCATTAGAAAAAATTGTTAGAGAGGTGGGCGAAATATAATGAACCATAATATTATTATAGTCATTGCACTTATCATTGTTGTAATGTCAATGCTAGCTATGCTTATTCGAGTTGTATTAGGCCCATCTCTCGCAGATCGTGTTGTTGCACTTGATGCAATTGGCCTACAATTAATGGCCGTTATTGCACTATTTAGTATTTTATTAAATATTAAATACATGATTGTCGTAATAATGATGATTGGTATTTTAGCATTTTTAGGTACTGCAGTATTTTCAAAATTTATGGACAAAGGTAAGGTGATTGAACATGATCAAAATCATACTGATTAGTCTTGCACTTATCTTTGTTATCATTGGTGCTTTAATAAGTGCCCTAGCAGCAATAGGTTTATTGAGACTAGAAGATGTTTATTCACGTGCACATGCTGCTGGAAAAGCGTCTACTCTTGGTGCTATGTCATTATTATTCGGTACGTTTTTATATTTTATAGCAACACAAGGCTTTGTAAACATGCAATTAATTATTGCAATTATTTTTGTATTAATTACAGGCCCGCTTTCAAGCCATATGATTATGAAAGCTGCATACAATATTAAAACGCCTTACACTAAAAAGACAAAAGTTGATGAAATTTCAGAAGACTTAAAAGACACTAAACTTTAATTAATAATATAAAAGCTTAAAAGCTTAAATATGTTGTAATACACAGCAGTAAGATGATTCCACGCTAGGAATCACCTTACTGCTGTTTTTTATTTATATTGATAACACTATCACTATATTTAACTAGTTCATTTATAGTTTTCTAGCTGTTTTTATTTTATTTAAAGGTAACCTCCCTATTCACATTTATCTTTTTATTTAATTGCCAATCATCTTGTAATGTATTATGATTATATTAATAAATCGTAATGGTTACGTTTTAAAATAGAAAGAGGTTTTATTATGCATTGGACAATTATCGGCGGTGGCATACAAGGTACTGCAATCGCGCAAAAACTAATATCAAGTGGACTTACAACAGACCGATTAACAATCATTGACCCGCATGAAACATTCTGTCAAAGATTTAATTCATATACAAATCGCATTGAAATGCCTTATTTAAGATCACCTATTGTACATCATGTACACCCACAACCATTTCACCTAAAGCAATTCGCTAAACAGAACCAATACACAAATGCATTTTATGGTCCTTATCAAAGACCAGAATTATCAATGTTTATGGATCATATCGCACATGCATCTCAACAATATCGATTACATGACTGTTTAATCCAGGGTTATGTTCAATCTTTAACGAAACAAGACGACAAATGGCATGTTACCTTAAAAGATGGTCAAGTAATCAAAACTGATTGTGTTGTCATTGCTATAGGTAGTACGAATATACCGTTCATACCTGACGCATTAAAAAACAAACAAAATGTAAATCATATATTCGAAAAAGAACATGAACAAGAGATATATGATAAGACTGATCATATCGTCGGCAGTGGTATTACTGCTGCCCACCTTGCGCTTAAACTATTAAATCACGATAATCAAAAACATCTTCATTTATGGCTTAATAAAGATATTGAAATTCATGACTTTGACGCTGATCCAGGCTGGTTAGGTCCCAAAAATATGTCATCATTTTTAAGTACAGAATGTATGGTAACTCGTAACAATATTGTTCAACGCGAACGTCATAAAGGATCTATGCCTCATGAATTATATTTACGACTGAAAAAGCATATTAAAAATGGTCGTATTACAGTGCATAAATCACCTATTAATAATGTCAAAGATGGTTTTGTTACTACTGAAAATGAATCTATTCCATATCAACAAATTCTTGTTGCTACTGGTTTTGAACAAGATTTTATGTCGCAACCACTTATCCAACAACTAATTCAAAACTATAATGCACCACTCAATGAATGTAACTATCCTGTTATCTCTGAAAAATTAGAATGGTTACCTAACTTATTTGTAGCAGGATGTTTTGCAGATTTAGAATTAGGGCCATTTGGTAGAAATGTCATGGGCGGTCGCAAAGCTTCTGAACGCATCGAACAAGCATTTATTAAACTTCAACAATATAGTGCATAAAAAAACTGCTAGCGAGGGTGAGACATAAAGATTTTGTCCCGACCTCTTGCTAGCAGTTCTTTTTTATTTTAACGGTTTAATAGCAATCGTACCTCGCATAACCGTTGTTAATTGTCCTTTATCATTTTTAATTTTAATATCCCATACATGCGTCGTTTTGCCTTGATGAATGATCTCAGCTGTCGCAGTAACGCGACCATCTTTGGCCGAATGAATATGGTTAGCATTCATTTCCAAGCCTAATGGAACAAATTGGGTTGTATCTATCAAATTTGCCGATCCTAATGAACATGCTGTTTCACCTAAAGCAATCGAAGCTCCACCATGTAAATATCCAAATGGTTGTTTTACTTTATCAGTCACAGGCATTGAAATAACAACATAACCATCTTCTTGATGTTCAATTACCATTTCAAATGTCTCTAATAAATGTGTCATGCTTTCACCTCTTTATGATTATAGTATCATAGCAGCAATTGTACCGAAAATCATCAACGGTATATTATAAAACAAGAAGTTTGGAATACATGTATCTCGAATATGATCATGTTGTCCATCTACATTTAATCCAGCTGTTGGTCCTAATGTTGAATCACTTGCAGGAGAACCAGAATCACCTAAAGCACTCGCAGTACCTATTAATGCAATTAATGCCATTGTATCTAATCCAATTGAAGCACCAAATGGAATAAATAATGATGCAATAATCGGAATAGTTGCGAATGATGAACCTATACCTAATGTCACAATAAGACCTATGACATACATTACAATAATACTTAATAATTTGTTATCGCCGGTAATACTTGTTAATGCTTTAACTAATTCATCTATATCACCAGTTGCATTCATCACGCCAGCAAAGCCATTAGCTGTTAAAATAACTACGCCAATATAAGCCATTATTTTGATACCTTCTACAAACTTAGCATCCAATTCGTACCACTTATATGCACGAGAGATGAAGAATACAAGCACACCTGCTAAAGCTCCAAATATCATCGAGTCTGTGAATGTTTGTACTAAAAATGTAGCTAATATCGCTACAATTGTAACAATTAAAATATATGGTTTTAATTCAGTTACTGGTTCATTATCGGAAATATTACGTGTTTCATATTCACGTGGTTTTCGATATACAAATAAACCAAATAGTAAACCGACAATATAACCCATTGAAGGAATAAGCATAGCTTTCCAAATCATATTAAATTCTATTGGATGATTCGCCTTAGCAAAACCACTTTGGATAATTTGTTGGAAAATTTGACCAAATCCATATGGTAATAAAACATATGGAAAACATAAACCAAATCCTATAATCAAACCAATTAAACGTCTGTCGATTTTTAATTCATTAAAAAGACTTAATAATGGAGGAATAACGATTGGAATGAATGCAATATGTACCGGAATTAAGTTCTGACTCATAATACTCATTGCCAGTAAAGCTACGATAATAGTCACCTTTACTTTAACTCTTGACCATCGACTATTTTCAGCATGAATAGCGTTTATAATCTTTCCTACTAAATAGTCTGTAATACCACTGTAGGAAATCAATGCTGCAAATCCACCTAATAAAGCATAACTTAATGCAACCTCTGCACCATCGACAATATTTTTTCCAAATACATTTATTACTTTTTCAATGCTCATGCCAGAAATAACGCCACCTACAAGTGCACTGATAAACAAGCTTATAACTACATTTAAACGACATAAACATAGTACTATCATTAAAATTACTGCTATCACTACTGCATTTATCATACGACGACCATCCTTTACCACACTATCGAACTAAAGTGTTTATAGACTTCATAGTATCAATAGCTTCACTTTCTGTCAATAGCAACTGATTAAATTATCTATATTTATACTTATTTGCATTTTACAAAATAATTTCCGATTCAATAAAACGTTTAAGTAATGCTTAATCTTAGCTCCTATTCATCGTTCAAAATTCAAATATTAGCTTTTCATTTATTGTTAAGTACTCAGATACTGGCTATTTCAAATTCAATATATCATTTAAATGTGTTCAGATACTTTATTGTGTGTAAAGTATTCTCCTATTCTTCAATAAAATACCTGATACAAATAATCGTTATAAATTATAATGGTTATTTCAAATCATATAATTTTACGACTTGTATCAGGCTTCTATTAATTTTATTGTTTTCTTAACCAATCGACTATTGTTGGAATCATAAATCCAGTTGGACCTTTAGGACCATTGAATGACGCCTTGTTAGTAGTTGCTGGTCCTGCAATATCAAAATGAATATGAGGCGTTTGACCACTAAAGTGTGTTACAAAACTTGCTGCAAACAATGCTTTACCCTGTCCATTCGTATGATTGACTAAATCAGCAACATCACTTTGTCTAATTTTAGTACGCTCAGTTTCAGTAATTGGTAATTCAAATACCATTTCATCTAATGTAGAACTAATTTGTAATATATCTTCTAAAATTGTCTTGCTATTCGATTGAAACGCAGCAGCTTTATCTTCTCCTAATGCAACAATCGAAGCACCTGTTAAAGTTGCAAAATCCAAAATCACACTTGGTTGATATTGATTTGCATAATATACTGCGTCTCCTAGTACAAGTCTACCTTCTGCATCTGTATTCAACACTTCAACCGTTTCACCACTCAATGCTGTAAATACATCATCAGGTTTCATTGATGCTTCATTTATCATATTTTCAGCACAAGCAAGTACACCGATAATATTGACTGGTAATCGAAGGTGACTAGCCGCTTCTATAATACCAACGACATTCGCTGCACCACACATATCGAATTTCATTGTAGCCATGCCATTTTTCGATTTAATACTATAACCACCTGAGTCATACGTAATGCCCTTACCTACTAATGCAATTGGAGCGTCATCCTCATTTTTGCCATTGTATGTGATAGTTACTAATCGTGGTTTATGTTTACTACCTTTGCCAACTGCATGGATAAGACCAAATCCTTCAGAAACTAGTGTATGATCGTCTTTAACATCAACTTTAACCGTCGTATTTTTAAAATGCTTAACGATATCTTCTGCAAATGTTTGAGGTGTTAAAATATTGGGTGGCGTATTGCTAAAGTCTCTGGCTAAATTAATAGCTTGACCGATAATAGCCCCATCATTGATAGTATCAATGTCGTTTAATTTATTACTAATTAGATATAGATTCGGATTAAATGGTGTCTTTTTATTCGATTTATAATGATCGAATTGATATGTTGCACGTTCACTTTGAACACCACATGATGCTAAAACATCTGTTAACTGACCATATTTCGTAATAAATGTATCCATCAGTAAATACGTATCTTTAACATGTTCCTGTTCTATGTATTGAAAAAGCTGTCCCCAAATCTTTAACAAATCACGATAGCTTTGATTTTTTAGGTTTCCTAATCCAACTGCAATTAATCGATAAGTTTCGTTTTGGACGGCGAATGCAGTTGTGTAAATCTTTCCAACTGTACTTCCTATAATATGTTGACGCTTAAGTGATTCTAATGTTTCTGTTATATCAGTATCGTTAAAAATAATTTTATCTAATTGATTTAAATGCTCTGGAATTCCAACGATTAATGTATTGATTTCCTTATCTGCTTCTTTATTTAGTTTAAAATTCATAATGTACCTCCTTAAATTTGATATATTACTCACTTCAAATTGTACAACAATAAAGCCCTTCAGTAACACTGAAGGACTCTGTATAATGATAATTTAATTTTAAATGCTTAGCTTTAACTTATATTAAAGCCTAGAATTTACCTTTTTTAAATGCTAAACCGATACCACCGATTTTGAATACGGCACGTGTATCAATTACTTTTTTCATGAATGCTGCTTTTTTACCAGCGATTGGTTTACCAAATACCATACCAACGCCATCATGTGAACCTAAAGAACATACAGTTCCACGATCAACGTATACAAATTCTTCAGTTGACTCACCATTTAAGATGCGTTTAATATTTTTAGCAACGTTTTCACCTTGTTGCATAGCAATTTGTGCTGTAGTTGGTAATGGACGTTCTTCACCAGCAGGGATAAACGCTGAACAGTCACCAATAACAAAGATATCATCGTAACCTTTGATTGTTAAATCTTGGTTCGTAACGATACGTCCACGTTTAACACCTTCAAATGATTCTTCCATTAATTTACTACCACGTACACCAGCTGCCCATACTGAAGTACCTGCGTGTAATTGTTGTTTTTCACCGTCAACTTCTACTACAAAACCTTTTTCGTTACAAGCAACGATTGGTGTAGCGATTTTGAATTCAACACCACGGTCTTCTAAATAGCTAACAGCGTGATTTACTAATTCTTCTGAGAACATAGGTAACATTTTAGGCGCTGCTTCAACACAAGTAATTTTAACTTTGTTTTGATCTACACCATATTTGCTACATAATTCAGGAATTCTGTCTGTTAATTCACCTAAGAATTCAACACCAGTGAATCCTGCTCCACCTACTAAGATAGATAAGTCATTATCATCTTTTTCTTTTGAAGCTGCATAGTTTGCAAATTTGTCTTCGATATGACGTGATAATTCACGTGCAGTGATAACATTTTCGATTTGGAAAGCATGTTCTTTCATACCTTCAATACCAAATGTTTCGCTAATGAAACCTAATGCTACTACTAAAATATCAAAGTCATAAATACCTTGATTTGTTTCTACTTTCTTAGCATCACGGTCAATTTTTGTTACTTCTGCTTGAACAAAGTTTACTTTATCTTTCTTCAAGACGCTTTCCACAGGATATAATACATCTTCATAGTTTAGTGTACCTGCTGATGCTTCATGTAACCATGTCGCTTCATAGTGATATTCATTTTTATTGATAAGCGTAATTTCTGCTTCTTCTGAAGATATCGCTTTTTGCAATTTAGTTACAGTTTGTAAACCTGCGTAACCAGCACCAAGTACAAGTACCTTTTTACGATCTTGAGCCATTTAATTCACCTAAGCTTTCATATTTTTTTAACCAAATGCTGATAAATGTTAGTAACAACTGGTCATTACTTTCTTTACCACAATGTATACTAGTTTATCATCATTTTGTTATTTAAGTCTTTTAAATTATGTAAAAACCTGTGATGTTCACAAAAAAGACATTTTTAATCCAATACTAATTCTATAGCTTTTAAGTCATATTTTCAAGCGAGATTCAATCAGATTGTGAAAAAATTAATTTATTTTGCTGTACAAAGATTTTGAATACGGATGTAACCGTTAACACTGAAAATATTACATTGGACTATGCTCTAATGACATTGTTTTAAAAGTATTCATATAGACTAAATAAAGCAGTAACATAAATCGCTAAAAAACAGCAATAAGATATTTTCTAATTGAAAATTATCTAACTGCTGTTCTCTATTGATATAATACTTCGTATTGAATGGCTTCGCTATGCCCGTCTGGCACATAATTGTAAAATTCTATAAATAGAATTTTTGATGACGGGTCCCTTCCTAGGGTGCCGTCTCAGCCACCCCAACCGACACATTGTTGTAAGCTGACTATATGTCAGCTTCTGTGTTGGGGCCCCTGTCTTCGACTGGCACTGCTCCCTCAGGAGTCTCGCCATTAATACTACGTATTAACATGTAATTTTACTTTTAAATACTTTAAAAAAATAAGACACTTTGCCAAACTTACACTACCAATAGAAACTCCTGTCAGAATACCTCAAAATGATATTACGTGATATGTTACTGAAGTTGTTGAAACCCTTCTTGTATGCATACAATCAATCTTTATTTTATAATCGTAAAATAAAGAAATTACTTCATGACACTATTAGAATGATGTATCTAGTTCAAGATCAAACATCTTTATATGAAACTATTAATCTTTTTAGAGTGAACCCTAATATTAATTCGTTAATAAAAAAATAGTTTTAAAAGAAATTTAGTTTTGAAATAAACAACCTTCGATTTGTCCTGGAGACTAGAGCTACTTTAAATAATATTAAATGTATTAGAAAATTCTGAAGTAAATCAATTAAGATGACTACAAACCTGCCTTTAAGATTTGTAATTTTATTAACTCAGGTTTATTATCTTAAAATTAATTAATCTAATGTTTATACTTCATTTACTTGCCAATCACCACTTTTACGTTGAAGTGATACAAGATGATGATATAAATGCTTATTTGCCATCAGTTGCTCATGTTTACCTTTTTCTTCTATTTTCCCTTCTTTAAGTACTACGATTTGATCACAATGTTCAATCGTTTTAAGACGGTGTGCAATTACTATGACCGTTTTATTTTTAATTAACTCGCTAATGGCATTTTGAATCAAAATTTCATTTTCAGGATCAAGTGATGCAGTCGCTTCATCTAGCAACACGATTGGTGCTTGCTTTAAGAAAGCTCTAGCAATAGATAAACGTTGACGTTCACCTCCAGAAAGAGTTTGTCCATTCTCACCAATAACTGTGTCAAAGCCTTCTGGTAACTGTTTAATAAAGGTCGTACAGTTTGCCATTGCAGCAGCTTGATAAACTTCTTCATCCGTTGCATTACTATTACCAATCTTTATGTTATTAAATACTGTATCATTAAAAAGAATGACATCTTGAAATACAATGGAGTAATAAGACAATAATTTTTCTGGATGAATTTCATTAATATTATGACCATCAATCAAAATTTCTCCGCTATGGATATCCCAAAAGCGCGCTGACAATTTGGCCAATGTACTCTTACCACAACCAGATGGACCTACTAAAGCTGTGATTTCACCTTGCTTTGCAGTAAAAGAAACATCATGTATAACTTCTTCATCGTTATAACCAAAAGCAACATTTCGGAACTCGATATCAAATTGTGTTAATTCAATATTTGAAGAACCACCTTGTTCTTCAATCTTAAAGATATTTTTAATACGATTTGCACTTACAAGTGAATAAATAAATTCACCTATTTTGTATAATGAATTCGTTAATGGATCATAAATACGTACTGCTACAAAGATAAATAGTATAAACCCAAGTACTGTTAACTGCTGTTGTTCTAAAAGATAAGTTCCAAGTAGTACAACGATACCTAAACCAATTCTTAAAATGTTATAAGAGATAGAGATAAAGATTCCTACTAAGACTTCATATAAAATTGCCCATGGAATTACAGATTTAATTGTATGTATTAATTTTTGAATATATTGTTCTTTTTGACTAGAAGATTTAATCACTTTAATATTCTCAAAGAATTCTTGCAAATCTTCAGATATATTTAGTTTAAGTTGCCTATTTTTCCTATTAGTCGGTGTTGTAACAAATTTCGAAAGTATAATAAAAAGTAATGAAATAGGCATACATAGAAAGAGTGCTAAAGCCATCTGCCAATTATAAAATGCCAATATCACTGTAATAAAGACACTAGAAAGAATACTGGATACTAAGTTTGCAAAATCACTCGTTAACTGTTTCTCTATAACAGAAACATCATCCATCAGAGTACTTGTAAAATCACTTAAATCTTTTTCTCCTAGATATGAAAGTGGCAATTTCCGAAACTTCTCGGCCATTCTCAAACGCATTTTCGCTGATTCTGTCCCAGAATTAATATACATTTGCTTGTACGTTACTAAATAAATGCCAAAGATTATGACTAATAGGATAATACAAGCAATCAAGTACCCCCAAAGTAAAATAGGTTCTTCCTGTGACTCTTGAATGTGTTTAATCATATCCTCAGCCAACATGACTAACAAAATAATAGGAAACACAACTGAGACTTGATGTAATGTTGTTAAAAACGTCGTTTTATATAAATCTTTCTTACCTTGTTGAGTTAATGAAAATAATTGCTGAATAATCATTCTGTCACTCCTATCTTCCAGCTCACACTTTCTTGATAATTTTGATACATCTTAGCATAGATGCCATCTAGCGCAATCAGCTCATCATGTTTCCCTCTTTCTACAAGAGACCCAGCATCCATTACTAATATTTGATCCGCATGAGTAATTGTAGATAATCGATGCGCAATCATTAATACCGTCTTATCTTTCATTACTGAATTTAATGCTTTTTGGATTTTATATTCATTTTCTGCATCACTAAAAGCTGTAGCTTCATCTAATAATACAATTGGAGCATTTTTTAGTATTGCGCGAGCAATTGCAATTCGTTGTATTTCTCCACCTGAAAGATATACACCTTTCGTTCCAAATACTGTCTCTAAACCTTGAGGCATTTTGTTTACAATTTCACGACACTGTGCTTGGTCTACTGCACGTTCTACCTCTTCAATACTTGCATCAGGTCTATAAAATCTAATATTTTCAAGTAAACTCATCTTAAATAATTTTGTTTCTTGAAATACATAACTAATATTTGACATTAAATCATCATATTCTAAATCACGTACATCTATACCACCAATGGTTAAATTCCCTTTGTCTATATCATAAAATCGTGTAATCAAATTAAAAATTGTTGATTTTCCACTTCCAGAGGGACCAACTATAGCCGTAACAGAGTTCGAAGGACTTTTAAATGTTAATTCACGAATGGCAGGATTAGTCATACTTTCATAGGTAAATGTTACATTCTCAAATTTTACATCGTAGTTTTCATATATTTTCAGGCTATTACATGTATCTAAAGGTTGAGCTTTATAGATAGTTGATTCTAAATTATCCATTGCATTAAAAATTATCATCGCTTTATATGAACTTTCCATAATTCTCATTAACATAAATGCGACTAAAGGTGTGAATATTGCAAAGAATATATAACTTAATAACATATCAACTTGATTGTCTTTATAATTAAAGAAGATAATTGCAGCTGGAATTAAGAATGCAAATATCCCATAAACACAAACAATATAACCACTCATCGCATTTTTCATTGAAAGTGCGTATTTTATAGTAAAATCTCGATAATTCTCGATAGCCTTGTTAAAGACTTTAAATGAAAATACCGTTTGTCCAAATACTTTAATAACCGAAATACCTCGAACATATTCCACAACATCATTACCCATACTAGTAGATGCCGCTTGATATTGTTCTAAGAATTTTTCACTCTCTCCCCCCATCATAAAACGTAACAACATAAATCCGATGATTACCGGTATGAGGCAAATAAGTGACAATCTCCAATCAAATATAAATATTAGAACTAAAAATGCAATAGGCGTCGTAAGCGCCTGTGCCATATCAGGCACTTGATGAGCGATGTAATGTTCAACTTCTTCTGTATTTTTTTCTACAAGTTTTCTCAATTTACCAGTTTGATGCTTTTGAAAATAACCTAAAGGTAATGCTTTCATGTGATAAATAAGTTGAATTCTATACTTCGCTACCGTGTTAAAAGCAACTATATGTGACAATAAAAGTGCTAAACCATATAACGCAAAAGCTACAGAAACATATAATACTGCATTCCAACCATACCTCGTCATTTTGTCAAAAACTAACTTTGTTAATCCATTTTTTGTAGTCAACATTTCCTTCACCACATAATACACTTTCATGTAAGCGCCAAGACTTAGCACACTTGAAGCGATTGATATTACGATAGAAGCATAAAATAGATAAACATAATTTCCCATAATTTTTGTAAGTTTAATTAGATTTTTATTCTTCATAGTCTCTAGTATGTAACTTAGTTGATAAATTACACTTTCTCCTTTCATGTTATTTGATAAGTATATGAAACTGTTACTCCTTTAAGAATATGTATTGTTTCACATTTCCATTTCATATCATTTACTAAATGAATATAAATTCTACGATGTTATTATATTTCTGTTCAAAAAGTAAATTCTAACCACAAAAATACATGACCATTTCTTTTTAAAAATTAAATTCTTTATTCAATGGTTTTACCAAGAATATAGTTTTTTTCTAAAATTTTAGTACTAACTATATTTCATATGAACCATATTTATCTTCTTCCTTATGAACGAAATAAAATAGTAGATTTATCAAATTAAGTATAGTTATCTATCAAACATTTTTTCACTAAAATATTCACCAAGTGTCATTTGTTATTATTTTTAAAATCTTACAATCCAATGATACCTTAATTGATAATCATTATCAACGTTCTTCTATGTAAAAAAATATGAATTAAAAATAATTTAAAATTAAACTCTAAATAATCATATATTATGAACATAAAAATAGATTATGACTCTACAACATTAAGTTCTTAGTCAATAAAAAAACTAATTTCTATTAATTACTTGATAGAAATTAGCTTTTTTAGATCTATTTTATTATGTATAGCTCTTTGAGCTACTATTTTATTATATTAAATCTTATTATTATAACTCCAAGTTTTCGTTTAACTTTATTTATCTCTCGAACTGACATTCAATAGATACCTAAAACTGACTTCGTAAATTCAAAAACAGATTCTACATTATTATTAATGCTTAATTTACATTTTCCCATAAAAAAACGCACCACATAAAGTCAGATATTATATCTAACTTTTGTGGTGCACATTACAATTAATAGAAATGGGCTTTTTAATATATATGTCCCAAACTATCGTTTATATTCATGTATGATATCCTTTGTAAGTACATGATGTATATCGCTTGTCTTAATAATTAGCAATTTTCTGGGTTACCCGCTACTTTTGCTGTTCTAAATGAACTTCCACATCCACAAGAAGCAATTGCGTTTGGATTGTCGATTTGGAAGCCACCGCCCATTAATGATTGTTTAAAATCAATTGTTGTACCATTTAGTACAGGAGCGTCCTTCTTATCTACAAGTACTTTTAAACCAAAGTACTCTAAAACTTCATCATTTTCACCTGGTGCTTCTTCAGCACCCATACCGTATGTTAATCCAGTACAACCGCCACCATTAACTTTAATCTTCAAATATCCGTTTGGCATATCATTTGCTTTTAACATATCTTTTACTTCATAAGCAGCAGCTTCTGTTAATATAACTGTTGGCATGTTAATTCCTCCTTAAAAAATCCATGTTTCTTTTATATGCGCATAAATGTTTTGTAGTAATTCTTCAGGCGAATCACCTTCAACAATATCACCATTCACTAAAGCGTACAACCCGGCTGAACATATACCACAATGTGTTAGACATCCATATTCTAACACGTCAACATCTGGGTCGTTTTCAAGCTGATTAAAAACATAATCTCCACCTTTAGCCATGTTAGAGATACAAAATTCTACAATCGGATTCATACTTCACCTTCTTATTTCATTTGTTTCAATATTATAGCATTTTACTACACCTAATTTAACATGATGTGCTCAATTAATTTGATTGTTTCATCTTAACTTTAATTTTTAAACTTAGCTTACAGGATTATGTACAAATATATATTTGTAGTCATTTTCAAAAAAATATATAATAAGTATATAAATACATATTTACTTTTTTTAGGGGTTGATGATAAATCAAAGGCTTTCATAACTATGTTATTGCACTATGTATGAATTTCTTCCTTGATTTAATCACATTAAAGTAAATATTAACATATAAAAGGGGTACTTCATTATGAAAAATTTAGTTTTGCTAGGCGGCGGATATGGTAATATGCGTATTATGTCACGTATTTTAACATCATCTTTACCACAAAATTATACAGTTACATTAGTTGATAGAATGCCATTTCACGGATTAAAACCTGAATTTTATGCATTAGCTGCTGGTACGAAATCCGATAAAGATGTTCGTATGAAATTCCCTAATCACCCACAAGTGAACACGGTTTATGGTGAAATTAACGACATTGATTTGGATGCTCAAATTGTCTCAGTTGGTAATTCTAAAATCGATTATGATGAATTAATCATTGGTTTAGGATGTGAAGATAAATATCATAATGTTCCTGGAGCTGAAGAATATACACATAGTATTCAAACATTATCAAAGGCTCGTGATACATTTCATAGTATTAGTGAGTTACCTGAAGGTGCTAAAGTTGGTATCGTTGGTGCGGGGTTAAGTGGTATCGAACTTGCAAGTGAGTTGCGAGAAAGTCGTTCTGATTTGGAAATTTACCTTTATGATCGTGGACCAAGAATTTTAAGAAATTTTCCAGAAAAATTAAGTAAGTACGTTGCAAAATGGTTTGCTAAAAATAATGTAACCGTTGTGCCGAATTCAAATATTAATAAAGTTGAACCGGGTAAAATTTACAATTGTGATGAACCAAAAGATATTGATTTGGTTGTGTGGACTGCAGGTATTCAACCTGTCGAAGTTGTTCGTAACTTACCAATTGATATTAATAGTAATGGTCGTGTTATCGTCAATCAATACCACCAAGTTCCTACATATCGAAATGTTTATGTTGTGGGTGACTGTGCAGACTTACCACATGCACCTAGCGCACAATTAGCTGAAGTACAAGGCGATCAAATTGCCGATGTTCTTAAGAAACAATGGCAAAATGAACCATTGCCTGATAAAATGCCAGAATTAAAAGTACAAGGTATCGTTGGTTCATTAGGAGATAAACAAGGCTTCGCATACATTATGGATCGTACTGTTACAGGTCGACTTGCTTCAATCTTAAAGTCTGGCGTGCTTTGGTTATATAAATATCATAATGGTTAAAATATACAATTCATTAAAAATGCAATGTCAGCTTTTCTATTCCGACATTGCATTTTTATTTTGCGTATATTATTAATTTGTAAAATGACTTTCTATAAATCTTGTAATTTGCTTTGTTTGAATATAACCATCCGCAACATATTCATCGTTCATTGTAATTAATGGATAAAATAGCTCATCCTGCTCTATTCTTTCAATAAATTGTAAATCGTGATCAGTTAAATTATCGGTATTTTTATTAATATCGATATACGTGTATTTAAATGTTATATTAGGATACTTTCTTTTTAGTAATGGTTGTAACCAATCGTATATATCTTTCGACGTTGGTGCATTCACACAACTTGCACATATAACATCAGCCCCATAAACTACCACACTAACGTGCTCCATTTATTTATCCCCCATTGGTTTGATAGATTTTTAATTCACTATCTATTATAATATACTAATAAAGATTATCAAATTCATCTCTCGAAAGGAGACTTGCCTGATGCCTACTGAAGATACAACAATGTTTGATCAAGTAGCAGAAGTTATCGAACGTCTTCGTCCATTTTTATTACGTGATGGTGGCGACTGCTCATTGATTGACGTAGAAGATGGTATTGTTAAATTACAATTACATGGAGCATGTGGTACATGCCCAAGTTCTACTATTACACTTAAAGCTGGAATTGAACGCGCATTACACGAAGAAGTGCCTGGAGTAATTGAAGTAGAACAAGTATTCTAATATAGAGATAACACTTTAAAGAAACATATTATGAATATCAATAAAGACAGGAATAACGATTTGTTCAGAATCAGTTATTTCCTGTCTTTCTTTTTGCGTTACAAAATATGAGCTAACTAATAATTATGTAGAATGTATATACTTCTGCTTTTTCGTTCTATTTTAAATAAGGAGGTTGACGCATAGAGTTTTTGTGCTCTGGGAAACCGATTAACGGCGTCCCAAAAGCAGGATTTTCAGCAGAAACTTTCACGATTTGATGATTTTTAGATGTAAAAATAGCACATACACTCTAGACGGATTAATAATCTATCATCGAGTTATGTGCTATTTGTATTTTATTCTTTTGGTTTGTCTACTTCAGGTTGTGGTTCACCTTTCATATGTTTCGCAATTTGCTCATCCATATAAACCCAACCTTTCCAACCAATGTGTACTGCATCACTGATAACATATTTTTCATAATCTTTATCAGTCATATCGTAAATCTTACCACCATTATCTACTACAGTAGAATGGATTTTTTTGTAAACTGCTTGACGACGTTCTTGGTCAATGCCGATATGATCATACCAAACACCATTTGATGGGATACTTACATATTGAACATCTGCACCAGCAGCACGCATTGTTTTTACTAATAATTCTAGATCTTGGAATTCTGGAGAATTAACATTAAACTCATAGTCACGTCTAACTTTACGTTTACTTTCTTGAATTAATTTCCAGTATTGATCTCTAATACCAAATTTATTTGTAGTAGTATCAGCTTTACCAATTTCTACTGCTTTTTGTTTCATCTCATCCCATGAAGCATCTGGCTTTGTAGCAGGTTTGACATGTTCTAATGGAGATTTATCCATTGCAAACAATGACTTAATTGCTTCAATTTTAATCAATTGATTTTCTTTAAAAGCAGAGATGTAATTATCTTTAGTTTCTTGTGGGTCTTTGGCATAAGACTTCAAGTAACCTTTATTGTGAACATGCGGGAATTGTAATAAACGTTGTGCATAACGTTGTTTTAATTCAGTAGGCATATTCTTCTGCTGGAACATTTGATTAATTTGAGTTTGAGACATACGAGCATCAAAGTTTTGATTTGTTAAACCATGGTTTGTAAACCATTGTGGTGAAATAATAAATGTTAATTTCTTACCTTTTAATTTATCATACTGTGATGCAAGCTCAACTGCATTAATTAAATCCGTTGAACCACCGGCACCTAATAAAAATGCTTTCTTGTTCGAGTTGTGTTTATTTAATGCAATTGCAGGATTAAATGGGTCATCTTTACCTAATTCACTAGAGCCGTATATAGGATAATACTTATTTGATTCATATAACTTATTTTGAATGAGTGTGCCTTTTAGTACTTGATCTGTCAATGAAGTTCTATTATCATCTACAGTTTTTTCAGTTACTAAACCTGTAAACCATCTTGCTGGCAATAATAGAAAGACAATGAATACTGCTCCACTAATTAAAATGGGTAAAAAAGGTTTTAATTTCATCGTAACTCTTCTAATGCTTCAACGATTTTATTTGGTGTTGCCCACTCATCTCTATCAAAGTCCATAATAGATACTTCGATATCAAGTTTATTTTGAATCTCTAATAATAATCCAACTGTTTGGAAAGAATCAATAATACCTTCTTCAAAGATTTCTACGTCTGGATTTTCTTTTACAATATCATTTTCTGCTACTTCTGCTAATAAATTTAATACTTGTTCTCTAAATTCCATAATTAATTTCTCCTTTTTTATATAAGTTTACCTGAGAAGATTAAAAAGCCAAATGTTATAAAATGGAATGTAATCACAATGCTAAGCGCGTTTGTGAAACCATTTTGCCAACGTGGCGGATGTTTCTTGCGCCAACGTTCATAAAAGCCATAACCTATAAATAATGCTGCATGGTATAAACCATAGACAATGTAATACACTTCAATACCATGCCAAATTCCCATTATGAAGAAGTTGATTAAAAATGCCACATTAGACATTGCGAATTGACTCTTCAATAATTTCTTACGAGACATGTAGAATAAAGATCTCATGTAAATACAATCTCTGAACCAGAATGATAATGTCATATGCCATCTATTCCAGAAATCTTTAATATTTTTAGCTTTGAAAGGTTTATCAAAGTTTGGTGGTGTCTTAATACCGAATAAATAACTAAAAGCAATTGCAAATAAACTGTAACCTGCAAAGTCAAAGAATAAATATAAGCTGTATGCATACATATATAGCCACATATGTGTGAAACCATGCAAGTCTAATTGTAATGGCATAATTGCATAAGTGTTGATAAAGTAAGCAATAATATATTTATACAAGAAACCAAGCATAATCATATGGATTGCTTTAAGTACTAATTCACGGTATTCATTACCAGTTGGTACCTTTTTATCATCTTTAACAAAACGTTTGTAACGATCGATAGGCCCTGATGAAATCGTCGGGAAGAATGAAATGAATTGAATCAATTTCCATACTTTGATTTCTTTAATAGAACCATCACGGATTTCCATAATAAGTTGCACACTTTTGAAAGTAACATATGAAATACCAAGGAATCCTACGAATTCGATTAATTTACTTTCATGGAAGTGAATTTCATGTCCACCTAACCATGTGCTTTGTAATACTTTAACTAATGCTAATGGCAATATTGATAAAACCATTACAATAACAAATTTTGAAAATGAGTTATTTTTCGGTCTTGAATGATAATAAAACATGATTAACAATACTTGCCATACAATGTAAATAATGAAACTAATTAATTGAACACTTAAATACTTTTGATCAAACAGATTATGTTTATCTGAAGAAAAGATTAACACAATCATAAATGCTGTCACTAAACCATTATAAATGTAACTTCGCTTACCTAAAAATCCAAGTATAATGACTGGTAATAGTGCAATTAAAGCAATTAAGAAGAATGTAAAATCGCCATATGGAATCATCCGTTGATTACCTCTGCAATTTTCTTACGATCAATTTTACCATTTGAAGTTAATGGTAATTGTTCCATCCATTCAAATTTTCTAGGAATCATATACTCTGGTAAGCGTGATTTTAAATCATGTTTAATATTTTTAGTCATTTCTAAGTTATCAGTAACTTCAGTTGTTGGTACAATTGCTCCGATTAAGTGAATCACTTTATCATTTTTGTATATAGGTACAACAATTGCTTCTTTTACAAACTCAGATTGACGTAATTGTGTTTCAATTTCTTCTAATTCCATTCTGTAACCATTTAATTTGATTTGGAAATCAATACGTCCTTGAATGAACCATTGCCCGTTTTCAAATTTAGCTTTATCACCTGTATGGTATGTACGAATACCATTATCAAAGTTGAATACTTCAGCTGTTTTTTGATCATTTTTTAAGTAACCTAAACTTACGCTTTGACCTTCAATAACAAGTTCACCTTCATCAGTTGTAGATAATCTTGCACCCGGACGTTCTACCCCTACTGGTAATGTCGGATATTGGTCTAAAACTTCTTGTGTAATTTGAATACTTGTCACTGCAACTGTTGCTTCAGTTGGACCATAAGTGTTGTAAATCGTAGCACTTGGGAAACGACTTACTAACGCTTTTGCAGCTCTGTGAGGTAAAATTTCGCCACAGAAGAAGAATTCATTTAAACTTCCATACTGTTCTTCATTAAGTGTAGGTAACAATAAGCACATTTCCATAAATGATGGTGTTGAAACCCATATATTAATCGGTGTTGCAGACAACATTTCATTTAATAATTTAGGTTTATTAATCATGTTTTTATCTACAAGGTTTAATGTACCTCCAGAAGCTAAACATGGATAAATAGCCATTACAGATAAATCAAATGAAAATGGCGCTTGGTTTAGCCATTGTTGTTCATTACCAGATTTATTAAGTTCTAACATCCAGTCAGTAAATTGAACTAAACTTGCATATTCAATTTGAACGCCTTTTGGTTCACCAGTTGAACCGGACGTAAAGATAGTATATACAGTATCGTTATCTTTAATTTGGCTATCAAAAATTACTGGGTCTTGTGATGTTTTAATATCTTCTATTGTAAATACTTCACCTACTACGCTATCGAATGATTCATCTGTTGTATTAAATACGAATTCAGGTTGTACCTTTTCAATAATCATTTTAATACGGTCTTCAGGAATTGATGTATCAACTGGTACATAACCACATCCTGCTTTAATAGCACCAATCATCCCAACAATCATATATGGTGACATGTGACCGAATAAAATCATCGGCTTCTTACTACCTTGTAATCGATGTGCTAATTTACTAGACTCATCCATTAACTGTTGATAAGTTAATTCATCCGTTGTGTGTCTTACTGCAATGCTTTCAGGATTTGCATCCGTAAATGACTGCAGTTTATTAATAATATCTGTCATATTAAGTCTCCCTCATTAGAACTCATTATAAATGAAGTTATTGTGTGTATCGCCACTGCCATAGATTAAATATAAAGTAATAAATATTGCTAAGTACAATATTGTTAATAAATATGGTTTAAATGCTTCTACATATTTATTAGGTGGCTGTTTACTTTTAGATTTCATAATGCACCTCTTAAAGTTCTTAATAAAAACGTTTTTATAAAGTTCAACAATATAAAATACGTTTAATAATTTGTTTTTTACAATTCATTATATCGATATTCATAATGAAATTCAATTTTAAATTTATAGGTTCAACAAAGTATATGGTTGTTATCAGTCAATAATTGTAAAACGTAAACTTTGTTGAGAACATCATTCATTTTAAAGGTTATTTAAACATTAGACAATTACAGTCTATATAACAATTTTGTTATATGTGTCACAAATTTAAAACTCACCATCTACACAAGCTAGTTATATGGTGAGTTTATTGTTTTCGTTGTTGATTTTGGTGGGATTATTCTCACCATAATTTTCAATTTTAAAATGGTAATATGCCGGATTTGTAACAATTAATCACAAGGGCATAAAGTTAAATTACATCGTTAGCGATTCAATTTTAAACGAGCGTTGCCATGAACATAATCATAGTTTGAATATTTATTAACGCAACATTGATTTTTATCATCACATATAATAAGAATGCAACATTTATTAGTTGAAACGCAATCAATACTTTTTAATTAATTGGTGTTCGTGGTGATAAATGATTTAGTACCGCTTTAATGTTATCAATGCATAATTGAACCATATTATCACGTGTCATCACAGATGCACTTCCAATGTGTGGTGTAATGATGACATTATCACGACCCATTAATGGATGCAAATGGTCAATAGGTTCGGTTGCTAATACATCTAAACCACAAGCTAATATTTCTTTATTGTCTAATGCTTCTATTAAAGCAGTTTCATCAACAATCAAACCTCTACCAATGTTAATAAATATTGCATCGTTTTTCATTTGCTTAAACGCATCTGCATTAAATTTATATTTAGTTTCTTTTGTTAGCGGTGCCGTACATATTATAAAATCACTATCTGCTAACAATTTTTCAAAAGAAACATATGTTGCGTCATATTGCATCTCGGCATCTTTATTTCTAGAACGGTTATGATATAGGATATTCGTATTAAATCCTTTTAACCTTCTAGCAAAAGCTTTTCCAATATCGCCCATTCCAAAAATACCAACAGTTGAATTATAAACATCTTTACCTGACAACAAATAAGGTCCCCAGCTTTTCCATGCATTTCTTTCGATATACTTTTCAGCTTCCACTATGCGTCTTGCTGTAGCAAGCATTAACGTAAACCCTAATTCTGCTGTTGTTTCAGTTAATACATCAGGCGTATTTGTAACAATAACATCGTGTGCTGTTGCGCTCTCAACATCAATGTTGTCATATCCCACAGCCATATTTGCAATAACTTTTAACTTAGGTGCATTGGCTAAAGTTTGTGCGCTAATTTGTTCACTTAATGTAATGAAGCAAGCATCTGCATCAAGTAGAGCTGTTTCAAATTGTTGTTGTGGCATGGGCACTAAAGATTCTTGCCACATTTCAACGTCACCTAATTCACATAATTGTTGATAGAATTTATCCGGTATCTTTCTAGAAACAACAATTTTAACCAAATTCACTCACCTACTTTGTAACATGATTTTGAATTATTTTTCTAACTCCGCAATTGTTTCATTTAAATCTTTAAATGAATATGTTGGTGGTACATTTTTATTTTGTACATCTTCTAAAGAAGACACACCTGTTTGTACATGAATCGTATCCATCCCAACATTAATACCTGACATAATATCTGTATCATATAAATCTCCAACCATAGCTACTTCTGATTTATCTAATCCCAGAATCTCTAAAGCTTTAATCATAATAATTGGTTCTGGCTTACCAATAAACTGCGGTTGAATTCCAGTTGATACACTTACAACGCTAGTTATCGCCCCATTACCAGGTAATAGACCACGCTCTTTAGGAATTGATACATCAGGATTTGTAGAAATAAATGTTGCACCATTTCTTACACCTAACGTTGCAATTGCTAACTTTTCATATGTTACTTTTTCATCAAGACCAATGACTACATAATCAACATGTTCATCGTCTTTAATTTCAAGTCCTGCCTCTGTTAAAGCAGTATTCAATCCACTTCCACCTAACATGTAAACTGATGCACCTGGTGATTGTTCCGAAATATATTCAGCAGTTGCCAGTGCTGACGTTACAACTTCTTCAGGTTTTGCGTCAATATTCATTTCACGCAATTTTTCAGTTACTTGTTCTGGAGTTTTCGTTGAATTATTAGTTACGTATAAATGCGGGATATCTTTCTCATTTAAATAATCAATGAATTGTTTTGCACCATCAATTTCATCTGTTCCCATATACATTGTTCCATCTAAGTCGATTAAATAAGCTTTATATTGTTTCATTATTAATTTTCTCCTTTGCCAAAAGCTGTTACTGGTACATTTTCTTGTTGCAAAAATGTAGTTACTTCTGAAATGAATTGTTTATAGTAAGGCAATGCTTCGTCAAACATTGGCACTATCGTCGCAATATTTAACGTAGTGTAGTCATAAGTAAATTGTTTACGGATATCTACCGTTTTATTAATCGCTTGTTGCGTTTCTTTAGTGATAACATTTTCTAATTCTAAAATATCTATTACGTCTTTATAATTTCCAGGATCTCTTAAAATAAACGCGTCAATGATCATGTTACCAATATCTACTGATGATTCAATTAACATTTGAGCAATGCGTTCAAATGCATATTGATTATTTTTACTCTCCTGATAATCATCAGTTAATGTTTGTAAATAGGTTAATTTCTGAGTTAGTTTATCTTTGTCTACAAAATACATTCCTTGTCACCTCTTAGCTCTATATTATCATAATTTTGCAGTATACTTCATTTGTCGTTATACTAACTTTACTACTTTTAAAAGGAGCCGCTACAAAATGATAGATATGTATTTATATGATGATAATGAAGAAAGTCAAGTTCAATTTGTCGGTTTTGTCGGCGAACATAGTCGATATGATTTAATGCTAGTTCATACAAACAGACATTACGGCAAAACACTTGTACTTAATATGCAGACGAATAAATTTGGAATCATTGGTACTGATGATTTGAATGAAGAAGGATATATCGCACATATTTTAGGTGTAAGTCAAGATGAAGGCGAAGAAATTACTGAATATTTAAACGAGGTTATACATTAAAAATTAAAAACCCCTAACTAGATTAAAAGAACATATCATCATGGATTGCTCCATTTGTTCAATCTAGTTAAGGGTTTTATTAATGCTCAGCATCTTGAATGGTTGGTTTAATTTTTACATCTTGAAGTTTATTTTCTTCATCTATAACATCTGGTTGATCATATTCTTCGATTAACTTTTTAACTTCTTGTTTTGATAAATGTCTCAATACAAAATAAGGACAGCCAAAGTTACAATACTCAAATATATAATCTTGAATATTTGAAAAACGTTTACTCATCTCAGCTTTCTTATTTGAATCTTTATAAAAACCTTTTAACCTCAATTGATCATAGCCATAATCACCAACGATATAATCATATTTATCTAAGATATCAGAATATCGAGCGATAAATTGTTCTTCATTAAAGCATTCTCGATAATTTTCAATTAATTCAAAGTAATGTTGATCTACTTTTATCAAATTCTTCACCTATCTATGACAATGAAAGGCTCAGTTTATACTCTATGTGTTACATAAAAATAGAAAACACTTCTTATAACACGTTCGATATGTACAAACTAAGCCTTTATGTCTTATTAATGGTTAAATATTAACTATTTAACTGTGCCTCACCTTGGCGTTGCTTTTCTTTAGCCGCTTCATTTACTTGTTCATCTGCATGATATGAACTACGTACTAAAGGACCAGCTTGGCAATGTTTAAATCCTTTATCCATTGCCACTTTTCTTAATTTACCAAACTCTAAAGGCGTATAATATTTTTGAACTTTTAAATGCTTACGTGATGGTTGTAGATATTGTCCAATTGTTAAAATATCAACATCATTCGCACGTAAATCATCCATAGTTTCATAAATTTCTTCTATAGTTTCACCTAATCCAACCATAATACTTGATTTCGTTGGGATATCTGGTTGTAATTCTTTAGAGCGACGTAAAAACTCTAATGTTCTATCGTAAGTCGCACGTGCACGCACTCTTGGTGTTAATCGACGAACAGTTTCAATATTATGGTTTAAAATGTCGGGTCTGGATGCCATTAATGTTTCTAATGCATCGTAGTCTCCACCCATATCTGACGGTAAAATTTCAATCGTAGTAAATGGATTTCTTTCTCTAACTTTACGTACTGTCTCAGCATAAACATTAGAACCAGCATCTCTTAAGTCATCACGTGCAACAGCAGTAATAACAACATGTTTCAAGTTCATTAATTCAACTGATTCAGCTACACGTTCAGGCTCATTTAAATCAAGTTCATTAGGTAAACCTGTCTTAACCGCACAAAAACGACAAGCTCTTGTACAAACGGCACCTAAAATCATAAATGTCGCAGTACGACGTGCGCCCCAACATTCGTGAATATTAGGACACTTAGCTTCTTCACATACAGTGTTAAGATTCTTTTCCCTCATCATCTTCTTAAGTCCTGTATAGTTTTCGTTGGTATTTAATTTTATCTTTAACCAATCCGGTTTACGTAATATTTCCTCGTTTTTTGTCGCCATAACAACACATACCCTCCTGTTAAGTGTATCTTTAAACATTATATCGAAATTCATGACAAATGAAAATCTAATAATCTTACTTTTTAATATTCCAATAACTTTTCTTTAAAAATATCTCTTAAAAACTCTGGCATTAAATACTCTTTAGGTAATTCTTTTAATGAAGGGAAATAACGGCCAAATGTGTACATATCGATTGTACCTAAAACATAAAGTTGGTCATCTTCAATTTCTTGTCCATTTATATAAAACTTCCCTGTAGATTGAATATACCCTAAATTATAAAGTATATAGCCACCAAATATATTGCCTCTAAATCCTAAACCTTGCGCATGTTCATACATATATTCTTGTTTATTACTTTTCTCAATAATCTCTTTTAATTTTAAACCTGAAAGTCTAACTCTCACCATATTAATCGGATGCGGTAACATTTGATGAATGTCATAGTCTGTCACTAAATCTTTTTCAATATCTTTAACAAGTAAACCAGCATTGATAATTGCACATTGCGCATGCGTATACTCGCAAACACTTTGTGCTAGTAAATATCCAGCCTCAGTTATATGATTCAATCCTCGCTTTAATACAACTGGATGTTCAATGACAGGTGTTGACATTAAAGCTTTTCCTTCTTCATCAAATGATATTGTAACTTGAGGTAAATTCTCTAAAGGAATGATTGTTGCAGATTTGCTAACAACTTTATTTTCCTCAATGGTTAAATTAACTTCTCCAATATAATTTCCATATTTTCCAGCAGCTGCCATAAGTACCCCATTATTCATTTCACCATGTTCAAAATAATGGTGGGTATGACTACCAAATATTACATCAATCTCAGGCAATTCTTGACATAAAGTCTCATCAAAGAAAATCCCACAATGACTTAATATAATTAACACATCATATTTGTCCCGTTGATGTTCAACTTCTTCTTTTATTGCTTCTAAAGGATCCGTTACAATCCAATTTAGCGCGCGATAAAATGGTGTGAACGGTGCTGTTGCTGCGACGAATAAAATTTTTGTGCCTTCTATATCTTTAATATATGAAGAAACAATATTATTAGGTAAATGTCCTGATTCATCAATCACATTACTACATGTCACTTTAAAACGAGCATCATCATATAAATGATTCAACGCTTCATGAGAAATAGTCATACCTTCATTGTTACCAATAGTAGCCACATCACAATGTGCTTCATTTAATAACGACACATTCTTTTTTCCTAAAGTAGCTTCAGTTATAGGTGCAGATAAATCTACATGATCGCCTAAATCAACATATAAAGAAGGATGGTTAAGTCGTGGCCTATGTTCTGCCATATATGCTTTAATACGCTCATATTCATGCAGATGACTATGAATATCGTTAGTATGATAAATTGTTAACTGCATGTTGATGTCCTCCTTTTAAAAATGATGTTATATTAATGCACGAATAATTAAATATATACCTAGTAATAGCATCACTGTTCTCAATAAAGTTACCACTGTGTCTGACTTTATTGATTGATTTACTTTCACACCAATTTTCGCACCAAAGTAGCTTGAAATAATTAAAATAATTGCATATCCCCAAGCAACATGACCTTGTGCAATGTGTCCGATAGAACTCATCACACTTGAAAAGAAAATCATCATCATACTTGTTCCAACTGCAACATGTGGCGGAAATCTGAATACAATAAGCATCAATGGTGCCATAAGTGCACCGCCACCAATACCGAATAAACCAGTCAATATACCAATTAAAAATGTCGTAATAAACGCAAATAAAGGCGGAACGCTGTAATGATATGTTTTACCTTTAGCATCTACATATGTCTTTTGATATTTTGGTTTATCAAATATTTTAAAGGGTTTTATCTTATGTCTAACCATTAATAAAATAGCAACAAATATTAAAAATATACCAAAGTATAGATTAAAAGACTCTAACGTCAAATATCTACTAATAAATGAACCGAGTAATGAACCAGGTAATAGACCAAATAAAAATATGGAACCATTTTTTATATCTACTTGTTTCGTTTTCAAATAACCAAGTGATGAAGAAAGTCCTGTAACAATCAGAATGACTGATGATGTCCCAATAGCTACTTGCGTTGTAATACCATGAAGCAATCCATGTTCAACGCCTAAATAAACCATCGTTGGAACGATAATAATACCGCCACCGATGCCAACAATTGATCCGATAATCGCTGATAAACCTCCGATTAAAACTAATAATGTAATAGTTAATAACATAGTCGTCGCCTCTTAAAATAATTTTAATTGTTGTGGTGCTAATCCTTCATAATCTATATTCAATAATTGCTGGTAAGTTTTAGCATTATTCGCTGCGTGTCCACCAGAATTATTATTAAATATAACATAAACTTTCTTTGCTTTCTGTTCCAGAATTTGTGCCTTTTGTGCTAAGTCTGTTAATTCTTGCTCATTATAATCATATAAATAACGTACATCTCGCCATTCTTGGTCTGACATATCCTTTTTTGTCCAACCATATTGGTTTCTTCCGTGATAACGAACAAATGCAATTTCATTTGTAATTCGATTGACCAACGGAATACTACCATCTTTTACTTGTGGCTCATCAACTACTGCATGTATAATTTCATGTTCAGTTAAAAATGCCAATGTTTGTTCTTTAAATGCCTCACTAAACCAAGATTGATGTCTAAATTCAACACACATTGGGAATGATTGTAATTGTTGTCTTACATATAAAATGTATTTTATATTTTGTACATTGCAATCAAACCAAGGGGGAAATTGAACCAATACCATCGCCAATTTATGATGTGTTTGTAATGGTTCTAACATTTTCTTGAATTGTTCAAATAATTCTTGTCTCGTGTCTGCAAATGTTTTGTAGTCAGCATGCAAAGTGAGTGCTTGATGAATTTTGACCACAAATTCAAATGTATCAGGTGTTTCTTTTATCCATTTCAATATATTTCTTTCTGGTTGTATCGCATAATATGTAGCATCTAATTCGACAACCGGAAAATGTCCAGCATATGTTTTAAGTTTATCGGTTTGGCGTTCTAAATCTTCATATAATGAATAATGATCACCCCAACCTGTCAATCCGATGTTTATCATTTATATCACCACTGTCATCATACCATATAAGTTTTAATATAATCATTTCAGCGAACTTCATTTTGACTATTTCGCTTGTTTATATTCTTATCATTGAAGTTTGATTTGCTAATTGCGATTTTCCATATTCATATCAATGTACTTCGATTTGCTCATTGCGTTGAACTTCAGATTGATGATTATGTTTTGCTCTTTGCGGCGAGCCGCATCTTGATGATTTTGTTTCTTTTGCTCTTTGGGGCGAGCTGCATCTTGATGATAGCGATTCTCCATATTCTTATCATTGAACTTCTTTTTGCTTTTTGCAGCGAGCTGCACCCTTATGATTTTGTTTCTTTTGCTCTTTGCGGCGAGCCGCATCTTGATGATTACGTTTAATCACAATCATTCCAGCGAACTTTAGCACGATGCTTTCGTTCCTTTTGCTCATTGCGTTGAACTTCAGATCGATGCTTTCGTTTGATTTGATTTGTAAAATAAAAAAGCAATCCACCAAATTGACAAGCGCTAAAATTGTATATCGGGCGCTTGTGGTTTTGTGGATTGCGGTCGTTTATTTATATTGCATAATTTGATTTATTTGATTAATTAGGTTCGACATGATGGTGTTGGCAGGGTGTGTAGTTGCTAGTCGCGGACTTTGTCCACTCCACATATGCGTTAACTCTTTGTCGCCAATGTTTGCTGCGGCTTTTCTTATGCTGCTTGTTAGTTCATTTTGTATTGGGTAGTCAGGGATATCGCCTTCAAATTGAGACATTTCTTCGATAAACCTATTGTTGATGCCACGTGCAAGTTTTCCACTGAATGCTTTTGTTACAACGGTATCCGTTTCTTTACTATTTATAATTGCGTCTCGTAAAAGTTTGGATGCTTTACTATCTTGTGATGTTAAAAATGCAGTTCCCATTTGTACACCTTCAGCACCTAAAATAATACTCGCAAGAATTCCTCTGCCATCCATAATACCGCCTGCAGCGATGACTGGTATAGTCACAGCGTCTACAATTTGAGGTACAAGTGATATCGTTCCAATCATAGGGACTTGTTTTTGAGTTTTTAAAAATGAACCTCGATGCCCACCTGCTTCACTACCTTGTGCTACGATAGCATCCATACCGGCTTTTTCGTTCGCGATAGCTTCATCAACACATGTTGCTGTCCCAACAAGTTTAATATCCGCTTCTTTCAATCTATTTATAATTTTTTCACTAGGAATTCCAAAAGTAAAACAGCAAACAGGTACTTGTTTTTCAATTATCGTATCTATATGACATTTAAATTGTTGTTCTTCCGTAATTTTTACAACCGGTTCTTCTAAATGCAATGCACGTCTATAAGGTTTTAACCAGGCATTCATGTTTTCAATTTGCGAACTAGAATATGATTGGTGACTTGGTACAAAAATATTCACACCAAAGGCATTTTTAGTTAATTCTCTTACTCGATCTATTTCTTCTTCTAGCTGTTTCGTATTAAAATAACCTGCACCAATTGTTCCTAATCCACCACTATTACTTACAGATGCTACTAGTTGTGGTGTAGTGCTACCCGCCATACCAGCTTGTATAATTGGATATTTAATATTTAACATTTGAGTAAGTTGGTTCATATTCCACATAGTTGTTCGCTCCTTAGATTGAAATGTTGTGCTTTTTCCGCTGTTGATATTGAATTTGTTGTTGAAAAAGTTTTTCTTTTTCTTTTTTATCCATCTCGTCCTCAATTTCCATACCTAACAATTCTTCAATTAAATCCTCATGTGACACAATTGCCTCAGTTCCACCAAATTCGTCTAATACAATTGCTAAATGTTTTCTTGAAATTGTCATCTTACGTAATACCCATTCCGCTTTGTTATGTTCATTTACAAATAATGGTTTAGCTGAATAGTCTGTAATTTGATTTTCTTTATTATTACTCCAAGCCAATAAATATTTAGAATGAAACACGCCAATGATATTATCTATATCACCTTCATACACCGGATATCTTGTGTATGGTTTATTCATAACCGTTTCATAAACTTCTTCATATGTCGCATTTGATGCAAATGCAGTCACATTAACTCTTGGTGTTGTGTCGACATCTTTTACTTTTAAATTTTCAAAATTAATAACACCATTTAGCCTTTTTGTCTCAATTTTATTTAAAGCACCTTCGTGACCTGCAATTGCTAACATCGTTTTAAACTCTTCTTTAGAAAATTGATGTTCTTGTGGTTGTCCTTTTGATAAATTTCGATTAATACTGTCTGTTAATTTATTTAAAAGTAGTGTAATTGGACGAAATACAAACACACAAATATTGATGACCGGATATACAAGTCTCGTTATTTTGTCTGGAAATGTTGCTGCTACAGACTTTGGAATCACTTCAGAAATCAAAATAATAACAACAGTTAAGACAGCTGATGCAATTCCAACACTGATACCCCAGCGTAATGCCATAATAGTTACAAGTGTTGGTAGCAATATATTTGCGACATTATTCCCTATTAAAATTGTTGTAATAAACTCACTTGGTTTTTCAAGTAACCCTACAATCCCCTTCGCTTTTTTATCACCTTTGTCAGCTTCTGTTTTAAATTTGGTTTTATTTGCAGCTGTTAATGCTGTCTCACTTCCTGAAAAGAAAAACGAAATAAATATCAATATAATTATGGCAATGATCACGCGAGTTATCTCCTTATTGTCATATCTTATTTTTATTTTTGTTGTAGTTACTTAATTCCCGACGTTCAAGTTTAATAAACCATATAAAATTCATTATATATAATACTTTTATTAATAGTAACTAAAATGGCTTTTTAAGAAAGATTCAAATATGACTTGGTTTAATGAATTAACGTGAATGAAGTAAACAAATTAGTAGAATTATTTAAAGAGCGTTTCACATGATAGTCATTAACTTTAAGAAAGTTATACTAATGATAATTATTGAGGCATACGTAATTTTATTTCTAGGTAAATGTAATTTAATTTCTCTATATAGAAAGAAGGATTAACATGTATTTTGTTTTAGCAATATTTACAATAATCAGTGCAAGTGTACGTTTAGGTTATTCGATTCAATCATGTGCATCTAGTCATAATATTAACGCTTATTAAGCACTCACACGTAGCTTACCATTATGTTTATTATCAATTTTCACTATAGTTATTCTTAATGATAGTTTTTTAATTACTACCTCTATTGCAATGATTCTTATTCAATTTTTAGATACGTTTGTTGGTTATAAAAGTAAAGATGCATTTAAAACATACGGTCCATTAGTTACCTCTTTAATCAACTTAATATTGCTAGTCATTTTTTTATTTTAATAATTAAGTTCTTTACTATTATTAGTTACTAGGATTATCTTCAAATCTGCTTTTCTAAAATTTAAGTCAAATAATCTTATTTACTATTCTAAACAATATAAAAATTAAACGTCTCTGCACTTTGGATTTAATTGCCAATGTGTAGAGACGTTTATTTGTATCTTTAACTGTACTAAATATCAATAATGGATGTTCCTAAAATAAAAAAGCCACGTTAACGTGACTTTTTTAGTATCAAAATGGTATCATCAGCCTATTTTCACGATTAAGAATAGCTTAACCGCGCTTTTCAAAACTATCCGATACTACCTTCCATTTCGAATTTGATTAAACGGTTCATTTCTACCGCATATTCCATTGGAAGTTCTTTGGTAAATGGTTCAATGAATCCCATAACAATCATTTCTGTCGCTTCTTCTTCAGAGATACCACGACTCATTAAATAGAATAATTGTTCTTCAGAAACTTTTGAGACTTTTGCCTCATGCTCTAATGAGATCTGATCATTAAATACTTCGTTATACGGAATTGTATCTGAAGTTGATTCGTTGTCTAAGATTAACGTATCACATTCAATGTTAGAACGTGCACCTTTTGCTTTACGTCCAAAATGTACAATACCACGGTAAATAACTTTACCACCATTTTTAGAAATAGATTTAGAAACAATTGTAGAAGATGTATTAGGTGCTTTATGAATCATTTTAGCACCTGCATCTTGAACTTGTCCTTTACCAGCGAATGCAATTGATAACGTACTACCTTTCGCACCTTCACCTAATAGAACACAGTTTGGATATTTCATCGTTAACTTAGAACCTAAGTTACCATCTACCCATTCCATATTTCCGTTTTCATAGACAAAAGTACGCTTTGTAACTAAGTTATATACATTGTTCGCCCAGTTTTGAATAGTTGTATAACGTACATGTGCATCCTTATGCACGATAATTTCAACAACAGCTGAGTGTAATGAACTTGTTGTATAAACTGGTGCAGTACAGCCTTCTACATAATGTACAGAAGCACCTTCATCAGCAATAATTAGAGTACGTTCAAATTGACCCATATTTTCAGAATTTATACGGAAATATGCTTGTAATGGCGTATCCAATTTAACATTCTTAGGTACATAAATGAATGAACCACCTGACCATACCGCTGAGTTCAACGCTGCAAATTTATTATCTGCTGCAGGAATAACTGACGCAAAGTATTTTTTAAATAGTTCTTCATTTTCTTGTAAAGCACTATCTGTATCTTTGAAAATGATACCTTTTTCTTCAAGTTCTTTTTCCATGTTATGGTAAACAACTTCTGATTCATATTGTGCTGAAACACCAGCTAAATACTTTTGTTCAGCCTCAGGAATTCCTAATTTATCAAAAGTTCGTTTAATTTCTTCTGGCACTTCATCCCATGAACGCTCAGCTTGTTCTGATGGTTTAACATAGTACGTAATGTCATCGAAATTCAATTCTGATAAGTCGCCACCCCATTGTGGCATTGGCATTTTATAAAATAATTTTAATGATTTAAGACGGAAATCTAACATCCATTCCGGCTCATTTTTCATGTTAGAAATTTCTCTAACAATATTCTCAGTTAAACCACGTTCTGATCTGAAAATGGAAACATCATCGTCGTGGAATCCATATTTATAATCCCCAACATCTGGTGCTTTTTTAGCCATTTCAATCACTCCTTAAAAATATATTTACAACGGCGTGCGTAAGTTTTTAATTCATGATGTAAATCATATTATAACAATGACATGACACCTTATTAAAGTTTATATGTGTAATGTCAAATATCTCATACGATTAACAGCATTTTATTCTTCTTCAGTTGTACCTTCTGCTTTACCCTCTTTAGCTACAGTACCTTTTTCCAATGCTTTCCAAGCTAATGTGGCACATTTAATTCGAGCAGGGAATTGAGAAACACCTTGTAATGCTTCAATATCTCCCATTTCTTCTGTAATCACATAATCTTCACCAAGCATCATTTTCGTGAATTCTTGGCTCATTTGCATTGCTTCTCCTAGTGAATGACCTTTAACTGCTTGCGTCATCATTGATGCGCTTGCCATTGAAATTGAACAACCTTCACCTTCGAACTTAGCATCTTTAATAATGCCGTCTTCAATATCAAAAGTTAGTCGAATTCGGTCACCGCATGTCGGGTTATTCATATCTACTGTCATAGACCCGTTATCTAATACACCTTTATTTCTAGGATTTTTATAATGATCCATAATGACAGATCTATATAATTGATCTAGATTATTAAAATTCATAAGAGAAAAACTCCTTTGTTTGTTTCAAGGCATTTATTAACTGATCAATGTCTTCTTTCGTGTTGTATATATAAAAACTCGCTCTTGCTGTTGAAGACACATTTAACCATTTCATCAGTGGTTGTGCACAATGGTGTCCAGCCCTAACTGCGACACCTTCAGTATCAACAGCTGTAGCTAAATCATGTGGATGAACATCTTGTAGATTAAATGTTATCACACCTGCACGACGATCTTTTGGTGGGCCATAGATTTCAATTCCATCAATCGCCGACATTTGTTCATATGCATATATTGTTAATTCTTGTTCATATTGATGAATGGCGTCAAAACCTAAGCGCTCTAAGTAGCGAATAGCTTCTGCAAGTCCAATCGCTTGTGCAATTAATGGTGTACCTGCCTCAAATTTAGTAGGTAAATCTGCCCATGTCGCATCATATTTACTTACAAAATCAATCATGTCGCCACCAAACTCAATTGGCTCCATTTTTTGCAGTAACTCACGTTTGCCGAATAATACACCAATACCAGTTGGACCTAGCATTTTATGACCACTAAAGCTATAAAAATCTGCATCCATATCTTGCATATCAAGTTTCATATGTGGCGCTGCTTGTGCCCCATCAACACTAATGATTGCACCATGTTGATGTGCAACTTCAGCAATTGTTTTAACATCATTGATTGTACCAAGTACATTAGATACATGTGCAATTGCAACGATTTTCGTTTTATCATTAATTGTTTGCTTTATATCTTCAATGTTTAATTCACCATCAGCAGTCATTGGAATAAATTTCAATGTCGCATTTTTACGCTTTGCTAATTGTTGCCAAGGAACGATATTCGCATGATGTTCCATTTCTGTAACAACAATTTCATCGCCCTCTTCAACATTTGCATCGCCATAACTATGGGCTACTAAGTTAATTGCTGCAGTTGTCCCTCTAGTGAAAATGATTTCTTCAAAGTACTTTGCGTTAATAAAACGTCTTACTGTTTCTCTCGCATTTTCATATCCATCTGTTGCTAAGGAACCTAAAGTATGCACACCACGATGAACATTAGAATTGTATCGTTTATAGTAATCATCTAGAACATTTAACACTTGTACAGGTGTTTGACTTGTCGCTGTTGAATCAAGATATGCTAAACGTTTGCCATTGACTTTTTGATCTAAAATCGGAAAATCTTTGATTACTTCATTAACGTCAAATGAGTGTTCGGCCACTTCATTCACGACCTTTCTTAAATAAAAATCCTGTTTATTTAAATACTACCGTTGTAATAGTTTGTCACCAATATCAACAGTTTAAATTTAATTTACAATAACTTATTTAGAAACTTTGCGTTCAATTACTTCTCTCAATTGACGTTTAACGTCTTCGATAGGTAATTCACGTACAACTGGATCTAAGAACCCATGAATAACAAGACGTTCTGCTTCTCTTTGAGAAATACCACGACTCATTAAGTAATAAAGTTGATCCGGATCAACACGACCTACTGAAGCCGCGTGACCTGCTTGAACATCATCTTCATCAATTAATAAAATTGGATTTGCGTCTCCTCGTGCATGTTCTGATAACATTAAAACACGTGATTCTTGGTTAGCAATTGATTTAGTACCACCATGCTTGATATATCCAATACCATTAAACACAGATGATGCATGTTCTTTCATTACACCGTGTTTAAGGATATAACCATCAGTTTCTTTACCATATTGAACAATTTTAGATGTTAAATTGATTTTTTGTTCGCCTGTACCTACTACGACTGATTTAAGTGAACTTGTTGAGCGATCACCATATAAATTAGTTGTATTATCAATAATTTGGCTACCTTCATTCATTAAACCTAATGCCCAATTAATTGAAGCATCCGCTTCTGTAATACCACGACGAATGATATGGCCTGTAAAGCCTTTGTCCATGTAATCTACTGAACCATAAGTGATATTTGAATTTGCACCAGCAATGACTTCAGAAATAATATTTAATTGATTTCCTTCACCAGATGCATTTGATAAATAGTTCTCAACATATGTCACTTCAGCACTTTCTTCAGTAACAATAATGACATGATTGTAGAAGCTTGCGTTCTCATCATCATGTAAAACAACATATTGTACTGGATGTTCTACAACTACATTTTTAGGAACATAAACAAATACACCACCATTAACTAATGCTGTATGTAGCGCTGTAATACGATGTTCATCTACAGTTACTGCATCCTTCATAAAATACTTTTGTACTAAATCACTATGATTTACAAGTGCATCTGCTAAACCTTCAATAATAACACCATCATTTGATGCATTATTATCAACTTGTGTAAATGCAATCGTATTGTTATGTTGAATCACTAAATTTTTAGATTGATCTACATCAATAATTTCTCTTACTGATTCAGGTAATTGTGATAAAGATTGATAAACATCACCTTTAACATCGTGTTGTTTAAAAGAATCAAAATCCCATTTTCTTAATTTTGTTTTATCAGGTTTTGGCATTTCTAAAGTTTCTGTTAATTTCAAAGCTTTTTTACGTAATTCTGTCATCCAAGAAGGTTCATTGTGGGCTTTAGAATAATCAACAAGTTGTTCTTCAGAAATGTTCAAAATATCAGTTGTCATAACTTTTTCCTCCTACTTGATGAAATTTACTATTTCGAATAAATGTCCATTTTCATCATATATAGATGAACATCTCATGGATATTGTATTAATAAGATTATTCAGCTGAACCGAACTCTTCTTTAACCCATTCATATCCTTCTTCTTCAAGACGTTTTGCTAATTCTGGGCCACCAGACTTAACGACTTTACCAGCATACATTACGTGTACTTTATCTGGCGTAATATAATTTAATAAACGTTGATAGTGAGTAATCATTAATGCACCAAAGTTTTCCCCACGCATTTGGTTAATGCCTTTTGATACAACTTTTAATGCATCGATGTCTAAACCTGAATCGATTTCATCTAAAATTGCAAATTTAGGTTCTAACATCATTAATTGTAAGATTTCGTTACGTTTCTTCTCTCCACCTGAGAAACCTTCATTTAAATAACGTTGAGCCATGTCTTTATCGATATCTAAAAAGTCCATGTTCTTATCTAATTTCTTAATAAATTGCATTAAGTTAATCTCTTGTCCTTCTTCGCGTTTCGCATTAATTGCCGAACGCATGAAATCAGCATTTGTTACACCTGTAATTTCAGATGGATATTGCATTGCTAAGAACAACCCTGCTTTTGCTCTTTCATCAACTTCTAATTCTAAAATATTAACACCGTCTAAAAGTACTTCTCCTTTAGTTACTTCATAGCTTGGGTGTCCCATAATTGCAGATGATAAAGTTGATTTACCTGTCCCATTTGGTCCCATAATCGCATGTATTTCATCAGTGTTAATTGTCAAGTTAACACCTTTTAAAATTTCTTTATCCTCAATAGACACATGTAGGTCTTTGATTTCTAATGTTGATGCCATTTTATATTCCCTCCGTAAAATATAAAGTTTTCTTAACTAGTTTATAATAATTTTAATTTGTAGTCAAAAAGACTTTGTAATAATGCGTACAGTTAATTATAACTTACTTATACCTTAATATAAATAACTTAAACCCTTTTTATTATTTTTAATAACTCTAAAGTACATCTCTAATTGACTCCGTTCAGAAGTATAAATGATAATCAGTACACATAATTTCTCAATGGATTTTATGTTTTTAAAATATGTTATCATTTCACTAATACATTTATGATATGGTATGATGCTATTTATGTTTTATTCCAATCGTTAGAAAGGAGTTATTCATGCAACAGTTTAAATGGATTAATATTTTAAAAGGATTTGCTATGGGTACGAGTGATTTAGTACCTGGCGTTAGTGGTGGCACCATCGCTTTATTACTAGGTATATACAACCAGTTTATCGCTTCCATAAGTGGTATCTTCTCAAGGCGCTTTTGGCCAAGTTTCACATTTTTACTTCCTATTATAATTGGCATGTTATTAGCAATGGGATCACTAAGTAATCTTTTCAATTACTTATTAAGCCAACATCACATAGCTACTATGTTTTTCTTTGGTGGGTTAATTATAGGAATTGTCCCTTACTTATTAAAAATATCTAACTATAAGTCATCATTTTCAGTTAAACATTATATGATGGTTATAATTGGTATCGTCATTTTAGTTATCATTACTTTATTAAATAGTGGCGATAAACACGCTGGTGAAACACTGACACTTTCAACTGGTCTTATTTTTAAATATTTTATTGCAGGTATGTGTGCATCCAGCGCCATGTTACTTCCAGGTATTTCAGGTTCATTTATGTTATTAGTATTTGGTGTTTATGGTACTGTCATGTTAGCTATTTCTGAAGTAGTTAAGCTTAACTTTGCCGGTATCCCTATTTTACTTGCAGTCGGTTTTGGTGTACTTGCTGGTTTCATTTTTTCCAGCAAAATCATTCAATATTTCCTGTTGAATCATAAATTAATGACTTTTGCGTTGATAATTGGTTTCGTCATTGGATCGCTTTTTGCAGTATTTCCAGGTTTACCAACTAGTATCACGATGTGGTTTGTTTCAATTGTAGTATTTATCATCGGCTTAATCGTAAGTTTGACTTTAGGTCGTATTACCGCTGAAAATGAATAACCATCCGCGAATAATTCTTTGATTCAGATTTTCTCGTTAATTACTTTCAATGTAGGATTAAGTTTTCGTTGATTACCATTGAAGTTAGTTAACGAGTTTTTTAATTTAGACTCTTTCTTTCATTAAAATTAATATTAACTAAATCACGCATGACATAATTTTCATAGACACAGCAAAACCACTTAGCCGATATTTATACCGACTAAGTGGCATGTGTAGTGTATTAGGATATAAAAGTAAAATTACTCGCCTTTGTTACCTTTTACTTTGTCTATAAAATCAGTTGCTTTTTCTTTAGCATTTTCAACGAATTCTTTAGCTTTACCAGAAGCTTTATCTTCTTTACCTTCATTTTCTAAATCTTTATCATCAGTAACATTTCCTACTGTTTCTTTAACGTTACCTTTTGCTTGTTCAAATTTACTTTCGTCTGCCATAATGAATGCCTCCTTGAAATAAATGTTGTAATTTAAATTTACCCGATTCAAAAACGTCTAAACATTTAACTCAAATAATTTTGTAAAATTATTTAGCTTCATTATATAATGAGTGAAAAAATTTCAATGTTAAGTATGTTATTTTACCTTTTGCTACTTCACCATTTAATAAATAATATACCTTATACTTAGTGTTTTTTATTTTCGTTGGAAACTCACAACTCACAAAAGCCCAGCAACTTGACGTTACTGAGCTTGTAATTGGTTATTTAGCAGGAATAACAAATTGTATTATCAAGGAAATCCATGAGCATTCAAAATGCTTTTATATAGGCATTTATAAGTGTTTCAAGGTATTTTATAGTTCATACCCTTGCCCTTTGTTTTAAAATTATGCCCTTTTTTTGCCCTTGAAAATAACCACACTCCTAAATTAATAGGTGGTGTGGTTTGATCATTTATAATATAACATAAAAAACAACCACCCAGTAACTAGTATGGGTGGTTAAAATGTGCCTTTAGCACTTAATAAAACCGATAATATGCTTTATTATGTCGCAAATATTTCAGCGACTTGTTATGCACCACCACACAAACTTACTCCCATCCAGGAACACAGAGCTTTGTCGCTCGTCAGCAACGTCATATGAATTCTCAGTTCATGTTGTGGTGACACTTTAAACGATCTGTGCCAGTAGCGACCGAGTCATTTCAAGAATGACCATTTCACATTTATATTATAACACTTGTCGTGCGTAACTGTATAGTTTTTCAGTTGTATTTAAAGTTAAGTTATCTACTTCGCGCTTTCCTTGCCTTAATTGTGAAATTACATATTGCGCTACGCCAGTTTGTTTGTGAATTTGGTAACCTGTTATATCACTTTTGATCAATTCAATTATTTTTAATTTATAATCACTCATATTATCTACGTCCATTCTTTTTATCTAAACAATAAAAATGTGTTTTTCTCCCGATAAATAATAACAATGGTAGGCTTAATAAAAACAATAATAAATACATTTGTTCTGTCATAATTGAAAACCTCCAAATAATATTATATTATATAAGTGTAAGGAGGAGCCGTCAGGCTCCAAGCATAATGTTAATCTTTGTTGTTTGGCTTTCGGTCTAGGTAGCCGAGATGCCATTCTCTAAGTTGTTTTAACACTTCTGGAATTATCAGTACTGCCAATACTTGATGTTCTAGAAGTGTTTTTATTATGTCTAGCATGAGGCTTTTCACCTCCTTACACATAATTTGTAAGTCATCAACTAACCTACAAATATAATTATACTAAACAAATGTTTATTATTCAAGTGTTTTTTAAAATTTGCATAAAAAAATAGGCAAGTACCGAAGTACCTGCCTAAACAACAACAAGATTAACATGTGAATAATGGAAATAAAAAGTCAGCCCGAAGGCTAACTTACGAATAGATGAAAATTTGAACACATTGCTGTGTCTAAAACGATTATAGCATAAATGACGAATATTTCTAGCTCAAAATTATTATATTTTAATGATAAAATTTTATGGATTTGTTAATAATTATTTAATTGATTTACATAAATAATAATTGTAAAATTACTTTGTAATCGATTGCAAATAAGTTATAGGAGAAAATAAAATGAATAAAAAACTATTAACAAAAACATTGATAGCAAGTGCTTTAGTTTTAACAACAGTAGGTTCAGGTTTTCATTCTTCTTCAAATTATAATGGTATTAATAACGTTGCAAAAGCTGCTGAAACAACAGACGGACAGTTGTGGAAAAATGTAAGAGATGCTTTGAAAGAGGCTAATATTATCGATAAAACAGATAATGAAAATGTCAAAGTGACTTATAAATTACCAAATGGCGGTGAAAACAGTATTGAAGGTACCGCCAATTTAAATGAACTTAGCAATTCTAATAACAAACCGATTAATACCGATAGTGTTAAAAGAATTGATTTGTCAAGAATAAATCCAAACGGAAATAGGTTTGACGCAAATGATGCATGGAAAAAATTAACTGACAAATTAAAAGAGAAACAAATCGTTAAAAACGGCGACACAGTAACTATCCATAGTAAAGATAAAAATGATCCCCCAATTTCAGCTAAAGTTGGTGATGACTATAATGATCATAAACAATTGATGTTATTTAAAAAGGATATAGATAACATCACGATAAACTAATCATGGTTAAAGACAGGTTACTTTTTTAATGTAACTTGTCTTTTTTAAAGAGATAGAAGCAAAGTATCTATCTCAAATATTAGTCTATTATTTACAAATCTATATCTACACTTTATCTATTTCTATATACACACTAATCGCTCACTGCAACACAGTGCGTTTCTCAGCGTCTTAAAATACAAAAAACGCCACTCGAAAGTGACGTTTCTTTAGTTATATTTTATTGAATTGTTCGCATGCGTTTATAATTATTTTTCATTATTCATAGAGAGGTTTAGTGAGAAGAGATAAATAATTAAAGTTATTTTTATAAATATATAAATGGAAATTATAGGTAAAATTAACGAAATATAATAAGTAAATAACTTAATCCAATAATTCGTACCTTCAAAATTAAAATAATGCATAACTAGAAATAAGCTTAAATAAACTATAATAGTAATTAATGAAATAACAATATAAGATATACAAAATGTTATTATATTTTTGAAAAGTTTCTTAGCCTTACTTTTATATTTTTCAATATTCCCAGCCATAAAAGTTAGAGAAGATAGAGTAAAACCAATAGTAATTGAATAATAAGTTAACAAAAGAGGAACAAATTTTTTTAGAACATCTAAATTAGAATCAAGTTTATATTTTATAATTTCACAAACGAAGCAAAAAATAATTACTAATAATATAATAAGTATACATAAATCTAATTTTTTAAATCCTTTTTTAAAATCTTTTAAAAAATTGCATGTATAAAGAAATCGTGTTTTCTTTGTTTTAAAACTAGTATTATCTAAATTGTTTGTTCTTCTACTCATAATTAACACTCCGTCCCTCTATAATTTTACCCCTTTAATCTCTTTATATTGAGAGTTGTCAACATTCAATTGATCCTCTTCTTCAATAACTCTTTGAATATTTTGAAATAATTGTTGTTCTTTCGGAAAACCTTTTACATCAACTTCGTTTTTTACATAAAAGTCTCTAGTTGTTGAATCTTCAGTAATTTTTTTAGGATAATTATTACTTACATTTCCTTCCACAGCGATATCTTCATATTTTTTACTTTTTGCTAAATATTCAATAAAATTTTTTAATTCATTAGTAAGTTTCTTATTTTTAAATTTAGTAAGTTTAATCTCTGTCTGATATTCTCCAACATTATTTTTATCTAAATTTTGTTTCAAATCATCAAAAATATTATTATCTTTTTCATCTTCAATTATTGTTTTTGAAGGATTAATTTTAATACTTTTGACTGTTGTTAACTTACTAATCTTTTCAAGAAATGGTAAAGGTTCTAATAACTCTATCATATAAAGCTTATTATTGTTTTCATCTATAAATGCATTAGAATTTTCTTCATTGAATTTATTTATATATTTCATTCTTTTAGGTTTTTTTATAAAAAAGTAATTTCTTAATCTTTCAAAATTGATAACGTGTAACTCATCATTAACAATATAAAAATATCCACTCTTTTTATCAATTAAAAAACTGACTTTATTTTTAATAGCATCATCTTTCTCGTTTTGTCTTGTTACTTTAAATTCAGTAATATTTAAATTATCTGATATAAAGCCATGCTTTAAAGAAATAAAATTTCCAACTGCGAAATCGTCGCTAAAATCTTCATTATAATTTTCAATATAAAAACTTTCAGTTTTTTTATAAGTTTTAAGTCTGTCTTTTTCACTTAATTTCATTTTTTCTTTAATACAATAATTAAATCTATTAAAGTCAAAGAAATCTCCTACATGAGCAGTATTTTTTTCATCTTTCTCAAACTCAATAGGAGTAGTAATCTTAATGATTTTAATTTTAATATCTTTATTCACTTTCCCCTTAACCTCTTTCATGTGTAGTTATTTTTTATTATATATTTAGTTGTACAAAATAAAAAGGTTTCATATTAAAAAAAGCAACTAATATCAGGGAATGACATTAGTTGCAACTACACAAAATCATTATACTACATTTTAGTACCTAGTACTAATTTTAACAAATTTTTAAATGTTATGATTACTATATATCACAATTAAACGATGTTTCAATCTCCTCAATCCTCTAATGGTATATCATCCAAAATCACAGTATGATTAGGATTAGCGTTAGATACATTTTTCACTGCCTTATCTAATTCCTCATCGTCTCCGTCCCATTCACCAATGTTAATGAATATAGGCACATTGCCGTTAATATCATGCTTATCTGTAAATAACTTATAGTATTTCCCCAACATATCACGAGCTTTTAAACGATCACTTGGCTTAATTGGCACCTCTACCAGTTCAACATGTTCGTTATAGACTAGCTGTACTTTGCCACTTTGTGGGTTTTCTTTATATTCTCCACGCTTTACTACTACTTCTTTCGTTTCTGTTTCATCACCGACTGCCGCATTCGTAAGCACATGTAGTAACTCTTTTGCAGTTAATACATTCTCATCTATAATCTTATCTTTTTGTTCTTGTATATATTGCTTGATGTGTGGCTTCTTCAATAACCTACACCCTGTCACATGTGCACTATTTGCGCTATAACCTGCTTTTATAGCACTTTGTGTAACATTAAGTGTTCTAATATACTCATTCACAAAACGCGCTTGTTTTGCCGTTAACTCACTCATTCTATCACCTCCACAATTTTATCTAATAAGGTTTCATATCATAATCTTACAGATTGTTCTGAACAATCTAAGACACCACTAATATCTTGATAACTACGTCCTTGTATAAGGGAGTCAAAAATATAAAACTCTTTATCGGTCGCTACTCGGTCAACAATCATTTCTAAGTGATTCTTTACAATATGATCATCAATGTTATCGTCTGCCATCCATTCATTGGAATTTTCATCACCTATTGAAAAGAATTCATCAGTATTTATATCATCATCTATTAATACATCACTTCTAGTTCGCTTATGATAATCACACACGATGCCTTTTATTTGTTTTTTATCCATTGTTACACCACTTTTACATGTGAAGATTGGTGATAAGCATTTACTCGTGCAATCTTGCTATTTTCAATTGCTGTATTTCTTTGTTTTTGACGTTCTGAACGTTGTTTAATACTTGCTTGATACAAATCAACTTGTAAGCGTTCAATGACGTTGTAGGGCTTATATCGTCCATTTGAACGCATATATTTTACAACTTGCTTCTGCTCTTTTTCTGTATAATGATTTAGTACCTTTTTCAACAACGCCATATTATTTATAGATCTATTTTTATAGTTTTGTAACCCTGCTTTTGTTTCAATAATTTTGATAACTAATTTTTCAATCGGATATGAGACAGACACGACCCCCATTATTTCATCACATGTTGTGGTCGACGCACTCATATGGTACATACTTTCAATTTGGAATTCACACATCTTAATTTTTTTATTAATAAATGCTGGGTTAAATTGCGTTAATAGTTGATACTCAGATAGTTTATTGTCGCCATTACGATAATATAAACAATTCTTCGTTTTAAGCAGTTTCATTTATTCACCCCTATAAACAGAGCCTACCCGAATTGGATAGGCAATCATTGCTATTTAATAATCCTGTTTTGCTTAGCTAAATTTTGTAGCGTTGTACCTAATTGCTTTTGCTTAGACTGTTCTGATTGTTGTAACTCACTTGAAATCTCCTGCATATTGTTTTTAATATCCAAATCAACTGCATTTATTAATAGATTTGTATCTTCTTCATTTAAACCAAATGCATTTGCGACCTTTTTAGTATTATTTAACTCGTATTTTGTTTCCATTTAATTACCCTTTCTTTTTAACGTTTTAAAAACAACTTGTTATTGTGTTCGTATGGCAAATCATTACCATTAATATATGATGTAAATATATTTTCTCTAAAGTAGCCATTCAATGCTTCCCTAGCCTCTTTATCATCATATAATTGTTCTTGACTATAAATACTCGCATATTGCTGATGCTCATCTTCATATCTATCATTAATATCTTCTATTTCATCAATGATCTCATTATATGCATCGACTACTTTTTTTAATTTACCTAAAGCTGATTGCTTTTCTGATTCGTATAATGATGACAACTCGCTTTGATGTTTTAATAATTCAATTGTCTTTTGATATTTAACTTCTTTCGACACACTTTTCTTTGTCTCTAAGCGTTTATTAAGTGCTTTTAGTTTCTTTTCATCAGCATCTGTTGCTTGATATAGGTTATCTGCTTTATCATCTTGTCCATCCATGATTAACTGTTTATATGTGGACTTATCTATCTTTATTTTACTCTCCAATGCATTACGCTCTTGTTTCAATTCTTGTATAGCCTTTTGTTGATCTATTACAAATTGGTTGTATTCTTTAAAGTACGATTCAGTTTTCATTTTTATCCCCTTTACACTTTAATTCGTTTCAAAGCTTCATAGCGTTTCATACTGCCATCAGCTAATTTCTTAATACTTCTCATCGCTTGTTGCTTTTCTTGTTCTGTCGTAATGATGTAATAACCACGTTCACTAGGTTTATAACTGCACCCGATAGGATAGCCATAATCATATACTAATGAATTGATTACTCTTCGTAACCATCGTTCATTGCTTGAATTATATTCATATCCCAATTGATTTAAGATTTTAGTTTTAGTAATATACTTATTGGACGTATTTTTTATCACATTGAAAACTTGCAGGTGTTCGGTGGGTAAATGATACGTCTCTTTTTCTGCGATACTTTGCATTTCTACACCCCTTTATTTTAATTATTCCATATCTAAATTATACCATTTTTACAGGTCTAAAACAAACTTACGTTCGCTTTATAGCGCGTTTTATCAATTGTTTAGCTTATCGTATATAACACTTATAAAATCATGTTATAAACTTAACATTAGGCTTTTCACATTAACTTAATACAGAACTTAAGTTCGATAAAAATAGCACGAACAAATAGCGAACAAAATTAAGTTTTAGGCCTATACCAAAAACACACACTTTAGCTTGTATTAGCGTTAACAAAGTTCGCACACCTTGCACAAATCTTGCCATTTTTTCAATTCTCAAAGACTGTATACCTTCCGATTTTAAAAGCTAATACCTTTATATAACCTTATTATTTTCAAAGCCATAAAATAGCTTAATATCAACGTTTCATACTTTTTTAAAGTTCTGTACCTCAACCATTTTAAACTGCTATACCTCGTATAAAATCGTAGTATTTTATTAGGAGCCACACACTACATGTGACCCCTCATAACATTATTTACTCAAGCTATAGTAAGACGCTTTTAAATCATTCAATTTACGTTCTAAAGCCTTGTAATCCTCTTGTATCGCATTCTCATCTTGTACAAACTCAGTTACTAATTTCAATCCCTCAACTAACTCTGGTGCTGGTTCATTGATTCCCGTAGCTAACTGATACAACATTTCAATATTCGCTATCATATCAGTATTACTTGATTGAATGCCCTCAAGTGTATCTGTATCAAATCCATTTTCTAGGTACTCAAACACATCACTATTATTTGATTCTGCATATGTTTGTAATCCATACATAAAATACTCATCTTCAAACAAATGACTAGCCATCATATCACTAATAGAAAGCTTTTTACCGTCATGTAATTCATAACCCACATAATGTCCCTCTATGCTTCTTATAAGCCCCTCAGTGTGCTTAGGTGACGCTAATTCAAATGATTGCCTTACTTTACAATCTTTAATATATACATGACCGAATAGCTTGCTGTTCATCATCACGTATGCCATATCAAATGGATCATTGTATAACTTAAAGCAACATGGTTGCACTTTACTATGTTCTAATAATCCTGTGTAGTACCTTAGTAACGTGCCTGCTCGTGTTTCAAATTGGTTTACGATAGTTTCTAAGTTCATTTGATTTTCTCCTCTTTATTTATTCTTAATACCATAGGCACCCATGAGGGCACGTCAGTTTGTTGTCCATCTTCTGGATAACAAATAGCTAATGGTAAATTAGGAACTCTACCATCCAACAAATAACGCATTACAAAACTACCTCTATACACTAAATCAAGTTGTTCACTTTTAACTAATTCAATCAACCCAAACATTGTAATTTTGTTCCATCCACTCCAAAACACAATATTCTCATCCTTATCGTGTGTGATACTAGTTCTCCCTATATAGTCGTGATTCAGTTCTTTAAACAAATCTTCTAACTGATATATCGGTATCTCCTTATATTCTTTTACATAATCGTATATATACTTTTTAAGTTGTTCTTTATCCATGTGTAACCTCCAGCATTAATTTGATGTTTTTTATTTTAGTAGAGGACTAGTACCCAGTGAGTCCCCAGTGATTCTTTTACTTCGGGTACTATCAAACTCTTATCACTACGTTACTTTATGCAAAAAGTACCCGTTGTACCCGTATTTTATATAATAGGAAACCTGTATTATATGAATGTTCTTACAAAACAACTTATTTTAATTAAATACTATTAATAAACATTGGGTACTTCGGGTACTTATGGCTTTAGAGACTTGATATTACTGCGTTTATTGAGTACCCGTTTTATTTTTTTATTGGGTACTCAACGGGTACCGATGGGTACTTATCAATAATCAGAATTAGGATTATATGAATTAGAAAAGTCAAAACCCAATTCTTCAAGTACTTCTCGCCTTATAGCAAATCCCCTATACTTTACCGTTTGATGTTTGACCTGTTTTTGTAACCTGTCTTTTTCACCTTTAATTAAATATCCTTTTTTGTCCCATTGTCCAGTGATGGTCTGCAATTCGTGTGTTAACTTCTCTTTGACTGTTTCACCTAATATACATAAATAATCACGTTTATATATAGCTTTGATGTCGCCATTTTTGACTGAACTATAACCATCACCAGCAATATTATTTCTATTCGCATCTAAATATTGTAATAGTTCCTCTAACAGTTGCTTAGGTTTATCAATCGTCTTATTGTTTTTAACCATGCTGTCATAGGCTTGTTCAATAATTTTAAAATGATCATGTTCAAATCCATCAATATCATTCAAAACCTCACCGGTAACTTGTAGTAACGCAAAGGCGCGTCCTAAACGTTGCATGATTTCATTACTACCTTTTTGATTAAAATACCGTTGATAGCTCTCAAAAGCTTTCTTATACACGTCTTTTTTAGACTCATATTGTTTAATAAATGCCAACCCTAACGTTCCATAGTTCTCCCTAAACGATTTGTCTAATGTGGTAAAATCAAAATTATCTGGATATGGTGGATCTTGTAGTGTAACTACACGTGCTGATACACCCGCTTTTTCATCAGCCATATTTGCGATAGATGATTCACCAGTAGAAATTAAAATATTTCGCCATTCTTTTTTAGCGTTTAGTGTTAAATTAATATTACTTCTTGATTTGCTTTCGCCACTAGAAAAGTTATATGTGGCACTGGTAACAAACTTAGGATGTGTGTTACGTGTATCATCTTTAAACATTGGAAATGAGTTCAAAAATGACGCCATCGATTCAATACTATTTTGAGTAGAACTCCATGTCGTAATAAGGTCACTGGTTCCCCAAACACTTGATACTAAGTTGAGTGTGAATGTTTTACCTGTGGATGTACTACCTGATATTTCTACAATAAAGGGCTGTAATCCAAATTCTCTTAATAAAACCGAACCTAAAGATGCATACAACATAACCATCACCATTGGTAAATCTTTTATTTGAGCAAACACCTTTTTAGAGTAACCTTGTAGTGTTCCTTTACTTCGAAAAGAGTCTATTAACTTTTGAAACCCTTTATCATTGCTAAACAACTTGACATTGCTGTCTTTCATTACTTCTTGATAAGGATAAATAAAATAACCTTTCACATGCCCCAAACGCGTTGCAACTTTAACATTTAATGGTGGATTATACCGTTTAGATACATTAATATAGTCAACAAGTTTAGTAGATGTCGACGATGTTACATCTAGCTTTTTATTAACCAATTTCAAGAGTTGACGACTATCTGAAATTTCTTCGGCACTCACTGCTATATTTACAGGCGTTTTATTGTCATAGAAAAGCATATTAAAGCTGACTTCGTTACTTTCAATATCTTCAAAGCGTTCAGTGATTTGAGGGATTGTACTTGTGATAAAAACCTTTTTATCTGGTTCACCTTCTTTTTTACTTGGTATAAGTTGATATAAGGCAACACCGCATTGATGATGTTCAATTTCATAGCCTTTCGGTATAATTTCTTGTAAGGCACTATCTTTTTTATTAATTTTTTCAATTTTATCAAGTACATCACTTTTACCTGTTTCCATACAAAGCCCCTTTCTAATTGTTATAGTGTTTATTTAATATCGATTGAAAAGTGGCGTTGATTTCTTGTTCTTTCATAGGTGGTTTACATGCGAATTGCCCCCATAATAAAGCATATGAATACACAATATAATCATTGACGCGACATCTTAATAAATGCCCAACTAAGCTAGCTAGTGCATTGTTACGATTGCCTTCGGTTGTTCCAAAGCTTAACTCACGCCAGTACGCACTATCACGTCGCGTGTACCCTATAACATTAGGACTAGCATTTGATTGTTCAAGTTCCTTCGACCACTGTTCGAGCATATCAACATCGATAATTGGACAGTCATTCACTCGTTTAATAAATATGTGCCCTTTTTGAATAACTGGTAATGCAAAACATCTACTTGGCTGATATGAACCTTCATCAACTTTATGACCAATTTTGTTTGCTAATACCTTTGAATATTTACGATAATCATCTGCACTTATCCGCTCATTTAGAGGGATATACAGGCGTATTCTAGCTTGTTCAGTTCTGTGCGAGTAACTTGTGTGCCAAAACCATGCAACATTGCTTAAAGCTGAGCTGATTGCTTCATGTAATTGCTTTAAATCATTTGTTTCATCGTAATCAAGTACAATCACATCTCTGTATACGACATTAACGTCATTGCGATGCTTTTTGATAATTTCACCATGATCATTTGCACCATTTTTAATATCACCGTAAACAGCAACACCACGTGCATACTTATAATTTGCTTCTATAGGCACAGACAGTTTATTAATTAACTTACTCCATTTAGGTTTTGAAAAGCTCTTAAATGAACGTGAGTCTAAACTTTCATAATGTACCACTGAAACATGTGTGTCATATTCTAATTTAATTTCATTCATTTTTTGCACCTCTAGTGATTCACAGAGTAAAAAATGTTATAATAAAAATATGTAATTTTTAAATTACTCTGTTATTTTTATTAAATGCTATGCGTTACTTTCGCTTTGGTCGGCTTGAAGTGACGCTTTTTCTATTTCATGAAACTTATTCATTAAACCGTCTAATTCTTTCAAATAAGTAAGCATTAATTCTGTAACTTGTTCGTTGTGAATTCTATGTTCGTTATACGCTAGACCGTAATTAACCGCTTCTTCTTTAGTTTTTAACGATCTCTTCCTAAATCGTTCATCTACAAACCATGTATGTGTAGTCGCTACATCTTCCAACTTTTCTTTTACTATCTCTATATTGCACATTAAATTTCTAATCTCCCAATTCATTTATAATTCCTCCACTTCAATATTTCCCACAATGTAATCTAATGCCCACTCTAACATTCCAATCACGTGTCCTTTGCGATCTGTTGTATGTTTATGTTCACCTTTTTCGTCTATGACACTATAACGGTAAACGTGTTGTGTTTCTTTCATGACATCACTTAGCGTCATTGTTACTTCATCAAGAATTAAAAATGCTTCATCTTCAAAATCTAATTCAGCAAGAATATTGAACAATCCATTATGAACTAACTTTAAAGCATATTCATAAAATGCTGTATCCTCATTGAGATAACTAATATCATCATAAGTTTTACTTTTCTCGTATAATACTACTTCTAATACTTTAACCACTTTTGATAATTGATATTTTTGTTTGATTTTCATCTTAACTACCTACCTTTTTCTTATTTTTAATTTCTGTAATTTTTGATAAATCCATTTCTAAACACGCAACTTGAACATCTTTACTAACATCAGGAAAGCACTGTTCAAATACTTTTGGCGGTATATTTAACATTAAATTATGTTGAGTATCTTTAATGTTGTACCAGCCAACTACTGTTTTTGTAATAATCACTTGTTTTCGCACGTTGTAATCTCTCCTGTTAAATTAAATCCATAAGTTACCATCATGCCGTACACACTAAAAGCGACATACATGTTAGATATTGCTAGTAATAGTATTGTTAACAATGAAACTAAGCAAATATAAGTTAAGTACATTTTCATTGCCTTGCCTCCTACATCCATTTTTTATGACGTTTCTTCATGTACTCCTCAAATCTAGGAATACTGATAACCGTCATAGTTGATGACAATGAATAATACAAATCGTCAACACCTTTAGGATCTTTCTCCCACTCTTTTAAAATACGATTTGTCGAACTATACGAAATACCAAAAATACTTGCTAGCGCGTTTGGTTTAGCAAACAGTGGTTTTACTACAACTTGTTTTGGTTCACTGATTGTATTTTCCTTAGTCGGTATATCTTTCAACTTTGTTCTAGCCATTTATTTGACCTCCTCTTTTTCTTCTATAAAGATGAAAATATCTTTTATATCAACATTGAGTCTTTTCGCTATTTTATTAGCTGTTTTTGGGGATGTCGTTCTTTTACCATTAACAATGGAATTCAAAAAGTTAGAATTCACTTCTATTTCGCTTGCAAAATCTTTTAAACTCAATCCTTCAAATGCAATCAAACGTTTCAAATAATTCACTTTAGCAATCATAAAAACACCTCCTCACGCTAAATGTTTGTAAACTTTAATTTTGTTTACAAACAAATAGTAACATCTTAGCTTCCTTTTGGCAAGTTTTTAATTACTTGTTTACGAACAATAAGAATAAAAGTATAATAATCAACATAGACAATAGGATATTTACAGGAGGATTGATAAAACATGCAACAAAATAGTCTTGAAGATTTTTCAAACATTCTTAAAAATTTTAGAAAAGCAGAAGATTTAACTTTAGATACTCTTTCAAAGTACTTAGGTGTATCAGATGTGTATGTTAGTAAATTAGAAAATGGTAAGCGCTTTCCATCTAAAAATATTTTATTTTGGTATGTATTGTTTATGGATCAATCTCAAATGCATGATGATATTGAAAAATTACTAACTATATTTAGTGAAAACAAAAAAATAAGCTATGAACAATTGAGAACAGAATATGACGAGTTTGTTAAAAAATTCCGAGAAAAACAAAAAAAGCATTCAAGTAAAATCCAAAGAAAAGAAATTAAACTTACTATGAACGAATTTAATCAATACCAAATTGAGGAAATAGACGAGCCTTACTTTGATTTAAAATGGCTATTAAACCAGTCTGAATATAAGCTGTTTTATAGTGGCATAGATAACAAAAATTCTCTTGGTTTTAATGAAGTTTTATCAGAAAGCGATAAAAAAATGTTAAGCGAGATTGTTAATTCAGTAATTCAAAGAATATATAATGATGAAAATCAAAAATAATACAAAATTAAGCAAAGGGGAAAATAATGAAAAAGATATTTTATTGCTTTCTATTGATATTTTCTATTTTAATGCTATTTGGAGGAATAAATGAAGTTACTCAAAATAAATTGACTTTTATAGATATTTTTATGTTTGCTATTTTTATATCTCTTATTGTATTTAGTATAGTTAAATTGTTTAAGCATAATCATTTAGATTATAAAAGCAATAAATCCAATACTAATCACAAAAATATATCTAATTCTAAGACGACTCAGTTTAACACTGTTCAATCAAATGACCATATTAGGAAAAATAATATCACACATGATATTGAAACTAATAATACTAAAAAAGTAAAACAGGTAAAGTCAATTACAAACAATAAAACTAATACATTAAATAAAGACCAAGTAAAATTGAATGAAAATGTCCAAGAAAATAATCAAGATTTAGTTATAGATGTTAAAGATGATAACAACAATAATTATCATTATGATTTAAATGCTAACGATATTTTAATATTGCACCTAAATAAAAATAGAGAAGTTGGAAAAGAAGTTAAAAATCATTTTTATTTGCTAGAAAACCAAATTAATGTAGATGAAATTCTAAACAAATTAATCAACTTAGATTATCTAGATATAAAATCGAATTTTGATGTTTCTTTATTTTATCTTAAAGTCCCAGAATTAAAAGAAATATTAAGAGAATATAAACTCAAATTAAGTGGAAATAAGCCAGAATTGATAGAAAGAATCAAAACTAATATAGATGAAAATGCGATTAAACTACCACAAGTATATGTTCCAACTTCAAAGGGGAATAAAATAATTGGTGAAACGGAATATATTTTACACTTTTATAACAGTCCAATTATTTCATTAGGTTCAGCACATAAAATGGCAAAAGAAGTATTAAATATAGATGATAAAATAGAGTATATTTATTTTTATTTATTACAACAAAATCAAAAATCAAATAATTCAGATCATAGAACAGCAAATATCATAAATAGTTTAGTGCTTTACTATAAAAAGACTAATAAAGATAAAGACGTTATAAGAAAATATACTAATTATGCTACTTATTTATCAGTAACACAAGGTATCCACTCAGCAGACTTTCCTATACTCTAGTGAAGAAAACATTATAGATAGACTATTTATATATTTTAATTATCATCTTGAATATTATGAAAACATGTTATTTATAGACAACGTTAGTAGACGTTTATTTAAAAACTTATTCTATGAAGATATTAAATCTTTCGAAGATACAGATAAAAACTTTTGTGATGAAATCTGCGAATTACTATTTGCTCAAATTTATAATAATAGAAATATTACATTAAATAACCTTCCAACTATAAACTATGTTTTAGAAAAAATTAAAAAAGAAAATGAAATAAGAATGACAAAATATGACTTTTAGGAGGCTCACTCACATGTGGTACGAGAAATTTACTAATAAACATGGTGAAACTAAATATCGCTATTATGAGAAGTACAAAGACCCTCTCACAAATAAATGGCGACGTGTTAGCGTGGTTCTCAATAAGAATGGTAAGCAGTCGCAGAAAGAGGCTCAGAGACGCTTAAATGAGCGTATAGAGGCAAAACTGAATGATAATACACCGACAACGTTAAAATCATTAACTTTTCATGTCGCATGTGATGAGTGGTTTCAGAATTATATCAAAACGTCTGGGTCAAAAAGAACAACTATTAAAACTAAATTGAGTAAGCTAAACACTTTGAAGAAATTTGTAGATGAAGATATTTTAATCAATAAAATAACACTTTCATATGCACAACAAGTTTTCGATGAAATGGATAGTAAAGGTTATGTATATCAAGTAAACAAAGATGCGTTAAGCATATTCAAAAATGTATTTGAATACACTAGACGCATCTACAAACTGCAAGATTTAGAATTTTTAAAAGATATAACGTTAAATAAAAGGATTAAGTCTTATGATGAAGTGAAAGCTAAACGTAATAAATACCTCGAATTAAATGAAATACAATCTATCATCAAAGATATTAATATGAAGGCTCAGAAGATGCACTCAGGTATCCATAAGCGGTTTTATTTATTCGTTGCACTCATGACAGAATTCCAAGCCTTAAATGGTATGCGTATTGGTGAAATGTTAGCCATTAAAAATGAAGATATAGACTTTGATAATAAGAGTTTAAATATTAACGGAACCATCCATTGGTTTCACGATGAATCTGGTGGATTCGGTGTAAAAGATACCACTAAAACAGAGTCTAGTTATAGAACAATTGGATTGAGTAGCAGAAGTTGCGAGATATTAAAGAAAGCAATACTGGAGAACAAAAAGGATTCAAAATGGAATGATGGATATCTAAATAGAAATTTTGTATTTACTAATCATAAAGGCAACCCAATGCAGACTGAAAGATTCAATAAAATCCTTAGGGAATCAGCTAAAGATGTGGGTATTGAAAAAGAAATTTCTTCACATATATTAAGACATAGCCACATATCATTACTCTCTCAACAAGGAGTGTCACTTGAAGCTATTATGGATCGTGTAGGCCATTCCGACCACCGTACAACACTTTCTATTTATTCACACGTTACTGAACAGATGGATAAGGATATGATGAACAAACTTGAACAGGTAAAGCTTGGATAATGCGCTCAAATCTGAGCGTATTTTTTTGTTTAAAATTCGATAATTTGCATATACTGCCCCTTTTATGCCCTTTTTCTATTTCCAACACCATAAAAAAGCCCCTTAACTATTGTTGTTAAAGGGTTTTATTATTTAATTGCAATTAATTAGCAGGAATTACTGCCCCATTGTATTTTTCATTAATGAAGTTTTGAATATCTTTAGATTGTAATACTTCGATTAATGCTTTAATTTTCTTATCATCTTGATGACCTTCTTTAACTGCAATTAAATTAGCATATGGATTGTCTTTCGCACTTTCAACAGCAATTGAATCTTTTTTAGGATTAAGTTTTTGTTCGATTGCAAAGTTTGAGTTAATGATAACCGCATCAGCATCTTCGTTTTGATAAATTTTAGGTAAGAATTCTGCTGATTGTTTATTGTTGAATTTGATATCTTTTTTATTTTCAGTAATATCGCTGAATTTCGCGTCTTCAATTTTTACGCCTTTTTTAATTTTAATTAGTCCTGCGTCAACAAAGAATTTCAAGAAACGTCCTTCTTCAGCTGGATTATTTGAAACATATACTGTTGCACCTTTTGGTAATTCTTTTAAGCTTTTATATTTTTTAGAATATACAGCCATTGGTTCTAAATGAACGTCCCCAGCACTTACTATTTTGTATCCTTTATCTTTTTTCTCAGTATTTAAATAAGGTGTATGTTGGAAATAGTTTGCATCGATTTCACCTTTATCTAATAATTTATTAGGTGTAGTGTAATCGTTGATTGTTTTAATTTCAAGATCATAACCTTTTTTCTTTAATAATGGTTTTGCTTTTTCTAAAATTTCAGCATGAGGTGCAGGTGAAGCACCGACTGTAATTTTCTTGTCATCGCTGCCACCTTTATTTCCATTACCGCAAGCTGTTAATACAACTGCAAATGTTAATACTAATAAAAATCCAAATAATTTTTTCATAAAATGAAACCCCCAATTTATCGTTTATCAAGTTTATTTGTAAGCCAATCCCCGAAGAATTGGATTATAAATACAATAATTAAAATAAAAACTGTTGATACTAAAATGACATCATTTTGATTTCGAGTGAATCCTGTTAAGTAGGCTAAATTACCTAAACCACCTGCGCCAATAACTCCAGCAACCGCAGTTGAACCTACTAAAGCTATTGCTGTAACTGTAATACCAGAAACTAACGCTGGCATTGCTTCGGGTAAAAGCACTTTACGAATGACTGTCCAAGTGTTTGCTCCCATTGACCAAGCCGCTTCAATAACACCTTTATCAATTTCTTTAAAAGCAATTTCAACAAGCCTAGCATAAAATGGTGCCGCACCTATAATTAAAGCTGGTAATGCACCTGTTGGCCCACTAATTGTTCCAAGTACCAAACTAGTAAAAGGAATTAATAAAAGGATTAAGATAATGAATGGTATAGCTCTAAATAGGTTTACGACAAAAGATACAATTGTATAAAAAATTCTAGCACCTTTAGACTTACCTTTTGCAGATAAGAACAAAAGAACACCTAAGATGAGACCTAAAATAAAAGCAAATATAGTTGAAACGACAGTCATATAAAGTGTTTCGACTATTGCAGTCCATACATCTGGCCACTGCACATTAGGCATTGTTATCATTTCATTAATAATATCGCTAAATGATTTACCCATGTCTTAACACCTCCACTTTAACTTGTCGCTCAATTAACTCTTTTTTGAATTTTCCAAAATCTTCGTTTGTAATAAACGGAATTTGTAAAATTAAAAAGCCAACTGTTCCATCTTTTGTATTTTTTATATTAGCTTCTAAAATATTTATTTTGATATTAAATGCGCTAGACAAGCTCGATACGATTGGTTCCGTAGTTGTTGAACCTGCAAAATTCAATCGAACAATGTAAGCGTCTTTGTCTAATGGCTCTAAATCTGTTAGAGATGCTTCAAAATCATCGTTTAAATCTTCTCTCACAAACCTCTTTGTTACTGCATGTTGAGGATTTTCAAATACATGAGTAACCGGTCCATGTTCAATCACTTTACCATTTTCCATAACAGCTACTTCATCACAAATACGACGAATAACGTGCATTTCATGTGTAATTAAGACGATTGTTAAGTTTTGTTGCTCTCTAATTTTTAATAAAAGATCTAAAATTTCATCTGTCGTTTGCGGATCAAGTGCGCTTGTTGCTTCATCACAAAGTAAAACTGTCGGATCGTTAGCTAATGCGCGTGCAATACCCACACGTTGTTTTTGTCCACCAGATAACTCAGATGGGTACGCTTTTTCTTTCCCTTTTAAACCAACCAGCTCAATTAGTTCTAAAGCTTTTCGTTTCGCTTTTCTTCTACGTACACCAGCAATTTCAAGCGGAAACATAATATTTTTAAGTACTGTTCTTGACCATAATAAATTAAAATGTTGGAAAATCATACTCACTTTTTGTCTTTTTTTTCTAAGTCCATTTTTAGATAATTGCCCAATGTGATCTCCGTCAATAATGACCTCACCTGATGTAGGCGATTCCAAATTGTTAAACATACGAATCAAAGTACTTTTTCCTGCTCCAGAAAATCCAATGACGCCATATATCGATCCCGATTTAATCGATAAATTAACGTGATCTACAGCAAGTACTTGTTTATTTTTAGTCCGATATTCTTTGACGACTTCTTTTAACTCAATCACGTTTATTCCTCCCTGTGTTGCTATATAAAAATAAAAAATGCTTTCTCAAATCGATAGAAAAATTGAGAAAGCAATAGAAGTATTGTTTCTCTCATCTTCAAAAGTCATAACTTTATGTGAATTGGCACCATTTCTATATAAGACGGTTGCCGGGCTTCGCAGGGCACATCCCTCCACCACTCTCGATAAGAGTTTACGCATCATTTAATTTGTATTAATCCTAACACCTTAGTAAAAATTCGTCAATAACTATTTTAAATTTTCTAATAAATCAGTCACCGATTGAAAAGCATAAATTCGTTTTACTTCTTTATCTTTATTCATTAATAATAAAATCGGCACTGACATAATTTGCATATCTTCACAAAATTGAGGATGAAAGTTTAAATCTATTTTAATTAAAGGTAACTTCAATATTTCATTAGCAATATCTAACATTCTTTCTGAAACCTTACATGTACCACATGTTGGTGTATAACCAAAGATTAAATGTTTTTCTTCCTCATAATGCGTCGTTACATCTGTGATGTCAATTGAATTATTCATTCGCTAAAACTAACCTTTCAGTATTTAAATTCGGTATGAGAGATGATTCTTTCTTACAATTGAAACCATGTCTAGTAAGTACATTTGCTAAATATTTTTTAGGACAGTTAGCAACTTGACAATAGGTTTTATCTATAAATATGTGTTCACTTTCACTTAGATAGCGTTTAAACCATTTCCTAATTCGTTCACCTTCGTCATCAGAATCTGCTAACACAAAAACTTGTTTCCCATATAAAGATTCTATCATATCGTCTATTTTATCTATACTCATCGTTCCGTGCGTACAAATAATATTTACCGGTTCTGCAATGACTTGTTGTACTTTTTTCTTATCTGATTTTCCTTCAACAATTATTACCTTATTTACAATAGCCATAATCATCACCCTTTAAAAATCAATAAAAACCTGTCACTGTATCATTTCACATTATTAGCTTGAATAAAACATAAATCACAAAAAATTTAAGCAAGCTTAATGTAACGATTACAATATTAATAATTTTTGGCTTTCAAGGACAATTTGAATAACTAAATAGAGCTTGAGACACTAAGTTCTTAGGCAATGTAAAAAAGCTGATTTCTACTGATTATTTGATAGGAATCAGTTTTTTTCAAATGTATTTGATAATATACAGCTCGTTGAGCTGCTATTTTCCTTATATTAAGTGCCATTAATACAAAACCTAGCTCTCGTTTAATTTTATCTATTCCTCATTCATCGAATTCACTATCAGATATCGTTTCAACAATTTCATTAACATATCGCGCAATATCATTTTGAGGAATTCTAACAGAAGTTTCTATTGGTAGTGTATGTTGGGTCATATTATAATTTTTATACGTAAGTCACCTCGTTAATTTAGTTTAGTGATATTTATTAAATTATACGAAGGGACCCAACACAAAAAATTCAAATTATTGAATTTTACATTTATGTGCAAGTTGGGCTAAGTGTCTTATTTTTTAAAGTATTTAAAAGTAAATTTACATGTTAATACGTAGTATTAATGGCGAGACTCCTGAGGGAGCAGTGCCAGTCGAAGACAGGGGCCCCAACACAGAAGCTGACATATAGTCAGCTTACAACAATGTGCCGGTTGGGGTGGCTGAGACGGCACCCTAGGAAGGGACCCGTCATCAAAAATTCTATTTATAGAATTTTACAATTATGTGCCAGACGGGCATAGCGAAGCCATTCAATACGAAGTATTGTATAAATAGAGAACAGCAGTAAGATATTTTCTAATTGAAAATTATCTTACTGCTGTTTTTTTAGGGATTTATGTCCCAGCCTGTTTAATAATACATTTTACTAAAGTTAATCATTTAGTTTACGATTGTGTTAACTGCAATACCAAGAATACATGTAATCATCAAACTTCATAGCCTCAAGGTCAGAAGACTTAACTAAGATATTAGCAATACCAAGGTCGCCCCACATAATTGAAGAACTTCCATCTCTCGTGGAATCAATTTGTAATAACACTCTGTCATACATTTTCAGTTCTTGATCATTCGTTCTTGGATCTCTTTGATCAAAATAAGGATAACCACCAATTTGATTATATGGTTCTTTAGCAGTAAATGTGTTACACACAGGTTCCATTAATTCATCATAGTCGCCAAACATTGATTTTAATTTAAAGGATGGATTGACTTTATTCCATAATGCAAGGACGTCTTCATCGTACTTATAATCAGCACATGTGATTGTTTGTTTCGTCAGCTTAAATTCAATAGAAAATGCCCCACTAAACGGTATATTCCCATTGTTTGAATCTCTTGACTTCATATGTGATTGAATTTCTTCAAATGATAAATCGGTGATTGGCTCTTTTATATAAACAAGTCTCGAGTTGATGTTGTTTTCTTTTAAATTTTCCGACATACCATACATTGGATCTTCTGAACTAATCCAAAACTGCAATATTCCTTCTTTTACAGGAAATATTTCTTGTTGCTCTGGAAGTTGACTCAAATTAATTTGCGCTAACAATATCATCGGTACTTTATTTTCATCTAAAGGTATATCTTTAAAAGATTTTAAAAATGGTATTCCACCAACTTTACTCTGATTCAATGTTTCTTCTTTCATCTCTTTTAGATTCATTTCAATACATGGTAATACTGGTAAATTACCGTTTTCTACGGATTCTACGAAACGGTTATATGCTTTTTGCTCCTTTTTAGAAAGATGACTAACGTCTTGAATGTTTAGCATTTTAATTTCCCCCAATTTATATTTTTAAAATAACTTAATACATTATCTTCGTCATTCTTAAATAATAAAATAAAGCATTGTTTTAAAATATAGTACCTAATAAATTTCATTTCGTATTATTTACTTACTCAGACCAAAAATTAACTCCTCAATATTAAATTAAGGAGTTACGTAGTGATTATTCACCAATCATTTCTGCATATTTTTCAGCTGTTAATAATGCTTCAATCTGACTTTCATCACTAATTTCTACTTTTACCATCCATGCTTTTTCGTATGGAGATTCATTTACAAATTCGGGACTATCTTCTAGTTCTTCGTTGACTTCAACTACTTTACCAGAGATTGGCGCATATAATTCTGATACAGTTTTAACTGATTCTACGCTACCAAACGTATCCCCTTCATTAATTTCATCATCAGTTTCAGGTAATTCAACAAATACAATATCACCTAACTCGCCTTGCGCATATTCTGTGATTCCGATTGTTGCAACGTTGCCTTCAACTTTAACCCATTCATGCTCTTTTGAATATTTCAATTCATTTGGTACTGCCAAGAGAATCCCCTCCTAATTGTTCTTTACAACCTTAATGATGCCATAAGGCTAGATGCTATTCAACTATATTTATAAAAATTAACAATTGAATAGCCTCTTTCATTTTACATGTAATTATTCTAAATATCGAGACATTTAGTAAACGATTACATTATTATTATGATAACCAAGTCTCTTTATATTGATCTTCTTTAAATCCTAACGTAATTTTATCACCTAAAATAGCTAATGGACGTTTTACTAACATCCCGTCTGATGATAACAATTCTAATTTTTCATCGTCAGATAACGTTTGTAATTTATTTTTTAAGTCTAGTTCACGATATTTTGCACCATGTGTGTTAAATAATTTATTAATCTCAACACCTGTTTCAGCAATAATTGTTTTAAATTCATTTACTGTAGGTGTATGTTGAACAATATCAATTGGTTCATAACTTACGCCATATTCATCTAAAAACTTTGCTGCCTTTTTACAAGTTGTACAATTTTTATATTGATAAAATTTAATCATGCGACTGTTACCTCCTTTATATATTTAACATAAATATATCATTTTCCATGGCAAAAGGCTTTTATTTTGAGGCTAAAATTTTTTAATAAACAAGAAGTTTAGCTATAATAAAATTATCAAGCATACAAGAGGAGTTGTAACTATGCAAGCAATTAAAAGTAATGAAGAATTCAAATCTGTAATTAACAATGATAACCCAGTGATAGTTAAATTTGAAGCAGGCTGGTGTCCTGACTGTCGTGCAATGGATATGTGGATTGATCCAATTGTAGAACAATATAATAACTACGAATGGTATACCGTTAACCGTGATGAATTAGAAGATGTAGTGGTTGAAAACGAAGTCATGGGTATCCCTAGTTTATTAGTATTCAAAAATGGTGACAAAATTGCCCATTTACATTCAGCTAATGCAAAATCTCCTGAACAAGTGGAATCATTTTTAGCTGAAACATTTAAATAGTAATATTACTGAATACTGACAGTATTTACAACATAATAAAAAGCTGGGACAACTTTGTAATGAATCCTTAAAAAGTATGAATTCTAACTTTAAGGGCACATCAAAGTGTCTCAGCTTTTTTCTAAATCTCATCTTATTAATATAATGTAATTAAATTTCTGTTTTTTCGCGGCGCTTTAGGCATATGATCTTCTAAATCTGTTAAATACAAGAATCCAGCTAAAACTTCATCTTTTTTAATTCCTAATGTTTTTCTTACTTTCGGATCATAAATATATAATGGTGATTTCCAGCATGTACCAATTCCCGCTTCATAAAGTAATAACATTAAATTTTGAGTATAAGCACCAAACGCAAAATAGTTTTCATCATTTTGGCGTTGTCTAGGGTCTGTTTTTAAAATAAGTAATAACATACCACCAAGGTTCGTTACTGCATCATAATGAGATTGTTGCTTATCTAATTCATTCGGAAATGCAAATTTAGATATATCTTTACTCATTTCTCCTAATCGATCTTTTGGAACATGCACAACTCTCCAAGGTTCCCTCATTCCGTGATTTGGAGCATCAGCAGCTTTTTCGATTGCTTGGTATAGCAATGCATCATCTATGTGCATATCTCTTTTAAACTTTTTCACACTTCTTCTATTAGCTATTGCTTGTTGTAATTCCATTATAAAATCGCTCCTCCACGAACAATGATAATACTTCTCAATTATAATGCAGCCTATCTTTAAAAGCAAACGACTTACATTTTATTGATATAATGACACTTGTTCTTTTAAATCAACCACATCAACTTGACCTGGTGCTTGAGGTTCTCCTATACATCCATATGTTAACGCGCCACCAAAGACCCCCTGTGCTGTTCTACTTATTAATCCGAGTTTAGACATAGATATACCTACTACTTTACAATTCATCGTGTCTGAAAAAGTAGCCATAGCTTGTAATAAATTTAAGACGTCGTTTTTATTCCGTGGCATAACTGCTAACTTTACATACTCTGGGTTGAACTTTTGCATTTTAAAATAAATGAATTGTAGCTCATCTAAAGACGGTGTCTCATTAAAATTATGATGCGAGATGATCACTTCTTTATCCTGTACTTGTAAATTTTTAATGACTTGTTGGAAACGTTCAAGCTCAATATCTTTATCCCATTCAATATCAACCATATCTATCTCTTTAACATTTGCCAGGGATGACAATAAATTCATATAAGAATTACTTGTAATTTCGCCACTCCCCCCCTGACTGATTGTACGATATGTAACTAAAACTTTATTTATTTTTGGTAAAGTTTTTAGTTTTATAACTAACCTTGACACATCATCAACTGAAATATTTTCAAGTTGGTCAATCCGAAGTTCAATAATGTCAATTACATCACTCCGCTTATTTATTTGTTTTTGTAAAGTCTCATCAATTTGAATTTGCGGTGCGATAGTAGCAACCACTTCCACAGTCTTCATGGTAAATCCCTCTTTTCAGTCGCTCATTATATTTTATTGTAAACAACTACTTTTCATCATTCAATGATACGTTACTAAAATCAATGATGATTACCTAATATTAATATGGGTAAAGCATAAATGTAATTTATTATAGGAGGTCATAGTAATGGCAATTCATTATGAAACAAAAGCTACAAATATCGGTGGTCGTAAAGGTCATGTTTATACAGATGATCATGCATTAGATGTCGATATCATTCCACCAGCACAAGCAGATGGAAAAGCAACAAATCCTGAACAATTATTTGCAGCAGGATACGCATCTTGTTTCAATGGTGCGTTTGACCTAATTTTAAAACAACACAAAATTCGTGATGCAAAACCAGAAGTAACAGTAACTGTGAGATTAGAAGACGATTCAAATTCAGAAAGTCCTAAATTAAGTGTTGCAATAGAAGCTAAAGTTAAAAATGTATTATCTCAAGATGAAGCTAAAAAATACTTACAAATGGCACATGAGTTTTGTCCATATTCAAAAGCTATTCATGGAAATGTTAAAGTTGATTTAAATGTAAGTATAGTTGATTAATAAATTAGGCTAGATAAATTCAAATGTAATATTTCACATAATATTCACATTTACCAACCAAATTTCCAGGTGATTTTTGGTTGGTTTTTCATTAAGATTAACATAGTAAATTCATATTAATTCTAATGAAAAATAGATCATTTTTATTTGTCCATAAGTGGTACCGGTTCCAATACTATCAAGGTTTCTGCCAATTTATATTAATTTGAAAGTTGAAGTTTTATTCGCCTACGTATTCATAATAAACAAAAACTTAAGCAGAATTTTAATTAAATTAATTCTCAATTTACAAGAATGCGCATTTAAATCAATGATTGCAAAATTTTAATAAACATTTTAATATGTAATTAAGAAAATTTTTTGCACAAAATCTTTCTTAATAATGATTAAGGAGGTCAGTAATGAAAATTAAAACATTAACAAATGATGATTTTAATGAGTATAAACGACTCGTTTCGACAGTCAAAGAAGAATTCACTCAAGATTCACACTATAGTCAAACTATGACTGACACCTTAATACATGACATTTTAGATGAAACTTTACCAACATGTATCGTCTTTGGCTGTTATGACCGTAACACACTCGTTGCTACGGCTACGCTAGAACAAATTCGATATGTAGGAAAAGAGCACAAATCATTAATTAAATACAACTTTGTTAATAACAACGATAAATCGATTAATAGCGAGCTCATTAATTACATCATTAGTTATGCACGACAGAATAACTACGAATCTGTACTTACATCAATTGTATCAAACAATATAGGCGCTAAAGTTTTTTATAGTGCTCTAGGATTCGACATTCTCGGTTTTGAAAAAAATGCAATTAAAATAGGCAATTCTTATTTTGATGAACATTGGCTTTTTTATGATTTGATTAATAAGTAATTCAGTTTTATATTTATATATTTCTTCATTTCTAATAAATTCAAATCATATTAGCAAAATGAATCCTTTCTAAACTGCTCTTATATTGAGCAGTTTTATTTTATTTGATATGCTTCTATTATATATTTTCAGAATTTTCAATACTTTAAAAGGGAGATCAGCTTTATGTTAGAAGCAATAATACATGGTTTTATCTTATCGATTGGACTTATATTGCCATTAGGAGCACAAAATGTGTTTATATTTAACCAAGGTGCAAACCAATCGAAATATAGATATGCATTACCTGCAATTCTTACAGCAGGACTGTCAGATAGTTTATTAATTATAATTGCTGTTATTGGTACATCTATCATTATTATGTCGATGCCCATTCTTCAAGCAATTATTTATATAATTGGTTTAATATTTTTACTGTATATGGCTTGGACAATTTGGAATGACAAACCTTCAGTGAACAGCCAAGTACAAGCAATGTCACCAATGAAACAAGTTAGCTTTGCCTTGTCTGTATCACTACTAAATCCTCATGCCATATTAGATACAATTGGTGTCATTGGTAGTAGCGCTGCACTATACAATGACAAAGATAAAATTGCATTTACTATTGCATGTATAAGCGTTTCATGGTTTTGGTTCTTTTTACTTGCAATATTAGGTAAATTCGTAGGTTCTATCGACAAAACTGGTAAATTATTATTAATTATCAACAAAATTTCAAGTGTCATCATTATAATTGTGGCTCTTATGATTTTACAAAAACTGCTACAACTATTATTTTAAAATTTCAGTCTCATTAAAAAGCGTTACATCAAAGACTCGAACTTGTCTAAGTGTAACGCTTTACATATTATAAATTTGGATCAATCAACTCTTCAAAGCTAAAAGTTCCATCGTCATATTTGAATTTTAAAATATTACAATTACCTATATTATGTTTCAATGCCTCATTTTTATCTAGGCAATATCTGAGAAACACTCCTATAATTGTTCCATGACTTACAACCAATGCATTATCCTTTGTTTGAGACATCAGCTCATGCAAAGCTTTAACCATACGATCCTCAACATGCTGCTTTGATTCACCTTTAAAAGGCACTATGCGATCTCCGAATAAATCTTCAGGTTTGTATAAATTATCAAATAGATATACAGACTCACCTTCAAATAATCCGAAGTGCCATTCTTTTAATCCTTTTAAACGATGATATGGTTGGTTAGGCGCGACATTTTCAAGTGTGTCACTTGCACGTTCCTGTGTTGATGATGCATATAAATCGAAGTTTATCCCCTTGCTTTCAAAATAACTACGTGCTTTTTCAGCTTGCAAAATCCCCAATTCTGTTAATGGAGAATCTCCAAATCCTTGTATTAGTCCCTTAAAATTAAACAAAGTTTGACCATGGCGCATTAAATATAACGTTTTAGCCAACAATAACACCTCTTCAATAAAAAGTATTGATAGCTCAAAATATATTATCTTTTTATTAAAATGAGTACCGAATATATTAAACCATTATTTAAACTTTTTTAACAGTGAAAAGCATGGGATTTTAATATACATATTTTGAAAAGTGACTATGATTTTGGTTTGAAAGATTATATTAATGGGTAAAATGCAATGAAGATTACAGAAACTTAAAGGAGTGAGTATTTATGGATAATCATAATCAATGTAATTATGTGAATCCAAAAAATGTTTCACTTGACTGGGAATGTTTTATAATTAGCAAAAGTGAAATGTTGTTAGATGGTGTACCAAATGAGCTTATCAACACTTGGTTAGATAAAGACATTATTACACCATTTTCGATAAGAAATAATGAAATAAACTTTAAAACAAAAGATATTTGGGATGCATTAATTCATCACAATTGGTATTATTCAAATTAATTTATCATATATAAACTTATAGCTCTGTTTGTAGTTTCAATTAATTGATGGTCTTTATAATGAGACAAAACATAGGCTCTAATAACTTGATGACTTTCTTCTAAGCGTGGGAATGCTTTATCTTCATTAACGTAATTTGCTAACATGCCGAAAGGTGTATTATCATTTTGAAAACTCATAATGTAATTATAAAAAGTCATATAACCATCTCTCCTACGTTTGATACGTGCTTTTTTAAAGTGTTGCTATTAATCTTATCAGAAAACTAATATTTGTAAATGTGCAAAAGTCATTTTGCACATTTTTTATTGTTCAATTTTATAAAATGTGACGGAAAATACAAAAGTTACTGCATTTAAATGCCATTTAAACCTGAAATGATAGGTTGATTCCTATTTTATTTAATAAGTTCGCTCAATTAACCAACTTTAATATTGAGCAAATAATATTTTAAAAATAACTTTACTTTTTATTTACCTTTTGCAAAATAGTGTTATGATATTCAATAAGAAGCTATATTTATATTAGTAGGTGTCAATCATGAAAAACATTCAATTAAATGCTATAAATTTAGTTATTACAATCATATTTGCTATCTTTAATATTATGATTACATATAACGAAGATTTAGATGATTTGTGTTGGCTCCTGCCTGGCATTATCATTTGCGGTTCGATACTCGTTGTATCGTTTACCATTGCAATGATTACTAAATTCTGGTTAAGTGAAATATTATTTTTTATTAACATCGTGCTCGTTCTTTATTATATTTATCCCATTTTCTATGATTTTATTAATTAACGATTACGACTTATAAGGAGGGTTTCACATGACTTTACATTTTGCAATTTTATTTTGGCTAGCATTAATTTTTATCGTTGCTGGTACATTTATATTTGTCTTAATGAAAAAAACTGCTAAAGAATCTAAAAAAGAATCTTATTTAAGTTTTGCCGTTATTTTCTATATTTTTGGATTCGCAATGTTAATTTATACATTCATTTTTGGCATTCTTTAAAAGAACATATGATAATAACAGCCAGGGACATTCACTATTGATGTCTTTGGCTGTTTTTATATACTTAATAGACATTTTATATCATCATACATTAATATTTAATATATATTTTAAGCATTCTAAGCGAATGAGACATTCATTTTAGTCTCATACTCGTTTCAATTAATTACATACATTTTTTTAACAAGGAGCTTTTAAGTGAAATTTATAAAACATACAATCATTATCCTCTTATTATTCATTGTCATTTCCCCTATTGGTGCACCTTCAACTATTGCAGATAATAAATATAAAGAAATAAAAGATGATCATTTTAAATTACAACCTGGCGACATAATTATCACTAAAGGTCCAGTTATGTGGGGATTTTTTGGCCATAGCAGTATTGCCATTGATGATAAAACCATTTTACAGATTGAGGGCCCAGGTGATAAACCTACAACACAATCCTTTGAGTCATTTAAATATATATATGCTAGCGGTAAAAACGACTGGATGAAGGTCTATCGCTGTACCTATCCTGGAGCTGGTAAAAAAGCTGCCGACTGGGTTAAGAAAAACTATGAAAACACAAACCACCGCTATCTTGTTACATTAAATTTAAATAGTAAGAACTTCACATATTGTACGAAAATAATTTATCAAGGTTATAAATTTGGTGTTAGTGAAAAATCTGTTAGAAGTCATGGTTTATTAATAATTTCTCCGTACGCTATAAAAGATAATTTTACAGATCAATATCGCTTAAAACTTGTAAAAACATATTAAAGACATTGAAAATGCGATTAATTTAGTTGGTATTTTTCAATAAATTGGGTATAACATATAAACGATGTTTCAGGAGGCCAAAGATTTGAATAAACTAACTAAAGAACAAAAATATACGATAGCTAAATTTTATAAATTATATATTGAACGCTCAAATAACGGCGATACAGAAACTAAGGCTAACTATTTTGGTGATGCTAAAAATGCACAAGAAGATTATTTTTGTGATAGGAACTACGAAAACTTTTATGCAAATTGCATAGTTCTAATTGAACAAGACTACTTGCACGGAGATATTGAAGAGGATAATATTTATAATCTTTCAATATTAACTAAAACATTTGTCGAAATTGAGCAAAGTTTTGGTTGATAACTAATACATTCGTTAAAATCAATACAACATCACTAATGAACAGGAGAACTTACTAAAATGAATGAATGGCATATCAATAACCAATCAACTCAACCATTTTTAATTCAACAAAACGAAACGCAAATGTCGATAGTAAGACCTTTGCCTAACGGTAGCTTTAAAATACTATCGGAAATTGATTTAACAAATGGTCAAATTAAGAATAATGATGAAAACTTAGTTATTTCAGTAGATATCAAATCGCTAGAGTTGAATATATTCGATAGATAAATCTAAACACAATATTTTCATTTAATTATTTTAATGTTTCACTTTTTAAATGGAAATGAGATTACTGAATTATTATGAGATTTTAAAAACATTAAATTTTCGCAATAATTAATCACTCTTAATAAAAAATTAACAAAAAGTTGATTAGTTAAATTATTAATTAAGTAGTAAGATATAATCCGATATGGTATCCTATTAATGTTAAACACTTTGAGTGTTTAACATTACTTCTTGTTATCGCCATATACAGACTTTAATTCTCGTCATTATTAAAGTTCTGTATTGGCGGTTTTTTTGTTTAAGAATTTAATTTTTTGTATATGTTTGCTAAGTAAAACTAATAATAATTGCTATTATGAGTAGCGAGTACTGTTATATATTTGTTAAATAGATCCATTCATGTGCTGATCATTTTTCTGTGGTCTATTCTTCTGGCTGTATTATGTAGATAATTTATCATTAAAGAACTACTTTTTTAGAAATTAGTATTTCTTATACATTAGTTTTGCTCATGTATTCCTATTTTTTAAGGACGCATTAGCTGGAGATAATCTGTAAGAACAACTACATAAAAAATCATGAGTAATTTTTTATCATTTCTGGCTCATTCTCTCAAAAATAGTATAAAAAAAACAGCCCTATAATGAGGACTGTTTGAATTAACTAAAATTACATTTTAACTACGTTAGCAGCTTGCTCTCCACGGTCGCCTTCAACGATGTCGAATTCAACTTTTTGGCCTTCTTCTAATGATTTGTATCCATCTTCAGCGATTGCTGAGAAGTGTACGAATACGTCACTACCATCTTCTCTTTCGATGAAACCAAAACCTTTTTCTGCATTAAACCATTTAACTGTACCGTTATTCATATCGAATACCTCCGTCGTGCTTTTGCACTAAATATTTGTAACAAATTCATAAATGAAAAGGAGAATATTCTGCAAAAATAACTCACAATTTTCTTCACGCTCTTTATTACTTACCTACCATTATACACTTCTAAATATAGAAGTAAAGCATTAATTTATTTTCTATGAAAATACATATTGTAATATATAGTAATATTCCATTTTAATACTAAATTCAAAACTTTTATATTCTGATATTAAATACACTTTGATTTGATACAATTTATTTTTTCATTTCAAATTTAATAATACTTAGTGAACTTATGAGTATATATTAAAAGTGCCACTAGCAGCAGTGGCACTTTATGCTAAGTGTCAGTAACTTTATTCTGCGTCACCTTCACTCCAAATATTTAAATGTTCTTTTTTCGCTTGTGCTTCACTTTTTCTTAGTAGTTGTTCATGTGTATTATTAGGTTTATATACATATGCAACTTTTGCTAATCCTTGACGCACTAATGCTTGGTTAACCATTTTACCATCTGCATAAATATAAGCTAATCCACGTCCATATTTATCTGTCTTTTGTCCCTTGTCAAATTCAACTTCAATTTTCTTAGCATTCTCTACCATTTTTTTCGTAAACGCACTTGCTTCAGGTCCATATTTTTCAACGCCTTTTTTAGGATGTTTCGTTTCGGGCGTATCAATTAATAACAATCTAAATGTCATTGGTTGTCCTTTGTACATTAACTTCACAGTATCACCATCAATCGCTTTGATTAATGTCGCAGGCTCTTTATGTAATTTAGTCGTTGCTGACTTGCTATATTCAGTTGCATTGCTATTTCCATCTTCATCAGTTAATTGGGAAGCTCCAGCAGTTTGATTAAAATTAGAAATTACAACTAATGTTAACACTAAGCAACTAGTAGAGAAAAATAAAAATCTTTTCGCGGTTTGCCTTTGAGAAAATTTACTTATAGCCATCACTATAAGTACTAATGAAACTATTGCCGTAAATATGCCAGCACTTAAAAAGTATTCTGTCATAACTAACACCTCTTTCTTTTTAGTTAATTTTCATATTAAACGTTAATTAAATATTTATCTACAAATTTACAATTAATTAATAAATATTTAATAAATTAACGAATATACATGTAGTTATTTATATATTTTTTGTATATTTTAGTCTCATAAATTAATGTTTTTTATCTTTCGAAAATTTAAAAAGCCTGCAACTATAAGCGTTGCAGACTTAGTTAGCGAGACAATGTAAATTTATAATGCCTCTAAATCTATATTAAAATTGATAATCTATCAATGGAATTGTCATTATTTATATGATGTCGAATAACTACGAGTTATGTAACTTTTAAATTTAATTTGATTTAGCGTTGCAAACCATTATAAACTTTATCAATTTGTTTATTGAAATATTTTTGATGCGGTTTGCTTAATGTATTCACTTTTTGCTTAGCTTTAACTCTGTCTTGCGCAGTTTGGGTATCTTTATAGTTTTCTACTAAATTTTGTGCCTCTTTAACATGATCACGTCTAATTGCACGTTTATCACGATCAGTAAAATGCGATGAGTCATTTTCACTGTAGCCATACAACATTCCTGATTTACCTCCAGCTTGATTAGTATGTAAATCATATTCAATAATGTTATCGCTTGATAGTGATTTTAGTTTATTTTTTTGTGTATACTCTTTTACTATAATTTGCTGTTCAGTTGTTATTTCAGTTTGCGTTTGTAATATTTTGTTAATATCTTGATCTTTAACTACAAAATTTGTTTCTACACTTTCAGTTATCATCGCTTTGGCATTACTTGAATTCATTAACTGTGTCGCAAATATTACACCCATTGATACTATAAATAATTTCCTTTTCATTTGTTTTTGCTCCCTAATTTTTCTAATTTTATAACCGACTTATTTACCCTGTTTTCTTCGCCATCAAAAATTATATACCAATATTTTAGAAAAAATAATTAACTTGTGATAAACAAACTATTAACAATTATCTTGAGTCTTAATTTTATCTTAATTAAAAGGAATTTTATTTAAGGTTAGTTTAAATTTGCAATTTTTAAAGTGTAATATTGATTTTATTCGTTGATAGTTGTCTACAAATCGGTAAAAAATACAGCCTACAACCTCATTGATTGCAGACTATATTTTAAATAATAGGTATTGATCATATCTCGTAAACTAAGTGTCAATTATTATACTCGTGGTGCTGGTAATATCCCATTAAATTCGGGAACGCTGTGTGTAGGACTAGTGCTTGGAACAGCATATTGATAATTTACGTTTTTGATGTTTAACGCTGGCTGAACATTTTTATGCTCATGAGATTTTGAAAATGAAAAATCTTTCTTTACACCTTTAAATACTTTATAAGCATAAAAGTATTTATAGTTATATGTTTTATTTAATTTAGAATTTTGATGAACTGAAGTTGTACTATTTTGGAAACTTGGTATATGCATGCGGTGTGAACTTTGACCATATGATGGAATAACTTTAAAACTATTTATTTGTGGTAAAACACAAAAATGATGAATTTTAATACTAGCATGTCCAGGTGTTACAAATTTATGAGCATGGTAACCAGGTACTGCAAAATGATGATTTATAATTAAAGATTGTGATGGGTGTTTGTATCTAGGCACTTGTGGTGGTTTAACAGTAAAATGCTTATTGATAGAAGTTGTTGTATGATGTATTTGTTTATGTACATGCGTTGTTGTATAAGAAGTAATAACTTTTTTGTAGTGTGATTGCGTAGTGATAAAGTGTTGGTTTACTTTGTTTTGTGTAATAAATCTATTTACCTCTGGGCCTTTAGTATCATTTGGCTTTGTAACTTTCAGTGATGCATTTCTATTTCCTGTTACATTGACACGATTATCTTTTTCTTTATATGAAGGTACAATGTTTCCTAATTTTGATTCTGGTACTGCAAAGTTTTTATCTACAATTTTACTAGCTACAGATGGATCTGCATTTTTTTTCAATTCACCTTCTGTAGCTACAAAGTTTTTGTTTACACTTTCTGTTGAAGCTTTAGCGTGATTTGAATTTATAATTTGTGTGGCAAATAGCGTGCCCATAGTTAAAACTAATAATTTCTTTTTCATCTGTCATTTCTCCTTTATATAGACTCAATATTTTTAACCAATTTAATTTCCCTGTTTAATTCACTAACAGAATTATATATCAGAATTTTATGTATAATAATTAACTTGACGTAAACGTTGTCTTAACATTTTTATTAATTTACCACTTAAAATTAATTATTGATTTTTATAGTTAAGCATAATAATTTTCTCGTAATATAAAGTGAAAAAAGTAATAGCCCACACCCTTCTTGGAATGTGGACTATATATAAGATATTCATTTAAATTTCACATGATGTATCTTTGATATATTATTGCTAGTTTAAAATATGTTACTTTTCAGCAAATTATTTACTACTTGCGACTAAGTATTTATTATTTGCCGTTATAAACTTTATTTATTTGTTTATTAAATCGTTTTTGATGCCCTTCACTTAATGTATTTACTTTTTGTTGGGCATTCAAACGGTCTTTATAACTATGTGTATCTTTATAGTTTTCTACTAATTTCTGAGCTTCCCTAACATGTTCACGCTTAATCACACGTTTTTCACGTTCAGTTAAATGAGATGAATCGATTTGACTCAAACCAACTAAAGAACCTGTTTTTCTACCAGGTAAAGCCGACGTTTCTTCAAATTCTACAACATTATTGTGAGTATGATTTGAAGTTGTTGGTGTTTGATGCGTTGTAGAGAAATTATGACTTTCACCATTTAATCCAGCCAATTGCTTCGGTGCTTTATAAACAATTTGTTCTTGAGTTTGACGCTCTACAGTAGGCATCGGAACCTGTGTTGTCGTTTCAGTATATGTAGGTGGTGGTGTTGGTTTCTTTGTTGGCGCCGAAACAACAAGTTGTTTGTTATTTGCGTTGTTAACACGTTGCTTGTGTTCAAAATCGTATTCTAATGATACAACCGGTTCTTTTTTACTTTTTTGTCTATCTAGAAATCTTGCTTTTCTTTCTTCAGCTCTTTTTTCATATTCAGCTTTTTGCTCTGCAGTTACTTCTTGTGAAACAGATTTATAATTTTGAGTATCTAAACTTCTTTTACTTCTACTACTTCTTTTTGATTCATCATTTTTAGCAGCTTCAGTGTCAGCTCTTAACTTATTTGCATTTTTTGTATTTGTTTCTTTTTCTTTTTCAGATGCTAATGTAGGAATATTTATCGGTCGTTGCTTTCCAATTTCCTCAAAAAACTCATCAATAATAGTTTCTAAATCTTCCATTTTTTCATTTAGCATTCTTGAATTAGTAGGCTGTTTATATTTTCTTTCGTAATCTTCATATCCTAAAATTAAATCTAATTTGCTATATAAATTCGTTCTTACTCCTCCAACATTTCCAAAAGTATATCCCAACATCAAAACTTTATTTTCCAACTCATTGATTTTTACATCTGCATCATGTTGTTGTTTTTCATCAAAATCTTTTAAATCCTGATAACGTTCTTGAATATTTTTTATCTCTTTCATAAACCATTCATTATTAGATTTTAATTTATCGTATATATGTTGATATCTTTCTTCAGTAAGTCCTAACATTTCATTAGTATTTGTATTTTCTTTAATATGCTTCTCTTCTCTAAAGAACTTTTTTAATGCTGCATCTTCTGCCATAAACTTCTGTTGATAAGTTTTAACGGCTTCTTTGTACTCTGGTTCATAGTATTTTTCATAATCTGCAAATGATAATGATGCAATTAGTTTCTCCAAATTTTCTTTATACATTTCTGGTGTAACGCTATTACTTCTTTTCCCAGTTAACTTCAATGACTCAGATTCATATGGATTCTTCTCCCCAGAAACCACTGCACTCGCGTGATTGCTTTCCCAAATTTGTGATACACATAATGCTCCCAATGTTAAAACTAGCAATTTTTTCTTCAACTGTATTTTCTCCTTAATTTTCCCTAATTAACAACCTACCTTTTACCCTATTTTTTCGCCAAGCCAAATTATATAACATCTACCTTTTTAAAATAATTAACTATAGATGAATTAATTATTAATTATATTCAAGCAACATTTTTGCAAAATCCAAGTAAAAAAGCCACCTGTTAAGGTAGCTTCTTTATTAATCTTTATATTTATTTAATATAATCATTATTTATTTCTTATCTTTATTTTCTTTTTTTCTTCTGAAAAGTAGTAATGATCCTAATGATGCAAGGAATCCCCAAATTAATGACGTATTCGGTGAATCATCTGAACCAGTTTCTGGTAATGGCTCTTTACTATTTTTATTTTCTTTTTTATCAGAAGAATTAACACTATCTTGAGATGTGTTCGGTGGTACTACATTACTGATTGAACCTGAGTCAGAGTCACTATCTGAATCGGAATCGCTATCTGAATCCGAGTCACTATCTGAGTCAGATCCACTTTCTGAGTCTGATCCACTATCTGAGTCGGAGTCACTTCCTGAATCAGAATCGCTATCTGAATCTGATCCACTTTCTGAGTCAGAGTTACTATCTGAGTCGGAATCGCTATCTGAATCTGAGTCACTGTCTGAGTCAGAGTCACTATCTGAATCTGAGTCACTGTCTGAATCTGAATCGCTATTTGAATCGGAATCGCTGTCTGAATCTGAGTCACTGTCTGAGTCCGAATCGCTATCTGAATCTGAATCACTGTCTGAGTCTGAGTCGCTATCTGAATCCGAGTCACTATCTGAGTCTGAATCACTGTCTGAATCGGAATCACTGTCTGAGTCTGAGTCGCTATCTGAATCTGAGTCGCTATCTGAGTCTGAGTCGCTATCTGAATCTGAGTCGCTGTCTGAGTCCGAATCACTATCTGAATCTGAATCGCTATCTGAATCGGAATCGCTGTCTGAGTCTGAATCACTGTCTGAGTCTGAGTCGCTATCTGAATCTGAATCACTGTCTGAGTCTGAATCGCTATCTGAATCGGAATCGCTGTCTGAATCTGAGTCGCTGTCTGAGTCTGAATCGCTGCCTGAATCTGAATCGCTTGCTGAATCTGAATCGCTCGCTGAATCTGAATCACTCGCCGAATCTGAATCGCTCGCTGAATCTGAATCGCTCGCTGAATCTGAATCGCTTGCTGAATCTGAACCGCTATCTGATGCTGAATCGCTCGTTGAATCCGATGTGCTATCCGAGCCTGAACCACTATCTGATCCTGAATCACTTGTTGTATCTGAATCTGAATCTTCCGGAATTGGTTCTACCTCACCAGGAACGTCTGGTTGCTCAGGAACAACTGGTTTATCAATTCCGTCTCCTGAACCTGAGCCATTGTTAAATGCAACTTCATTATCCCAAGACATTGATCGCCATACAAAATTTGAATTATAACCATATAAAGTCGAACGTAATGCCAAATCTCCAGTACTATTAGGATCAATATGTCCATTCACAACTACGATATAAGGCGTTGTAATTTGATCATCAGGCGTATTAAACTCTACTTTGTACTGATTTGGGTTAGGAAACGTAATATTTACACTACTTGTTACATCTTCAAAATCATTAGGGTTTACATAGTAACTTTCAGATAAATCTTTAGCATTATCTACTTTATATACCTTTATATCGGTATTATTTTTATCAATCAAAGCATTACTATTTGTATTTGGTTTTAAATTACCTGTTAACACTGGAGCAATTACATTATCTCCGCTTGGATTAACATAAATTGTTTGACGATACGTATTATTTGTTTTGTCAATTTGATCAATCGTACCTTTAATTGATAAATTATAAAATTGTCCATATTTTTCATAGTCAACTAATACTGTCTTACTAGCAGTATTATTACCTATACCTGTAGTCAATGTTACATTACCTGTATGCGTAACATTTTCTGGATCTATATATGCAGGCATTGTTAAGGATGCTTTAACATCATCTTTATTATTAACGTAATCTGTAAATGTATAAACAACATTACCATCACTATCAATAACACCATTTGCTAAAACTTGATCTCCCGCCATAATTGAAGGTACTTTTGCAGTAGATGTTACACCATTTAAGTTCAACTCTTTAGGTACTGTTATTTTAAATGTATCACCTTGAACAGCAGTATTTGGCACTGAAAATGCATAATTTAAATTAACATAACCTGCTTGATGAGGATAAACAGTACTTCCTGAATTGATAGCAACGGTTACATTTGTTAATTGATTAGAGATATCGCTACCACTTGCTGCATCTGCTGCCACTGCTGCTAAACTAAACGCTCTCATTCTTGGCGTACTAGCACTAGTATTAACTGCTTGTCTAACCACATCTTTGTCACTCGCATCTTTATTCTGGATAGTTGATTCATTGTTTGAAGGTGTTGTTTCAGTTGAAGTATCTTGCGTTGATGAAACATTTTCTGTGCTTGTAGAATTTTGAGGTGAATTTACAGATGATACATTTTTTGTATCATTAGAAGTCGTTGTATTACTAGTTTGATTCACTGATTCTTCTGTATTTGTTGACTGTTTTACAGTTGCATCGTTAGATTGTGTTGTTTCTTGTGTATTATTTTGATTTGCTGCAGTCGATTGTGCATCGTTTGAAGCTGTCGTTTCATTTACTGTTGTAGTTGTATGTTCAGCTGTTGTCGATGTCACTTCTTTAGCAGTTGTCGTATTTGCTTATTGGGTTGCTTCTTGTTGTGCTGTGCTTTGCGCTACCTCTGATTCGCCATTATTTGTATTTGTAGTCGTTGTATTTGCGTTGTTCGTTTGAGGTGCTGCATTTACATTGCTCGAATCTTTACTTTTGTCTTCGCTACTCGTACTGTCTGATTGCGTTACACTATTTTCACTTGCATCCGCTTCTTTACTACTAAGTAGTCCAAAGCCTATTAGTGTTCCTAAAAGAACTGAAGCCACGCCAAGTGAATTTTTCCGAATTGCGTGTTTTTCTTTTTTCTTCATATCCATTATATTCCCTCTTTTAACATTTCATTTTATATTAAGTGTATACCCATTTAAGATATATTTAATCTATATTGTTGCAATTATACACCTTTATTGTACGATAGCAATTATTTTGATTATTACTTTAATTGCAATTAATTTTTTTATTCCTTACGCTAAAAATGACTGATTGAATATTTATGAATACATTTTCTTCTTAAAAATAAAAACAACAACACATCATTGTATTGTACGTAATTTACAATGTTGCATTGTTCCTTTTTATCAATTGAACCTTACATTATTCAAACGCTGATGAATAATGTATGATACCATTCTTGTCTTCTAATTCATTTTTCTTCAGTTCTTTAATTAAAAATGCTTCATCTGGAACACCTTCAAATGGTGGATATATTTTATATTTACTTGCACGTTTATATCCGAGATTTGCGTAATATGATGGCCATCCTAGCACGCTTATAAATTTATAACCTTTCATTAAAGCTAATTCTTCTAAGGATGCAATTAATTGTGTTCCAATTCCATTATTTTGATGATTAATATCGACAGCAACTGGTGCTAGTACTAAACCTATTTCTCGATTGTCTTCTGTATCAAGATACACATCACTTAATAGAGCATGTCCAACTACTTTATCATCTATAGTTGCAACCAATTCTAAATTCGAATCATATTCATGGCTTTGTCGTATTTTGTCGACTAACTCTGATTCGTTGCCATATCCATGTTCAGTATTTTCAAATGCTATTCTAATTAATTGATCTACCTGAGCAAAGTCCTGTTTGTTAATTTTTCTTATCTTCATTTATATTTCTCCTACTTTTTCTACTTTATTTAAAGGATCCCATCATTTGCGTTAAAATACAGTACTAATTACTTTGTTTCAAAAATCATTTTGATTTTGAAAGTTAAAATATAATATATTATACTTTAAAATAATCGAATGCTTATTCTCTCCATCATAGTAATCATACTAACTATGTACACTGCTTTGTCAGCTCATTCAAAAATTACTACATATCATTTTCAGTAATGCTTTATTTGTTATAATTCAACAACATGTGGCTTTACATTTACATCATGATTTGCGATAGCTTCTATACAATTAGGATCATTTGCCATCATTTTAATCCAGTTGAGCGACTGTTGTGCTTCTTTTTTATCAACTAAAACCCCAGGTAAAATGTTTTCTTCCCATGATTTAGCTGCATATCCTACATCTGAAGTAAGTAAAAGATATTTGTCACTGTTTTCATTTTTAATAATTGTTGAAACAAGCCCTTTACTGTGACCTGGTACCCAAACCATTGTAATCGTACCATCACCAAATAAATCAAATGATTTCTTTTTAGGACCTAAGTCACTATCACTAAATTTAAATGTTTCAAGGTTTACACCTTTCCATTCATGAGGCAAGTAATGTAATTTATCATTTAAAATAGCCGCATGTTCTTCCTCACTAAGTATAATTTTCTTAGCCTGTTTTACTAATCTCAAACCATCAGCATGGTCGCAATGCATATGACTCATTACAACATAATCTATATCACTCGGTTTATAACCTAGTTTAATTAATTGTTCATGTATAGCTTGGCCTTCAGGTAGTTCAGCTTTATTAACTGGATATTGGAATAATAAATTTTTCAGCTGGTGTTTTCGATTATCTGTATGCCATCCTGTATCAATTAATATTAATCCTTTAGGATGTTCAATCAAATATGCAGAAACTGGTAATTTAACTTGATGCTTTTTCGATCTAAACATCTCCGTCCAAGCTAATGGAGGATTACTTTCATAACCAAATGGTAATGCTTCATCAACAATTACTTTACCTGTGTGTAATACGTGTACTTTTATTTTGTCATTCATTTACTTATCATCCTTTACTAAAAGTTTTTTAATCTCATTTATATGTGTAATTAAAACCTTAGTATCTGATTTAGATAATTTGAGTTTTTCCTCTAAACCTTTATAAAGCAGTAGTTGCCTGTTTTTATAAAATGAAATTCCAAATTCTGTTAACACCACTACTTTTTCCCTTTTATCTTTTGAACTTATTTTTTTTACAAATCCTTTTTCTTCCATCTTCTTAATTCGCTTAGAAATAGCCGTTTTAAAAACACCTTGTCTTTCAGCAATTTCTTTCATAGTCATCTGCTTATTTTCAAAGAGTAATTTAAATACACCCATCTGTTCCCTAGAAATTTCAATATTCTGTTCTTCTATCACTTCATTAATAACTTTACTTAATTCAATAAACCCTAAATGCAGTTCATTAAATTGCTCAAATCTTTCATTGTCCATAAATACCTCCCTTGAAAATAATTGTACTAACTTATTCAAATAGTACACCTAGGTGTACTAAAATGCAATGAAAGAGTTTTAAAGGTGAAAATTAATAGCAATAGTGCTTTTGTGATGAATCTTTTTTTGTACCAAATTAATTACCAACGTTTCTTACATTCTTAAAAATCAAAGATTGTTCATATTATTACTCATATTATTTATCAAATGTTAAATCCAGCACAATAAGTTGAATTAATTTATTTTAATAAGTACAAATTTCCAATAAATCAAACATCTACATTTAAACTTTTCGATAATTCACTATTTTTTATAAATAGTAATATATTTTTATCAACAAAAGATATATAATATTAGTAATTATAGTTGTATTAATTTATTGCAACAATACATAGAATCATTATTACATTAATTATTTAATATCATCTTAGAAACTCACACATACCAATTTTGTTTAATTACTCAAAATGACAATTCATTTAGAGTTTTTAAAATAAATCTTTGCGAAATAAAGGAGACATGTTAAATGAAAAAGGTAATGGGGATATTATTAGCAAGTACACTTATCTTAGGTGCTTGTGGACATCATCATGATAGTGCAAAAAAAGAGAGCACTAGTCACAAAAAGAAAGAAAATGACAATGAAGAATTAAATGAAGAACTTAAAGAATTTAAAAGCAAAAAAAATATGGATATAAAAATTAAAGGCGATACTATTGTTAGTGACAAATTTGAAGCTAAAATAAAAGAACCGTTTATCATCAATGAAAAAGATGAGAAAAAGAAATATATCGCTTTTAAAATGGAAATTACTGCTAAAAAAGACGATAAAGATTTAAATCCATCTTCTATTTCTCATGACTATATTAATATCACTCAAGATGATAAAAATACAGTAAATAAATTAAGAGATGGTTATCTTTTAAGTGATAAAAAATATAAAGATTGGACAGAACATAACCAAGATCAAATTAAAAAAGGCAAAACTGCACAAGCCATGTTTATCTATGAGTTAAGAGGTGATGGAAATATTAATTTAAATGTCCATAAATACTCAGAAGATAAAACAGTTGATTCTAAATCATTCAAATTTAGTAAACTTAAAACCGAAGATTTTTCTCATAGAGCGGAAACAAGAGAAGAAGTAGAAAAGAAAGAAAAAGAATATGAAGAAGAGTACAAAAAAGAACAAGTACGAGAGAAAGAGAAAGAAAAAGAAAAGCAAAAAGATGATGACCACAGTGATTTAAATGAAGTATAAATTTGATTGGTTGATTGTCTTACATTCAGCGATTTAATTTTTGGATAAACTGACGTATTTATAGCTTAGATAACATGATTCTATAATGAAAATATGTCGACTACAAATTAATTATGAAACTACAATTTAATAGCTAAACATATAAAAAAGAGTAGCTTGCCTACTCTTTTTTGTTGTTTAGGGAGATGTAAATTAAACTGTTTACATTTCATTATCTGGTACCTATTCTCCACTTAGATATCCCATTACGTGAATCATATTTTCATTTTCTACCACAATTTTACCAATTGTATTTTCTTCGCTTTAATATTAAATATATAATTAAACTTATACAAATAAAAATCATATTAATCGATAGCGTGGTGTTTATTAAAGAATTTTCATTTCCACTTATTATGGTAATTGGTAACAACGTTGTATATATTTGAAATACTTCAGCATTATTTACAGCACCAATCATAAATTGCTTAATTGAACCGTTGTTTAAATTTATCGAAATAAATAATATTGAATATGTAAAAATAACTAAAACTAAGGATGACAAATATGCTAATGAGCCTAATTTATAATTATTTATATTTCGGAAAATCAATAATAATACAATATTCAAAGTATAAAAACTCATCAACGAAATTAGCTTTGCTAATATATTTAGGTTATCGTAATTAACATATAATAAATAGAATATAAAATTATTTACTATATACAATAAAGAATGGATAATCAAAATAGTATTAATATTAAATTTTAGCGTGTAGTAGAAATAATATTTTCTAGAGTAAATCAAATTATACATATCATACAGTGAGTATACTATTAATAGTGAAGTAGAAATCATTATCCAAACGCCATGAATCATATCTAATTTGTTATTATCCCAAAAAACGAATAAAATTTTAAATATAATTTCTAACAAAAATACAAGCAAATAAGGTAAAATAATTCTGTTTTCTATATGTTTAATTAAAGTAACCATTTTTTACACTCTCCTTGTAAATATTATTTATAGACTTTTGATATCTACTTGTTAATGATTCTGTTTTTTCATGAATTAAAATTTCCCCATTATTCATAATAATAATCTCATTAAATAAGTCATCCATATCTTGTACAAGATGGGTACTAATAATTGCTATACTATTGTTTTTACGACCATTTTTAATTAATTCAATTAATATATCCCTTGTAATAGGATCAACTGTTGCTAATGGTTCATCAAAAACATATAAATCTACGTCTTGTGCTAAAGAAAAAATTAAATGAAGTTGTTCTTTCATCCCCTTAGAAAAATCAGAAATTTTTTGATTAAAATCTAAATTTAGTTCATTTAACATTTTTATAGCTCTATCCACGTTAAATTCAGCATAAAGATTTTTAAAATCTTTCAAACATGTATTTATTGTTAAATTCTCAGGTATATACTCTTTGTCTGGTAATAAAAAATATGTAAATTCGTCATTATTTATTTCACCTTCATATTTTTGATAATAATCTGTTAAAATATTAAAAAATGTAGTTTTGCCAGCTCCATTAGGCCCTAACAAACCAATGATTTGATTTTCTTGATTAATATTTAAATTAATATTCTCTAGAATATAATTCTTACCAAACCTGAAAGAAATGTTTTTAAGTTTTATCATTTACACTACTCCTCATATAAAAATCATTTGCGAATTACAACATACTAATGCAACTAAATTTTAATCACTTTTTATTTTCTCACTCTTATTTAGAATTTTTTAATTACAATCTATCGAAAATAATACTGTTAATTATATTGTTACACTTTATTTAAAAAAATTAAAGAAATACATACTTTTTTATTTTTCGAATTAAACAATATACTAATTTTTTAAAAAACTGTGATTGTAGTTAAAACAATAAATCTTAATGTAATATGAATATCTTATTTTCAAAGTCCACTTTTTTTAAAATCCATCATATATTTTTAAATTTTTTCGATATTTTTTCATTAATTCACACATGTTACACAAACATACTCTACACAGCAACACTAGGTATTTCTCGCTATTATAAATCTGGGATTAATATTTCAAAATACTTACTTTTTCCTTATAACGCTCTAATACAGGTTCATTTTTCACTTTCAACTGAATTCTATCTATTACGTTTGATAGATTTGAGTAGAAGTCTTTTACATCTTTTGTTGTGTGAGGAATTGCAAAATCTGCATATTTTCTTCCAGTAAAGTTTCTTAAATTTATAGTTTCATTTTAATTTATATCCTCGTCTATTTTTAAAACTAAATCATATCTACATGATTCTTCTTCGACAATTTGAGGATTATCTAATGCTACGCCTAATATTTTATTGGTCTTAACATATCTCCTATAACCATTTTCTCTAATCCTCTCTTTTAATCTTCACATCATTTCAAAATTATTATTACTATCATATTCACCTTTATTTCTAACAAAAACTACATTTCAATTGTCTGAAAATTCGATTTTATAGTTCGTTTTAGCACCTACAACAGGCTAAACCTAGTTGAAATTAATTATAATATGCATATAAAATTATTTTATCTATAAAAAAACGCTAAACCACATAGGAGTAGCGCTTATAATAGTTAATTATTCAACTTTTTGAATAGTAGTTTTATTAAAGTCTAGGGCATATTTAAGTCCATATCCTATTGTTCTATCCATACTAATATGAGCCAACCATATTAAAGATATTTGTAATATCGTTTCTTCATTTGTAAGTAAATATAACAAAGTAATTATGATTGGTAGAACGTAAGTATGACCCAAATTATATATCTTACTTCCAATATCTTTATTAACAGCATACCCAATCATAGAAATATCTGGAACTAATAAAAAAATTAAAAGTATCCATAGTGAAAAATCAAAGATAAAATAAACACTGATAACTGTAATGAAGACACATGCATTTTCTAATTTTATTAGATTACTCATGTAATCCCCCTTTATTTGCATTTTTCATTTAAACTATATCATTATTCGAGTATTTATACTATAATGTGTAAATTTTGGTGTATTTTCACTATTCCTTAAAACCATTTCTCTAACAATGATTATTGGTGTCACCACATACATTTATAATTTATCTGTTAATATACTGTTCCACCTACCGAGTAAATTGCATGTTTTAGTCGATTGCTTGTCTTTATGGGAACTTCCAATGGTGTTCTATAACCTAAAGATTTTTTAGGATGATGATTGATTTTTTGAGCAACCCTGATGATATGATTGTCTGTTACTAAATTGAAATTTAGTTCTTTATCTAATCCACTGCGTCTAAGTATTCCGTTAGAATGTTCATTTAAACCTCGCTGTGATGGCGTGCATGGATCAGCAAAAAATATAGATATATCGTGACAGTTGCATATTGTTTTCCAGTTTGAGAACTCCTTACTACAATCAAAAAGTAATTGATTTAAATATATGAGAAAGTAAAGCTGCATACATTAAGTGCAGAGCGTTTTCTTTATCAGTTTCTTTACGACCTAAGGAGCGTAAGGTGATTATCATCTTGGATACTCTCTCTACCAGAGTAATGATTGCACTACCATGATAACGACCAACAATAATATCACCTTCAAGATGCCCAAACTCCATATTGAACAAAGGAAATTCTTCTATCCTTTCAGAAATATATCCTTTAAAAGTCTGTCTTCCTCTTTTTTCAAAATGACCATTTGACTTAAACTTACGTTTCATAGATAAATCATGTACAGCAAAAAAATTCTCTTTAAACATTCTGTAAAGGGTTTTAACAGAACAATCAATCGTGTGTCCACCTTTGCCAATAATAATATCAGATTACAAAAACTTGAATTTATTGTTTAGTATGTTATGTTGACTATGGGAATGTAATTTTGTGATTGGGAGTAAATATAGAGCAAAGGAGTTTTAATATTGAAATTGAATAAAACATTTGGAATATTGATAATGAGTGCTCTACTCCTTTCAACTTCGACACCTTTAGCAAGCGCGCAAAATATTACCCAAAATAACGAAAATACAAATAATAAGCAAGTTACTGAAAAATCAAATGCAGATGATAAAGCATTAGATGAATTATTTAAAAATCCAGAAAGAACTAGCAAAAAAACTATAGATAACTTACCATCTAATTTAAAAGAAGGCACATCTGAAAGAGTTGGTGGATCATACGCTGTTAAAAAAGGCATAAAAGCTATGATTAAAAATAAAAAAGCTGTGTTTAATGGTGTAAAAGAAATCAGTCCTCGTGCCGGAAAATCATTGGAAAAAAGATGGGATAAATATGTAAATCCCGCATTGAATAATGTATTAAAACAAGAAGAGGCTACATGGGGAAATGTACAAGGACAAGTTTCACAAGCATTGATGGGAACTGGTATTAAAGATTCTACTGCAAGAAGCATAGGGTTTTGGGTTTCCCAAGTTGGTCAAGCATTAATATAAAAAGAGTGTGATAAAATGAATAATGAAGAATTAGAAATGAGATTGTTATTAATGAAACAATCAATAGAACAATTACAAGAAGAACTAGCGCCTAACTTAAAAACTAGAGATTTAGTGTTATTAAGATATATGTATTCATATAAAGAAATTAATATGCTAGATTCTTACTTGTTCCAATTGGCTACAAATAAAGAGCAAATAACAAAAAAACAATTTAAAACAAAATTGGAAAACATTAGAGAAGTACCAGAAATACCTATTAGACAAGTTAATGATATATTAGAAGGTTATAAAAATAGTGAGTTATATGTTGTGTTGATAAATAGCATCCTAAAATAAAAATAAACATACTAAGTTTAGCTATGAAGGAATCTATGACGATAGATTTTTTCATAGCTATTTTTTTGTAATTATTAAGAGGAGTAGCCTGTTCAGACTCTTGGATTTAATCCGTGGTATGTGAATAGCTAAGAAACATATACTAATATTTTATTATTTATATAAGTGTGATATCGTTTAAGTAGTTAAACAATATCTATTGAATGGAGGTAGTTATGTTTAAAATTCATGATGAGACATATATTAAAAGAACAATAAAATTTTTAGTTACAATATTAATAATTTTCTTAGTTACCTTTATTTTAGCCATTATATTTAGCCCTTCTACTGAAACCATAAAAAATCTATCAAAAGGGATACCCAGTAATGTAGACAATGCAGTAGGTTTAGAAAAAGTTTGGGAATATATACTAAATAATGGAATTAAAGTTCCTGTTCAAATGCTAATATTAGCATTTATTCCAATCCCTTTTTTATATTATTTAAATGTTATAGTTACAGCGATTCTTCCTGCTATAGCTTTAGGTTTTGTAATTAATTTTGATGTTTATAAAGGGAGTATGATGACTTTATCTTCAATACCTCACTTTTTCATAGAAATATTAGCTTTTTGCTTTGTTGCTAGCGGACTCTTTAAAGTTAACCAAGCAATAACTAGAAAAAGCATCAACTTATTTAGAAAAAATAAAAAAGATAATTTATCTTTAAAATTAGCTATACTCAACTTATTGAAAATATATGTATTTATTGCTTTACCTCTATTTGTAATAGCAACTTTTCTCGAGAATTATTTATCTAAATTTATATTTGATCTACTAACATAAAATAACAAGCCCACTACGATTTGAAATGCTCCCTTCAATGTCTACTTTAAAGGGAGCATTTCATGCTTTTCTTAACTACTACTTCTTTTATTTCCGTCTTGTTAACTATTGCTGATTGTGTAAATAGGTGTAAGTTTCTTTAGCAGTTAAAATAGCATCGTCCATTATCTCATGTTTCTTGCTTTGATATATTCGTTCGCTTTTTTTCAGATTACAATAGACTATCTGACACATGTGTGTATTATTCCAGCTATAACCGGGATTTATAGCGCTATGAGTAACATTAATTTAGATACTCATTAGTAAAACGCTCTTGTTTAGGCGTTAATTTCTCCTTCAAATTACTCTATATTTTCTATAATTTTATCTAATTAACATCTCAAATCTTGGCTTATCTCTTTATAACTACACCCACTTAGTGACGTATCAAAAATGAAAACTTCTTTTTCAGTAGCCATTTATCCAATTATGTGTAGACAATTCATTCAAGCGTAGCTAAAATCACAGATAAGTCGTATAGATTAAAAAATCTTTCACCTAAGAAGGAAATTACTTAACAATCAATTTTGTACATTCCTATACAATCATTTATGTACATTTTTATATTGACATATATAACATGGAGAATTTTTTGCGTATAAAGAAGTTTCTTCATGAACAATGTTGAATGTAAAACTCAGAATCCAACTTTTTTGACACTTATTTGACACACATCCCTTTCCCCTTATATCTCAAAAATTAATTCATAATCACTTATTACTTTTTCCTCCATAAAATAAACAGCTATACAAACACTGCTATATCAATACTCACAACAATTTCTGCAATGCTTTATCCCCTGAAAAACACATAATAAAAAAGCCCACAACCACAAAGGCTGCAGGCTATCTAAATGGAGACGGCGGGAGTTCATTAAAGCGTTTATCTATTAATGTTAAAATCTCTATAAGTATTGTCATATCAACGTTTACATTGTCTAATCAGTTGTGTGTATAATGTTAAAATTGAAAAAACAAAAGAAATTTGTGCACTCAAGGTCACTTCATAATTAACGTATTCAATTACGTTTTCACTGCCTGCAATGTGTGAGAACATTGCTATAATATTTTTATATCTGCATTTTTGTTTTTAACATTTCAATTTCTGTTTCACTTATAAACGAAAATGATATAGCCTCTTTGTTAACTCTTTTTATTTCTTCAATAGATATTAAATTGTTTTCTAATAACATTTCATATTCCTTAATAAGCGTGGTGCCTGTTACAGTTCTATTATCAGTATTAATTAAATATGGAATCTGGTATTTTCTCAGTAATGGTAAATCTAATTCATTTAAGCTTTTAATTGCTTTAGTTTGTAGATTACTTTTAGGGCATATTTCTAGTAAAACATTACTTTTAGCGAAATCCTTAATGTCATCTTTATTTTTAAATAAAGCAACCCCATGTCCAATTCTTTTTGCACCTAATTTTACAGAATCATACACATTTTTTGCACATCCACATTCTCCAGCATGCAAAGTGATATTAAGGTTATTATTTCGCGCAAACTCTATTGCTACTTTGTGTTTTTCTATTGAATTATCTTCTTCACTTCCAGCCAAATCTACTCCTACAATTAATTTTTTTAACTCCTTATTTTCCATAATATTTTTAAATATTTCTATATTCTGTATGTTACTGTGATGTTTCATCCCGCAAATAATTAATCTAGTAATTACATCATATTTACTTTCTGCTATCTTTACCCCTTTACATACTGAAAGTAATACTTCTAAAATAGACAACCCTTTTTGAGTATGCAATTTAGGCGCAAATCTAATTTCCATATATTTTATACCATCGTTATTTGCTTGTTGGACTACATCTATAACACTGTCGACCAAACTATTTTCTGTTTGCATAACTTTTAATATTTCATCAAATGATTCCAAATATTGATCCAAATTTTCACAATATCGACTAACCATTACTTTATTAAAATCTATATCAATGTTTTGATCATAACTTTGTTTTTTCAAAAATCCATAGCTAACAGACCCATCTAAATGACAATGTAACTCAATTTTAGGGATTGATGCTATTTTACTTTTATCAGTCACATTCACCACTCCAATTAACATTTAAATTTAATATATTATATAACATAGACAATACAAGTAAAAACCCTTTTTCACACTTCATTTTGAAAAAAATGTATTTTCTGCTCGATTTATAACCGCATAAAAACACTTATCTTCCTTACGTCAATTTAACGCATTAAATTATGGATATGATTGTCTTATAATATCATTCGAATTAACAAGACCCAAATTTGGGGGCTGCCAATCACTGTTGTTTAATAACTCCAGCAAGTTCTGCTAATTCTTTGTTCTCATGAATTGGTGTACTTTGTTGATTAGTTTTCCTCTTTTATACATGCTTGTTTTATGAATGCCCTAAAACGGCCAAAAGGTTATTATATCAAGGGTTATAGCCATTTTAACATTTGAGATTTTTTCATAACCTCGCCCTTTGCGTCATTAAGTGACCCTTTTTTTGCCCTTATTTTATAGCGGTTTTGATAAGGATAGTATAGTATTCCATATGAATAATGGTTCTAACTTCTCGTATGATTTATTTTACACAAGATACGGCCTTCCAGAAAGCTTCTTAAAAATTTACAAAGATAATAAAACTGTTGATTCAACACAATTTCATCTAGATGTCGAAATTTCAAATAGATGATTCCAATTATTATAGTTTTAGTTCACTGTAAATAATCGCACTTCTATATTAATAGAAAGTGCGGTTTAATCTTTATATATGCATACTAAAAAAGCAAGTACCGAAGTACCTGCCTACTACTCACGATTTCAACTTGAGAGAGAAATGTTAAATAAAATTCTGTTAAAAGCATATCACATCTTATATTTAAATGTAAATAAAAAAGCAGGTGTTGTAACTCACCTGCTTAAAAAGACATGACCATATTAGTTTAACTGATTTCTCCCCATAAGTCACCTAATATCTGATTAGGCGGGGCAGAACCATTCCATGTTCTAATAGGCAAGTAATAACGTTGCCCCTCCCGTTTATATAATACCCGTAAATAGCCTAACTATAACTAATTCATGCAATTTTACAAAGCTCAAAATTGAGTTCTGCGTTAAATTTATAGTCTTTTCATCTGGCGTTTTAGTTTCACCATTTGAAGTTATGTGTTCTTTTGTGCGTTCCGGTTCAGGGAGGGTTGCGATTTCGTATAAAATACTTGCGCCCGTATATCCCGCTGGTGGGGCATTTAATTCTGAATTTTCAGCTATTTTCATAAATCTATTAGCTGATGATTTGCTTAATCCAATTTTTCAAGCCATAGCCTAAATTCTCCATGCACCAAATTATTCTCTTTAACATGTTTCAATCTTCGACCAATCTCAAAAATCGATTGACCAGCGATGTTTAAAGCCATATTTCAAGGCGCCACATTTACAGTTAAAGTATATTTGTATTTGTACGTGGTTCCCATTCCCCACTGCAACACAGGGCGTTTCTCAGCGTCTTAAAATAAAAAAACGCCACTCGTAAGTGACGTATGAATAAAATACCTAACTAGTTTTGTTTGTTTGGTTTGCATTGATTTTTTTATATAGATATTTATATATAGCAATAACAATTATAAGTAAAATAGGTAATAATATAAGAATTAATGGTAATAAATCTTTATCCCATTTATTAAACATATCTATAATTGTAAAATCTGTATGTTTATATAATCTAAGTGCAAATCCTACACATAAAACATATAGATATACACAAGAAGAATAAAATACAGTTGGGTGTTTTTCTCTAAAACTGCATTTACATTCGTCTTCATCACAATTACAACTTTTCAATGATAAACTTGTAAGTTTACTAATAGCATTAAAACATAAAAAGATAATTAAAGTAATACCTAACATAACTAATGATGAAAATATTAGAAGTTTAGGTATGGGCGTAGTATTTAAGTTTTTTCCAATCAATTGTATTTCTTGAAAGCCACCAAACACCCCAAATATAATAGAAGCGAATATACCAAGAATTGCTACAAATTCGGTATATATACTGTTTTTTATATCACTAATCTCTTTAACTCTTTCATTCGCAATTGAAATATTATTCTCTAATTGAATTAAATTCTCTTGTATATAGTCTTTTTGGATTTTTGCTAAATCAATATGTTTAACTAATTTATTGCAATATTTTTTAGCGCTTTCTTGACTTAAAAATCCACCCTTATTTATTGCTTTTTCGAGTTTTTCCAAATTTGCATCAATTAATTCAGAGTCAATTTGTTTTTCTCCTATACTATAAACACTTTTGGTAATAATATCATATTTTTTTTGCTCTTTGTTTATCTCATTTTTCCATATTAAAGTTAAAAAAATAGCTTCTTCACTGGAAAATGAAACTTGATCTATCAATCTACTTACTATAAACAATTCTATTTCTTCTTTTTTTCAGCATTTCCTTCATCGTATTCTATAACTAATTTTCTAACTTCTTCATCATTCATCAATACTTACCAACAATTTCTCAGGATTCTTTTTAAAATATTCATACAATGATTTATAATCATATTCTAGATTTTTACTACCATTTAAAATTTCTTTTTCATATTTAGCCCATTCTGGGTGTTTATGAGTTAGATTAACTAATTCAAATTTATCATATTCAATTAAATCAACCATAGTAGAATTAATAAATTTTTTTATACCTTCTGGCAATTCATCATTTTTTTCTTCAATGGTTAAACTTCCATTATCTATTTTAATATCATACTGTTGGTATGGCTCTATAATATTACTTGTGCCATTTTCTTTAAAAGCATGATAAACATCTGGAATCACTGGCCCTAATTTCCATTTTTGTATTTTCTCTTCAAAAAGAAGGCTTCCATCATTTTTATACATATAATTATTTTGCAAATAATATAGTAATTTTTGTAAATATAGATTATTCACTTCATGCTTTTCAATAAGATAATTAGCAATTGAAATAGCAGTAATATCATTTTTCATATCTTATCACTCCATAATCAACACATCGTAATAAACATAAAAATAACAGCGACTATTCACTGTCACTGTGTATGTACTTTCCTTATTTCATACACAAAAAACAGCATGTGAATTTCTGTGTACTCGCTAAGATGTGTTGCGTTTAATAACTCTTATTATTATAATAAGTCATTTTTATGCTTTTTACTATACATTTATTCAAATTTGTCAACTTAATCTGAAATTGTTGACTCATGATGATTATTAAATACTACCTTGCTATCTTTATTAATATGGTAATTCCTCTTTTCGTATTGGTTCAGCTGAACTAAACATTTTACTTTGCTTCAAATTTGATAATTGTTTTTCTCTAGCTTTTTCTTGAATATCTCCAATTAAATCTTTGGCGGAAAAATTTAGATAAAATAAACCACCACATATTTGAAGGTAATGGTTTCACATTAATCCTCTAAAGGAATATCATCCACAATCACAGTATGATTAGGATTAGCGTTAGATACATCTTGTACAGCTTTGTCTAATTCCTCATCATCGCCATCCCATTCACCAATATTAATGAATATAGGCACATTGCCGTTAATATCATGCTTATCTGTAAATAACTTATGGTATTTCCCCAACATATCAAGAGCTTTTAAACGATCACTTGGCTTAATTGGTACCTCTATCAGTTCAACATGTTCATTATAGACTAACTGTACTTTGCCACTTTGTGGGTTTTCTTTATATTCTCCACGCTTTACTACTACTTCTTTCGTTTCTGTTTCATCACCGACTGCCGCATTCGTAAGCACATGTAGTAACTCTTTTGCAGTTAATACATTCTCATCTATAATCTTATCTTTTTGTTCTTGTATATATTGCTTGATGTGTGGCTTCTTCAATAACCTACACCCTGTCACATGTGCACTATTTGCGCTATAACCTGCTTTTATAGCACTTTGTGTTACATTTAATGTTCTAATATACTCATTCACAAAACGCGCTTGTTTTGCCGTTAACTCACTCATTCTATCACCTCCACAATTTTGTCTAATAAGGTGTCATACCAAAATCTTACAGATTGTTCTGAACACTCTAAGACATTACTAATATCTTTATAACTACGTCCTTGTATTAAAGAATCGAAAATATAAAACTCCTTATCATTAGCCACTCGGTCAATAATCATTTCTAAGTGATTCTTTACAATATGATCATCAATGTTATCGTCTGTCATCCATTCATTAGAATTTTCATCACCTATTGAAAAGAATTCATCAGTATTTATATCATCATCTATTAATACATCACTTCTAGTTCGCTCATGATAATCACAAACGAAGCCTTTTATTTGCTGTTTATCCATTGTTACACCACTTTTACATGTGAAGATTGGTGATAAGCATTTACTCGTGCAATCTTGCTATTTTCAATTGCTATATTTCTTTGTTTTTGACGTTCTGAACGTTGTTTAATACTTGCTTGATACAAATCACCCTGTAAGCGTTCAATGACGTTGTAGGGCTTATATCGTCCATTTGAACGCATATATTTTACAACTTGCTTCTGCTCTCTTTCTGTATAATGATTTAGTACCGTTTTCAACAACACCATATTACTTATAGATCGATTTTTATAGTTTTGTAATCTTGCCTTTGTTTCAATAATTTTGATAACTAGTTTTTCAATTGGATATGAGACAGACACGACCCCCATTATTTCATCACATGTTGTTGTCGATGCACTCATATGGTACATACTTTCAATTTGGAATTCACACATCTTAATTTTCTTATTAATAAATGCTGGGTTAAATTGCGTTAATAGTTGATAATCAGATAATTTATTGTCACCATTACGATAATATAAACAATTCTTCGTTTTAAGCAGTTTCATTTATTCACCCCTATAAACAGAGCCTACCCGAATTGGATAGGCAATCATTGCTATTTAATAATTCGGTTTTGCTTAGCTAAATTTTGTAGCTCTTCATTATATTGTTTTTGCTTAGACCGCTCTGTTTGTTGTAACTCACTTGAAATATTCTGCATATTATTTTTAATATCCAAATCAACTGCATTTATTAATAGATTTGTATCTTCTTCATTTAAGCCAAATGCATTTGCGACCTTTTTAGTATTATTCAACTTATATTTTGTTTTCATTTTATTACCCTTTCCTTTTAACGTTTTAAAAACAACTTGTTATTGTGTTCGTATGGCAAATCATTACCATTAATAAATGATGTAAATATATTTTCTCTAAAGTAGCCATTTAACGCTTTTCTAGCCTCTTTGTCATCATATAATTGTTCTTGATTATACACACTCGCATATTGTTGATGTTCATCTTCATATCTATCATTAATATCTTCTATTTCATCAATGATCTCATTATATGCATCGACTACTTTTTTTAATTTACCTAAAGCTGATTGCTTTTCTGATTCATATAATGATGACAACTCGCTTTGATGTTTTAATAATTCAATTGTCTTTTGATATTTAACTTCTTTCGACACACTTTTCTTTGTCTCTAAGCGTTTATTAAGTGCTTTTAGTTTCTTTTCATCAGCATCTGTTGCTTGATATAGGTTATCTGCTTTATCATCTTGTCCATCCATGATTAACTGTTTGTATGTGGACTTATCTAACTTTATTTTACTTTCCAATGCATTGCACTCTTGTTCCAATTCTTGTATAGCCTTTTGTTGATCTATTACAAATTGGTTGTATTCTTTAAAGTACGATTCAGTTTTCATTTTTATCCCCTTTACACTTTAATTCGCTTCAAAGCTTCATAGCGTTTCATACTGCCATCAGCTAGTTTCTTAATACTTCTCATCGCTTGTTGCTTTTCTTGTTCTGTCGTAATGATGTAATAACCACGTTCACTAGGTTTATAACTGCATCCGATAGGATAGCCATAATCATATACTAATGAATTGATTACTCTTCGTAACCATCGTTCATTGCTTGAATTATATTCATATCCCAATTGATTTAAGATTTTAGTTTTAGTAATATACTTATTGGACGTATTTTTTATCACATTGAAAACTTGCAGGTGTTCGGTGGGTAAATGATACGTCTCTTTTTCTGCGATACTTTGCATTTCTACACCCCTTTATTTTAATTATTCCATATCTAAATTATACCATTTTTACAGGTCTAAAACAAACTTACGTTCGCTTTATAGCGCGTTTTATCAATTGTTTAGCTTATCGTATATAACACTTATAAAATCATGTTATAAACTTAACATTAGGCTTTTCACATTAACTTAATACAGAACTTAAGTTCGATAAAAATAGCACGAACAAATAGCGAACAAAATTAAGTTTTAGGCCTATACCAAAAACACACACTTTAGCTTGTATTAGCGTTAACAAAGTTCGCACACCTTGCACAAATCTTGCCATTTTTTCAATTCTCAAAGACTGTATACCTTCCGATTTTAAAAGCTAATACCTTTATATAACCTTATTATTTTCAAAGCCATAAAATAGCTTAATATCAACGTTTCATACTTTTTTAAAGTTCTGTACCTCAACCATTTTAAACTGCTATACCTCGTATAAAATCGTAGTATTTTATTAGGAGCCACACACTACATGTGACCCCTCATAACATTATTTACTCAAGCTATAGTAAGACGCTTTTAAATCATTCAATTTACGTTCTAAAGCCTTGTAATCCTCTTGTATCGCATTCTCATCTTGTACAAACTCAGTTACTAATTTCAATCCCTCAACTAACTCTGGTGCTGGTTCATTGATTCCCGTAGCTAACTGATACAACATTTCAATATTCGCTATCATATCAGTATTACTTGATTGAATGCCCTCAAGTGTATCTGTATCAAATCCATTTTCTAGGTACTCAAACACATCACTATTATTTGATTCTGCATATGTTTGTAATCCATACATAAAATACTCATCTTCAAACAAATGACTAGCCATCATATCACTAATAGAAAGCTTTTTACCGTCATGTAATTCATAACCCACATAATGTCCCTCTATGCTTCTTATAAGCCCCTCAGTGTGCTTAGGTGACGCTAATTCAAATGATTGCCTTACTTTACAATCTTTAATATATACATGACCGAATAACTTGCTGTTCATCATCACATAAACCATATCAAATGGATCATTGTATAACTTAAAGCAACATGGTTGTACTTTACTATGTTCTAATAATCCTGTGTAGTACCTTAGTAACGTGCCTGCTCGTGTTTCAAATTCATTTACGATAGTTTCTATATTCATTGTGCAATCTCCTTTTGAGCCATTTTGCTGAATTGTTCAAACTCACCTGTCTCAGGATTAAATTTTTTAATGCTACATGTGGCTGCTTTATCGATGCACCCCCCATCATCACTATCATAAAAATTAATATTATGCGCTTTACTTAAAGCCATACATACAACTGGTGAATACCATACTTCACCATCTTCTATATATTCGACAAATAAATTTTCGGGTGCTGGTATAATTTGAATTGGTGCATCATGATGAAGTTGATTATAAATTTTCTCTTTTTCATTCATATTAGACACACTCCGTTTCTTTCTTACTAATTGTAAACGTGACAGGCAACCAATGATCTGTTTTAATATTTTTTGACCTTACAATAGGAAAATCCAACCCTTTACCATCAACTAGATAAATAATTGGCGGACAAATATCCATCTCAATTAATCCATCTCGTTTAAGTTCAGCAATGATATTAAATGCTTCTTGGTTCCATCCAATCCAAAACACCACATTTGGATGTTGGCCACTTGTATATGCCCCATCACCTTTATAATCAAAGTTATTTTCTTCGAATACATTTTCTATTTCTACAAAAGTAGTTCCATCGTGTGATTCTATATATTCTAAAATTTCTGATTTTAATTCATTCTTGTTCATTTTATTCCTCCTAAAATTGTATAGGTGTCCCACTGTCTTATTTGCATTGTTTTTTTAGGACACGCAAAGACACCCTTCAATTCTTACTCCCTCAAGGGTTTTGATTAATCTGTCTTACTGTCTCCCTATTTACTATCTACATATCTATATTTCGTACTTTTGTGTATATATTCTGTAAAACTTTTAACTTAAAACTATCAAGACACCAAGACACTTATAGCATGACATTACTGTCACAAGGGATTAAAGGTGTCTTAAACATGTCTTATAAGTGTCTTACTGTCCTAAAATTTATGACGATTCGACTTTAAGTTCCTTGTAGTAAGAAGATAAATCTATGCTAAAACCATACTGCTTCCCTATACCTTCACCATAGCGTGTTTGCTTTTTCACTGTGCTACAATATCGTGTATTTCTTAATGCTTTATCAATCTTTCTTAAATGATGTTGTTGTGGTTGGTCATCTCGTTTCATCATCACTTTCCAAATTTCCATACTACATACTTTGTCACGCCATACATAAGCACCTGGTTTTGTATTTGGTAATTCAATTAATTTACCGTCACCATATAATTTAATGTAATCATGGTCTATAACATCGTGAGCAGATATTCTTTTTTCTTCTAATGTTCTATACCAATAGTCAGATGGAATAGGACGCTCAAGAAATTCTTCAATTTCACCGACTAAAGCATCTTTTTCAGAATGCTCTTCTTGAACTTTCAATGCAGTTTCGCTATCTTCTTTATCTAATAACAATGCTTTATCCGTTGGATTCTCATCAAAATATACTTTAGCTTCGGCAAACATTTGTTGCACAACATCTGGTGTTAGATCGTCAAACGGGCTTTTAGTTGCTTTATTTTTATCTGTCGTAATAGGAAAAAAACGACGATTGCCTGTTTGGTCTTTTAAAAACTCATAGTTATTGGTTGTACCTACAAACACACACTGTCTAGGATGACGCTCTGTGCGTTTACCATACGAAGCTCTATAAATATCTACAATGGCACTTATAAACCCCTTAATATCTTCAATAGTAGACTTTTGAAATGCCGACAGTTCTTCAATTTCACATATCCAAGAACCCTGCAATTTCTTATAGACCTCATCACCTTTAAACGTTTTAATACTTTGGTTATACCAATGACCTCCCAATTTACTCACTGCCGTAGATTTCCCAACACCTTGACCACCATATAAAATAATCATGGAATCATATTTAATACCTGGCTGATAGATTCTAGCAACTGCACCCATCATCCATTTTTTTGTAACTTCTCGATTGTAGTGATTATCTTCAGCACCTAAATAATCAATGAAGAGCGTTTCAATTCTTTTGATTCCATCCCATGATTTAGATTCAATCATCGATTTAATAGGGTGGAATCTATTTTGATATGCTTCCTTTTCAATTACAGTATCAATAAGATCGCGGCTAAACTGCACATTATACAATTTATCAATATGTGAAATCACATGTGTGGTATCTATATCAGCCCAATAATAATTCGCATCCCCTTTTGACCTCCAATACGGTAGACGTTTCAGCTTGGTTACTTTTTCAAAAGCGTCATATTGTACTAGCCCTTTTAAACTCTCATCATTACACAATATGATTTCAGCATTTGTAGTCGTTTTTTTCAATGCTTGTGTAGTAGCAGAACGCCTTAATTGACTTTTCCAATCATTAGCATTTAAAACACCGGTTCTACTATCAATCATTTCAAACACTTCATCATTTGTTACATTTTCCAAACAAAAACCTCCATTTCTAACTGCTTTTACTATCTTTTTTCAAAATACTTTTAAAAGTATTGTTTACTTCACTTTGATTAATAGGTGGTTTGCATACACTCGCCCACGCACTCACTAACCCATAAACTAAGTTTGGATCTACATACCTACGCAAAAGATAACCTGTAATTGAAGCCAATGTTGAATTGCGCTCTCCCTCACTTACACCAAAAGCTATATCTCGCCAATACGCACTATCACGTCGTGTGTACCCTTTGATATTAGGACTACCATTTGATTGTTTATACTCCTTTGACCACTGTTCGAGCATATCAACATCCATAATTGGACAGTCATTCACTCGCTTAATAAATATGTGTCCTTTTTGAATAACTGGTAACGCAAAACATCTACTTGGCTGATACGAACCTTCATCCACTTTATGGCCAATTTTATTTGCTAATACTTTTGTATATTTACGATAATCATCTGCACTTATTCGCTCATTTAGAGGGATATACAAGCGTATTCTAGCTTGTTCAGTTGTATGGCTAAAAGATGTGTGCCAATACCATGCAACACTGCTTAAAACTGAGCTGATTGCGTCATGTAGTTGTTTTAAATCATTTATTTCATCGTAATCAAGTACAATCACATTTCTATATATGACATTTTTATCGTTTCGATGCTTTTTGATAATTTCACCATGATCATTTGTATTGTCTTTAATATCACCATATACAGCAACACCACGTGCATACTTATAATTTGCTTCTATAGGCACAGACAGTTTATTAATTAACTTACTCCATTTAGGTTTTGAAAAGCTCTTAAATGAACGTGAGTCTAAACTTTCATAATGTACCACTGATACTTGTGTATCATATTCTAATTTAATTTCATTCATTTTTTACACCTTCTAATGAAACAACAGAGCAAAGATGTTATAATAAAAATAGTTCTTTTTATTAATCACTCTGTGATTTTTAATTTCTGCACATCATCTGATTCTGTCGTCAAACTTATATCAGATGATGCTTTTTCTATTTCCTGAAATTTTTGTATAAGTTCATCGAACTCTTTTAAATAAACCTGTAATAACTCAACTGTATGTTCATTTTGTATACGATGTTCTAAATAGCTAGCTGAAAAAGTAATATGTTCTCGTTTTGTTTCTAATTTATTTTTGACAAATTTATCTTCAACGAACCAACCGTGTTTGATAGCTACATCATTGATTTTTTCTTTTATCACTTCAATATCACACATCAAATCTTTAATTTCCCAATTCATTTATAGTTCCTCCACTTCAATATTTCCTACAATGTAATCTAATGCCCACTCTAACATTCCAATCACATGTCCTTTGCGATCTGTTATATGTTTATGCTCGCCTTTATCATCCATGACACTATAACGGTAAACATCTTGTGTTTCTTTCATGACATTACTTAAGGTCATTGTTACTTCATCAAGAATTAAAAACGCTTCATCTTTAAAATCTAATTCAGCAAGAACATTGAACAATCCAGTATGAACTAACTTTAAAGCATGTTCATAAAATACTGCATCCTCATTGCGATAACTAACATTATCATAAAGCTTACTTTTCTCGTATAATACTAATTCTAATATTTGAACCACTTTTGATAATTGATATTTTTGTTTGATTTCCATCTTAACTACCTACCTTTTTCTTATTTTTAATTTCTGTAATTTTTGGTAAATCCATTTCTAAACACGCAACTTGAACATCTTTACTAACATCAGGAAAGTACTGTTCAAATACTTTTGGCGGTATATTTAACATTAAATTATGTTGAGTATCTTTAATGTTGTACCAGCCAAATACTGTTTTTGTAATAATCACTTGTTTTCGCACGTTGTAATCTCTCCTGTTAAATTAAATCCATAAGTTACCATCATGCCGTACACGCTAAAAGCGACATACATGTTAGATATTGCTAGTAATAAAATTGTCAACAATGAAACTAAGCAAATATAAGTTAAGTACATTTTCATTGCCTTGCCTCCTATTTTCCTACTTTAATTTTTGATGAAAACAACTCATCAATTGGCATATTATACATTTCCGAAAGAATCTGACACTCATTTAAATTAAATATTGCTTTACCACTTTCCTTTAACTGGTAACGTTGTGGACTAATACCAAGTTTGCTAGCAACTTTCTTTTGTGTGTCACCTTTTTCTTTTCTAGCAATGTATAACATTGGATAAACTAAATTTGTCATTTACAGAACCTCCATATATTTTTGTAAAATATTCATTCGTTTTAGTTGTTTTTTGAAGTTATATTTTACATTTATAATTAAATCATATGTTTTCCTTTATTGCAAATGTTTTTTACGTTATTATCTAGTTATGCAAAAAATATTTTCATACAAGGAGATTTAAATATGATATTTAATACGCTTAAAATACTCATGAACGATTATGGAATTACACAAACTAAAATATCTGAAGAAACAAATATCACACGTCCCACATTGTTATCTCTAATCAGAAATGAAAATAAAAGTATTCGTTATGATGTAATCGAAAGCATATGCAAACTTTTTAATATAAAGATGAGCGATTTTTTAATATTTTCAAAATTAGATGTTAGATTGGGTAAAATCGAGATGTATAGTGTTGATTATCACGACACAGAAGATTTAGTAATAGAGAATGATGTATTTATCAACGATAAACGTTACATATTTTCCCATGATATAAGAAATATTAAAGGACCTATGCAAGATCATTATGAAGTAACCTTAAATGCTTACTTAAAAAGCGAAGAGTATTTCTATTTTGTTGAAAATAATCTTGAAAATACTTTAACAACCTTAATTAAGTTAAAAAGTGATTATGAGAAAACTAAAGACGATATTTCTCTTTATTTGAACAATGAAATATTTAATTCTAAATTTGATATTTCTTTTAAATATTCAATTAGTAAAGATCCTCATGAATTCAATGATGCACGTCATGTAATAGAAAAGATTAAAGAATTAGATTCTTTTAACAAAAGTATGATTTTCAACTATTTGCAAAAAGAATTAGGTGATACTCATGACACATAATTTAAACTTATCCCACAACATATATAAAGACGCTAAACGTGACACTTATTATTTCCGTATCACTTACTATGACAAGAGCAATACTCGTAAGTACATAACACGTAAGGGTTTTAAACAACGTAAAGACGCAGTTAAGAAATGCAACGATATGATGGACGAATTAGAGGGAGTCGGACAGCTTAATAGATTGCCCTTTGACAAACTCGTTGAAGAGTATATAGACTGGTATTCAGCGCGCCGAAAGACATCAAGTGTAAAAGCATTAAAAACACATACAAATAACCACTTGCTACCTTATTTTAAATCTATGGATGTATTTAAAATGACTACACAGGATGTGATGAAATTTCAGAATAAGAAGTTAAAAGAGGGGCATTCTGGAGACTACTTAAAGAAGATGCATGTATATTTAGTATCATTACTGAATCATGCAATGAAGTTTCATGAGTTAAAACAAAATGTAGCATCACTCGTAGGTAATTTTGAAATAGAATCACAGAAACGTCTTAACTATTGGACGTTAGAACAATTCAACCAATTCTATGACTCATTAGCCACACAGCAACAAAAGTTATTCTTTAAGCTATTGTTTTACTCTGGAGCACGTAAAGGCGAAATCAGAGCGCTCACATGGCGCGATATTAACTTTGATGATGACTTTATCCATATAAACAAAACGGACTATCACGGTGAAGTGACAGCCCCTAAAACGAAGTCAGCCATACGTGATATATATTTGCCTACTCACATGATGGATGACATCAAAGATTATTTAAATTGGTATAAAGAAAATAACATATTTAAAGATGATTATGTATTATTTGGCACATTCAATAAAGCTTATAGCGAGTCTACTATTGATCGTTGGTTTACTAACGCATTAAAAGTGTTGGATGAGCAATTACCAAACGGACAAAATTTCCCTAGAATCGTTATACACGAGTTAAGACATAGTCATGCATCTATGTTAGTTAATCTAGGGGCTAGTGTAATGATTATAGCTCAGCGTTTAGGTCACAGCGATACGACAGAAGTGTATAACCGATATGGTCATTTATATCCTAGTACACAGAAAGAAATAGTTAAATACTTATAAGGCACTACCAACTAAAATTGGTGGTGTCTTTTTTGTATCCTGTGCATTTTCTGTGCACTATCTGTGCACTCAAAAATAAAAAGCCTACAACCACTAAGGTCGCAGACTATATAATGGAGACGGCGGGATTTGAACCCGCGTCCAAAGGTCCTGATACACATCTTTCTACGTGTGTAGTTTATCGATAGGTTTCGCATCATGAAAAGTGATAAACAACCAACATGATGCTAGTTTGATTAAGTTTCTTCTAAACAGACTTCAAACGGCAGTGTTTAGCATATCCTATTAAGGTTGAATCGCGTTAACAGCACATAGGAAATGCTGTTAGGCGATGCAGAGTGCGATTAGGCAGCTACTGCGAAATTATTGTTTGATTTGCCAGTTATTATAAACTGTGTGTGTTGATGACGAAGACAACCCTCCGACACGCTTAATGAGCTCGGGGGACCCCTGTCGAATCCATAAACGTCCCCTCAATAATAAATCAAACAAATCATACTTTTATAATTTACAAAAGCACATATAACTATATCAAATATAGCCCGATTAAGCAACCAAATCGCTTAATAACGGGCTTTCATATCGCGTGCAACATCTCGTTTGACTGCTTTTTCCTTCAAAGCTTGGCGCTTATCATACTTTTTCTTACCTCGTGCGACACCAAGTAATACTTTACAATGTCCATGCTTCAAATAAAGCTTTAAAGGCACGATCGAATAACCAATTTCACGTGTTTGATCACCCAATTTAATGATTTCACGTTTGTGCAATAATAATTTTCGAGAACGAAGAGGATCGTGATTAAAACGATTCCCTTCTTCGTATGGTGCTATATGCATATTATTCAAATACATTTCACCGTTTTTAACTTGCGCGTAACTATCTTTAAGGTTAGCACTACCTCGGCGAATCGATTTTATTTCTGTACCTTGTAATACGATTCCCGCTTCAATCGTGTCTTCAATATTATAATCATGTCTTGCTTTACGATTTTCCGCTAATGTACCTGGTGATTTCTTCTTAGCCATTCATACTCACCTCATTGCTGCTTATTTTTTCTTACGACGTGCTTTCTTTTTCACACTTTTATCTTTATAAAATGGCTTATGCTTACTATTTCCTGATTTGTCATTATTACGTTGGTTTTTACCTTTACGCTGCTTGCCTTTTTTCTTACGTCCTTTATCATCAGATTTCGATTTATCTAATGATTTACCACGCGTTTTGGCTTGAATTGTCTTACCACGTGCTGGTCGCTGTGATCGATCATTTTTCGGTAAAGGCATACCTACAATTTGAAAATCAATTAATCGCTCATCTACATCAACATGTGTCACTTTAACCTTAACTGTGTCACCAATTCTAAATACTTTAGCTTGACGCTCACCAATTAATGCCATTTGACGTTCTTCGAAACGGTAATAATCATCGGTCATATTTGCAATATGAACCATACCTTCAATCGTATTTGGTAATTCAATGAACATACCAAAGTTCGCAACTGAGCTGACAATACCTTCAAACTCATCGCCAATATGTTGAATCATATATTCTGCTTTTTTCAATTCATCAGTGTCACGTTCTGCCTCAATAGCACGACGTTCACGTTTAGAAGTATGCTCAGCTAACTCAGGCAATTTGTCTTCCCAACGCTTCACTTCTTTATTATCCATTGATTTCTCAATTAAATACTTACGGATCAATCGATGAACCGTTAAGTCAGGATAACGTCTAATTGGTGATGTAAAATGTGTATAATATTCAGCTGATAAGCCGAAATGACCTAAGTTCACATCATCATAGTGCGCTTGTTGCATTGAACGCAACATCATTGTTGAAATGACCATTTGTTCTGGACGACCTTCTACTTCTTCTTGAACCTTTTGAAGAGTTGTAGGATGAATATCTTCGCCTGTTCCTTTAATCATAATGCCAAAGTTAGTAATAAAATCAAAGAATTGTCTTAACCGCTCTGATTTAGGCTGTTCATGGACACGGTAAATAAATGGTACGTCTAGCTTACTAAAATGTTCAGCAACTGTTTCATTTGCAATTAACATAAATGATTCAATTAGACGTTCACCTTCGCCACGTTGTCTTAATTGAACATCTGTTGGTATACCATCTTCGTTAACTAATACTTTTGCTTCACTAATATCAAAATCGATTTCACCACGTCGTTTTCTCATTTGAATCAAACGATTAGATAAATCTTGTGCTAAATCTAACATAGGCGTAATTTCTTTATATTGCTCGCGAATGTTAGGATCCTTTTCGGTAATAATCTGGTTAACTGCATCATACGTCATTCGATAATCAGAATGAATCACACTATCAAAGATATCATGTTTTACAACGCGACCACTATCATCGATTTCCATACGACAGCTTAACGTTAAACGATCAACGTGAGGATTCAATGAACAAATACCATTGCTTAATCGATGTGGAATCATCGGAATCACACGGTCAACAAGATATACACTTGTCGCTCTATCATAAGCTTCTTTATCTAAAGCTGAATCTTCAGTTACATAATAACTGACATCAGCAATACTTACAGTTAATTGCGTATGACCGTTCGCTAATTTTTTAACACTGATTGCATCATCTAAGTCTTTAGCATCCGCACCATCAATTGTGATTGTCAATTCATCACGTAAATCATGACGGCCTTTAATTTCATTATTTTCAATATGATCAGGTACTGCTTCAGCTTCTTGTAATACTTCATCAGGAAACTCAATTTCAATACCATGTTGATAAATGATAGATAAAATATCTACACCTGGATCATTTTTATGTCCTAATATTGCTGAAATATGCCCTTCAGGATTATCTGAACCATCAGCATACTTAGTAATTTGTACAAGTACCTTATGACCATCGACTGCGCCTAAACTTTGACCTTTAGGAATGAAAATATCTTGCATAATACGTTTATCATCTGGAATAACAAATCCGAAATGTCTAGCTTCACTATACGTACCAACAACTTGAGTTACAGAATGCTTCTCAATCGACTTAACTTCCCCTTCGATTTTACCTTTATGTTCACCTTTAGATTGATGTATTTCTACAATTACAGTATCTCCGTCTAAGGCACGATTAATTTTTGTTGGGGGAATAAATATATCTTCCATATCCTCATCTTCAGGTCTTAGGAAAGCAAAACCTTTCTTGTTTTGACTTAAAGTTCCTTTTATCAATTTTGATTGACCTTTTGAACTATGATTTTTTTGATATCTGTCTGTTTTTGTACGTTCAATTAATCCTGATTGTTCTAATTCTACGAGCACCTTAATTAAATCTCTAAATGAGTCGGCACTGCTTAAACCTAATGCATCTTGAAAATCTGATACCGACATAGGTTCATATTCAGGTTTATTAATAATTTCTTCTATAGATTGCTTTAAATTCATTATGCCCCTCCTTTCTAATTTTAAAATCTTTTTATTCTGACCAGTCTAATGACTCTAAAAATTGATAAATATCTTCAAATACTTGTTCTTTCTCTTTATCAATCGTAATAACATGTCCTGATTGACTATACCACTTGATGTCTTTGTCATCAGAATCTACATGGTCATATATATAATTTGCGGATTGTGGATCAATCATTTTGTCGTTTTCTGCTTGAATCACTAAAATAGGATCTAACACTTCATCAACTTGCTCTTTAATTGTATCTAATGCTTCACTTAGTTCTTTTAAAGTTTCTGTTGGTTTAAAATGATTCATTTCATTATCAATAGTCTCTTGATCTTTACCTTCATACTTTTTAAAATTACGTGCATACTCTAAAAATCCTTCGTAAATGGTACCTTCAGTTTTGCCACCCATTGGTGCACACATCGTTACAATACCCTTTACATCTCTATTTAAGCTTAATTTTAAAGCAAAATCCCCACCTAATGATAGACCAGCAACAACAATTTCATCATAACCTTGTTTAACAAGATAATCATAACCATCTAATGCATCTTTAAACCAAACGAAAGGACTAGATTTCAGTATTTCCTCTGGTGGTGCTGCGTGACCTTCATATTGTGGTGCATACGAAGTATATCCTTTTTTTTGTAAAAATCGACCTAATTGACGTACATCAGACGAATTGCCTGTAAATCCATGTAATAATAACACGGCACGTTTGCCTTCTTCAAAAAAGAAAGGTTTTGGTAATTTTATCTGCATAAATCTAACGCTCCCTTTGCATACTTAACTAGGCTATATATTTTTACATAGCTTATTGTTAAACTATTACATTCTTAATTATAAATAAAAAAGCCCGACATTTACATCGTCGGACCTTACATACCAAGATAACTTATGCAAATCATAAGCACAAAAAATAATATTGATAAAATAATTGTTAATCTATTTAAGAATAAATCGACGCCACGTTGTTTTTGTTTACCGAATAACTGCTCAGCACCACCACTGATGGCACCTGAAAGTCCACTGCTTTTACCTTCTTGGAGTAGTACAACAGTTATTAATGCAATACAATCAATGATTAATAATACGATTAAAAATGTATGCATAAATTGTCCTCCGTTCCTTATATACGACAAGTAGTATATCATATTTTTATTGTTAAAATCAATTTTCTAGCGATTAAATGTACTTTTACGCTTAATTGAAACAACAAGCATATAAATTGCAAGTGCCGTTGATCCAATAATAACGATTAAGATTGGTAATGTTAAATATGCACCATGTGCTGCTTTTATAGCCTGTATAGTGATTGATAAATTTATAATAGTAAATAAACTATTTGAAACATATACCGCAAACATAAACCACCAAACGTATGTGTGACGATTCCAAATTGTGATGAAGCCTGCTAAGTATGCTAAAATATACATAATTCCTGTGAATCTAAAACTATTTAATATATATTCAACAGCTTTGTCAGATGTGTTTTGATTTGTAAGATTGAGCAATGCTTTAGCTGTCGCATTATCAAGTGAAACAAAATAATGAATGATTAGTAGTATTGAAAATACGATTGAAGCGACTGCAATGAAGCGCCCTGTTTTAATTTCTTTATTTGTTATATCAGCCATCCGTTTACTCCTCATCTATATAAATATCGTCTTTTAAAAGACAGTCGATTATTTAATATCTTTAACAAAATGATTAAAATCCTCTTTTAAACCTATTCATCTAAATTTAATTATACCAGTTTCATAATACAAGTTAAATATGTGTTATAGGCTATCTCACGATTTATCTAAACCCTTATAAATAATGATTTGAAGCCATCCAAATAAAAAACCTACCACAGTCTCAACTCTGCGGCAGGCTATAAATTTAAGCGTGAACTTATTTAAGCGTGAACTCAAAATCTTTATTTAATTTATACCGTCATAATAATCCTCAACTAAAATTATGTCAGCATTTGATTATAAAGAAAATTATTTATCTAAGTTGTAGAATGATTTGATACCATCATATTTAGCAGTTTCAAATAATTCATCTTCGATACGTAATAATTGATTGTATTTAGCAATACGATCAGTACGTGATAATGAACCAGTTTTAATTTGACCAGCGTTTGTAGCAACAGCGATATCAGCAATTGTTGTATCTTCTGTTTCACCTGAACGGTGAGAAACTACTGCTGTGTAACCAGCTTTTTGAGCCATTTCGATTGCATCGAATGTTTCAGTTAATGTACCGATTTGGTTAACTTTGATTAAGATTGAGTTACCAATTCCGTTTTCAATACCTTTAGCTAAAATTTCAGTGTTTGTTACGAATAAATCGTCACCTACTAATTGTACACGGTCACCGATACGTTCTGTAAGTTGTTTCCAACCATCCCAGTCGTTTTCGTCCATACCGTCTTCAATTGTAATGATAGGATATTTGTCTACTAATTGTTCTAAGTAGTCAACTTGTTCTGCAGCAGTACGTTTTGCACCGTGTTCGCCTTCGAACTTGCTGTAGTCATATACACCATTTTCGTAGAATTCTGATGAAGCACAGTCAAATCCTAAGAATACTTCTTCACCTGGTTTGTAACCAGCTGCTTCGATAGCTTGGATAATTGTTTCAACAGCATCTTCAGTACCTTCAAATTTAGGAGCGAAACCACCTTCGTCACCTACTGCAGTTTCTAAACCACGTTTGCTTAAAATTGATTTTAAGTTGTGGAAAATTTCAGTACCCCAACGTAATGATTCTTTAAACGTTTTAGCACCAACAGGTAAAATCATGAATTCTTGGAAAGCGATTGGTGCATCAGAGTGTGAACCACCATTTACAATATTCATCATTGGTACTGGTAATTGTTTACCGTTAAATCCACCTAAATATTTGTAAAGTGGTTGACCTAATAAGTCAGCTGCTGCACGTGCTACTGCAATAGAAACACCTAAAATAGCGTTAGCACCTAATTTACCTTTGTTTGGTGTACCGTCTAATGCGATCATCATTTTATCGATAGATACTTGATCTAATACTGAAAATTCACCTTCAATAATTTCTGGTGCGATGATTTCATTAACATTTTCAACGGCTTTAGTAACACCTTTACCTAAGTAACGTGATTTGTCACCGTCACGTAATTCAACGGCTTCATGTTCACCAGTTGAAGCACCTGATGGTACTAATGCACGACCAAATGCGCCACTTTCAGTTAATACTTCTACTTCAACAGTTGGGTTACCACGAGAGTCTAAGACTTCGCGAGCGTAAACATCTGTAATAATTGGCATGTTTATAATCTCCTTTAAATAGATATTCTATAATTATTATAGCTTTATTCTTTCATTTAACAAAATGATATTACTATTAATTTCAAAAAATAAGTGTCATTAAGCGTTTAATTAACATCTTTTACAACATTAGTGTTTAATTAATGATTCACCAGTCATATCTTCTGGTTGTTCAACATTTAATAAATCTAATAATGTTGGTGCTAAGTCACCTAGACGTCCAGTTTCACGTAATGTAACGCCTTCTTTTGTTACTATTACTGGTACTGGATTTGTCGTATGCGTAGTCATTGGTTGGTCATCATCAGTTAATACTTGATCTGAGTTACCATGGTCAGCAGTTATGATTGCATAGCCGTCCATTTCTAAGATCTTATCAACTACTTCACCTAAACATTCATCAACCGCTTCAATCGCTTTGATTGTAGGTTCAAGCATACCACTATGACCGACCATATCTGGGTTAGCAAAGTTTAAAATAATTAAGTCCAAGTCACCTTTGTTTAACTCTTCTAATAATGCATCTTTAACTTCGTAAGCACTCATTTCTGGTTTCAAGTCATATGTTGCAACTTTAGGTGAATCGATTAAACGACGACGTTCACCTTCAAATTCCTCATTACGTCCACCACTCATAAAGTATGTTACGTGAGGATATTTTTCAGTTTCAGCAATACGTAATTGTGTCAAATTATTATTTTGAGCAATTTCACCAATTGTATTATTTAAATCGACTTTTTCGAAAACAATTGCTGCATCGATATTGTCGTTATACTTAGTGAACGTTGCGTAGAATAAGTCTTTAACTTGTTCAACTTTAAAACCTTCAAATGCTCTGTTAGCAAAAATTTCCGATAATTGAGCTGCTCTATCAGGACGGAAATTATAGAAGATTACTGCATCTCCATCATTAACACCGTTATTTTGATCTTCAACGATGAATGGTACTACGAATTCGTCTGTTAAACCTTCATTATAACTTGCTTCTACACCTTCTTTTGCAGTTGCAAATGTTGGCGCGTCAAAGTTACGAATTGCATTGTAAGCTTTTTCTTCACGTTCCCAACGTTTGTCACGGTCCATCGCGTAATAACGACCAGACACAGATGCAAATTGACCAATTCCTAATTCTTTGAATTTAGCTTCAGTCTCTTCGATATATTTTAAGGCAGATTTTTGATCTACGTCACGACCATCTAAAAATGCGTGTACGTAAACTTTTTCAACACCTTGTTTTTTAGCAAGTTCTAACAAAGCGAATAAATGTTTGTAATGACTGTGTACTCCACCGTCAGACAATAAACCAAAAATATGAAGTGCAGAGTCATGTGATTTCACATGTGCAATCGCATTATTTAAAACATCATTTTCAAAGAAGTCACCGTCTTCAATTGATTTATTGATTCGAGTTAAACTTTGATAAACGATACGTCCTGCACCGATATTCATATGACCTACTTCAGAGTTACCCATTTGTCCTTCAGGAAGCCCAACATCTAAGCCACTCGCTTCGATTTGAGTTGTTGGATATTTATTGTAATAACGATCAAAATTAGGTTTATTCGCTAATTTAACCGCATTACCATGTTCGCTTTCGCGGTTCGCAAAACCATCTAAAATAATTAACGCAGTTGGTTTCTTAGCCATGATTATTTTGCACCTTCTAACAATTGTACGAAATCTTCAACTTTAAGTGACGCGCCACCTACTAATGCACCATCGATATCAGTTTGTGCCATATATTCTTTAATGTTGTTAGGTTTTACACTACCACCATATTGAATACGTGTAGCTTCTGATACTTCTTTGCTTGATAGGTCAGCAATTGTTTGACGTACAAATGCACACATTTCATTTGCATCTTCAGATGTTGATGATTTACCAGTTCCAATTGCCCAGATTGGCTCATAAGCAATAACAGTTGCTTTAAGTTGATCTTCAGATAAACCTGCAACAGCTTTCTTAACTTGTTCACCTACAACATCGTTAGCTTTGCCACTTTCACGTTCTTCGTCTGTTTCACCAACACAAATAATTGGAGTCATACCATGTTTGAAAATCGCATGCGCTTTTTTGTTAATTTCTTCATCTGTTTCATGGAATAATTCACGACGTTCAGAATGTCCGATAACAACGTACTTCACGCCTAAATCAGCTAATGCAACAGGTGATGTTTCTCCTGTAAATGCACCATTATCTTCGAAATACGTATTTTGAGCACCGATTTCTAAACCTTGTGCTTTTCCTTCTTTAACTGCAGTAGTTAATGCATCTAATTGAATTGCTGGTGCACAAATTACTGATTCAACTTCTTTTGAATCTGGTAATGTTGGCAATGCATTAACGAAGTCTTTAGCTTCTTTTACAGTTTTGTTCATTTTCCAGTTACCAGCTATAATTGGTGTTCTCATTAAAGACACTCCTTATTTTGTAAATATTTTTAGAAAAGTGATGAAACATGTTGCCGTCTTATGACAGTTTTCCCGTAACAAAGTTAAACAAACATGTCACATCACCTTGTAACTATCATTTTATTATTTATCGTTAATTGCTTTAATACCTGGTAATTCTTTACCTTCTAGGTATTCTAATGACGCACCGCCACCAGTTGAAATATGTGTAAAGTCATTTTCAAATCCTAAAGAAATCGCTGCTGCTGCTGAATCACCGCCACCGATGATTGTAATAGCATCTTTAAGGTTAGCAATTGCTTTACATACGCCAATTGTACCTTGAGCGAAATTACTAAATTCAAATACACCCATTGGTCCATTCCATACAACTGTATGTGCGCCTTCTAATTCATCAGCAAATAATTTAACTGTATTTGGTCCAATATCCATTCCTTCTTGATCCGCAGGAATTGAATCAGATGGTACTACAGTGATTTTTGCATCATTAGAAAATTCTTTAGCAACTTTAGTGTCTACTGGTAATACAATTTTATCACCATGTTTTTCTAATAAATCTTTAGCGAAGTCGATCTTATCTTCTTCTAATAATGAAATACCAATTTCTTTACCTTGTGCTTTTAGGAAAGTATAAGCCATGCCACCACCAATAATAATTTTATCAGCGATGTTAACTAAGTTTTTGATGACATTAATTTTGTCTGATACTTTTGCTCCACCTAAAATTGCAATAACAGGTTTTTGTGGATCGTTAACTACACCACCGATAAATTTAATTTCTTTATCCATTAAGAAACCAGCTGCAGTTTCTAGGTGTGTAGATATACCTACATTAGATGCATGTTCACGATGCGCAGTACCAAATGCATCATTTACAAAAACGTCACCTAAAGAAGCCCAGTACTTACCTAGTTCTGGATCATTTTTAGATTCTTTTTTGCCATCTAAATCTTCATAACGTGTATTTTCAACTAATAATACATCGCCTTCTTTAAGATCTTTAATAGCTGATTCAAGTTTTTCACCACGAGTTTCAGGTACAAAAACAACTTCTTTATCTAATTTTTTTGATAAATCTTCAGCTACTGGACGTAAAGTTAATTTAGCTTTATCACTTTCTTCTTTCACTTTACCTAAATGTGAAAATAGAACTACTTTACCACCTTGTTCAATAATATATTGAATTGTAGGTAAAGCTTGAACAATACGGTTATCATTAGTAATTTCACCGTCTTTTAAAGGTACGTTAAAGTCAGCACGTACTAAGACTGTTTTGCCTTTAAGATCTAAATCAGAAACAATTTTTTTAGCCATGGTGTTTCCTCCTTGTAATTAGGAAATTTTATATAAAAATAAGCGGAGAAGCGTTTGTGCTCCCCGCTTACTCATAAGCTTTATTTAATGCCAAATAATTCTGAGCACTAGCGTATTTGAATAAAAACTATACTAAAATTATTTAGAAAGTTCAGCTAAGTATGCTAATGTACGAACTAATTGTGCAGTATATGACATTTCGTTATCATACCAAGCTGCAACTTTAACTAATTGACGGTCGCCTACTGACATTACACGAGTTTGTGTAGCATCGAATAATGAACCGTAAGTCATACCAACTACGTCTGAAGAAACGATTTCGTCTTCAGTGTAACCGAATGATTCGTTAGAAGCGTTTTTCATTGCTTCGTTAACTTGGTCAACTGTTACGTCTTGTTTTTCTAATACTACTGTTAATTCAGTTAATGAACCTGTAGCTACAGGAACACGTTGTGCACCACCATCTAATTTACCATCGATTTCTGGAATTACTTTACCGATAGCTTTTGCAGCACCTGTTGAGTTAGGGATGATGTTTTCTGCTGCTGCACGAGCACGACGTTTGTCACCTTTTCTGTGAGGTGCGTCTTGTGTATTTTGATCACCTGTGTAAGCGTGGATTGTAGTCATTAAACCTTCAACTAAACCAAAGTCATCGTTTAAAACTTTAGCAACTGGTGCTAATGAGTTTGTAGTACATGAAGCACCTGAAACAACTGTTTCAGAACCATCTAACTCTTGGTGGTTAGTGTTGAATACGATTGTTTTTAAGTCACCAGTAGCTGGTGCTGAGATTAATACTTTTTTAGCTCCTGCTTCGATATGAGCTTGTGCTTTATCTTTATCAGTGTAGAAACCAGTACATTCTAATACTACATCGATGTTTAAGTCTTTCCAAGGTAATTTGCTTGCATCTGGTTCACTGAATGATTTAACTTCTTTACCATTTACGCGGAAACCACCATCAACTACCTCAACTTCACCTGTGAAACGACCTTGCATAGTGTCATATTTTAATAAATGCGCTAACATATCGTCATCTGTTAAGTCGTTTACTGCTACAACTTCAAGACCTTCTACTTCTTGAATTCTTCTGAATGCTAAACGACCAATTCTACCAAAACCATTAATTGCTACTTTTACTGCCATTATAATGGCCTCCTTTAAAATGATATTTAAAAAGTATTAAACTTTTTATCTCTTATTCAAGTATTATTTTCGCTGCTGCTTCATCAGTGATTAACACTGTATTCTTTGGGGCAATTGTTAAGTAAGCTTTAATTGCTTCGCCTTTCGATTTGCCACCTGCAACTGCAAAAATAAAGTCTTTTGATTCAAGGTCTTCTAATTGAAGTCCGATAGTTTTAACTTTATGAACTATTTGACCTTGTGTATCAAAATAATAACCAAATGCCTCTCCGACAGCTTGATGATGTTGAAGTTGATCAATGACCTTTTCAGGTGATTGTCGTCGATGCGCCATCTTCAGCGCATCACCAATGCCGTGTATAATAACGTTTGCTTGTTTAATTTTGTCTAGAGTGTTTATGACTGATGGCTCTAATAGCAACGTGTTATATGTTGTTTCACTGACGTTGTCAGGTACATACATCGTCGTATAATAACCTCCAGCTTGTTGTGCCATACTTGCTGCAATGGTGTTTGCTTGAAAAACAACATTTTCACCTAATCCACCTCTAGCTGGAACAAAGAACACATTATATGGTAATAAATGTATTGCTTCACTTACACAAGCCATTGTAGATCCACCTGTTACTGCAACAATTGCATCTTCTTGTAATATGCCTTCAAGTAATTGTCCAGCTTGCCTACCTAATTCTGTTTTAACAGCTTGGTTGTTATCAGCATCTCCAGGAACAACATGTACTTCTTTAATTTGAAATTTCTCTTTAATACCTTCAGATAAACGATTATCATCTGCATAAATATCAAAGTAACCTTTCAATTGTGAAATAAGCTGTTCACCTTCTGCTGTAATTTCCATGCCAGTAGGCTTTACTTTTATCAAATCTTGTTTCTTAAGCATATCAGTTTCAGATCGCAGCACACGCTCAGTCATATCCAAATGTTCGCTTAAACTTCGACGTCCGACAGGCTGATTTTTCGAGATAGTAGTAAGAATAGAAAAACGTTTATACATTTTATCTATAAGATCTGGTATAAGCTTTTGCTGTACTTGCAATAAGTCTTTCACTACTACCTCCTCCTTATAGTTTTAATGTAAATAAGGATCAATTACAACCAGTGGTTGCCTTTTTAAGTCCCACCTGGGACAAAAATTAACCTCTTTACACTTGCAATAGTACTATTCTATTTCGAAAATTGCAAGCATAAAACTTAAATTTTCTAAATAATTTGATAAAGCGTTTGCAATATAAAATTCTATAGTGAGTAAAAATACATCTTAGTTTATCCACTGTAATGAATTGTATACCCTTAAATAGTTCTATTAATCATTTAATATCATGCTACTTATATAAGCATTCCGGTATATTATACTTTATCGCCTAATTATTGCTAATGACAATCACGCTATTAATGTTTGGTTCTCTTCCTCAGTTAAAAAATAAAAAAACCAATATTCAAGGCAACTAAATTTAATTAGCTGTCCATCATATTGGTTAATTACAAAGCTATATTGTAAAATTTACTGTTTGTCATTAGCATTATTTTGTTTATTTGCTGATGATTGATTATTTTGTTGTGTTGATGATTGTGGCTTGGATTGTTGGTTCGATTGATTGTTTTTATTTGGATTTGTTGTTGGTTGCTGTGGTTTTGGTTGTGTTTGTTGTTTATTATCATCCGTCTTATTTTTGTTATCGTCTGCTTTATCTTGAGTTGATTTATCTTTATCATCATTAGAATCATCTTTTGATTCTTTATCGTCGTCTTTTTCTTCTTTAGCTGGGTTTTGTTTCGTTGGCGCTTGCTGCTGAGGCTGCACATTTTGATATTGATTTTGTTGGGGTACTTGCTGATATTGATTTGGTTGTGAATCTAATTCATTTTGTTCTCTTTCCTCTTGCTCTTTTTTCTTCTTCTCTTTTTCTGCATTTTCTTTTTGACGCTTTTCTTTTTGTTCTTGCTTTTGTTCATTTAACATACGTTCTTTTGCTTTATTTGAATGATCTACAAATGCAAATATAGCAAATACTAAACCTCCAAGTAATAATAATACCGTTACGATACTTACTACTTTTGCTGTAGTGCTCATTTTCTTCTTATTGCCATCTTCACTATTATTGTAGTCGTAATTTCGATTCGACATACTCTCCCTCACTTCAAACTATTTTAAATATAAAAAATATTACTCACTTACTGCTACGTTTGCAATTAATTTGCCTATTTATTTTGATAAAGTTCCAAATAATATAAACTATTACCTTTCAGCGTTTCGTTGTGCCATAGTCAAAAAATACTTTTTTACTATTTTCATAACTGCAAATTGAATTCAATTATACAAAGAAATAGTAGTCTTATATATCTTAACATTTAATAACTGAATGAAACATATTTAGCCTATTTCTAAAAAAATAAACATTTAATCATTCAATAGCGGTCATCAAAAATTATTCAACGCCACGTTAGTACTTTCAATACTTAAAACAAGGTTTTTAAATATTAAAATGTATCCACTTATTTGATATTGTTAAATTTTAAAATTTTTAATCCAATGAATTGCTTTAACTTAATGTATAATGGGAATATGTATTATATAAAAAAATGACCCGCACGTTACTCGCACGGGTCCACTACTAAAGGGAGTCAAATTTTTACCTTCGTTTGTATCATGCAGCGTTTTACACATACTTTTAAGAGATGTTTATTCGTTATCGAAGGTACACCTTTATTATAACTTATATGATTTTTATTAAAATACAATTCAAAAAAAGTTATTGACATATTATTGTCTAAATAATGTATAACCTTTGAACAACAATAATTATTATCAAATACTGACTTATTTTAAATTACATGGGGTGAAGGATAATGAAGCAATACTTAATTACTGGCGGAACTGGTATGGTGGGTTCTCACTTAGTTGATGCAATAAAGAAAACAGATTCTCATATTACACTTCTTACGCGACACGACCAAATCTCTAACGACTCCAAAATATCATATGTAAACTGGGCCAAGTCTAGTTGGGAAAATAAAGTGCCTCAAAATATTGATGTCGTTATAAATCTTGCAGGGGCAACTTTGAATAAACGATGGACGCCTGAATATAAACAAACTTTAATGTTAAGTCGAATTCAATCTACACAAGCACTATTCGAATTATTTAAATCACGAAACAAAGGACCTAAGGTATTATTTAATGCGAGTGCCACAGGTTACTATCCACCTGATTTATTTATGAGTTACACTGAAGTTTATAAAACGTTACCCTTTGATTTCTTATCCGATATTGTGTATCAATGGGAACGTTTTGCAAAACAATTTGAGCAACTAGGCACACGCGTTGTTATAGGACGCTTTGGCATCATATTGTCAAATGACGGTGGCGCTCTTCAAACTATGAAATTACCTTATGAATATTACGTAGGTGGTAAATTAGGCAATGGTAGACAATGGTATTCTTGGATTCATATTGATGATCTAATTGAAGCTATTTTATTTTTAATCAATAATGACGCAGCATTTGGACCTTTTAACTTAACTGCACCTATTCCTGAAAGACAGAATTTATTTGGCTATACATTGGCTAGAGCTATGCATAAACCTCATGAAACATGGGCACCTACTCTTGCAATGCGTTTAATTCTCGGCCAGATGTCAACGGTTGTTTTAGACACTCAAAAAGTCCTACCAAATAAAATACAAGCGTTAGGATTCAAATTTAAATATAATAATTTAAAAATAGCACTTGAAAATTTAATTAATGAATAGCTAGAAATGTCAGCTGACCGTCAATCTTATTCATACTAAAAAATTAAGTCTAGGAGATTATTTAATAACTTCCTAGACTTTTTAGTTTGAATGTATTAGAAATTGAAGTAATTTCGAGTGTACATCTATATGTTATTTTCATTAATGTGATAAAGGTCAATTGAACCGTAAAAAACGTTCAACTGACCTTTTAATTTTAAATATATGACTGATATTTTGGTTCCCAAATTACTTTTTCAATGGCCTCTTCAATATCATTGATTGGTTCTGCATTTAATCCTTGATCAACGACACTTTGAGCAACAGCTTTTGCGATAGCATGAGAACATTGATGTATTTTTTCAACTGGAGGCAATACAGCAGCTCCAGGTTCTTCTGGATTAACCATTCCTCCAAGAGCATGACTCGCTTCTGAAAGAATGCGTTGATTTACTTTTGTCGCTTTAGAAGCAATAAGACCTAACCCCAAACCAGGATACATTAATGCATTATTAGCTTGACCGATGCTATAACTTACCCCATTATAATCAATGTCTTTATAAGGAATTCCTGTTCCAATTAATGCTTTACCGTTTGTCCATTTCAACAAATCTTGTGCCGTTGCTTCTGCTAGTTTTGTTGGGTTAGATAAAGGGAAAATCATTGGACGTTCCTCATATTTCAACATTGCTTTAACTACGTCTTCTGTAAACGCACCTGCTTGTGTTGATGTACCGATTAATACTGTTGGTTCAACCTGTTCGACTACTTCATGTAAATCTTTCCAATTTACTGAGTTTGAAAATTTATCTCTATTTTTAGCGAAATCTTTTTGTGCATCAGTTAAGTCATTCATATCATCAAATAATAAGCCTTGCTTATCCATAATATAGAAACGTTGATGTGCTTCCGCTTCTGTGGCACCTTGTTTAATCATTTCATTTTTTAAAATATTAGTAATACCCATACCAGCTGTGCCGCCACCATAAACTAAAAACTTCTGTTTCGTAAAGTCTTTCTTAGTAATGTTTAATGCACCTAATACACCAGCTAATACAACAATTCCTGTTCCTTGAATGTCATCATTAAATGTTGGTAGCACATTCTCATATTTATCTAATATATTTTTAGCATGACCTCTTCCAAAATCTTCCCAATGTAATAATGCATTTGGATATTCCTTACGTACTGCACTTACAAATTTATCTACAAAATCATAATACGTTTCATCGTCTACACGTTTATGACGATTACCTAAATAAAGTTCATCATTTAGTAATTTTTCGTTATTTGTACCGACATCTAAAGAAACTGGCAAAACTTGAGATGGATTAATCCCTGCTGCCGCGGTATAGACCATTAATTTTCCAATTGCGATGTCTACACCATCAACACCCCAATCTCCGATACCTAAAATACCTTCAGCATCTGTCACAACGATTAAACGAATATCTCTACCATTTGCCACGTTTTTTAATTCTTGTTCAATATTGTTTGGTCGATCTACTGATAAAAATGCTGCATCTTGAGGTCTACTGAAATTTTCATTATATTGTTCAATTGATTGTGCTATAACAGGATCATAAATAATTGGCATAAATTCAACTAAATGCTCAGATGTTAGTTTATAAAACAATGTACGATTACGATTGAAAATTGCCATTAAAAACAATCGTTTCTCAAAATCAGTTTGTTTTGCTTTAAATTGCTCATAGCATTGTTCAGTTTGTTCTTCTAATGTACGTACATTAGCCGGAAGCAAACCTTCTAAACCTAATTGTTTTCTTTCTTCATTAGTAAAAGCAGTTCCTTTGTTTAAAAATGGATTATTTAATAATTCAATGCCTTTCATGAAATCACCCTTTTGTCTTTATTTTAGATTGTGAAAATATGTGCTCAACTTTATTGAACATATATTTATATGTTTTACCCATGTTTTTTCAAAATCAGTCAATAGATTAAGCTCAATTTATCGAGATTTAATAATGAAAAATAAAAAGTAGGCCATTCAGCCTACTTCTAGTAATTAATTATTTTGTTTCTGGTATCATAACTTCATCAATTAAGCCATATTCTTTAGCTTCTTCTGCAGTTAAGAAGTTATCACGATCTGTGTCTTTTTGAATTTTTTCAATACTTTGACCAGTACGTTCTGATAAAATGCGGTTTAATTTTTCACGTGTTTTTAAAATATGATTTGCAGCAATTTCGATTTCAGTTGCTTGCCCTTGTGCTCCACCTAATGGTTGGTGAATCATTACTTCAGCATTTGGTAATGCAAAACGTTTACCTTTTGCACCTGCTGCTAATAAGAATGAACCCATAGATGCAGCCATACCAATACAAATTGTTTGTACATCTGGTTTAATGTGTTGGATTGTATCATAAATTGCAAAACCAGCTGTTACACTTCCACCCGGTGAATTAATGTATAAATAAATATCTTTCTCTGAATCTTGTGCTTGTAAAAATAATAACTGTGATACGATTGAATTTGCTACGTTGTCATCAATTTGTGAACCTAACATAATGATACGGTCTTTTAATAAACGTGAGTATATATCATATGCACGTTCACCGCGATTTGTTGTTTCAATAACTGTAGGAATTAAATTCATCTATATTTCCTCCTTGTAATAACTGTTACTCATTATTTTACATATTAAGTCAAATTTGGTCAAACACTTTGATTTTAAATTAACACTTTGTTTGACGCTTTTATCTTTCCTTTGTAAACTGATATTATCTATTTTAGATTGTACTTATTTTGCTTCTTATAGTACAGAAATATGATTATCATTTTTACTCCTTGTAGTGTAATGGATAACACGTAAGATTCCGGTTCTTAAGATAGGGGTTCAATTCCCTTCAAGGAGGCATTTTAATAAAATACAATACTTTTCAATACAAAGAATCCTGCATTGTCGGGATTCTTTTTCTTTAGATTTGGGTTTTGCGAGTCACACAGGGACTTTTCAGGAACTCAACATAAGTATACAAAATTTAGCAACGTTTGATTATTTAATTTTCTCCATATTCATTAAGTGTTTAAAAACATCAAAAGGTATTTTTGATAGTTTGCTACCAAAAATACCTATTTTACTTATAATTCTATTTGATCGCCATTTCTAATTTTATCAGCTAAATCGTTTAATTTTCTTAGTCTGTGATTCACGCCAGACTTTGAAATCGGCCCCGTAGACACCATTTCTCCAAGTTCTTTCAATGATATCTCTTGATGTTCAACTCTAAGCCTAGCAATCTCTCTAAGTCTGTCTGGCAAATTTTCAATGCCGATTTCTTTATCAATTAATTGAATACTTTCAACTTGCTTCATAGCCGCACTAACCGTTTTATTTAAATTTGCCGTTTCGCAATTAACAAGTCGGTTAACAGAATTACGCATATCTCTAACAATACGCACATCTTCAAATTTTAGTAAGGCTTGATAGCCTCCAATTAAACTAAGGAAGTCCGAAATTTTTTCAGCTTCTTTTAAATACGTTATACTACCCTTTTTTCGCTCTAAATGTTTTGCATTTAGTTCATAACTATTCATTAGTTTCGTTAAACCTTCAGCGTGACTTTCATTTTGGGAATAAATTTCCAAATGATATGATGAAGTTTCAGGGTTATTAACTGAGCCACCCGCTAAAAAAGCCCCGCGCAAATAGCTACGTCTCATTTCATCATCTTGTATCATTGATTGATCAATTTCATGCGTAAAAACGCCATTTTTTAAAATGCCTAACTCATCAAGAATCTCTTTCGCTTTCATTTTTGTACGACAAATATAAATGTTATTCTTTTTAAGTTTCATCTTTTTACGAACTAAAATTTCAACTTCAACATTGAAGACTCGTTTGATTAAAGAATAAATTCGTCTTGCTGTCGTAGCGTTTTCAGTTTGTACATTGATGACAAATTGTTGATTTGAAAGACTAAGCGCACCATTCATTCGAATTAATGCACTGAGCTCTGCTTTTGCATTCATTTCATCGACGTCTATTCTCGTTAATTCATTTTTCATTTCTGATGCAAAGCTCATCGTACAGTCATTCCTTTCTAATTTATAACATGATTCTTATACAAACCATCGTCATTGTTCATTTAATAAACACAGCCCTATTATCATATCATAATATGTACACGTTCAATATTATTTACGTTTATCACGTGGCACGAAAGGAATAGTACTTATTAATTCTAAAGCTATGTCATAAATCATTGTCGATAAAACTTTAGTATTATGCCTTACTAAATGATCATCTGAAATTTCAACTAAATTTGAAGAAGTTTTCACATTAATATTTTGATTTTCAAGTTCTAGTTTATCTACTACTACTGGTTCAGAATGTTTTTCATCATATTTTTTCAACACTTGATTATTAAATGTTTGCGTGCTACATATGACATAATCAATAAATGGTTGTCCAGCTTGTCTATGAATGGCATCAATATGGTCTTTGACACTATAACCATCAGTTTCTCCAGGTTGTGTCATGACATTTGAAACATATAGTTTAGGTGCATCAGAATGAATTAACGCATCTGATATACCATTGACACACAGGTTAGAAATCACACTTGTATATAAAGATCCTGGCCCTAAAACGATTAAATCTGCTTCTCTTAAAGCATCTATTGCTTCTTCCATAGGTTGCACGTCACTAGGTTCTAAAAATACACGTTCTATTTTTTTATGTTTTTTTGGAATATTCGTTTCACCATATACAATTTCGCCATCCTCCATGACAGCATTTAATTGTACACTTGTATTAGTTGAAGGTATAACTCTACCTTTTATATTCAAAATTTTACTTAGCGCTTTAATCGCATGACCAAAATCATTCGTAATATTTGTCATGCCAGCAATTAAAAGATTACCTAATGAATGCCCGCTAATTTGGTTTTCTTCAAAACGATACTGGAAAAGTTGGCTTAGTACGGACTCAGAATCACTTAAAGCTGCGATTACATTCCTGATGTCTCCTGGTGCTGGTATATCCATTTCGTCCCTAATTTTACCTGTACTTCCGCCATTATCAGCAACCGTTACAATTGCTGTAATATCAATTGGGAATTCCCTCAATCCCCTAGCCATGACCGATAAGCCAGTGCCACCACCTATAAGTACAACTTTGATTTGTCTCATTTTTTCTCGCCACTTTCAATATGTGCGTCTCTATGATGCACATAAACATTATATTCGAATACTTCATTTAAATAATTACCAAGTCGTTCAGCTAATGCTACTGATCGGTGCTGTCCACCCGTACAACCAATGGCAATTACTAACTGAGATTTTCCTTCTTTTTTATACCCAGGTATCATAAAATCTAACAAATCAGTTAATTTTTCAAAGAAAATCTCTGTTTCTTTCCATTTCATCACATAATTATATACGTCTTCATCTAATCCTGTTAATGGTCTTAAATCTACAACATAATATGGATTTGGTAAAAATCTAACATCAAACACTAAATCAGCATCCATTTGTATTCCATGTTTAAAGCCAAAACTCGTAACATTAATTGTGAATGTTTCAAACTCTTCGTCTTCATAATATCGACGAATACGCTCTTTTAATTCTTTAGGAGATAATTTTGTCGTATCTATAACAAAGTTAGCAATACTTCTAATTTGTGATAAATGCTCCCTTTCGTCATTTATAGCATCGATTAATGATCGTTTACCTTGTTCCATTAACGGATGCGCACGACGTGTTTCTTTATATCTTGAAATTAATTTTTCAGTATTTGCTTCTAAAAACATGACATCTACAATAACGTCACTTTCACTTTTGATTCTATCAACTACTGCAACAAGTGAATTGAACAATTCCTTACCTCTTAAATCAATTGCAATTGCAACTTTTCTTAATGAAGGATTGCCTTGTTCCATTAATTCTACAAATTTAGGTAATAATACTGGTGGTAAGTTATCTACACAAAAGTACCCCATATCCTCTAAACTTTGTATGACTAACGATTTCCCTGCTCCAGATAGACCTGTTACAACTAATAATTCACTTTTACTTTTTTCTTTTTCATTGTTATCCATAATTATTCACCGCCAAAACGTATTTCTTGATGTTAATTTTAATTGTCTATGAGAAATTTAAGCAAAGATATGTTTTTATTTTAACTATACATAGATTAATTTTTAAAAAATATACATCATTTACAAGTTGTGGATTGTTAAGCTTATCCACATGTTAAGTTATAACTTTAATATAACATAGAAAAAAACTAGAACTCATTGAAACGCATATTTAATACGTACAAAGTTCTAGTTTTCGATAAAATATTTGTGTAACTAAAACACAATATCACTTTCTAATTAAATTAAATCCTTATGCTTGATCATTTAAATGTTCAATATATTCAGCTGCACTTTGCGCTGCAATACTTCCGTCACCAGTTGCAGTAACAATTTGACGTAAACCTTTATCACGAACATCTCCTGCTGCAAATATACCTGGTACAGATGTTGTCATATCGTCTTTTGTAACAATATAGCCTACATCGTTTGTAATACCTAAGTCTTTGAATGGTGTTGTTAATGGTTTCATACCAATATAAATGAATATACCATCTGCGTCATGTGTTTCTTCTGAGCCATCTTTTGTAGATACTAAAGTAACTGATCCAACTTTACCATCTTTTTCATTAATTGATTTAAGTGTATGGCTCCAAATAAAATCTATTTTATCGTTTTTGAAGGCTCTATCTTGTAAAATACGTTGTGCACGTAACTCATCACGACGGTGTACAATTGTAACTTTATCAGCAAATTTAGTAAGGAATGTACCTTCCTCAACTGCTGAGTCACCACCACCAATAACGAATAAGCGTTTGTTTTTAAAGAATGCACCATCACATACTGCACAATAACTTACACCACGTCCTCCAAGTTCTTGCTCACCTGGTACACCGATTTTTTTATATTCTGCACCTGTAGCAATAATGACTGCTTTAGCGGTTAATTCTTTATTACCAAAATTAATGACTTTGTAGTCACCTTTGTCTTCTACAGATTTAATATCACCATATTGATAAACCGCACCAAACTTTTTAGCATGTTCAAACATTTTTGTAGATAAATCTGGACCTGTAATCATTTCAAAGCCAGGGAAGTTTTCCACTTCTTCTGTATTGGCCATTTGACCACCTGGAATACCTCTTTCAATCATAACTGTTTTTAAATTTGCACGTGATGCGTACACTGCTGCTGTCATACCAGCTGGACCTGCACCGATAATTGCTATGTCAAAATCTACTTCAGTCATTTTAACAACGCCTCCTCATTATTAATCATTATGCGCATTATATAATAAATCTAACTTTTCATAAATCTATATGCTCAAGAGAAATTCTATCATTTTATTCAGTTTATATTGTGTTATATCTAGCCATGTTGCGATTTGCTTTTTAGTTATATTTTGCGGTTCATTTTTAAAATATAAATATAGAAACGCACCAATATATGGCTCTACATCAGTTAAATCTACTTTTTCTGCAATAATCAGCTCGGCTTGATTAATCCATGCAACCATCAAATCATTATTATTTGAAAATAACTCATTATGATAAAGTAAGATTAAACCACGATGTATAAAATCCAATTTATTTAATGTTAAACCTTGAACTAAATACGTCAAATATAACTTTTCATAGTTATTAAGATTTTCCAGTACCTGCCAAATACTTTCGGTCATGACAATTTCTCGACCATTTAATTCGTTTAATAAGAAAATCCCGTACAAACGATAGTGGCTATCATCACTTACTAACATCGGTAATATTTTATGTTCAAATACCTCTTTACTATGTTCAATTACCCAAGGTGCATGTCCAACTTCTACTTTAGAAATTTGCGTCAATCGTTCCCAAAAATAATGACTTTCTTCTTTATCACCTAAATAATAATAATTGTATGCTAACGCGTTAAACATTTGTATGGATAAAAATTTGCCCTTTTTATATAACGGATACAGCAACTGTTGTGATGCACGATACTGCTTTAAATAACTTAATACAATTCCTAATTTAAAACTTTCATCATCATTCATCGGAGCAACTTTGTTTAGTATCTTTAAGTATTTTTGGTATTGTTCATTTTCTTTAGTATTATAAAGCAACAGTGTGTAATGACATAAAGCATAAATATCAGTACTATCTTCATTTAAAAGTGCTTCATATAGTGTTTTTGCTGTGTCATATTCGCCAAGATATAAATAACACATCGCCAATAAATTGCGAACGACACGATGATCTTGAACTTGTTGTGGTTGATGTAGAACATAATTTTTGGCATCCTTCAAACGCCCTTGCGAAAAAAGATATTGGAACAATATTTGTACTGCAAATAATTGGGCTTCAAGCTCAATTTGCTCCTCATTTTCATACTTCACATCAAACATTTGCTCTAATTCATCTCTGTATTCTTGATCATCGCTAACAAATACATAATTAATACCAAACAAGAATGCCTTGTTTGGTTCATTAAGTTCAATGTTAAGCTGACTCAATTCATAATAGCTATCTTCTAAATGCCTATTATAAATAATATTGTCGTAAAATAAATGTTCTGCTTTTTTAGCAATACCAAGTTGCACAAGACACTGTGCATAATCAATTTGAATTTCCAGATCATCAGGTGACAATTCTAACACTTTTTCAAAATATTCAGCAGCTCGTTTATATTCTCTTTGCTTAAATTTTTGACTAGCCATTTTTCGATAAAAAGCATCATCAAAAGTCATCGAAATTACTTTATTGTTCCGTTGCGTCATGCAATTGTCACCTCCTAATCATTTTTTATATACATAGGGTTGCCATATGCCATTACGTTATCTGGTACATCCTTTGATACTACTGTACCCGCTGCAATTTTAACGTGATTTCCAATCTTTACTCCAGGTAAAATTGTTGAATTTGCACCTATTAAAGTATTTGATCCAATAAATACAGGGCCATATCTAAACTCTTCAACTAAGGCTTCATGCGTTAATATCGTTACATTATATCCGATTACACTATTACTGCCAATTGTAATTAATTCTGGGTAAAATATATCCATCATTACTTTATATGCTATTGACGTTTGTTTACCGATCTTCATATTTAAAAAACGATGATACACATACCTTTTTAATGACATACTTGGAATAAATTTTGCAATTTCTATAATGATTGTATTTTTCAATACCTTCGGAAATTTAACAAGTCGATAAACATGCCACAAAGGATTTACATGATGATACGTTTTAGACAAAAATTTTCTCAAAATATCACTACTTCACTTTTTTTGTAGGCCATGTAAGTGGTCCTACACTACTATAAATAGGCGGATTATATTTTACTCTTCTGTACACAATCAAGCTAATACTTACCAAGATTAAAATGATTGATACAACTTGTGCAATTCTTATATTACTAGTTAACATCAAACTATCAGTACGTAAACCTTCAATAAAGAATCTTCCAATTGAATACCATGTTAGATATAAAAAGAATGTCTCACCTAGTTTTAAATGTTTTCGAATATTTACTAGGATGATAAATCCAGCCACATCCCAAATCGATTCATATAAAAATGTTGGATGGTAATATTGACCATTAATATACATATTTTCAATTATAAAATTGGGCAAATGTAATTGTTCTAAAAATGCACGTGATACAGGACCGCCATGTGCCTCATGATTCATAAAATTACCCCAACGTCCAATACCTTGCGCTAAAATTATGCTCGGTGCAACAATGTCACCTATTTGGAATGGATTTAAATTTTTAATTTTACATACAATGACACCAGCAATAAAGCCACCAATTAAGCCGCCATGAATTGCTATACCACCATGCCAAATTTTAATAATTTCACCAGGATTTTCCGCGTAATATGGCCATTGGAAAATGACAAAATATATTCGTGCGACAATAAATCCAAATAAAGCACTGTAAAAAATGATATCTACTAATGTATCTTTATGTAATCCTGCTTTAACAAGTGCTCTTTGTGCAACAAAGTAGCCAAGTAATATACCAATAGCAATAATAATGCCATACCATCGTACACTAAGTGGTCCTAAGTTGAACGCCACAGGATCTATATAGTTAAATACAACATTCATTCAACCTACTCCTCACTCTTATGACTGTTCTTGATAATTTCTTCATTCAAACGTTCGCTAAATTCTTCTGCAGTATTAATACCCATAATATTTAATCGATAATTCATTGCTGCAACTTCGATAATAACTGCTACGTTTCTACCAGGTCTAACTGGAATTGTTTTCTTCGTAATTTCAGTATCTAGAATACTTAATGTTTCCTCATTCAATCCTACGCGATCATATAACTTTTGTTTATTCCAGTTTTCCAAATTAATATTTAATCTAATTCGCTTCTCCGTTAAAATAGAGCCCGCACCAAATAAAGTCATAACATTAATAATACCTAACCCACGGATTTCTAATAAATGTTCGATTAACTTTGGTGGTTTCCCGATTAATTCATCTTTATTAATTTGACGGATTTCTACATTGTCATCGGCAACTAATCTGTGACCGCGTTTCACTAATTCTAATGCAGTCTCACTTTTACCAATTCCAGAATCACCAGTAATTAAAACTCCCACACCATATACATCTACTAAAACACCATGTAAAGATGTTGTTTTCGCTAATGCATGCTCTAAAAATGTTGTTAAACGACTCATTAAACTTGTTGTCGCATCTTTAGCAATTATTAAAGGTGTATTTAATTCTTTTGCAGCTTCTACAAGTTCTTCTGGCGGTTGCAAACCACGAGTGACAATAATTGCCGGTGTTTCCGGTCTACAAAGTTTACGCATACGTCCTGCTCGGTCTTTATCCGGCAATAAATTATAAAATGATAATTCGGTAGTTCCTAATAGTTGTATTCTATCTGAAGCATAATGTGAAAAATAGCCTGCCATTTCTAAGCCTGGTCTTGATATATCTGCATTTTTAATTGGCTTTGACAAACCTTCTTCACCAGCGATTAAATCTAACTTTAACGTTTCAACTAGTTTTTCTGTCGTTAACATGGGTTCACCTCAATTATATTTATCCCTTCTCTTACATCTCCTATTATCATATCAAAAATATGACAACAATCTACATTGAAAAGCTAAAATAAATATTAATTGTTCATTATTATTAATGTTTTGCAAGTCACTATTAATACCATTCATTTATTCTTAAATTCATTGCATCATAAAATGACTAAGAAATTAGAAGCATTGCCTTCTGTTATATTGAATATTAATAACAAATTCATTACTTATTTATAGTTAGCTAGTCTATTTTTGACCCTATATTAACATACTTCATTTCAACAATCTTAAATAATGATGTTCGTATATCACAATATAAAAAGAAGTGAAAGATCTCCAAATAACATCTTCCACTTCTTTTATTATTATTTATTTTCAGTATATTGTTTATCTCGTTCAAGTACTTCTTTTAAATATTTACCTGTATATGATGCTTCTGTTTGTGCAATATCCTCTGGCGTACCTGTTGCTACAATCGTACCGCCACCATTTCCACCTTCAGGTCCTAAATCAATAATATAATCAGCAGTTTTAATCACATCTAAATTATGCTCAATTATAACTACAGTATCACCATTTTCAACTAATCGATTCAATACCTTTAATAACCTACTAATGTCATCAACATGTAATCCAGTCGTTGGTTCATCTAAAATGTAAATTGATCGTCCAGTAGAACGTTTATGCAATTCTGAAGCAAGTTTTACACGCTGTGCTTCACCACCAGATAATGTTGTAGCTTGTTGACCTAACGTTACATAGCCTAGTCCAACATCCACAAGCGTTTGAAGCTTACGATTAATCTTAGGTATATTTTCAAAAAATTGCGTTGCTTCTTCCACAGTCATTTCCAAAATGTCTGCGATATTTTTACCCTTATATGTTACTTCTAACGTTTCGCGGTTGTATCGTTTACCATCACATACTTCACATGGCACATATACGTCAGGTAGAAAATGCATTTCAATTTTAATAATACCGTCGCCTTTACAAGCTTCACAACGCCCACCTTTTACGTTAAAACTAAAACGTCCTTTTTGATAACCACGAATTTTAGCTTCATTCGTTTGCGCAAATACATCGCGTATATCATCAAATACACCTGTATACGTTGCCGGATTAGAACGTGGCGTTCTACCGATTGGAGATTGGTCAATATCGATAATTTTATCTAATTGATCAATACCTTCAATTTTGTCGTATAATCCCGGTTTAACTTTTGATTTATTAATTTTTTGTGCTAATGATTTGTATAATACTTCATTCACTAAAGAACTTTTACCAGATCCTGATACACCAGTTACTACTGTCATGATTGATAATGGTATGTCTACATCCACACCTTTAAGATTATTACTTCTTGCACCACGAATCGAAATTTTACGATCTGAAGCAGGTCTACGGTATTCTGGAACTTCAATTCGTTTTTTCCCACTTAAATATTGACCTGTTAAAGACTTTTTATCTTTCATTACTTTCTGAGGCGTACCACTAGAAACAATTTGACCACCATGTTCACCGGCACCAGGGCCAATATCAACCAAATAATCAGCTGCCCTCATCGTATCATCGTCATGTTCTACTACGATTAAAGTATTTCCTAAATCTCTCATTTCTTTGAGAGTATTTATTAATCGATCATTATCTCTCTGATGAAGACCAATTGAAGGTTCATCCAATACATATAATACACCTGTTAATCGGGATCCTATTTGTGTTGCCAATCGAATACGTTGTGCTTCACCACCCGATAACGTTCCAGAAGATCTATTTAACGTTAAATATTCCAATCCTACATTATTTAAAAATGTTAATCGAGAAATAATTTCTTTTAGTATTTGATTAGCAATCGCTTGATCTTGTTCTGACAAATTAATGTTTTCATAATAGTTTAATGCTTGACTAATTGAATACTCAACAACTTCTCCAATGTTTAATCCACCTACATACACCGATAAAGCCTCCCGACTTAATCGTTGCCCGTGACAAGTTTCACATGGTAATTCTGTCATATATTTACTCATCATTTCACGTGTATATTCTGATGGAGATTCATGGAATCGACGACTAATATTTGGAACAACGCCTTCAAATACCATCGTTCTTTTTCTAGTCCCACCTTGACGTTGAGTAAACGTAAACTCTATTTCTTTTTCACCTGAACCATATAATAAAATATCACGTTGTCGCTCTGTTAACTTTTTAAATGGCTTATCCATATTAATTTTATATACTTCACAAACACGCTTTAATAAAGTTGGATAAAAATCAGAACTTGTAGGTATCCATGGTTCAATGGCACCTTCATTTAATGTTTTATCTTTATCTGGTACCACTAAATCAACATCTACTGTTAACTTTTGGCCTAAACCATCACAGGTCGGACATGCACCAAATGGGCTATTAAAACTAAACATTCTTGGTTCTAATTCTCCTATTGAAAAGCCACAAATTGGGCATGCATGGTTTTCGGAAAATTTTAAGTCTTCACCATCGATAACATCAACAGTTAATTGACCTTCAGCAAGTTCAAGTGCTGTTTCAATAGAGTCAGCCAGTCGTGTTTCAATGCCCTCTTTTACAACTAAACGATCGACAACAACCTCAATTGTGTGATTTTTATTTTTATCTAATGCTGGCACTTCATTTACATCAACAATATCTCCGTCAATTCTTAGACGTACATATCCTTTTTTGCCGATATCTTCTATTAGCTTTTCATGACTACCTTTACGATGAGAGATGACAGGTGCTAATAATTGAATCTTTGTACGTGTATGTAAATCCATTATACGGTCAACCATTTGTTGTACCGTTTGAGATTCAATTTCTATATTGTGATTTGGACAATATGGCTTACCTACACGTGCATATAACAGACGAATATAATCATATATTTCTGTTACCGTAGCTACAGTAGATCTTGGGTTCTTACTCGTTGTTTTTTGATCTATTGAAATTGCTGGTGATAATCCTTCAATCGTATCAACATCAGGTTTATCCATTTGACCTAAAAATTGACGCGCATAGGCACTTAATGATTCAACGTAACGACGTTGACCTTCAGCATAGATTGTATCAAATGCTAATGAAGATTTACCTGACCCTGACAAACCAGTCATTACTATTAATTTATTTTTGGGTAATTCAATATCAATGTCTTTCAAGTTATGCGCACGAGCACCTTTTACTACTATAGATGGTTCTTTCATTTACTTGTCACCCTTCTGCTTTTAATTCAAATAACATATCTCTTAATTCTGTAGCTCTCTCGAAATCTAAATCCTTCGCTGCTTGTTTCATTTCTTTTTCTATATTTTCGATAGTTTTTTGTCGTTCTTTTTTTGTCATTTTCTTAGGTATTACAGTTTGTTCTTTATCATTATTTTCATCATTTTCAACAGTTGCACTAATTAAATCATGAATCTTTTTATTGATGGTTTTAGGCGTAATGCCATGTTTTTCATTATGCTTCATTTGAATATCACGACGACGTTGCGTTTCATCAATTGCATATTTCATCGAATCCGTCATTTTATCAGCATACATTATGACTTCACCTTTTTCATTACGTGCAGCTCTACCAATTGTTTGAATTAATGATCTATTTGAACGCAAAAAGCCTTCTTTATCTGCATCTAAAATCACAACTAAAGAGACCTCTGGTATATCAATACCCTCTCTCAATAAATTAATACCTACAATGACATCATACGTACCCATACGTAAATCTCTAATTATTTCAATTCGCTCTAATGTCTTAATTTCCGAATGCAAGTAGTTAACTTTAATACCTGCCTCTTTCATATATGTTGTCAAATCTTCACTCATTTTTTTAGTAAGCGTTGTTACTAAAACTCTTTCATTTCGTTCAACTCTTGCTTGTATTTCACTTATTAAGTCATCGATTTGATTTTCAGTAGGTCTAACTTCAATTTTAGGATCTAGTAAACCTGTTGGACGAATAATTTGTTCAACCATTTTATCTGTATGTTCTATTTCATAAGGTCCTGGTGTTGCCGAAACATATACTAACTGTTTCGTCTTTTCTTCAAATTCTTCAAATTTAAGTGGTCTATTGTCCAAAGCACTAGGCAACCTGAAACCATGGTCTACAAGTACTTGTTTACGTGCTCTGTCTCCATTATACATACCTCTAACTTGAGGTAATGTCACATGTGATTCGTCAATCATTACTAACCAGTCATCCCCAAAATAATCTAATAATGTATAAGGTGTTGAACCTAGTGGACGTAATGTTAAATGTACGGAATAATTTTCAATTCCTGAACAGAATCCCATTTCTCTCATCATTTCTAAATCATAATTAGTTCTTTGCTCTAGGCGCTGTGCTTCTAATAATTTATTTTCATCACGCAATTCCTTTAATCGTTCTTCTAATTCTTTTTCAATACGTTCTATTGCAACTTTCATTTTTTCTTCACGCGTTACGAAGTGAGACGCTGGGAAGATCGCAAAATGCTCTCGTTCCTTTAAAACTTCCCCTGTTAAATAGTTAACTTCTCTTATTCGATCTATTTCATCTCCAAAAAATTCAACCCTAATGCACAACTCTTCTTTTGAAGCTGGGAATATTTCTACAACATCACCACGAACTCGAAAAGTACCACGTTGGAAGTCGATATCGTTACGTGTATATTGAACATCTACAAGTTTTCTAAGTAACTCACTTCTATCCATTTCCATACCAACACGGACACTTACTACTAAATCTTTATATTCTTCAGGATTACCTAAACCATATATACAACTTACACTTGCAATAATTATTACATCATCACGCTCAAACAATGCACTTGTAGCTGAGTGACGTAATTGATCTATTTCATCATTTATGGATGCATCTTTTTCAATGAATGTATCTGTAGATGGAACATATGCTTCAGGTTGATAATAATCATAATAGCTCACGAAGTATTCTACTCTGTTTTCTGGGAAAAATTCTTTGAATTCACTATATAATTGACCTGCTAATGTTTTATTATGTGCGATGATTAAAGTCGGTTTACCAACTTCTTTAATTACATTACTCATAGTAAATGTTTTACCAGTACCAGTAGCACCTAATAGTGTCTGATGCCTCTTACCTTCTTGAATACCTTGTACAATTTCTTTAATTGCTTGTGGTTGGTCACCTTGAGGCTCAAATTCAGAATGTATTTTAAAAGGATAATGTTCAACCATTGTTGCATACGCCTCCTATTTATCGTGTTATTTATATACCCGTTCAAATTTGCTCGTTCTTACATCATATTTTATCAAAACAAATGCTAAAAAAGCAAACATTTGTTCGTAATATTTTAATGCAAAGAAAAACAAACATAGTTGTTCTAACTATGCTTGCATTTAATCAATTCATTTATCTAGTTATATTTTGTGTGCATATACACTTTATATCATTCATCTTATTGTTTCAATTAATTTGTTTTACCCTTTTACTTAGGTTAAAATTAGCTGTCTCCATCTTGATGCTTATGAAACTCAAGCTGATCTATTATAAGATAACCTGCCAATAGTGATACTACATCAATAAAGATAATCCACTCATTATGAAAGTATTCCTTATATATGGAAGCTCCTATTAATATCAATGTTAGTGTTGTACCAACCCATTTACTTCTTGTTAATACACTAAATAACACTACTAAGACACATGGAAAGAATGCAGCGCTAATATACCATATCATTCATTTTCCTCTTTTCTTTTGTTTAAAATGTTCATGGTAGTTTCTCTTAATTCTGTTTTAGGAATGAAGTTTTCAGTTAACATTTCCGGAATGATATTATTGATGAAATCTTGTACAGAAGCTAAATGATCGAATTGAATAATTGTTTCTAAGCTCATTGCATAAATTTCAAAAAATAATTCTTCAGGATTGCGTTTTTGAATCTCTCCGAATGTTTCGTATAATAAATCGATTTTATCTGCAACTGAAAGTATTTGTCCTTCTAAAGAATCATCCTTACCTTCTTGCAATCGTAGTTTATAAACTTCTCTATATGGCAATGGAATTTCTTCCTCTATAAATGTTTCTACCATTTCTTCTTCAACTTGTGAAAATAGTTTTTTCAATTCACTGCTTGCGTATTTCACTGGCGTTTTAATATCACCAGTAAACACTTCCGCAAAATCATGATTTAATGCTTTTTCATATAAACTTTTCCAATTTATTTCTTTTCCATGATATTCTTCTACAGTCGCTAAATACTGAGCAATTTTAGTTACTTTAAAGGAGTGTGCCGCAACGTTATGTTCAAAATATTTAAATTTTCCAGGTAATCTTATAAGTCTTTCCATGTCTGATAATCTTTTAAAATATTGATGTACACCCATTTCAATTACCTCCTTATTATTTAATCATAAATTATACTTTCTTTTTACATATCATTCAATTAAATATCATTTAAATATCTTAATTGTTTAACTTCGTACATATTATAACAAAAAAATCCTCCTAACCCATTTCAAAAAATAGGCAAAGAGGATGATTTAATATCAAATTAGTGAATATAATTATATTTACCTGGATTTAAAATTGTTCTAGAAGATTTTACATTAAATCCTGCATAGTTCATTTCAGATACTGTTATTGTTCCGTTAGGATTTACTGATTCAACTACACCAACATGACCATATGGACCAGCAGCAGTTTGGAAAATAGCACCAACTTCTGGTGTTTTATCTACTTTAAATCCTGCACTTTTCGCTGCATAATTCCAATTGTTTGCATTACCCCATAGACTACCAATACTTCTACCTAATTGTGCACGGCGATCAAACGCATAATACGTGCAGTTTCCATATGCGTATAAATTACCTCTATTCGCAACAGATTTATTGTAGTAATGTGCAACTGGTTTATTTGATGCTACTGTGTGTGATTTCACAGGTTTATATGCAACATTAACTGATTTAGCAGCAGTTTGCTTAGTTGCTACATGTTTTGAAATTTGCTTAGCAGGTTGCTGTGTTGACTTTGTTCTTTGAGTTGCTTTACTTACTGGTGTTTTAACAACCTTAACTTGTTGTGCTTTATTTTGAGGTACTAATGAAAGTACGTCACCAGGGAAAATTAATGGTGTTACACCAGGATTGTATGAGTATAATTGATTCAATGTTAAATGATGCTCTAATGCAATTTTATATAATGAATCTCCAGGAACAACTGTGTATGTTGTTTGAGATTGTGTTTGAGCTTGAACATCTGATACATAATTATGTTTAATTGGTGATTTAACCACTGTGCCTTGTTGTTGTGCATGTGCTGCATTATTAAAAGCTAAAAAAGCTAACACTGACGAAACTGTCACTGTAAGAGTTTTCTTCATCTTGTTGTCATTCCTTTGCTGTTAGTATTTTAAGTATGAAAATACTATAGCACAATACATTTTATCAAAAGCTATTGTTATGACGATGTAATCAAATGGTTAACAATACAAAAATCTTACTAACACATATTTTAGTGTAAAACATTTTGATTTCAACGATTCGGTAACGCTTTCACAACTTTATTTCTAGCTGTAAATTTAGTAATAGGTAATATTTCTTAATGTACTCTACATGTTTTCTATAAATAAATACATCATTCAAAAAGGTCCATCCACCGATTTAAAAAATAAATTGTACTAATTTATTCATAATCTCATTTTTCTATTTGTGAGCCTCATTAGAACTGAAAATTTCTTATTTACACACAAAAAACCGAAACCAAATACGGTCTCGGTTTAACATATAATTTAGTCATGTGACATTGTTTGTCTCAAATATGATTCAATGAATGGACCTATTTCTCCATCCATTACAGCATCGACTTTACCAGTTTCTTCGTTTGTACGATGATCTTTAACCATTGAATATGGATGGAAAACATACGATCTAATCTGACTTCCCCACCCTATTTCTTTTTGTTCACCACGAATTTCAGCCATTTCACGTGCCTGTTCTTCTAATTTTAATTGATATAATTTAGACTTCAGCATTTTCATTGCCGCTTCACGGTTTTTAATTTGAGATCGTTCATTTTGGTTATTAACTACGATACCAGACGGATGATGGGTAATTCGAATAGCTGATTCTGTCTTATTAATATGTTGTCCACCTGCACCAGAGGCTCTAAATGTATCTACTGTAATGTCATCTGGATTGATTTCAATTTCTATTTCATCATTATTAAAATCAGGTATCACATCACATGATGCAAATGATGTATGGCGACGACCAGATGAATCGAATGGAGAAATTCTAACAAGTCGATGTACACCTTTTTCAGCTTTTAAATAGCCATAAGCATTATGTCCTTTAATAAGTAATGTCACGCTTTTAATTCCAGCTTCATCTCCAGGTAAATAATCAACCGTTTCAACTTTAAACCCTTTCTTTTCACAATAACGTTGATACATTCTAAATAACATATTTGCCCAGTCTTGTGATTCCGTACCACCCGTGCCTGGATGTAACTCTAAAATAGCATTATTAGCATCATGTGGGCCATCTAAAAGTAATTGTAATTCATATTCATCCACTTTGGCTTTGAAATCAATTACCTCTTGTTCTAAATCATCTTTCATTTCTTCATCAAATTCTTCTTGTAATAATTCCCAAGTTGCTTCCATATCATCTACATCTTGTTGTAACGTTTTATAACCATTAACAATTGATTTTAATGCATTATTTTTATCTATAATATCTTGAGCCTTTGTCTGATTATCCCAAAAATTCGGTTCAGACATCATCTCTTCAAATTCTTGAATATTGGTTTCTTTGTTCTCTAAGTCAAAGAGACCCCCTAATTTGTGTTAAATCTTGATTATATTTATCAATATTACGTTTTATTTCTGATAATTCCATAGTTTTCGCTCCTAGCTTTAATTCAAATAATGTCACACTCTAGTACAATTTATAATGTTAAATTCTAACATAAATTAGTTAAATAACGATAATAATAAATTTAAGTGCATTCAAATTTTATCGTCGCAATTAGAATGACACACTTTTGTTTACTTCCCATACTTTGATATAAAAATCCTCATTATTATAAGGTACTAGAATATTAGTATAATATACACTAATCAGTGAATTCATGAACATCTCTAACTAAATTTTTATTCATTAGATATTAAAAAATTACTCCTTCCAAAAATACCATATTGGTTTTCTTGGAAGGAGTAATTAATATCATTTATTTACCGTGACAATTTTTATATTTTTTACCACTGCCACATGGACATTCGTCATTTCTACCAACTTGTTCACCTTTTACGATTGGTTGTGCTTTAACTTTTTCTTTACCATCTTCAGCTGAAACGTGTTTAGCTTCACCAAATTCAGTCGTTTTTTCGCGTTCAATATTATCCTCGACTTGTACTACAGATTTCAAAATGTATTTACATGTATCTTCTTCAATATTTTGCATCATAATATCAAATAATTCATGACCTTCGTTTTGATAATCACGTAATGGATTTTGTTGGGCATATGAACGTAGGTGAATACCTTGACGCAATTGATCCATTGTATCGATGTGGTCAGTCCAATGACTATCAATTGAACGCAATAATATCATACGTTCAAATTCATTCATTTGGTCTTCTAGAATATCTTTTTGACCTTGATATGCTTTTTCAATTTTAGCCCATACAACTTCAAAGATATCTTCAGCATCTTTACCTTTGATATCATCCTCTGTTATATCGCCTTCTTGTAAGAAGATATCATTAATATAGTCGATAAACGGTTGATACTCAGGCTCATCATCAGCAGTATTAATATAAAAGTTTATACTACGTTGCAGCGTTGAACGTAACATTGCATCTACAACTTGAGAACTATCTTCTTCATCAATTATACTGTTTCTTTCATTATAAATAATCTCACGTTGTTTACGTAACACTTCATCATATTCTAATATACGTTTACGTGCATCGAAGTTATTACCTTCCACACGTTTTTGCGCTGACTCAACAGCTCTCGAAACCATTTTTGATTCGATCGGTGTAGAATCATCCAATCCTAATCGACTCATCATTTTTTGTAAACGTTCAGAACCAAAACGAATCATTAATTCATCTTGTAATGATAAGTAGAATCGACTATCACCTTTATCACCTTGACGTCCAGAACGACCACGAAGCTGATCATCTATACGACGAGACTCATGACGTTCTGTACCTATTACTGCTAAGCCGCCTAGTTCTTCTACACCTTCGCCTAATTTGATATCTGTACCACGACCAGCCATGTTAGTTGCAATTGTAACTGCACCTTTTTGTCCTGCTCCTGCAACAATTTCAGCTTCTCGTTCATGGTTTTTCGCGTTTAATACATCATGGCGAATGCCTCGTTTTTTAAGTAAGTTAGAAATATATTCTGACGTTTCAACTGCAACTGTACCTAATAATACTGGTTGTCCAGCTTTATGCTTTTCAACAACATCTTCAACTACGGCATCAAATTTACCTTTTTGGCTAATATAAATTAAATCTGACTTATCGTTACGCTGCACAGGTTTATTAGTAGGAATTTGAGTAACTGTCATATTGTAAATGTTTCTAAACTCTTCTTCTTCAGTTTTTGCTGTACCTGTCATACCTGCAAGTTTATTGTACATTCTAAAATAGTTTTGGAATGTAATTGAAGCCATTGTTTTAGACTCATTTTGTATTTGCACGCCTTCTTTAGCTTCAATAGCTTGGTGTAACCCTTCTGAAAAACGACGTCCAGGCATTGTACGTCCTGTAAATTGGTCGACAATTAATACTTCGCCATCAACAACCATATAGTCTACATCACGTTGCAATGTAACGTGCGCACGTAATGCTGTATTAATGTGGCTAATAACATCAACATTTTGTACATCATATAGGTTTTCAACTTTGAACATACGCTCTGCTTTATCTGCACCTTGCTCAGTTAAATGTACTGCTTTTGTTTTTTCATCATATTTATAATCTTCATCTTGCTTTAACATTTTCGCAAATACATTTGCTTGTGTATAAAGTGACGTTGACTTTTCAGCTTCTCCCGAAATAATCAATGGTGTACGCGCTTCATCAATTAAAATCGAGTCAACCTCATCTATGATTGCAAAGTGCAAAGGACGCATAACTCTATCTTCAGAGTAATTCACCATATTATCTCTTAAATAGTCAAAACCTAACTCGTTGTTAGTACTATAAGTAATATCTTGAGCATAAGCTTCGCGCTTCTCTTCAGTTGTCTTACTATTTAAGTTCAATCCAACAGTCAAACCTAAGAAATTATATAATTCTGCCATTTCTTCACTTTGAACACTTGATAAATATTCATTGACTGTAATAACGTGAACGCCTCTACCAGCAAGTGCATTTAAATAAGTTGGCATTGTTGCTGTCAACGTTTTACCTTCACCAGTTCTCATCTCAGCGATATCGCCCTTATGAATTGCAATACCACCCATAATTTGAACTTTATATGGTGTCATATTAAATACACGTTTAGAACCTTCTCTAACTAGTGCATATGCTTCTGGCAAAATTTTATCTAAATAGTCATTCTGTTTTTTGACATTTTCTATGTCAGCTAATTCTGTTTGGAATTGTTTCGTTTTATTTCGAATTTCTTCATCAGTTAAAATTGCCGTTTTTTCTTCTAAAGCGATTACTTTATCAGCAAGTTTACCTAACTGTTTAATTTCTTTATTATTGCCATCAAGAATTTTTGATAAAAATCCCATTTCGTTCGCTCCTTTAGCTAAAAAACTGTTTGGCCTACAACAATATATCTTATCATTTATAGTTATAAAATTATACTTATTTACTCATTTAAGGAAACAATATAAATATATTTACGACAAACTTCATTCACATTCTGTTGATAACAAGTTTATCACTATTAAATATAATCTCAATACACATTAATACTTCCCTGTAAAATATAACATCATTATTTTACGATTATTTAAGTGGATTGTTCAATAAACTGACATACTATAATTAACTTTTCATTCAAATATATACATCCATTAACATTAGCATAGACACTATGTTTCATTCAACAAATTACATAAGTGAATCCTGAAATAATTAAACTAACCATTTTGAATTAAAAAAGCACTTGTGCTAGAACACAAGTGCTTAAAATTTCATTTATTGTTCGCTAGTTTGAATTAAACCATATTTACCATCTTTACGACGATAAACTATGCTTGTTCCATCTGTTTCTCTATCTGTAAATACAAAGAAATCATGACCAAGAAGATTCATTTGTAGTACAGCTTCTTCTGAATCCATAGGCTTTAAGCTGAATTCTTTAGAACGAATAATTTCGATTTCGTTTTCATCATAAGTCTCATTGTCAATTGGAGTTTCTTGCATTTCTTGCAACTCTGCAACAAACACTTCTTGATCTCCACGATCACGGCTCTTACGATTAACACGTGTTTTATATTTTCTAACTTGTCTTTCAAGTTTATTGTTAATTAAATCAATTCCTGCGTATAAATCATCGTTGCGCTCTTCAGCTCGTAACGTTACATTTTTCAATGGAATTGTTACTTCAATTTTAGTTGCTGAATTTGAATAAGTTTTAACTTTTACATGCGCGACTGCATTTGGTACGTCATTAAAATAACGTTCCAACTTACCAATTTTTTCCTCAATATAGTTGCGAATAGCATCTGTGATAGTGAGGTTATCTCCATGAATTTCAAATCTAATCATAGTAATCTCTCCTTAAACCTCTTTATTGGTAACTCTTTATTATATTTTAACATTTTTACGCTATCGTGCAAACGCAAACACTTTGAATTTTCTGATATTTGTAGTATATAATTTACACCCAGCACGATGAATTGTTAATCCTGTTGTATAAATATCGTCAATGAGTAATATTTCTTTGTCTTTTAAATCTAAACTTGTATCAACTATAAATGGATTCTCTTCTATAAGTCGTTCTTTTTTAGATAGACTGGCTTGTTTGGGCCGATCAACCATTTTTAAAATCTTATCAAAATGAATTCCCTTCGCTGTTAAAACCGCTTCAACGGGATTAAATGTTCTATATTGATCATTTGATACAGATGAAGGTATTGGCACAATATAATCATACGTTGTCGAAGGTATTTCAATTAAATGCGCCAACAATTCACATAAATAATAGTCTTTCATAAATTTAAATTGATGAATAATTTCTTTCATTATCCCATTATAATTATATCCACAATACAATTGTTCCATTAATTTAAAATGTGTTGCTAAAAATTCACAATCTAAGCATATTTCTTCCTCATCACTTAAACATTTAAGACATTTTTCACATCGTCTTTCTTTATGATTGATTTTCATCTGTTCCCATTTACTCTCGCAAAGTTCACATAATCTATTAGGCCTCTTAAATAAATTATAAATTGAAATAGTTTCATTAATATTTCTACCACAACTCAGACACTTATTCATCAATCCACCCTCTTTTTAAAGCTAATCGATTCATTTGCAAGATTTCTTTTCTTGCTAGCATCATGCTTAAACTAACACCTTGATGAAAATATAATACTTTACCTTTTGGACATTCTAATTTACGACCAACCCTTCCAGCTATTTGAATTAATGCTTCTTTAGAAAACTGATGCGCATCGATGACGATAACATCCAAATTAGCCATCGTGAATCCTCGTTCTAAAATCGTTGTAGTAAAAATGACATCATAGTTTCCATTTCGTAAATTTTCTACTTTTTCAAAACGAAAAACGTCTTCACTATGTACATATGTTAATCTTGAAATTTCGTTCTTATAAGTCGAGAAAGTTTTAATCATTATATCTATATTATTAAAAAAGACAAGTGTGTAACGTTTATTAGAAGTTTGTTCTATTAATAATTTATACAGCGAATGCTGAATTTTACTTTCCTTTAATTTGAAATATTGGAATTTTGGAGCTGGTAGTGACTTTTTATGAAAACGTGCAGGTAATTTAATAATATTTTCTCGAGGAATTGTTGCTAAAAGATGCTTTGGGGGTGTAGCAGTCATATAAGTCATTGTGTGAATTTCTTTAGCGGATGAAATTAATGCTTGTTGTAAAGTATTGTTCATTGCTAATGGAAAAGCATCTACTTCATCAACAAAAATAGTATCAAAATGTTTTTTGAAGCGGTAAAGCTGGTGAACAGTACTTACTACAAAATGACCGTTAAATTGTTGCTGTGACTGTTGATGTAAGACATCTATATTTTCTCCTTTAAACGCGTCTTGAATTCGTTTGCTAATTTCCACGACTACATCTACACGCGGTGATACTACAGCAATGTTATCTCCTTGACGTCTTGCATATTGAATACCTTGAAACATCATTTCTGTTTTACCAGCTCCTGTAACTGCATATAGCAAAATTGTTTGCCGGTTCTGAATTGCCTGAACAATATGTTCAGAAGCATATGCTTGTTGTGCAGATAATTCAAATGGTAGATTATAATAGGCTTGCGAAGGATTCTGAAAACTCTCAGTTATTTTATATATTGTTATATCATCTATACGGCCAAGTGAGATACAATTTCGACAATACACAATCATTTTTGAAAGCGTTGATGAATAATATTGATAAAAATGTTGAGGCTCGTTACTTCCGCATTGAAGACACCTATAAAATCGTCCTTCTTTTGTTATACCAGTAGCTTCAGTTTTAATTACCTCAGTCGTTAGTTGCGTTCGTGGGTGTATTAATTTTCCATAATGTTTGATGTGATTTACCTCTTTTCAATAAAAAAGTCTACATTTAATAATTATTATGTTTTAACTATAGAATTTCAGCATTCAAATGATAAATCATATTAATACTTAAAATACTAAACTTAAAACTTTAATCATAATGTAGACTCTTCAATTAAAATTTTATAATTATGTTAATCTTATTTTTCTACCAACGTATCCTAAACCTAATCCACCAGAACCTAAATGCGCTGCAATTACTGGACCAAATTCTGAATATGCAACTTGATAATTTGAAGGACAATCTTCTAACAACTTTTTGTATAATGCTTGACCATCTTCATAGTGATCTCCATTAATGACAAATAACGTTACTTCCTCGTAGTCCTTAACAATTTCTAACACTTTCTTTTCGAGAGTTTGGATTGCACGCTTTTTAGTACGGACTTTTTCTTCAGGTATAATCTTACCATCTTCAAATTTAAGCACTGGTTTCATTTTTAATAATGTTCCAACCCATGCTTGTGCTCCAGTAATTCGACCACTTTTTTGTAAGTTTTTTAAATCATCAACAATTAAAAATGCACCTGTATGTTTTCGCATCTCAGTTAAATCATCAATAATATGCTGTGGTTCATACCCTTCGTCAACCATTTCAATAGCTCTTAAAACATAGCAACCTTCAATCATCGCTGCTAGTTTACTATCGAAAGCATGTACATTAACTCCGTCAACCATTTCTCCTGCTTGATAACTAGATTGGTAACTACCACTAATTCCACTTGATAAACAAATGACAATGATATCTGTGTAACCTTGATCTCTTAGCATTTCATATTTTGTAATCCATTCGCCAATTGCGGGTTGGCTTGTCGTTGGTATCGTTTGTGACGATGCCATTTTATTATAAAATTCATCAATTGCTATTTCATTACTTTCTGTAAAATTCTTACCATCATCAAATGTCACACTTAATGGCGCGATTTGAATGTTATATTTATCAATTAAGTCTTGCGACAGATAACTTGTAGAATCGGTCATCACAGCAATTTTCATAGTCGTCCTCCTCAAATATACTCATAGTCATGATACAATATTTCTGTTAAAAAGAAAATGGCAATCAAACGATTTATTGTTGTGTCATTTTCAGTGTATAATGAAGTTTAAATAATCTTAAGTTGATGAATTAAGGAGTTATTATGACACAAAATATCATTACTATTAAAAAAGAACACACCATAGAAAATATAATTAGTAAGTCGAAATTTATTGCTCATATTAAGCCAGTTCAAAGTGAGGATGACGCTAAAGCATTTATTGCCAAAATAAAAAAAGAACATAAAGATGCAACACATAACTGTTCAGCATATACAATAGGTCCTGAGATGAATATTCAAAAAGCCAATGATGATGGTGAACCTACAGGTACTGCCGGTGTACCAATGTTAGACATTTTGAAAAAACTTGAAGTTCATAATACATGCGTTGTTGTTACAAGATATTTTGGTGGTATCAAATTAGGTGGTGGTGGCTTAATTCGCGCATATAGTGGTGCAGTAAGAGATGTCATTTATGATGCTGGACGTGTTGAACTACGTGAGGCAATACCTTGTATTGTCACACTTAATTATGATCAAACTGGAAAATTCGAATATGAATTAGCCTCTACACATTTCATGTTAAGAAATCAAACTTATACTGATAAAGTTAGTTATTATATCGATGTCGTTAAAACTGACTACAACGATTTCATCAATTTTTTAAATCAAATAACTGCTGGTAATTTTGAATTAACTGAAGAGAATACAAAGCAGTTACCTTTCGATATTCCAACAACATAAAAGCACTAGCAAATGATGGTGTATTTCAAATACAATTGAATTACCACGATTATGCTAGTGCTTTATTTATAATCTTTTTTAATTCCATTAGTATATTAATCCAAAACCCTTCTCACTCTTCTTTATGAGAAGACTTACGACTAATTAAATTCAAAATTGGTCTATAGTTATTATCAATTAGCCCTGTGAATTCAACAATCAACTCAATACTAAAAATAATTAACACAAACATCAATACGACACCTAATGGTGGCGATACATATAAAATAATACTGGAAAGGCTAAATAAAATAGAAATTGAATAGATTAATAATACTGTTTGTCTATGCGTATAACCTAAAGCCAATAATTTATGATGTAGATGAGACTTATCAGCTTGCATAATATGCTGACCTTTTTTAACACGTCGAATCATGGCAAATAAGGTATCGATAAATGGCACTGCTAAAATAACGATTGGGAAGAATAAAGCAATGATTGTAATATTTTTGAACCCTAATAAAGATAAAAATCCAATAATAAATCCAATCATTAATGCCCCGCTATCTCCAAGGAATATTTTTGCCGGATGGAAATTATAAAATAAAAATCCAATCAATGAACCTAATAATACGCAACAAATCATAGTAATAAATATGTTCGCTTGTAAAATCGCAATAAATCCAATTGTAATAAGTCCGATTGCTGAAACCCCAGATGCCAATCCATCTAATCCATCAATTAAATTAATTGCATTAGTAATTGCAACAATCCAAATAACTGTAATTGGTATACTTAAAAATCCAAAGTGTATCGTCGTACCCATTGGTAATGAGATAAAGTCAATGGTCACACCATAAAAAGCAACAACTAAAGCTGCAGCTATTTGGCCAGCAAGCTTAATATAAGGTTTCAAATCATAGATATCATCTACAAGTCCAAGTATGTACATAATAATCGCACCAATAATAAGTGGCTTGATTTCTGTTTCAATAGGATGTCCAATCCAAATACCTATTAAAAATGAAAAGAGAATCACAGTCCCACCCATTACAGATACAGGCTTTGTGTGTACTTTTCTAAAATTTGGTTTATCAACTAAATTTAATCTTTTCGATATTGCAATAATGATTGGCGTTATAATTAAACTGACAATCATCGTGACTGCAACAAGTAATAATGTAACCATTTATTCACCTTCATCGATATTAATTGTTTTTAACGTTGTATTTATTTAATATAATCTTTATAGAATGACTTATATACTCTCTAGGTATATCTTATGCCTTTATTATAAATTAATTTGCTCAATAAATGATATCATATTTACAACTATACGATTCATTTTGTTTATATCGTTTATTACTCATTTTTTTATCATATCATTTAAGGCAACATTTTAACATTAAAGTCTATATTAAGCGTTAATTTTATATATAAATTAATGACAAAATGTAAGTTTTCACTTACAATAGCTAGTGGTCAATTAAAGGAGTCGATTAAGACATGTTCGAAGCATTTATATACAATATATCTGTTATCGTCGCTGGAATTTATTTATTCCATCGATTACAGTATTCAGAAAACAAACGTATGGTTTTTTCTAAAGCCTATGTCACAGTATTAATGACACTTGTTTCATTATTATTATCTGTTTACCCTATTCCTTATCGTGAGGATTATTTAATTCATTTAACATTCGTTCCTTTATTGTTTTTAGGTAGATTTACCAATATGGTCTATACATTATCTGCTACTTTAATTGTATCAATTGTTGAAATTGTAGTATTCAACAACTCAATTATGTACGGTGTCACATTAATCGTTATTGCTGCCGTAACAAGTGCTATAGGACCATTTTTAAAACAAAACGATGTACTATCATTATTAATTCTAAATGTTGTCACAATTATTATTTTATTCGGTGTTGCATTAGTGAGTCCTATTTACACGCTATCGGAAGTTATCATTTTAATACCAATATCATTAATTATCACGTTAGCATCTGCAATAACTTTTGTAGATATATGGCACTTCTTTTCACTTGTTAATCGTTATGAAAATGAGGACAAGTATGATTATTTAACAGGATTAGGCAATGTAAAAGAATTCGATAGACATTTAAATGAGATTTCACAAAAAGCTGAAAAAGAACATCAAAGCATCGCGTTATTATTAATTGATATCGATGGCTTTAAAGATGTCAATGATACGTATTCACATAAATCTGGTGATGCAGTATTAAAACAAATGTCACAATTACTTAAAAACTATGTACCAAATCAATTTAAAATTTTTAGAAATGGTGGCGAAGAGTTCTCTGTAGTTATACACAATTATTCACTAGATCAAAGTGTTAAATTAGCTGAAAACATTCGTTCAGGCGTTGAAAAATCTTCATTCCATTTACCAAACAAAGAAGTTATTAAATTATCTGTATCAATAGGTGTCGGTTATCTAACAGACGAAGACCCTAAATCACAGCGAAAAGTATTTAAAGATGCAGATGACATGGTACACGTAGCCAAAAACCAAGGGCGAAACAAAGTCATGTTTAACCCTATTATCAATTTATAACAACGACAAAACTGTTAATCATTTGCTATTATTAAATCATGATACAATAGCAAAGATTAACAGTTTTTTATTATTTTAATTTTAACCTTGCAATTACTTCATACAGACACAGTGTCTCACTATTGAAAGTTGCAACGACAAGTTGTAAACTTCAATTGTTCAAATAAATAAACAAAATCATTGGAGGTGAATTGATATGCCTGATTCAATCACAATTATAGATGAAAATAAAGTGATTGATGTTGTATTGATTGCAGGAAGAATTTTGCTAGAGTCCGGTGCAGAAACATATCGAGTTGAAGATACGATGAATCGTATTGCACATAGTTATGGTCTTCATAATACATATAGTTTTGTCAGTTCAACTGCAATCATCTTTTCATTAAATGATCGAACAAGCACGCGATTAATTCGTGTACAAGAACGTACTACGGATTTGGAAAAAATCGCTTTAACAAATAGTCTTTCACGTAAAATATCAAACCAAGAATTAACAATTGATGAAGCAAAGTCAGAGTTCATTCATTTACAACATGCATCATTGCAATACTCATTTTTAACAAATTTCTTTGCAGCAGCCATCGCATGTGGCTTTTTTCTTTTCATGTTTGGTGGCGTTGCATCAGATTGCTGGATAGCAGTAATAGCAGGTGGTGCAGCATTTTTAACGTTTAGTTTTGTACAACGTTATATTCAAATTAAATTTTTCTCAGAATTTGTTGCAGCAGCAGTCGTCATATCGATTGCCGCCACGTTTACGAAATTAGGCATTGCAACAAATCAAGATATTATAACTATTGCCAGCGTTATGCCACTAGTACCTGGTATATTAATTACCAATGCGATTCGTGATTTACTAGCTGGTGAATTACTTGCCGGTATGTCGCGTGGTGTTGAAGCTGCCTTAACGGCATTCGCAATAGGCGCTGGTGTCGCAATTGTTTTACTAATCATTTAAGAAAGGACTGTTAAAGCATGTTATTTTATTTATTTCATTTTACGATAAGCTTTATTTCAACAGTACTTTTCTCTATTATCTTTAATGCACCAAAAAAACTTTTAGTAGCATGTGGTTTTGTTGGTGCCATTGCATGGACAATTTATCAATTAACAGTTGATTTAGAATTTGGAAAAGTTGGCGCGTCATTTTTAGGAAGTTTAATTTTAGGTTTAATGAGTCATACGATGAGTCGTCGATATAAACGCCCCGTAATCATTTTCATAGTGCCAGGTATCATTCCATTAGTACCAGGTGGTGCTGCTTATCAGGCAACTCGATTTTTAGTCTCAAATGATTATACAAGTGCTGTAAATACCTTTTTAGAAGTTACTCTAATATCAGGTGCCATTGCATTTGGTATTTTAGTATCCGAAATACTGTATTACCTCTACACACGTATCAAACAACTGTATGGTAAAATTAAAGGTAAGACATATAAAAAATCTTATAACATGAATAATAGAGTTTAAGGGGTCGAATAGGATGAAGAAACAATTAATAGATAGATTAACAAGATATGCGACAATTGATACACAATCTGATCCACAATCCACAACAACACCTTCTACCGAGAAACAATGGAATTTGCTACATGTATTAGAAACAGAATTACAACAATTAGGATTACCGACTGATTTAGATGAAAATGGATATTTATTCGCTACATTAGAAAGCAATATTGATGCTGATGTACCAACAGTCGGTTTTCTAGCACATGTAGATACTTCACCTGATTTCAATGCTTCTAATGTCAAACCACAAATTATTGAACACTATGATGGTAAACCATATAAATTAGGTAATACGAAACGTGTATTAGATCCTAAAGTATTCCCGGAACTCAATAGTTTAGTTGGTCATACATTGATGGTTACTGATGGCACATCTTTATTAGGGGCAGACGACAAAGCTGGCATCGTTGAAATTATGGAGGCCATTTGTTATTTAAAAGCACATCCCGAAATTAAGCATGGTACAATTCGCATTGGATTTACACCCGACGAAGAAATTGGTCGCGGGCCACATAAATTTGATGTCGAACGATTCAATGCTGACTTTGCCTATACGATGGATGGTAGTCAATTTGGTGAATTACAATACGAAAGCTTTAATGCGGCTGAAGCGGTGATTACATGTCATGGTGTAAATGTTCATCCAGGTTCTGCTAAAAATGCAATGGTAAATGCGATACGTTTAGGTGAACAATTTGACAGTTTATTACCTGATAGCGAAGTACCTGAACGCACAGAAGGCTACGAGGGCTTTTATCATTTAATGCGCTTTGAAGGAACTGTCGAAAAAGCAACATTGCAATATATTATTCGTGACCATGATAAAAAACAATTTGAATTACGTAAGAAACGTATATTAGAAATTCGCGACGATATCAATGCACATTTTGAAAATTATCCTGTAAAAGTTGATATTACTGATCAATATTTTAATATGGCTGAAAAAATATTGCCGTTACAACATATCATTGATATTCCAAAACGAGTATTTGATAAATTAGATATCCCAGCAAATACTGAACCTATTCGTGGTGGTACTGATGGATCACAATTATCCTTTATGGGATTGCCAACACCTAATATTTTCACTGGTTGTGGCAATTTCCATGGTCCTTATGAATATGCATCGATTGACGTTATGGAAAAAGCTGTACATGTTATTATTGGAATCGTTCAAGATATCGTTGAAAATAAATAACTGAGACATTAGTATAAAGCGAACTCCACTTCAATCTTAATTCACAATAAAAATCACGCTAACATTTTGTACTACGTTAGCGTGATTTTTATTTTATTTATCTATAATTCGTATCTAATACGGAAATTAAACTTTAGCCACATACATCCTAAATATAAGACATGATTTTCTCTTGCAAATATTTATCATGCAATTTTTCACAAAACTAACAATGCAAAATTTGTGACCCTTCTAAAATGTACTAATTTTCCACATTAAATTGCGTTTTCAATAATTTTAATGATTGAACAGTATAATGTCGTATTTGTAAGCCCATTTTAAAATCTGTATAACTTTCAGGCATATCAATAAATGTATTAAACATTGCTGTTACACCTTGTGATTCAAATAAATCAAACTTTTCAGCAGTAGCGCAAATTGCAATTGAAATTTTTTGATGTTTGTGACAAAGTTCTGCGATACGTAAAGTTGTAGTTTCTAACAATTGATCATTTTCATTTAAACCTTCACCAAAAATAATTAAATCAGCTTGTTCTACTAAGTTTTCTAAATGTGTTAGTTGATCTACTAGTGCATGACTCGTCAAGATTTCAGCTTGGTATAAACCGTTCAATACAGCTGCAATTCCTCCACCTGCACCACCACGTTCAACAGGACCAATAGCTATTTTCAATTCACTCTTAAATAATTCACTAAAATACCAAATTAAGTTATCAATTTCAGCAGCTTGGTTATGATTTAATTGATGCGCTTCATAAGTTTGCATGATTTCACTTTGCTTTCCATATAATCTACTTGAGAAATCTGACATTACTTGAATTCTTGTCTCTGCCAATTTAGGATGCAATTTTGACATATCCATTCGTCTAATATATTTAATTAATCCTGCTCCTTTTCTCATATCAACGATGCGACCTTCATCATCATAAAATGCCGCACCAAGCGCTTGTAACATACCTGCTCCTGCATCAAAACTGTCAATACCACCAAGAGAAATGACAATATGATTAGCCTCATTATCTAATGCATGTTTCATCATTTCACCTAAGCCGTAACTCGTACGCTCTGTAATTGGTTTATCCCCTTTTAAAAATAAATTCCCTTCAATGACTGTCATACCAGTATCTGTTTGTCCATAAACCCCTTCAATTTCATTCATATCTGCATCATGAACAGGAATACGATACTTTTGACCTGATTGCCATAAAAATACTGAGTCCAACAATTCATGTCGTCCATTAAATAAAGGAACTTGTACAACATCCGCTGTTTCAATTTGACTTGCAACTGCTTCTTCAACATATCTATTGGCTTGATAACTTGAAATAATACCATTAAATTCATCCATGGCTACTAATACTTTCATAACCTTGACCACCTTACTTTATTATTTATTGTGTAACGTTTCAATTAAGGTATATCTAACCTTATTATTTACATTTAATTTTATAATTTAAAATGACTTACATCTCTATTTATACTAATATTTAACACATATCATACACATAGTTTAACTTCATTATCATTCATTTTACCGCAAATTCCCCATTAAAAAATCTTTAAAAAGTTTTGCTTTCAAAGTATTTCTTCGTATAATTTTTTAATAAAAATACTCGAATACATTATACATATGTTTATTAAAAAGTACTAACGTTACTGCTTTTACATATTTTTAAAAATAAAAGGTTAGAACATGATTATAACCTTAGTACCGTGCATATGAATTTAAAATCACAATTCACATGAGGTATTGCTAGGCAAATATGTTCCAACCTTATAGTTTTTATTATTCTTCTGCTTGTGCTAATGACGAAACATTAATATCACCGTGGTCTCTATTCCAAACCATTTCACCATTTACAAAATAAAATGCTTGAGGTGATTCGTGTTTAACGTTCGTTTTTTCAGCAATATAATCTGACAAATCGCGTTCTTGTTGGACAATAAGATAGTATCCGTCCATATCGCGTTCATATAAAAATTTATTAAATTGATCATACGCATTTGCCGATATTGGACAAGTTTCACTATGTTTTAATACAAAAACATATTTGTTTTCTTCAATAACCTGTTCAAATTGGTCAATTGAACTTAGCTTTATAGCCACTCTATTCACCTCTAAAAATAATTATCACATTTAAATAGCATCTGCGTGACATTTCTATACATATAGTTAATATCAATGTTTATCATTATACACATTGAATGTTGTCCTGTTAACCATAAATTCAAATTTTTTAACTTTGAATAATAATGATAGTTATTTATCTTCTAATTTTTCAAGCTTTTTTTCAAAGACTTTATCGCCACTAGTTATATCTATACCCTTTTTTGGCAACTTATCTACATCAATCTTTGATAACTTTTCACTTACTTCAATCGTCTCTATACGTGTATTATAATAGTTCTGTAAACTATAGTACATTTCTATAGCATTTTTACGAGCATTATTAACATGTTTATCACTTATATTTGTTTGATTAATATCTGTAATTTGTTTCTCAATCATTGGCATAATATGATTTTTAATAGCACTCTTCACTTCATTTTCCTTACTATCATCTAAATTTTTCTTAGCAGTATCTCTTAATGCTTTATTATTTTGTTCTAACTTTGTTGTTAAACTTGTTGCTTCATTTTTATTATCTGCTTGTTTTATTTCCGATTCAACTTTGTATCTATTTTTTTCAAATTGCTTCGTATAATCTAAAATATCTTCATTATACTTAATCGATTGATTACATAAATCTATAAATGTCTTTAGTTGTTTTATCGACTTCTTTTTCTCATTTGAGATAGCCATGTATTCTTTTTTTAATTGTTTCACCTTTGTAGTATCATCTGGTAAACTTTCAGCAGATTTATAGTATGCTTGAAACTTTGGTATTAGATGATTATTCACATCTTGCTGTAAAGCTTTAAATTCTTTACTATTTTTATCCGTCGTATCAGTTTTACTTAAATGATCAATCTCTTTAAGGTGAATATTATCCATGACATGTTGCAGTTCTTTTTGTTTTTGCTCTACTTCTTTAAATTGCTTAGTAAATTGATGTTGTGCCTCTTTTTCTTTATTACCACATGCACTAATTACTATAATTAAAATCGCTAACATAGCGAATATGACAATTTTTTTCATGGTTGCACTCCTTAACAGATACATTATACAAAAACATGTTTATTATGAAAATGAATTATGTTATAGTATTTCAGACTTTATCGCGATTAAATTAAGTTTTATTATCAAAGGAGTTTATCATGTATTCAAATGTTCAACCATTCATTAATAATGATTCAAATTATGACTTTCATACGCAATATACAAACATAAAATCATTATTATTCAATTTATTAGACAGCCCTGTAAAATATACAAAACATATCGGTGGTACGTATCACTTTATGTATTCAACTGAGCCGATTTTAGATATTTTAGTTGGTGTTGAAAATTTACATGATATCACTGCACTCGATGAAAAACGTTTAAATTATGTTGGTTTTTACCGCCTTCACCATAAATATAATAAAAAAGTTATGATGGCAAAGTTTAACAATTATCATGATTTAAAACAAGAAGTACGCTTACATATAATCCAAATGAATACGTCTACATTCGAATCATATATTGCACTTGATCATGTCTTATCTAGTAACAACGAAATAGCCTTGCTGTTCAATTCTAAGAAACAGCAAATTTTACAACACTCTCCATCAATAAGACAATATGAGATTCAAAAGCAACAATACTTCGAAAAACTATGTAAAAAATATTTATAACAGTAGTTATATCGTGTTTTACAATTATACTAATTTTAATACTTAATTTTCAATTTTCGCAAATGAATTTTAAAATTGGTATAATACTATATGATATTAAAGACATAAGAAAGGATGTACTTAAAAGTGATAAATAAAGACATCTATCAAGCGTTACAACAACTTATTCCTAATGAAAAAATTAAAGTTGATGAACCTTTAAAACGATACACTTATACAAAAACTGGTGGTAATGCAGATTTTTATATTACCCCTACTAAAAATGAAGAAGTACAAGCCGTTGTGAAATATGCCTATCAACATGGCATTCCTGTAACTTATTTAGGAAATGGCTCTAACATTATTATTCGCGAGGGAGGTATTCGTGGTATTGTCATAAGCTTATTACCATTAGACCACATTGAAGTGTCTGACGATGCTATTATAGCTGGTAGTGGTGCTGCTATCATTGACGTCTCTCGCGTTGCTAGAGATCATGCTTTAACAGGCTTAGAGTTTGCATGTGGCATCCCCGGTTCTATTGGTGGTGCTGTCTATATGAATGCTGGTGCTTATGGTGGCGAAGTGAAAGATTGTATTGATTACGCACTATGTGTCAACGAACAAGGCGCACTTATTAAACTCACAACAAAAGAATTAGAATTAGACTATCGCAACAGTATAATTCAAAAAGAACATTTGGTTGTATTAGAAGCTGCATTCACACTAGCTCCAGGAAATATGACTGAAATACAAGCTAAAATGGATGACTTAACAGAACGTCGTGAATCAAAACAACCTTTAGAATATCCTTCTTGTGGTAGCGTATTCCAAAGACCACCAGGACATTTTGCTGGTAAATTAATACAAGATTCTAATTTGCAAGGCCATCGAATTGGTGGTGTTGAAGTGTCAACTAAACACGCCGGCTTCATGGTGAATGTTGATAATGGCACTGCTACAGATTACGAAGATCTTATCCATTACGTACAAAAGACTGTTAAAGAAAAATTTGATATTGAGTTAAATCGTGAAGTTCGTATTATTGGCGAACATCCAAAGGAATCATGAGTTAAGGAGATTTACTTATGCCTATAGTTTATGGTTCTTTGATTGATACAGAAACACGTTGTCGCCATTATTTTACCGAACAAGATATTATTGCGATTAAGTTTAAGTGCTGCAATAAATATTATCCATGCTATAAGTGTCATAATGAATTTGAAAAGCATACTATTAAACGTTGGCCAGAACGTACATTTAATGAAAAAGCAATTTTGTGCGGAGTATGCCAACATGAATTGACAATTAACGAGTACATGATGGTAGAGCATTGTCCAAATTGTCATTCAAAGTTTAACAATCGCTGTAAATATCACTATCATATTTATTTTGAAATTTAATTTACTAAATCATTACATATACGGACTTATATATTTATCGTTACGATAGGTTGTAAGTCCCTTTATTTTGACAAAAAAGCGTGGAGAGCATGGATTATAGTTAATAATCTTTGCTCTCCACTTATTAATTATTTTACAACTTTTTCAAGTTCATCAATTTGTTTAATTGTAGTTGTAGTTGATCCAGCTGAAAAATACCATAATTTTGGATCTAAGTTATAAACTTTATCTTCTTTAATCGCTTTAACGTTTTTCAATACTGGGTTATTTAACGCTTGTTTAGCTGTCGATTTACCACTTATAGCTTGTCCTCTATCCATCGCTAAAATTACATCTGGATTTTCTTTGTTTACATATTCATTAGAAACATTTTGTCCATGATTGCTATTACTTACTTTTTTATCAACAGCATTGAATCCTAATGTATCATATACTAATCCACCAAAACGTCCTTTAGGTCCAAACGTTGATAATTCACCTTCGTTAACTAGTAAATACATTACAGTTTTATTGAAATGTTTCGTTTTATCTTTCATAGATGCAATTTTATTATCTAAATCTTTATTTAATGCTTTAGCTTTATCTTCTTTGTCGTAAATTTTACCGATGTTTTCAGTAATTTGTTTCATTGAACCAATTAAATTTTTCTCATCAGCACCAACATAAACTATTTTTGCTTTAGGTGCTGCCTTTTTAAATTCATCTAAATTCTTTTGATTTGCTGTACGTCCAGAAATAAATATTACTTCCGGTTTAGTTGCAGCAATTTTATCAAAGTTTACTTCTTTCAAATTACCTACATTAGTATATTTATCATCCTTAAATGACTCTAGGAAATTCGGTAATGATTTACCACCTTCACCTTTTGGTAATGCTTTAACTTTATCAGCTAATCCCATTTCTTTCATGACATCAAGTGCACCATAATCTAATACAACTGCATTTTTAGGATTCTTTGGTACTTCAACAGTTTCTTTAACTTTTTTAGCATCGCTACCGTCTTTTTTCTCGCCACGCATTTTGTAGTTATTTTCAATTTTTACTGTTTCATTTGTACCTTTAGTATTCGATTTTGATTGTTCTTTTTCAGAGTTGTTACCACATGCTGCTAACACTAACATTAATGCTACTACTAAATATAAGACTGTTTTCTTCATAATATAAATGTCTCCTCTATTGACTTATTCTGTGTGCTTAAAATGACAAACGTATAATGATCAGATAATACTTCTTTGATTAACGCATCACCCCTTTAAAGTATTTTCTAAAGTTAATCTTTAAAATATAAGCAAATTCTTTGGTTTCTAATAAGTTCTATCTGAATGTCCATATCATATAAATCGCTTAAAACACTACTTTGAATGACCTTATCTTTCAAATCTGATTTAACTAATTGCCCATCTTTCAGTGCAACAATGTGATCTGAGTAACAGGACGCAAAATTAATATCATGCAGGACAATGACGATTGCTTTATTCATTTTATGTGCTAACATTTGCAACGTTTGCATAATTTGAACAGCATGTTTCATATCTAAATTATTTAAAGGCTCATCTAGTAAAATATATTCCGTATCTTGTGCTATTGTCATTGCGATATAGGCACGTTGGCGTTGTCCACCTGACAATGATTTAATGTTTCGATGCCTAATGTCCTGTAACTGTAATAAATCTAATGCATCATTAACAATGGCATGATCTTCTTTTGTTAATCGTCCTTTTGAATATGGAAATCGTCCAAAATTAACTAATTGCTCAACTGTAATGTTCATTTCAGTATGATTTGTTTGCTTCAAAATTGATATCTTTTTAGATAAATCATTATTTTTGTAATCAGACATAGCTTGTCCATCAATTTTCACTTCACCTTCATCAAAGCGAATTAAACGACATATCGCTGAAAGTAATGTACTTTTACCAGCGCCATTTGGTCCGATTAATGACGTTAACTTACCTTTTTCAATAGTTATACTGATATCTTTTAATATCGTTTGATTATGTATTGTCTTAGTTAAATTCTTAACTTGTATCACTGCGCATTTCTCCTTTTAACTAATAGATAAATGAAATAACTTCCACCTATCAAATCAATAAGTAAGCTCATCTCTGTCGTAGCTTCAAAAACATTTTCAACAACCCATTGCGCACTAAATAAACTAATCCAACTCAAACAAATTGTCGCAATTAATATATATTTATGTTCATATGTCTTCATTAATTCATGAGCCAAGTTCACAGTTAAAAGACCTAAAAACGTAATAGGACCTACTAATGCAGTTGAAACTGAAACTAAAATTGATACAATCACTAATAAAATTCGCGTTAATTGTTCATACGAAACACCTAAATTTATTGCTTCTGCACGACCTAATAGTAATACATCTAAATAAGGTAGTAAGAAAATCGTAATGATTAATAGTATTACTAAAATGACTGCTGAAAAAGTGACTAAATTTGAATTAGAAGCATTGAAATTCGCAAACATACTACTTTGTATCGCTAAAAATGATTCAGGGTCCATAATTAATTGAATAAATCCGGTAATACTTCTAAAAAACGTACCTAGTAGTACCCCAACTAGCAAAATAAAGTAAATTGAAAAATGGCCAATTTTAAAAATGACTTGAAATAGTATCAATGCAAAAAGCACCATGGTAATTAACGTTAAAATAAAATTCAAATATACATTAGTCACCCAAACCGATTGAATGCCAAGTAGAAATACCGGGATAACTTTTATAAACAAATAAACTGCATCAAGTCCCATAATCGAAGGTGTTAACAAACGATTATTCGTAATTGCTTGAAAGATGACAACTGAAGTCGCAATAGCAGCCCCAACAAGTATAATTAAAATAAATTTTCTCAAACGACTTGAAAATTGATATTCAAAAATTTCAAAATCAATACCTGCAAATAAATAGAGTAAAGCAACCAGACATGTCACGATGATTAAAATAGTAAGTTTTTTATTATTGTTGTGCATAATTTTTCCTACCTTTCATCAATAAGATAAGGAAAATAATTGTTCCAAAAACACCAATTGTTAAACCAATATTTATTTCATATGGATAAACGACTACTCTACCTACGATATCTGAAAACAATACAAATATTGCACCTAACATCATTGTGTGTGGTATAGCATTTTTCAAATGATCGCCTCTATAAATTGAAATAATATTCGGAATAACTAAACCTAAAAATGGCAAAGTTCCAACTGTGACAACTACTAAAGCTGTAATTGTTGCAGTTATGAAAAGCGCAATATTAATTAACTTCTCATAACTCAAACCTAAATTATTAGTGAAATCTTTACCCATTCCTACAATAGTGAAGTGATTAGCAAACAGATATGTCAGTGCTAAAAGAGGAATACTTAAATATAAAATTTCATAACGTCCGCTTGTAATAATGGCAAAGTTCCCGTTAAGCCAGTTACCAATGCTTTGTACAGCATTCGTACGCAATGAGATGAAGGTTGTAAAACTTGCAACAATACCACCTATCATAATCCCTAATAGTGGGACAAAGATGACATCTTTCACTTTGATAAAATCAATTATTTTAACAAATAAAAATGTACCGCATATGCTACATACAACAGCAAATACTAATTTCAATAATATATGACCTGTTGGAAAGAATAATAAGGCTATTAAAATACCTAATTTAGCCCACTCCATTGTTCCAGCTGTAGTAGGACTTACAAACTTATTTTGCATCATTTGTTGCATAATCAAGCCCGCTAGCGCCAATGAACTACCGGCAATTAAAATACTCATCGTTCTAGGAATTCGACTTGAAAATAAAATATTTTGCTGATCTTTAGTTAAATGAAATATATCTTTGATCGATAATTCACTCACACCGATAAACAGCGAAATAATAGTCAACAACATAAGTAATAGAAGCAAAATATTTCCCTTCAATAAATACTTCATTACAAATTTTTCTCCCTTTTATTAAATGATAATCGTTATCATTGATAATATTTCTCATTAATAGTATCGTTTTTTGATACTCATTTCAATAGTCTTTCAGATAATTTATTGTCAATATTATTGTTTTTTGCAATTAAATTGAAAATTAATTTTCTTAATGATGTATTTAAAGCCATAATGAGAAATAAGAAACTAATTGTAATGTACTATTGACTAAATGAATTATGGCTCTATGTCAAATTGAGCTAATGAGTTCAATTTGACATAGAGCTATATAATGCCAGTCTTCTTCAATTGAAATATAAAAAAGGACCTTCTACATGAAAGCAGTGTTATATATCACTATCCCTTTTCATGTAAAGGTCCTTTTAATTTATTTACTTGTTATCAAATACAAAGTCATCATCTTGTAGTGCTTCAACATTTAATGCTAAGACATAACCATCACCTTTTACAGAGAAGAAGTCATGGTTTTTAGTTGTTGTATCTAATGCATTTTCAATGATTGGGTTAAATTCACGTTCTTCAAAATATGGTTCAAAACCTAAGTTAGAAAGTGCTTTATTCCCATTATATTTAACGTAGTTTAACACGTCTTCAGTGATTCCAAGATCATCGTATAACATCTTTGTATATGACTCTTCATTTAAGTATAAGTCATTTAAAAGTTTATACATTTCTTGATCTGCTTTTTGCTTCTCACTTTCAGATAATTCATTACGTAAATGTTGAGCATCTAGCCCAGTAAATACACCATGAATAGATTCATCTAATAAAATTTTACGAATGATTTCACCTGATGTAGTCATTTTTCCTTGACCAGCTAAGTATAACGGATAATAGAAACCTGAGAAGAATAAAAATGTCTCTAAAAATACACTTGTTACTCTAGCCATATATTGATCATAAATTGAAGCCTCTTTACCCCAAAGTTTATGATAATTTGCAACGATTTTATCTGATTTATATTTTAAATGAGGTTCTTCTAATACCCACTCATCTAATAAATAATTTGTTTCGCTAGATGGTAATAATGTTGTGAAAATATGCGAATAACTTTTCGCATGAATTTGTTCCATCATCGCCATAAATGAATAAACAGCCTTTTTTCTTAAATCTGTAGTATGTAGCATGACTAGCGGCATACCATCGTCTGCTTGATGTGTATCTAAACCTGTTAACCCTGCCAAAGCCTTTTTAAAAGTGTCTTGTTCAGCTTCAGATAATGTTTTCCAACTTGCAATGTCTTTTGATACTTTAAATTCTGTTTCAACCCACATTTGAGAAATATTTTGTCTCCAAAACATATTCGTCATATCTTCTTGTGTGTTCCAATTAACAGCTATCATGAATATAATTTCCTCCTGTAATGTTAATCAATTATTGATAAATATAGACATGATAGTCTAATCATCTGTCACCTTTTACAGATGATTAGCTGATATTGTCTATAAACGTTGATTTATTAAATAGAACAACTAGTACATTCTTCTACGCTTAATAATTTATTTCTAGTATAGTAAAGTGATTTTAATCCTTTATAGTGCGCATATACATATAATCTTGCTAACTCACGTGTAGAGATTTCAGAGTTAACATATAGAATTGTTGAAATACCTTGATCAATATGTGTTTGTATCGTTGCTATTAAATCAATTAACTTCATTTGATCTGTATTAAATGCTGATTTGTAATACCACATTGTTTGTGGTGATAAGAATGGCATTGGATAGAATGTTTCAGCATTACCATAAGTACGACGTTCAATTTGATCAACAATAGGCATTACAGAACTTGTAGCATTTTGAACATAAGAAATACTTTGAGTTGGCGCAATCGCTAATCTATAGGCATGATATAAACCGTATTGTTCAATATCTTGTTGTAATTTCTTCCAATCTTCTGAAGTAGGAATTGTCATTCCATCGAATAATTCACGTACTTTTTCAAATTGTGGTTCAAATTCTTGAGACGTATAGAACTCAAAATATTTACCATTTGCATAATCAGATTTCTCGAAATCTTGATATTTAATACCACGTTCTTTAGCAATTTCCATTGAACGTTCAATTGAGTAGAAGTTCATCATCATAAAGAAGATATTTGCAAAGTCTTTTGCTTCTTCTGACTCATAACCAATTTTATTTTTAGCTAAGTAACCATGCAAGTTCATAACACCTAAACCAACTGAGTGTAATTCGCTATTTGCTTTTCTAACGCCAGGTGCATTTTGAATATTTGCAACGTCACTTACAATCGTTAATGCATCCATACCAGAATGTACTGAGTCTCTAAACTTACCACTTTCCATTACATTCACAATGTTTAATGAACCTAAGTTACATGAAATATCACGTTTGATTTCATCTTCAACACCATAATCATTAATAATTGATGTTTCTTGTAATTGGAAAATTTCAGTACATAAATTACTCATTTTAATTTGACCAATATTTGAGTTCGGATGCACTTTATTTGCATTGTCTTTAAACATTAAATATGGATAACCTGATTGTAATTGCGTTTGTGCAATTAAATTCAACATTTCACGCGCATTCTTTTTCTTTTTGTCAACATTTGGATTTGCAACCATGTCATCATAATATTTATCTAAATCAATATCATCTAATGTCACACCGTATTCTTCTTTAACTGTATGAGGTGCAAACATATAGAAGTCTTTACCTTCTTTAGCTAAATCAAAGAATTTAGATGGAACGATTAAACCAGTTGAAATTGTAGATAAACGTAGGTCTTCATCGGCATTTACTTTTTTAGTATCTAAAAACTCTTCTACATCGTAGTGGAAGATATTTAAGTACACGGCACCAGCACCAGGTCTTTGACCTAGTTGGTCTGCATAACTGAAACCACCTTCAAGTGATTTAGCGATTGGTAACACACCTTTAGCTACGCCTTTGATACCTTTAATCGCTTCACCACGTGCACGCAATTTAGATAAATTAATCGCTACGCCGCCACCAATTTTACTTAATTGCTTTGCAGTTGAATCAATAAAGTTAATTGAATTTAAGCTATCATCTACTTCTAATAAGAAACATGAAACTAGCTCACCACGACGTGCACGACCTGCGTTTAAAAATGTTGGTGTCGCTGGTTGATATCTTTGTTCAACCATTGCTGAAATAAATTGTTTCGCTTGTTCTTTATTACCGTTCGCTAAGTATAAAGCAACAATAGCAACGTGTTGATTGTAGTCTTCTAAATATTGACTTTTATCATTAGTTTTCAAAGCATAATCTTTGAAAAATTTACTTGCTGACATATAACTTGCAAATTTAAATGGAATAGATTTTGCATAGTCAGTAATTTCAATAAGATCAGCTTCGCTATATATATCAAACACATTGAAATAGAAATCATTAACTACTAAGTAACGTAAACGTTCTATTTCTGAATCGAAAAAGATTGTTTTGTCCTTTACTTCTTCTAAATAAGCAGCTAATGCTTCTTGGTCTTTTTCTAAACTAAAGAATCCATCTTCTCTTCGTTTAGTGACCTCATTATTTAATTCAATATGATTGTACTTTTTCTCTTCCATGGTTTTCATTAAAATTACCCACCTTGTTCTTAAATTCAATAACGTCTTTGTTTTTTCCATGTAACTCAAACTTCATTAATAAAGGGACATTATACTCCTCTGATATCGTGCGACCCGCTTTAGCGAAATTTAGTCCCCAATTTCGATTACCGCTAGCTGCCACACCTCTGATGTATTGATGATTAACTTCTAAAAAAGATTGAACTGGTTTTGGTACTTCTCCAAATCCAATAGTGCCTGTAACGATAATAAACGGTTCATGAACTGGTTCCATACAATTATCTGCTGTAATCTCAAGTGTATTTTCTAGTTCTGTTCTCTTGATAAATCGACGGACATTTCCAGTAAATGAAAAATATATTATTTTCATTGGATCACCTTCTTTCTTCAACCCTTTTAAATTAAGTAGCCATTACAATTAAAAAATGCTTTAACAACATTAAAATTCATGTTTATCTCAGCATTGCTTTAACTATAATGAAGCTACTTATTTTCTCAAATGTAAACCAAACCAATTGCATAGATTTATATTTGAGAAAATAGTAGCTTGTATGGGTTGTATGTATCAAAATCACTATATGTAGTGTTTACATCATTTGACATCTTCCATTTGCTTAGTGCATTTTCTGAAAATATGACTATAAATTGATAATAACTATTAAATTTCAGTGTTAAATTACTTTTAAAAGTAATTTCTTCATAAATAAAGCATTTGCATACAAAACACAAGATATTGTGTCTTTTTCGTATTAGCAACACTATATTATGTGTTTCATTATACATAAGACCATCAATGATTTAAAGTGTCATTTTCCGTTTGAATGTTCGTAAAACGTTCCAATTAGGCACCATTACTTAAATAGAAAAACTTCGGCAAATTTAAAAATTTTTTTCAGTAGATATCACTTGCTTTTTTTAAATCTGTAACAAACTCAATCGTATCAACAAAAATCAAGAAATAACCAATTACTTAGATGCTTAATTGATTTTATTTAAACGTAATAACACAAACATTCATGACTAAGTAATGCCCTATAATTCCGTCAAATAAACACGAGAACATTTGTTCGTATAATCAATTATAAATCTTTTCTTTTAAATTTCAACTATTTATGCACAATATGTTGATTTATGCTAATATAAATACGTTAATTTTATATAAAAGAGGCGATAAAATTGAATCCTAAAGTAAAAGGTATCATTGCCATATTAATTTCGGCTATTGGTTTCAGTTTTATGTCAGTGTTTTTCAGACTTGCAGGTGATCTTCCTGTTTTTCAAAAATCATTAGCACGAAACTTAGTAGCAATGTTTATTCCACTATTTTTTATATATAAATATCATCAACCAATGTTTGGTAGACTCTCTAGTCAACCATTATTACTAACGCGTTCAACCTTAGGACTTATTGGTGTATTGCTAAATATTTATGCAATCGACCATATGGTACTAAGTGATGCAGACTCTTTAATGAAACTCAACCCTTTTTGGACGATTTTATTAAGCATTATTTTCTTGCATGAAAAAGTGAGAAAGTATCAAATCACAGCTATGATAGTTGCAATACTAGGTATGCTTTTAATTGTTAAACCTGAATTTTCTTCATCAATAATTCCTTCACTAGCTGGATTATTCTCAGGTATCTTTGCAGCATCAGCATACACTTGTGTCAGAGCACTTAGTACAAGAGAAGCACCATATACAATAGTATTTTACTTCTCATTATTCTCTGTCATCGTTTTAATACCTTTCACTGCATATACATATGTTCCAATGACTCAAATGCAAATACTGTACCTTTTAGGTGCTGGACTAGCCGCAGCAGTTGGTCAAATTGGTGTTACATTGGCATATAGTTTTGCTGCTGCGAAAGATATTTCTATTTTTACGTATGCATCTATAATATTTACAGCAATACTTGGCTTTATTTTATTTGGAGAGTCTCCAGATTTCTATGCAACATTAGGTTATGTCGTTATTATCGGTGCAAGCTATTACATGTTTGAAAAAGCACGCCGAGACGCTAAAGTATCATTAAATAAATAAAATCAAAGGAGCATTTTTTATGGCACAAGGCCGTCAACAAGATGAATTACAAGATATTACTTTATTAGGAAACCAAGAAAATACTTACAATTTTGACTATCGTCCAGATGTATTAGAATCATTTGACAATAAACATCAAGGCCGTGATTATTTCGTTAAATTCAATTGTCCTGAATTTACTTCTTTATGTCCTATTACAGGACAACCAGATTTTGCAACAATCTATATTTCATATATTCCGAACGTTAAAATGGTTGAATCAAAATCGTTGAAGTTATATTTATTTAGCTTTAGAAACCACGGAGATTTCCACGAAGATTGCATGAACATCATCATGAATGATTTGATTGCACTGATGGATCCTCACTACATTGAAGTGTGGGGTAAATTCACACCACGTGGCGGTATTTCAATTGATCCATATACTAATTATGGACGTCCAAACTCTAAATATGAAAAAATGGCAGAACATCGCTTAATGAACCATGATTTATACCCTGAAAAAATAGATAATCGTTAAAAAAGTTATACAAATACACACCTAAAGTTGTTTAGATATCGACTTTTTGGTGTGTATTTTTTTGTACGTGTTTTGTAATTTAATTTTAAATTTTAAAATTCGAAGTAATCAAAAAGGATAATTATACACAAAATAAATAACAATTTTATAGAAACCTATTGCACTTTAACGCCAATAAGTATATTTTTATATTATCTCTAATTAATTGTGCGCGCTTAATAACAGAATATTCTCAATATTTCTATTTTTTTGTGATTTATTGAAAGTACTTAGTTGATGACGCGCAACCATTTTAAAACTAACTATTGTATTAGGGGAAGAAAGGATGGGATGTATAAATGACACAACAAAACTCCCATGGAAGTCAAATTCAAGACATACCTCAAACAGGATTTTTCGGGCATCCTAGAGGCCTAGGCGTACTATTTTTTGTAGAATTTTGGGAAAGGTTTAGTTATTATGGCATGCGTGCCCTACTCATTTTCTACATGTACTTCGCTGTAACAGATAATGGCCTTGGAATTGACAAAACAACAGCTATGTCAATCATGTCAGTTTATGGTTCATTAATCTATATGACATCAATACCAGGTGGATGGATCGCTGACAGAATTACAGGCACAAGAGGCGCTACTTTATTAGGTGCAGTCTTTATTATTATCGGACATATTTGTCTAAGCCTACCATTTGCTTTAATCGGCTTATTCACATCAATGTTCTTCATCATTATTGGTTCAGGTTTAATGAAACCTAATATTTCAAATATTGTTGGTCGTTTATATCCTGAAAATGACAGACGTATGGATGCTGGTTTTGTAATTTTCTATATGTCAGTTAATATGGGTGCATTACTATCACCTATCATTTTGCAACACTTTGTTAATGTTAAAAATTTCCACGGTGGATTCTTAATCGCAGCCGTAGGTATGGCACTAGGTTTAGTATGGTATGTACTTTTCAACCGTAAAAACTTAGGTAGTGTAGGTATGAAACCAACTAATCCATTGACACCAGCTGAAAAGAAAAAATACGGAATTATTATCGGGAGCGTTGTATTAGCAATTGTGTTAATAATCACAATTGGCGCTGTAACTAATTCACTATCATTTAACTTAGTTAGTAACACTGTTTTAGTATTAGGTATTGCATTACCTATCGTCTACTTCACAATAATTATTAAAAGTAAAGATGTGACAGATACTGAACGTTCTCGTGTTAAAGCATTTATTCCATTGTTTATTCTTGGAATGGTTTTCTGGGCTATCCAAGAACAAGGATCAAATGTATTAAACATTTATGGAATCGAACAGTCAGATATGAAATTAAATCTATTTGGCTGGAAAACAAACTTTGGAGAAGCGATTTTCCAATCAATTAATCCATTGTTTATTTTATTATTGGCACCAATTATTTCGCTTTTATGGCAAAAGCTTGGTACTAAACAACCTAGCTTACCAGTGAAATTTGCAATTGGTACATTTTTAGCAGGTGCATCTTACATACTTATCGGTATTGTAGGTTACACATCAGGTTCTGCACATTTCTCAGTTAACTGGGTGATTTTATCTTATATTATCTGTGTAATCGGCGAACTTTGCTTATCGCCAACTGGTAATAGTGCAGCTGTAAAATTAGCACCAAAAGCATTTAATGCACAAATGATGAGTATTTGGTACTTAACTAATGCTTCTGCACAAGCAATTAACGGTACATTGGTTAAGTTAATTGAACCACTTGATCAAACTAATTACTTTATCTTCTTAGGTATCGTAGCAATTGTCGTTACAACAATTGTATTAGCATTCTCACCTTTAATCATTAAAGCGATGAAAGGAATCCGCTAATTAACGATCTTAAATTACTTTATAGATATCAAAAACTGTAAGTCATTCAATTGGCTTACAGTTTTTTTATTTCACATTGAAAATTAAATGTTAGCATTATAATTGGTCCGGCTGCAGTTCTGAAATGATAAAAAACCACTAATGATTTATTATGTAACGGTCCTTACACTTCAGCCACAGCAATTGTAAGCTATCTTGCCGTCAGCTTCTGTGTTGGGGCCCACCCCAACCTGCATTGTCTGTAGAAATTGGGAATCCAATTTCTCTTTGTTGGGGCCCCGCCAACTTGCATTGCCTGTAGAAATTGGGAATACAATTTCTCTTTGTTGGGGCCCCGCCAGCTTCTTTGGTATTTACAATTAAAAATGGGTATATATAGTTAGTAAACCAATTTTTAGAAAGTAGGCTAAACTATGGAAAATAAATATACACATGGTGTCCTCTTTTACCATGAACACAGTGGATTAAAAAATATTAATCAAGGTATTGGGGAAGTTACAACAGCATTAAGTTCAATTTGTAAGCATCTTTCTATTCAATTGAGTGAAAATGAAGGAGATATTATCAAATATTGCCAAGAAATCAAAGCTAAAGACTATGCAAGTGATGTAGACATATTATTTATTCTCGGTGGCGATGGTACTGTTAATGAGCTTATTAATGGTGTTATGACATATGACCTTAAATTACCTATTGGTATATTACCAGGCGGTACTTTTAATGATTTTACAAAAACGCTTAATATAGCACCTAATCATAAACAAGCGAGCGAACAAATGATTTCGGCACAAGTTGGTACATATGATGTAATTAAAGTAAATAATCAATATGCACTTAATTTTGTTGGTTTAGGTTTAATAGTTCAAAATGCCGAAAATGTACAAGATGGCTCAAAAGATATATTTGGTAAGTTAAGTTATATTGGCTCTACAGTTAAAACACTATTAAATCCAACACAATTTAATTATCATTTAACTGTTGATAAAAAGTCTTATTCAGGTGAGACATCAATGATATTGACGGCAAACGGCCCATTTATTGGAGGTAGCCGAATACCTTTGACTGATTTATCACCTCAAGATGGTGAATTAAATACATTCATATTTAATGAACAAAGTTTCAGTATTTTAAATGATATTTTCAAAAAACGTGATAGCATGAATTGGAATGAAATTACTCAAGGTATCGAGCATTTACCAGGTAAAAAGATTTCACTTACAACTGATCCCGTCATGAAGGTCGATATAGATGGAGAAATATCATTAGAAACACCTCTTGATATTGAAGTTATTCCAAATGCAATTCAATTGCTAACTGTAAATGAATAGTAATAGTGAATTGACTGTGTATTTAATATCAATAAGATGTGATGATATCATTTTTCCAAATTCTTTATAAAAATATTGGTTTATTAATCTAAATCACAATCTATTAGCAAAAAGTTATTAACTATAGAACCGGCAAATCGAATTTGAATCATCATGGATAATTCGCCCTCTCTATTTTTTTAAATACAAAAAATCGGATGGTGTTTAATCTATTTCAGATTAAATCACTCATCCGATTTATAAAATGTAATATGTTAACTTAGAATGTTTTTTACATGCTATTCTGTATCTCTTGTGATACACATCATATAATATTCTTGCAGGAACTCTGCTCAGTAGTTAATTATCCTCGGTTTTACATTAATATATCTTTACTTATCTATATCAGATAAAAAATACTGTTCAACATCTTTCCACCCATTTACACGTTCAAAACGATCATCATTAATATTATGCACCGCAGTAAACATAATTGGTGTACCAGTAAAAATTTCAAGTTGTCTAGGATTATCGTCAATTAAGTAATCGGTTTTGACAATATTTTTTCTACCACAAAAAACAAAATGTTGCGGGTCTAAAAATGGAAAGAATTCAAGTAACCATTCATATTTATCACTAAATGATGTAGGAACATCCATTGCAGCAGTGGCAATATACACATCATAATGTTTAGTTAACTTTTCAACAACTTCTTGTGCATGTGGCATCACTTTAAGATGTCTAAAGAAACCAGGCTCTCTCAAAACTTCAGTAATTAAACCATCATGTTCTGGAATAACATGTTTTAACTTTTGACCATTTAGGGCTTCCATTTTAATACCTAAATCCGCTCTATGATTGACAGCATCTATTATTTCCCCTAATGTATCTGCCAGAACTTCATCCATATCAATCGCAATTGATTTACGGGTCATTTTAATCTTCTCCTCAAAATATCAGTATTAGTTCAGTATAGCAAAAATATATGTTCGACAAAATAATATAAGACTTATATTATCACATTACCTTTATAATAAATTTATAACGTCAATGATTTAACAATTTTATCAGTATCACTAAATTCAACTTAAAGTTGTCACTTTTTTTACCCAATGTGATATGACTTAGTAACAAAAATATGACGAGGTTGAGACATAAAGTTTTTGTGCTATGGGAAACCGATTAACGGCGTCCCAAAAGCAGGATTTTCGGCAGAAACTCTCACAATTCGACAAAATTTGGAAAACAATTTTGCTCATCGTTCTGTTCTGCTCAAATCCTAAACGCTTTTGTCTCGACCTCCATTGAAATACAAGTTTTTGCATTGTCAGTTGAAATAATCTATTTTTATTGCCATAAATGACATATTTCCATCAACACCTGATTCAAGATAGGATTTCACGCAATGTTATTTTGATTTTTACTCATATTTAAAATTTGATAATACCTCTAACATTTTGTCATTTTGTTCTTTAAACCCTATCGTAATTCTTACCCCATTTGGAAATGGTCGTGTAATACATCCTACATTTAAAAGCGCTTCATACAATTCATTTACATGTGTCGTCTTTACAAATATAAAATTCGTTTGACTAGGTAAAAAATGTATACTTTGTGGTAATTGATAAAATCTTTCTCGCTCGATACTATTTTTATGAGTAATTTCTTTCAAATATTGTTGGTCCTCTAATGCTGCAACTGCTGCATATTCAGAAATACGTGTAACATTAAACGGTGGTCTAATGATATTCCATTTTTCAATGGCTTGTTTACTCGCAACAACATATCCTACACGTAAACCTGCTAAACCATATGCTTTTGAAAACGTACGTAGTAAAAAGGCGTTGTCGTATTTTTCTTGCAATGCTAGAGTATCTGGAAAATCTTGAGATGTTACAAACTCAAAATATGCTTCATCAATAATTACTGGAACATTTGAAGGTACTTGAGATAAAAACGAGTCAAGTGCTTCATGATTAAAGTAAGTACCTGTAGGATTATTCGGATTACATAACCATACTAATGCGGTATCCTCATCAATTGCTTTTAAAATGCCCTCTAAATCGAAACCACCATCTTTTAAAGAAACTTGTACTACATTAGCCGCTTCTACAATTGCATTATGGTAATATTGACCAAATGTTGCTTCACTTGTAACAATAGTATCGCCTGGTGTTAATACTGCCCTTGAAATCATTAATATAACTTCATCTAACCCAGCACCAAATAATATACGTGAAGGGTCCACGTTTAAAAATTTGCTTATCGCCTTTCTCAATGTAGGTGCTCCTGTTTCTGGATAATAATACAACTCATCTAAGTGTGCAGTTATCGTCTCTTTTACTTTAGGCGATGGACCATACAAATTTTCATTCGATGCTAGTTTATATAATTCTCCTTCAATACCATATTTTTCCTTTAATGCCCTTGGTGATAACCCCGGCTGATATGCTGATAATTGATTAAGTTGTTCTTTCATAATAGAAACAGCCTCCTTTGAATTGACTGAAATTTTAAAAAACTTATATTTATTATATCGCTCAATGTTTCTAAAATGCAATGCTACTATTTTCACAATTCGCAATTGTATCAGTGTGATTTCTTGCTCATAATATGTAGCTAACTTTTTTTAACATATACATACATTTAAATATAGCAACGCCACATAAGATATAATGTGGTGCAGCTCATCTTATGTGGCGTTGGTCGTTATTTGATTAACCCTTTTGCTTTTAAATAATCCTTTGCAACTGTGTAAGGGTCTTCGTTTTTGACAGTTACTTTGTAATTCATCATTTGCATATCTTCGTCAGAAATTTTGTTTGCTAGTTTGTTTAGTGGTTTGATAATTTCTGGATGTTTCTTTAAAAAGCTTTCTTTGAATAAAGGTGCACCTTGATATGGTGGAAATACATGTTTGTCATCTTTTAACACAACCATATCATATTGCTTTAATTCAGCGTCAGTTGAATACGCATCGATTAAATTAATATTGCCTTTATTAATTGCTTGATATCTTAATTTAGGTTCCATTGTACGTATATTATTCAAGTCTAAATTATACGCTGTCTTAATTGCTTTGTATCCATCTGGACGATCATTAAACTCTAAAGTAAATCCTGGTTTAAGTTGATCTTTAACTTTATTAAGATCTCCAATTGTCCGTATATTATACTTTTTAGCAAAGTCACGCTTTACTGCTAATGCATAAGTATTATTATATTTCATTGGTTTTAACATTGTCATCTGATATTTCTTTTCAAGGCTCGTTTTAGCTTGTTCATAAACTTTATTCTCTTCTTTTGATTTCAACGGTTCTTTAGTTAATTCACCTAAAACTGTACCTGTAAATTCCAAATATCCATCAATATCATCAGATTTTAAAGCATTGAATAAAAATGCAGTTTTGCCCATGCCATCTTTTACTTCAACAGTGTTATTTGTATTTTCTTCAATTAATATTTTGTACATGTTCGTAATAATAGATGGTTCAGAACCAAGTTTACCAGCTAATGTAATTTTATCTCCTTTTTGTGCAAACATAGGAATAGCGATTGCCAATATAATAATCATTACAATGACACCTAACGTCACCAATAATTTTTTATATGATAATTTAGCCATAAATCTTAAAATTAAATCAAAAATAATTGCTAATAATGCGGCAGGAATAGCACCTAACAAAATTAATGATGCATTATTTCGGTCTATACCTAATAAAATTAAGTCACCTAGTCCACCTGCACCAATTAATGCGGCAAGTGTCGCAGTACCAATGATAAGTACCATGGCAGTTCTAATACCTGCCATAATTACAGGCATTGCAATTGGTAATTCAACCTTAGTTAAACGTCTGAAAGGTTTCATCCCTATACCTTTTGCCGCTTCAATCAAAGAAGGATCTACTTCTTTGATACCAGTATACGTATTCCTTAAAATAGGCAAAAGCGCATAAACAACTAATGCAATAATTGCCGGTACACGACCGATACCAAATAGCGGTATCATTAATCCTAATAATGCTAATGACGGAATCGTTTGAAGTATTGCAGCAATATTCATAACGATTTCAGATATCGTTTTAGTTTTAGTTAGTAAAATACCAAGTGGTACAGCAATCGCAGTCGCAATTAATAATGCTATAAATGATATTTGAATATGTTCAATCATTGTAGATAGTAATTGTCCCTTACGTTCACCCAATATTTCAAAAAAGTTAGTCATGTTGAGCTACCCCCTTTTGTTGGGACAAAAACTTAAATATATCTTGTCGATCAATGACATACTGTCCAACATGGTTTTCAAGCATAACAATAACACGTTCGTGCTCTGCTAAAAGCTGATATAATTTTTCAACTCGTTCATTGTCATCTACAATTGGAAAATCTCCAGTTGATGTAATTTCATCTATTGGCCTCATAATATTCAAATCACGAATACTTAAATTATGCTCTACACATGGTGCTTCATCTTCCAAATGGCTACCCATAAATTGCTTTACAAATTCACTTTGTGGATTGTTTTTAAATCCTTCTGGTGTATCAATTTGTTCAATGTGACCTTCATTTAAAAGACAAATTTTATCACCAAGTTTCATAGCTTCTTGAATGTCATGTGTTACGAAAATAATTGTCTTCTTTATTTTTGTTTGAAGTTCAATTAAATCATCTTGTAATTTTTCTCGGCTAATTGGATCTAATGCACTAAACGGTTCATCCATTAAAATAACTGGAGGGTCAGCTGCTAATGCTCGTATAACACCGACACGTTGGCGTTGACCACCTGATAATTCATCAGGTTTTCTATTTTTATATTTTTCTGGTTCTAAGCCAACCATATCAAGTAATTCATCCACTCTTTTATCTATGTCTTTCTCTTTCCACTTTTTCATTTGTGGCACTTGTGCTATATTCTCTTTGATTGTCATATGTGGGAATAACGCAATCTGTTGTAATACATAGCCAATATCCCAGCGCATCTCATACACAGGATAATCACTAATTGGTTTATCTTTAAAATAAATATAACCTTCACTTAAGTGAATGAGTCGATTTATCATTTTTAAAGTCGTTGTCTTTCCACAACCTGAAGGTCCGATTAACACAAAAAATTCACCTTCATTAATATTGAAACTAATGTTATCGACAGCAACATGTTTGCCATAACGTTTAGTTACATTTTTAAACTTAATCACTTTGCCACCTCTTTTTTTCTCATAGCATAAAACCGAGATTATATGTATGTATTCCCTATTTAACCATGTTTATTACAATTTTCAAATTTAAATGATTAATATTTGAAGTTTTTTATCAAAATAATGAATGAAATACAATTTCTCGTATAGAATTAGGATTATTTTTCTTATATTTAGAAAAAACACCCAGTAAAACAATGAATGTTTACTAGGTGCCTCAATCATACTTTAGCTTTATAATTTTGGATTGTTTCTAAAAATGCTGGGCAATAGTGTTTTAGCTTATAACTACCAACACCATCAATATTAATCATATCTTGCTTCGAGGCAGGTTTTCGTTTAGCAAATTCTTCTAGTGTATAATCCGAAAAAATACTTACAGGTGCAATGGTTAATTTGTCACTTAATTTTTTACGAACTTCCACTAATTGACTGAATAAAGCACGATCTACACCTTCGACTGTATTAATAAATACTTTTTCAGTTGCTTTTTGTTTAAATGGTGTAGTAAAAACTTCTACCTTATTACTAAGTAATTTTTTAATTGATGTATCACACATTAATATTTCATCATTTTCATTTAAAAATCCTTTAAATCTTAATTCATCAATTAAATGACTTAACTCTGATGTTGTGTAACCTTTCATTAATCCATGAGTTGAAATTTGGTCATAACCTTTATATTTAATATAATCGGTTGTTTCACCTCTAAGCACCTGAATGATTACACTATAACTTTCTTGTTGTTTCATACGCGCAATACAACTAATAATCATCTTTGCTTCTTGAGTCATATTATACGATTTATCCTGTTGAACACAATTACTGCATTGTTCACATTCTTCTAATTTCTCATTCGGCTCAAAATAATGAACAATTGTTGCTTCTAAACACTTTTTCGTTTTAGTATATTGAATCATTTTAGTTAATTTTTCGCCCATTTTATCTTTATAATCATCATCAGCTTGTGAGACTGTTATAAAATATTCATGCAAATTGATATCACGTTCACTAAATAATAAAATACATTCACTTTTTAAGCCGTCACGACCTGCACGTCCAGCTTCTTGATAATACGATTCTAAATCACCCGGCATATTATAATGTATAACAAAACGAACATTTGATTTGTCAATTCCCATACCAAAAGCATTTGTTGCAACAACTACCTTCACACGATCAAATAAGAAGTCGTTTTGTGCTTCCTCACGTTCTTTATTACTTAAACCTGCATGATATATAACACTTTCTATCTTTTGACTTTCTAAAGCTTCTTGAAGTTCTTCAACTTGCTTACGTGTCGAACAGTAAACGATGCCTGCATCTTCATCGTGAGATTTAATATAATCAATGACAAATTTTTGACGTTGATACGTAGGATTCACTTTAAAAATCAAATTTCTACGTTTCGTACTCGTTTTTATTTGATCTGCTTGAGCAATATTTAACTTTTCTCTAATATCTTGTTGAACTTCAACAGTTGCAGTTGCTGTTAACGCAATAATTGTAAAATCTTGAGGTAAAGTAAACACTTTAGAAATTACATTTTGATAACTCGGTCTAAAATCATGTCCCCATTTGGAAATACAATGGGCTTCATCAAATGCAACTAAATGAATTTTGATACGTTGAAGTAAATTTAAAAAATATCGATTTTCAAAACGCTCTGGTGCCACGTATAAAAATTGAATTTCACCATTTGATAATTCTTTTTCAATACGTTGTTGTTCTTTTTGTGACAAGCTACTATTAAGAAAGGCAGCTTGTACCCCCATCGCTTTTAGTTGATCCACTTGATCTTTCATTAATGAAATCAATGGACTTATAACTATCGTTGTACCGCCTAACATCAAACCTGGTACTTGATAGCATATCGACTTACCACCACCTGTTGGTAAGACACCAAGCACATTACGATGGTCAAGCACTTTACTTATAATTTCTTCTTGTCCTGGACGAAACGTTTCATATCCAAAGTAATGCGATAAAGTTTGTTGCATCATATTTGACCCCTTATTGTAGTTCTTTAATTTCTTCTAACTCACTCCATCTTGTGATGTCAATATCATATTGATTTTCCAGTTGTTCTTTTTCTTCATTTAATTCTTTAATTTTCCCATAATCTGCACTAGCTTCAATCATAAGTGAATCAATTTCTTCCATACGTATTTCAGTATGTTCAATACGTTCCAATAATTGTTCGTACTCTAATTTTTCTTTGTATGATAATCCGCTTTTCTTACGTACATTTGCTGATGCTTTTATTGGTTGCTTGATTGTAGCTTTATTTTTATCTAATGACTTTTTATAATTTTCATAGTCTTCGAATGTGCCTATAATCTTTTCCATTTTACCATCATGAATAAACCAATATAGCTGTGCGACTTTATTTAAAAAGTATCTATCATGGCTCACTGTAATGACTGTACCACCGAAAGTATGAATATAATCTTCAAGTATTGTTAATGTTTCGGTATCCAAATCATTAGTAGGCTCATCTAATAATAAAACATTCGGTTGATGGACTAGTAAACGCAATAAGTATAAGCGTTTTTGTTCACCACCTGATAATTTATAAACTTTTTTACCATGTGTTGCACTTGGAAATAAAAATCGTTCAAGAAGTTGTGTAATAGAAACGGAAGTACCATCTTTTTCTTTTGCCAGTTCACTTTCTTCTCTTAAATAATCAATCATTCTGATGTCTCTATCTAAGGTTTCATCCGTCTGCTTAAAATAGGCTACTTTAACTGTCTGTCCTGTTTTTAATGTACCTTCAAAATATTGGTCTTCTCCACTCAGAATATTCAATAAAGTCGTTTTCCCAGCACCATTAGGACCTACAATACCAATTCGTTGTCCTTTTTGGATAATTTCATTCACGTTTTTAAATAGTACTTTATCGTTAATTGCCTTTGAAACATTTTCTAATTCAAATACTTGCTTACCTAATCTTGAATATGCAAGGTTCAATTCACCTTTATCTTCTTTGAATTGTTGATTAACTTCCTGTTCCAAATCATTAAATCGATTGATTCTAGCTTGTTGCTTTGTTGTACGTGCCTTAGCACCTGCTCTCATCCATGCAAGCTCTTCTTTATATAATGCACGTTGCTTTTGTTGTTGTTTTTGAAGCGTAATTTCTTTTTCTGCACGCATTTCAATATAGAATTCATAATTACCTGGATATGTTTCTATTTTTCCTCTTTTTAGCTCTATAATTCTGGTAGAGACTTCATTTAAAAAGTATCTATCATGCGTTACAAATAATACAGTGTGTGGATATTGCTTTACGTAGTTAATTAACCAATTAATTGATTCAAAATCTAAATGGTTCGTCAGCTCATCTAATAACAATAAGTCTGGTTGTTCAATTAACGTTTTAGCCAGAACAACACGTTTTTGTTGTCCACCCGATAATTCCTTAATTTGCTTAGTCGTATCATGAATACCTAATTTTGATAAAATGGTTTTAATTTCAGCATTATAGTCCCATGCATCATGTTGATCCATAGCATCTTGCGCGTCCATCATTCTCTTAAATAATTGATCACTTTGATTAACAGAATAAGCTTGAACTGCTTGTTCATATTGCTTAATGATTCTTAATGTTGTTGTATCAGAGCTTAATACTGCATTGAAAACAGTCAACTCATCATCTAAGTCCTGTTTTTGAGACGAATATCGAATTCGATATTGGTTTGGATGCATTACATTGGCAGTAAAATCATCATCAATACCACCAATTACTTTTAATAACGTACTTTTACCTGTACCGTTTATACCGACTAGACCAATTTTTTCACCTTCTGATATTGATAAATCAAGGTTATCGAAAATAATTTTATCGGCATATGATTTATTTAAATGTTCAATTTTATATGCTTCCATACCCATCTTCCTTTATCTAATAAAATCTATACGTTCTTAAATCAGTTCTATATATTATACACCTTTTTCAATTTAAATGAAATCGATACCATTAAGTAGCTTCCAATAAAAACTAGGTCGGGACAAAAGCGTTTAGGATTTGAGCAGAACCGAACGATGAGCAAAATTGTTTTCTAAATTTTGTCGAATCGTGAAAGTTTCTGACGAAAATCCTGCTTTTGGAACGCCGTTAATCGGTTTCCCAGAGCACAAAAGCTTTATGACTCAACCTCTTATTCATTAAAATAAACAAACACTTACTAAGAAGATATTCATCATGTCTATTTTATCGGCTCTAAATAAGACAAAACCCGAATTGATAATAAATCAATTCGGGTTGAAATTATATTATTTTTTAGAGTTTGCTTTTGGCCCAGTTTCATATTTATACTTCGAAGGATTTACCTTTTTGAAGTCTGGATTTTTGTAAAATCTAAACAAGTCACCATTAAGCACGTTGTCACTCATTTCGAGATCTTTTTCAACTTGCTTTTTATTCTTTTCAAAGTCAGCTGGTTTAGTAGTTAATAGTTCATTATTTTTATTTGAATAAATTTTACCATTAACATATTTATAATCTTTCGTTATAAAGTCACCATTTCTGAATGGTACAACTTGATTATGATCTTTAGAGAATAAATCAGTACCAAACATTAAGTAGTTTTTAGAATCAATACCAGCTAAATGTAGAATTGTTGGCATTACATCTACTTGTCCAGCATATTCGTTGTTGATACCACCAGATTTTCCTGGGATTTTAATCCAGAAACCAGTTCTGTTTAAATCTGTAAATTTCGCTGGTGTAATTTTCTCGCCTAATAGTTTTTCCATTGCATTATTATGATTTTCAGAAATACCATAATGGTCACCGTAAATCATAATTACAGAGTTGTCATATAAACCTTTTTTCTTCAAGTCATTGATATATTCTTCTAAAGCTTCGTCTAGATAACGTGCAGTTTGAATATATCCGTCTACCGTCGCATCACCTGTATTAGGTTTCTCAATCGTTGCATCCTTTTCATCTAATGTGAAAGGATAATGATTTGTTAATGTAATTAAATGTGAATAAAACGGTGATTTCATTTTAGCTTGATAATTCGCTGAATCTTTGAAGAAGATTTTATCTTTCAAGCCTAAATTAACAACATTTTTGTCTGACATATCATAATATGTTGCATCATAAAACTTGTCTATACCAAAGTGTTTGTATACTTGGTCTCTGTTCCAGAATGTTTTATAGTCACCATGCATTACATCAGATTTATAACCTTGCTTTTGATCTAAAATTGCTGGTAGTGACTGATACGTATTATCACCTTTTAGTGAATAAGCAGAACCTTGTGGTAAACCATATAAACTATTATCCATTGTAAACTCAGAGTCGGATGTTTTACCTTGTCCTGTTTGATGGAAGAAATTAGGGAAATAAGTAAACTGTTCTTTCCCGCTTGATAGTTTATTTAAAAACGGTGTTACTTCTTTACCATTAACTTTCTTATTAATTAAGAATGTTTGGAAACTTTCTAAATGTATCTTAATGATGTTTTTCTTCTTAGCTGCCCCATAATATTCTGGGTTTGGTTCTGTTTGACGTTGTTTAGTATAATTCAATACTTTTGTTAAATCATCTTCAGATGCCAGTGCTTTTTGTTGATTATTTTCGATTGTTTTCACACCATCATATACTGTGAAGTTATATGGTCCTAAATATTTAACTAAATATTTATGGTCAAATGTACGTGTTAACAATTCAGGTCTGTCTGTTTCAGCAAAAGCTAAGTTTAAGAAGAATAGTGCTACTGATGCCGCCATAACAACAGGAACAAATTTCTTACTAAATGCTTTAGTGTCTAACCATTTCGTTTTAAATATTAAAATGAATAAGTAAACTAACGTATCTATGAAGTATACAAAGTCATACCACTTGAATGAAGCACTAACAGCTCCACCCATTGATTCTACGTTACCTACTTGGTTCAAAGTACTAAACGTTAAAAAGTCTGAGAAGAATCTAAAGTACACAACGTTGGCATATAATAGGAAAGTTAATAAGAAACCACCTATAAACATGAACCAAAATGCTTTCTTACCTTTAAAGAATAGGAACACACTTAAAATAAGTGCTACTAAACTATATGGATTCATCAATAAAATTAAGTTTTGTACTAAACCTTTAACACCTAAAGAAAAATCAACATAATAAGAAAAATACGTCTTCAAGGTAATCGTTATTACAGTTAGTAAGAAGAACGCAAAAAGACTAATTTTCTTTTTTTGTGAACTCATGATTCTTTCCCCCGTTATTTAGATATTAAATCTTGCGAAAGTACTTGAATAAATTAGATATTAACATTATGTAGTTATATAATCAGCGTGTTTAAAAGTTAACATTGTCATAATTAAAGTATTTACTTTCAGATTTAAGTTTTAAAAATTCAATTGCTTGTAACATCAACCCGATTGTTAACCGATAATTGATTGCTACAATACTTTATTAATCGTGTGAATTTTTATGTTTATATTTATCATTCAATTAACAAAGTTAAACTTTGTAATCAAATTGTAATAATAAGTATAGCTCAATTAATTAATATAGAGTAATTTTAGTCAAAATTCAAGTAAAAACACACTTTATCTTTATCATTTTCTGCAAAACAAGAAAAATATTAATGTATTTTGAAATCAAAACACAGTATTTTTTTATTATACAGCAGGAGACTTTTTGAATCATCAGACTCTAGTATGAGCTTTCTCAATTGACTTACTTCAACATTTCTAACTGCATTCTATATTCTATACCGTGGAATAGTTGATTTAACCAATTACTATATTTCACAAGATTTTTTTCAGCCGTTAAAATATCTATAAATTGAAATTTCAATCTTGAACCTTGTGGTTTTTGCGCTAATTTTGTTAAATGGTAGCTTGCTATTGTACCTAATTGCGGATAGCTACCTAATGTATAATGGTCATTCAATAAGATGATTGGTGTACCGTCACGCTTTATTTGTATAGTCCCTTTTTTTACCGTTTGATATGGAGGCATGTCTTCGTAAAAAGCTTTAATCTTTTCACCTTCTAACATCATACCCATTCTATTCGCTTTGCTCGTCACTTTATAATCATGTTTAACAAAACGTTGTATTGCATCTTCTTTAAAGTCTTCAGTACCTTTATTTTTAATAACATGAAAGACATCAGACATATAATTAAATGATAGCGCGTATCCATCAATACCCCAATCAGTTTGTTTAGTGTGTTGAAGGTTTTCGAATAGTTTATGATGACGAGATGTATATGATCGTTTCAGTTTGATTTCATCGCCATCTTGTAATTTCCTGCCATGAAAACCACCGATTTTCACATTAAAATCTGTAGAATTTGAACCAAGCCATTCATCTAATTCGAATCCGCCACCAACTGCAAGATAAACGCGAGAAGTATGACTTGTTTCTTTAAATCTTAGTACGTCCCCTTTATCAATTAAGTATAATTTATAAGGCACTATTGTCATTTTATCTGTGTAGGCTTTAACATGCCCACCAGCCAATGCTATAAGTGTAGGTTCCGTAAAACGAATCGTCGCCATCTTATTCGTCATTTCTAATGTTGCTTCATTTTTATCATTAGCGACTAATCGATTAGCAATTTCATGTGCTAAAGTATCAAGTGCACCACACGGAATTACACCGTCATGCTCATATCCTCTTCTACCAAAGTCTTGAAAGCTACTGAATAAGCCACTTTTTTCAATTATAATTGCCATCTTTATACGCTCCCAGTTCTAATTCATCCTTATTAATTGGTTTGAATTTAATATTATCGCCTAATTTTAATCGCGCGAAATTTTTTTCATTCGGATTAAAAAGAGATATTGGTGTATAACCAATGACTAGCCAATCGTTAAACGTATCAGTAGTCACAATCCCACACTTTTTACCTTCTAAGACAACCGAACCAGCAGGGATAAATTTTTTCTCATTACTCGTATGATTAACATATAATTTTTTATTTAAGCCAGTTAAATAAGGGAAACCAGGTGAATATCCCATCATTGAAACAAAATATTGTGATTTGGAATGTAGCTCTATAAATGATTCTAATTTCAGTTTGTAGTGTTTTAATAGCGCTTCTAAATCAGGTCCATAATTTGATCCATAAACAATAGGTATTTCTATCGATTCTTGTTGCTTAAATTCATGTTTTATATTTAAATGAATAGATTCTATCAACGCTTTCATATATAGAAAAGGTGACTGGATATTATGATGTTTAATCATATCTCTTGCATCATAAACAATCATCATATCTGATTCAGAAGGTACAATTTCTATAATAAATGGATAATTTTGTTCAACTAAATATGATCGTAATGTTAGTAAATCTTCTGTTAAACTTTTAGATACTTCTTTTTCAATTGCTACAACGATAGCTTGGTCACCTTGACTATATATTTTCATATGTACACCTCTTCAAAATTTATACACATTGGTATATTTACGTTATTTCTATTTTAATAAAAAACTCATTAACGTTTTAATCGAACTTTATACATGACTTACTGATGATACAGTAAATCCATCATCCTAACAACATATGGCATAATTTCACGTATCAAAGCATAGACTAGTACAAAACTAATAAAAGTCGTAATCGTTGCTACTAGACGAACAAAGTATGTTCTATTTTCAGTAAGCAATCGATTTACAATGCGATGATTTGCAACAACTAAAATTAACAACAGTACGATATAAACAATGATCATATTGGTCCCCATTTAACATTATTTTAGCTTTCAATTTAATTTCTACATTATTATCTCTTTAATTTTAAAGGCAAAGGTGTACTACGGCAACCTCTCGCAAACTATTTATGAGAAATAAACGAATCTCACCATTACGATATTTAACAATTAATTCATTTTTATCAAAGTCTTTCTCAGTTAGCTTGTTTTGGTCTATTAAATAAGTCCGCATACACCCTTTCAAGAAATCTCCATCATATATGGGCGTGTACCATTTACCATTTTCTTCAATTACTATATTTCCAATATCGAATTCAAGTACTTTACCGTTAGTAGATGTTAGTAATACTAAATCTGTTTCATGCTGATGATCTAAATGCTTACGTTCTGTCGTTTTGTTATTTAAAAAAATGGGATTAACCGAATCTGGGAGTGTTTGTATCTTAGATGTAAATACATTTTTCTTCGGTAATGGTGCAACTATCGTTTCAAAATCACCTTCAGCATTCAAAATGACTTTCAATCTATATTCCCCTGTACGATATTTAAATGCCATTTCATCGATAAGTTTATGCCATAGTTGCTCATTGAATTGAAAGTTCAATCGTTGAGCGGAAAGTTTTAAACGCTTTGTATGATATTTAACTCTTGAAATCTGACCGTTATCAATTTTCATTGTTTCAAATAATTGCATCATAACATCTCCAAAATCTTAGTCTTTGCATAAAATTCTTTAACTTCATCCAATGGATTAGAGTCAATCGTTATACCAGCTCCAACCCCATAAACCGCTTGTCCATTTATATATTCGATGGTACGAATTGGAATATTGAAAATCATCTTTTGATCATTATTAGGTAGTAATAATCCAATTGCACCACAATAAATACCACGAGGTGAGCTTTCTAATTGTTTAATGTACTTCATTGTATTGAGTTTAGGTGCACCTGTAATCGAGCCACATGGAAATAGTGCTGTTAAAATTTTTAATAAATCGGTATTCGGTAATAAAGTTCCGCCTACCATAGTCGTCATTTGAAATACTGTATTATACGTCTCTATAAAAAAAGGTTTATATACATTAATTGTCCCGCTTCTTGATATTCTACCTATATCATTGCGCAATAAATCAACAATCATTACATTTTCTGCACGATCTTTTGCAGATAATTTTAAAGTTTCATAATTAAATTGGTCCTCTGCATCTGAATTTCCACGGGGCATTGTACCTTTCATTGGTTTACTAATAATGATATTCTCCGTACCTTGAAAATTCCCTTTTTGAAAAAATAATTCTGGTGAAATTGATGCTACTTGAACTTCATCGGTATCTAACAATACGGTGTAATTTCCGTTACCAAATTGTGTTAACTGATTATATAAAGTCGTGATTGGATAATATATTTCATCTATTAATCGAGTTGTATAGTTTACTTGATATGTTTCACCTTCTACGATTGCTTGTTGGACACGTTTTATATTAGCTATCATATTTTCAGATGTCTCGGTAAACGAAAATTGATGATTGGATTCATACGTTTCATTTTGCTTGTTATTTGAATCCAATTTTTTAATTTTTCCAAAACTATATGCCGCCGCAATTATATTGTCTAACTCTTGAAAATGAGTTGCCATTGAAGGATTAAAATACTTCGATGCTTCGTAACTTAAATATAACGCAACATAATTACCTTGCTGTTGTTGTGCTTCAGCAAATTGAATTACCCTACCAACTTCATTTATATTTGTAGCTATATTTTTAGCAACTAATTCATTCATTTGAATATGATGTTGCTCATAATCATGCTCATTTAAATAATAGCGATAATTAAATTCTATTTTCATTATTTTCACACACCTTTGCTAAAAATAATTCAATTTGCTTATAACCATATTCACTCAATATAGACTCGGGATGATATTGCACACCATACATTGGGTATGATTGATGTTCTAACCCCATAATGATGTTCTCATCATTTGTGGCAGTTATAGTTAAACATTTTGGGAACGATTGTTGCTCAGCAATTAATGAATGATAACGCATAACATTAAAATTTTGTGGAATATCTTCAAAAATACCGACGCCTAAATGTTGCAATTGTGTTGTATGCCCATGTACAGGTCGATGGCTATGTATTATTCTTCCTCCAAAAAATGAAACGATACATTGAAAGCCTAGACACACACCTAAAATTGGAATCTGTTTATGAAAATATTTTATTACTTTATAAAGTAAAGGATAGTCATCTGGTTTACCAGGTCCAGGTGAAATGACGATAGCTTGTGGCGATAAATTAATCACCTGTTCAATCACAAGTGAATCAATACCTATAACCTCAACCGGTAATTTTGTTTGTATCTTAATATAGTCTATTAAGTTATATGTAAATGAATCATTGTTATCTATGACTAGAATCATATTAAACTCCCGTTCTAATTATGTTATTTATTTGTAATATATTATTCTTGTATCTTCAACATTAGTAGCATTGTCACTTTACTGACCTTGATTTTAACTACTATATGGTTTATTCTAATCTTCGTACATAAATTAATATCAGAGGTTCCTAGCTGAAACCCTCTATAAAAAACTAGACACTGAAATTTCAAACTTCTGTTGGTATGCCTTATAAATTATATTATATGAGCAACCCATTTCTTTCGTCTATCTTTTATGGAGATAGGCTTTTTTTATTTTATTAATTAAAAAGAAGCTTATCAACGTCATTAACCTCTCTATTAATTTTACAAATGATAGGAGCGATTATAATAATGGAAAGCGTATTAAATAATGAAAAAGCAATCGTTGTCTTTAGTGGTGGTCAAGACAGTACTACATGTCTATTTTATGCAAAAAAGCATTTTAAAGATGTAGAGCTCGTGACATTCAATTACGGACAAAGACATGATACTGAAATTGAAGTAGCAAAACAAATTGCAAATGAACAAGGAATGAAACATCACGTTTTAGATATGTCATTATTATCTCAACTCACTCCTAACGCCTTAACTCAACATGATATGGAAATCACTAACAACGAAGATGGCATACCTAATACTTTTGTACCAGCAAGAAATTTACTTTTCTTATCATTTGCAGGCGCCCTTGCATATCAAATTGGTGCAAAACATATTATTACTGGTGTTTGCGAAACTGATTTTTCAGGTTACCCAGATTGTCGTGATAGTTTTATAAAATCAATGAACGTGACTTTAAGTTTAGCTATGGATAAAGATTTTGTCATTCATACCCCATTAATGTGGTTAAACAAAGCAGAGACTTGGCAGTTAAGTGACGAGCTTGGTGTTTTAGATTATATCCGTACCAATACATTAACTTGTTACAACGGTATCGTTGGTGATGGCTGTGGTGAATGTCCAGCATGTCAATTACGTCAACGTGGATTAAATCAATATCTTGAAAGTAAAGGAGTGCTTTAAAATGTTACAACAAATATATCCAAGTACAACTCATCCATACCAGTTCGAATTAAACAAAGACTTCAATTTTTCGGCGGCGCATCACATTCCATGTGAAGAAGCTGGTATTTGTCAAAATGTTCACGGCCATACTTACTTTGTTAATTTGACAATTGTTGGTGATAAACTTGATGATACAGGTTTTTTAGTAAACTTTAGTCATTTAAAGAAGATGATACATGGTAAATTTGATCATCAATTATTAAATAACTTACCAGCTTTTAAAAATAAAATACCTTCAACAGAAATTGTTGCTGAAACGATTTATCAAATTGTAAAAGAAAATTTAGATATACTTGAGCATCAACCTAAATGTATTCAAGTGTTTGTAAGAGAAACACCTACTAGTTATGTTGTATATAGACCAAAGGAGCAGGTGTAATCCATGGCAAAGATTCCTGTACTTGAAATATTTGGCCCAACAATACAAGGCGAAGGTCGTGTAATTGGTAGGAAAACGATGTTTGTAAGAACTGCTGGCTGTGATTATCGTTGTAGCTGGTGCGATTCAGCATTCACATGGGACGGTAGTGCAAAAGGCGATATAAAACTTATGACCGCAGAAGAAATATATGATGAATTAAGGCGTATCGGTGGCGAACAATTTAACCATGTCACTATTTCTGGCGGCAATCCAGCATTAATTAAAGGTATTCAAGAATTAGTTGATTTATTTCAAGATAAAGGTATTTATAGTGCATTAGAAACACAAGGAAGTAAATTTCAACCTTGGATGACTCAAATTGATGATTTAACGATAAGTCCAAAACCGCCAAGTTCTTCAATGACACCTGATTTAATTAAATTAGATGAAGTTATCAAACAATGCGTACCATCTTCATTGAATTTAAAAGTGGTTGTATTTGATGATAATGATTATGAATTCGCAAAAATGATTCATCATCGTTACCCTGATATCCCCTTTTATTTACAAGTTGGTAATCCTTACTTGTCTGAAAGTGTCGATAATCATACTGCTAAATTATTAGAACGCTACGAACAATTAGTAGATTTAGTTATGCAAAGTAGTGATATGAATCATGTTTATGTGTTGCCACAGTTACACACTTTACTATGGAGCAATAAAAAAGGTGTATAAATATTAGCTGATTTTTCTTTTTATAAGTCGTATCTAATGAATAACAAAATATTAATTGATATAATAGTTGATTGAAGTATAACGAACAGGAGTCCATCATGATTGTATATATATTAATTAATATTGCTATCGTCATACTTATTACTGGATTTAATTTATATCGGCATCGAATGCAACAATTATCATTAAGTGCTATGTTGTTGTCTATCACAGTCAATGCCATTATAAATACATTCATTATTGATAAATATAATTTCATTACAATATGTACTATAACTATGTTTATCATTTGGACGATACTACAGATTTATATCGATAAAAAATTAAAACCTGTATATATTACAGATCAAAAATTTATTGCCATTATATTAACGATTGTTGTCAGCTTAACACAACGTGTCACAGACTTCTCAAGTACACAATCTATATATATGTCTATACCGTTTTTAGCCCCTGCCATTTTCATTGTCGGTGGTATCATGTTGTTTACTGCAACTTTCAATAATTTAGATAATGATGCTGAAAATAATAAAAAAATTAAACGACTAATGATTAAAGGACTTATTATCATTAACATATCATTTATCGTTATGATGGTCTTAACGCCATATTGGTACTTATATTTAATCGTTTATATAATTTTCTTATTATTCTTGTTATGGCAAAAGGTGTACAAATTTTAAATTAAAACGCTAAAAAACACTACTGATTTAATGCTGAATCAGTAGTGTTTTTTATTTTCTATTTTAAGTTGATTTATACCTATCATCTTTCCAACAACCCATTTATTTAAATCAGACAAATATTTACATTTTCAAATTATTCTTTCTTCAATATTAGTTAAGCGATATTTAAACGAAGTTAAGAATTAGTTAATGGCATATTATTTGCCTTCATTTTAAACTTAACTTATCAAATTGAAGAAATGAGGAGTTAGCATGAATACAAAATATTTTTTAGCAGTTGGCGCTGTTGCAGCTGTATTAACTTTAGGCGCTTGTGGTAATTCTAATTCACAGGATCAAGGTAATAAAACTGAACAAAAGACAAAATCAGAAGACAGCAACGTTAAAACTGATAAAACAAAACACCTAACAGGTACATTTAGTTCTAAAAATGGTGAAACTGTTGAAGGTAAAGCTGAAATTAAAAATGGTAAATTAATGCTTACTAACTACAAATCATCTAAAGGTCCTGATTTATACGTTTACCTAACTAAAAATGGCGACATAAAAAATGGTAAAGAAATCGCAATGGTAGACTACGATAAAGAAAAACAAACATTTGATCTTAAAAATGTTGATTTAAGTAAATACGATGAAGTTACAATTTATTGTAAAAAAGCACACGTTATCTTTGGTGGCGCTAAATTAAAATAATCAATTTCTGAGTTACACATTTTATTAAAATCATAACATCATACTATTACATTACTAACTTTTAAAATATACATTACACACATTACTCAACGGAAAGCGTATGATTTCACAGCCCCCCTAGCTCGTAGAAATCATACTTTCCTTTTTTAACATATATACAAAATAATTCAATCCCATAAGAATTTATAGCACAGAAGGCACACTTTTTAGAGCTTGAGGTTTAATTGGCTTATAACAACCATGAGCTCAACCACTTCATGTTCACATGACACTACAATTTAGCCTATGTTGCTCAATCTTATGTTTATATAAATTATTAACACAAAAAATAGAAAGAATGTGAACATCATGAATAAATTATTGCTACTCGTTACATTTATCATTCGTGTTGGTTCTGGTATTGTCATGTTAATGCAAGGTTATGAAAAATTAACAGGCGGTTTCACGCTAAAAGGCTTAGTACCAGTAATTGCAAACAATACTGATTCACCTGAATGGTATAAATGGTTTTTCGCAAATGTAGTTGCGCATACGACGTCATTATTTGATATTATTGTTCCTATTGGAGAACTTGCAATTGGTTTAGGTTTAATTTTTGGAGTATTTGCATATACTGCTAGTTTCTTTGGAGCCTTTGTTATGATAAATTATATCTTAGCAGATATGATATTTACGTACCCTCTTCAATTAACTTTCTTTATCCTTTTATTAATGAGCCATTCATTGTTAAAACAGATTTCACTTAAAGAAATCATTAATTACTTTAGAGGTCGTAAGAACAGAGGTGAAAAAATAGATGACCCACTTACTGATCGTGGATGATGAACAAGACATTGTAGACATTTGTCAAACCTATTTTGAATATGAAGGATACAAAGTAACAACAACAACTAGCGGTAAAGAAGCTATTTCTTTATTATCAAATGACATTGATATTATGGTGCTAGACATCATGATGCCAGAAGTTAATGGTTACGACATTGTCAAAGAAATGAAAAGGCAAAAATTAGATATACCATTTATCTATTTAACTGCCAAAACACAAGAACACGACACCATTTATGCATTGACTCTTGGTGCAGATGACTATGTCAAAAAACCGTTTAGTCCAAGAGAACTTGTTTTACGTGTAAATAACTTACTTACACGCATGAAAAAATATCATCATCAACCAGTTGAACAACTGGCATTTGATGAACTTACGCTTGTTAACTTAAGCAAAGTGGTGACTGTTAATGGTCACGAAGTCTCAATGCGTATTAAAGAATTTGAATTATTGTGGTATTTAGCTTCAAGAGAAAATGAAGTAATTTCAAAATCAGAATTACTTGAAAAAGTATGGGGTTATGATTATTACGAAGATGCAAATACCGTAAATGTGCATATTCATCGCATAAGAGAAAAATTAGAAAAGGAAAACTTTACAACTTATACCATCACAACTGTATGGGGATTAGGATATAAATTTGAAAGGAGCCGATAATGGTGTTATCAATTAGAAGTCAAATCATTATTGGCGTCGTATCGAGTATACTATTAACTTCAACTATTTTAGCAATTGCATACATTTTAATGTGGTTTAATGGCCATATGACACTAACTTTGACCTTAACGACAATCATTACAAGCTGTTTAACTTTGTTAATATGTAGTATTTTTATTAACCCGCTTATTCAAAAAATTAAGCAGTTTAATATTAAAACAAAGCAATTTGCTAATGGAAATTACGCAAGCAATGATAAAACGTTTAATTCACCAAAAGAGATTTATGAATTAAATCAATCTTTTAATAAAATGGCTTCTGAAATTACGCAACAAATGAATCAAATTAAATCCGAACAACAAGAAAAAACAGAACTGATTCAAAATTTAGCCCATGATTTAAAAACACCTTTAGCCAGTATCATTTCATACTCTGAAGGTTTACGTGATGGTATTATCACAAAAGATCATGAAATTAAAGAGTCATATGACATTTTGATTAAACAAGCCAACCGCTTATCAACGTTATTCGACGATATGACTCATATTATCACTTTAAATACAGGTAAAACGTATCCCCCAGAATTAATACAACTAGACCAATTACTTGTATCGATATTACAACCATATGAACAGCGAATGAAACATGAAAATCGCACATTAGAAGTAAATTTCTGTAGTGAAATTGATGCATTTTATCAATATCGTACCCCACTTGAGCGTATATTAACAAATTTACTTGATAATGCTTTGAAATTTTCAAATGTTGGTAGTCGCATCGACATTAATATTAGCGAGAATAAAGAACAAGATACCATTGACATTGCAATTAGTGATGAAGGCATTGGTATTTTACCAGAACTACAAGACCGTATATTTGAACGTACATTTAGAGTTGAAAATTCACGTAATACTAAGACGGGCGGTTCTGGATTAGGTTTATATATTGCTAATGAACTTGCGCAACAAAATAATGCAAAGATTAGTGTAAACAGTGATATAGATGTAGGAACTACGATGACTGTAACATTACACAAATTAGACATTACGTCATAATTCGATTTATTTTTATAAATGAAAATGCAAAGACTAAAAAGAAGCTCCCATTTAAGAGCTTCTTTTTTATGCCTTTTTAGAATAAATCTTTTGTATTTCTTTCTTATTATCTTCTGCAAAAGATAAATTTGTAGCTTGAATAATATATTTTGGTCGTGCTTTAACTTCATAATAAATTCTACCAATATATTCTCCAATGACACCTATTGAAATTAACTGTATTCCACCTAATAATAAAATGGGGGCAATAGTTGAAAAATACCCAGGAATATTAACACCTGAAATTAAAATATTTACAAACAAATAAATGATATATAGTAAGCTTATTGAAAAAATGAACAAACCTAAATAAATCATCATTCTGAGCGGTTTACTGTTAAATGAAATTAAGCCATCAATGCCATAATTAAATAATTTTTTAAATGACCATTTAGACTCACCTTTTTGTCTTTCAACATTTTGATACGTAAATACCTTGGTATTATAACCAATCCATTCAAATAACCCTTTAGAAAATCGATTATATTCTTCAAGTGAGGCAATAGATTTAACAGCTCTTTGACTCAAAAGCCTAAAATCGCCAACACCATCATCAAATTTCACTTCCTCAACAAAGCAATTGACTAACTTATAATATACATGGCTCAATGTTTTACGACTTAAATTTTCGCCATTACGATCACGCTTTGCTACTACTTGATCATAACCTTCCATAAAACCTTCAACCATTTTAGGAATATATTCAGGTGGATGTTGCAAATCACAATCAATCATTATGACAGCATCAAAATCCGTACTATGTTGATATCCTGCTATCATAGCCGCTTCTTTCCCAAAATTTCTACTAAAAGAAATGAAACAAACATGACTATCTATAGACGCCAGATGTTGCATTTGATCAATTGTAGTATCAGTGCTTCCATCATCTATAAAAAGCATATTATAATCATAACCTTTTACATGACTATCTCGTGCAAGTATCTCAGTTAATTGTTGATGTGTTTGTGTAATGACTTCCCCTTCATTAAAACAAGGAATGACAACTCTAATTTTCATCTATGTCCATCCTTTATATTCTAAAGATTTGTCTGTGCCAAAGTAAATCTTAATGGATTAAAATAATTCTTCCATTTATTTTATAGTACACATTAAAAGGCATTCATAAACGTAAAATCTAATATTTGATTATTTTAAATCACCTATTTTCACATCATCTGAATCTTTACCTTGTCTTGCATTTTTATTTAAAGCATCAATTTCAGCTACTTCTGTTAGCTCTAAATTAAAATCAAATAAATCTATATTTTCACGAATACGTTTTGGAGTTTGAGATTTTGGAATTATAATCCTATTATGAGCTAAATGCCAACGTAAAACGATTTGTGCAGGTGTCTTTTCATATTTTTCAGCAAGTTTATTTATGACTGGGTCATCAAGTAATCCTCTATTTCTCATCAATGGCATCCAAGCTGTCACTTTAATATCATGACGGTCACAAAAGTCTTGAACATCTTGCTGATTGAAATAAGGGTGTACTTCGATTTGGTTCACCATAGGTACAATGTGTGCTTCAGACATTAATGTTTCCAAATGATGCTGTTTAAAATTACATACACCTATTGCTTTTATTTTACCTTGTTCATAAAGTTCTTCCATCGCTTTATATGTTTCCACAAACAATCCATCTTCCTCACATGGCCAATGTATTAAAAATAAATCAAGATAGTCTGTCTGCAAATTTTCTATCGACTTATTGAAAAACTCAAATGTCTTATCATAACCTTGATAGTCATTCCATAATTTTGTTGTTAGAAATAAATCTTCGCGAGATACACCACTATCTTTTAAAGCACTTCCTAGTGACGCTTCATTACCATAAAAATATGCTGTATCAAATGCACGATATCCGGCTTTAATCGCAGCATTAACTACTTTCGTCATATCTTCATCAGTTATTTTATATACGCCTAAACCAACTGATGGCATTGGATAACCATTATTTAAAATTTGTACATCATTCTCCATTATATATCTCTCCATTCTATGTATCGTTTATATTTATACTTTTACATTACCCTAATTTTTTTATCAAACTCAATTAATTCGTTTTCTCTTATTCACTTTAAAATAAACACTATTACCTTATTTAATTTTCTGAAATCTATTGTTTCAATCTTTTTAGTATAATTACTATTATAAATAAAAAAGCCAACCAAAAATGATTTATATCATTCTTAGTTGGCGTAATTATTATTTCTTATTCTGACTTTTCATCTTCATCAGTATCTCCAATAGTTGGTCGAGCGTGATTATATTCATAGTTTAATATCACCCAAATGATTTGATGATTATCAATTTCTGAAATAACCCAACGATCATATGTTGTATCGACAAAATCATCTTTTTGTAAATTCGTATTGCGCGATTGCAACCATCCGCCTATTGTATCGATATCTTCAGAATCTTCAAATTCAATACCAAAGTCTTCTGTTAAATCGTCCAATAAAACTCTACCATTTACTTGATATGTTTTATCGTCTATTTTAACAATATCATTTACTTCATCATCATCAAATTCATCTCGAATTTCGCCGACAATTTCTTCTAAAATGTCTTCCATTGTTAAAATACCTGCTGTACCACCATATTCATCTATAATAAGACTCATATGAACATGTTCACGTTGCATACGTATTAAGGCATCACTAATACGTGTTGTTTCTGAAATCATCGGTAATTCGTGAATGTAGTTAGCAATCTTAATCGTCTTTCCAGAAGCATATTCGGTTAAAAATTCTTTTACGTTAATAAATCCTTTTATATGGTCTTTATCGCCATCATCAGTAATTGGATAGCGCGTAAATTGATGTTCTTTTATCGTATCTAATAATTCATCAACATTAAAAGGCTCATTTAAAGTAATCATTTGTGTTCTAGGTACCATTATATCTTTCGCATGTCTTTCATCGAATGAAAAGATATTTTGCATATATGCCAATTCAGTTTGGTTGATTTCTCCACCATTATAACTATTATTAATAATAATTTTGATTTCTTCTTCTGACATTGCATCTGTTTGTGCATCAGGATTCACACCAAACATTCTAATAATCACACGCGCTGAACCATTCATTAACCAAATCAATGGTTTCATTATGTTACCAAAATAGAATAGTGGTCTAGCATATATTAAAGCAAGCTTTTCAGTATGTTGAATTGCTATAGATTTAGGTGCTAACTCACCAAGTACAACATGTAAATACGTCACTATAATAAACGATACTGCAAACGAGATTGTTGTAGTTAAAGCAGTAGGTAAATTAATCGCTTCAAATACCGGGTGTAATAATTTTTCAAAAGTTGGTTCCCCAAGCCAACCTAAACCTAAAGATGTTACCGTAATACCTAATTGACAAGCAGACAGGTAATAATCTAGATTAGCAATCATTTTCTTTACTATTTTAGCAGGTTTATTACCTTCATCTGCTAACTGTTCAATTCTTGTTGCTCTAATTTTTACTAATGCAAATTCTGAACCAACAAAGACTGTGGTTAATGCAATTAATAGAATAAATATAATCAAACTAATTATGGTCGAAGTTTCCAATTAATTCCCTATTTCTAGGGATTCACCTCCATGTTATATGTGCCACTCATGGGTAACACGTATTCAAACTTATCACTATGACTTAAATTACAACTACATGTTATCGCCTTCCCATTTAGACACCCCCAGAAAAAAATGTTATTGCTTCTATTCTATCATAATATAAAGTGCTTATGTTAACAGATTAAATCTATTGCATACCTTTAATTATGTTTATATTTTAACAATATGAATGAACCTTACCTTGCTTGATTGTATATTGTACATTTATTTCATCATCAACAATAACGATATCTGCATCTTTTTCAATTTTAATACTACCTTTTCTATCATCGATACCTAATGCAATGGCTTGATTTAAACTTGTTACACGCCATAAATTTTCTAATGTATCACCTGTAAATGATATTAAGTTACGTAACCCTTGATTCATTTTTAAAATACTACCAGCAAGCGCACCACTTTCTAGACGAGCTTGTTGGGATTGAACAATAACTTTTTGACCACCTAAATCATATTCACCTTCTGGCATACCTTTAGCACGCATTGCGTCCGTAATTAAATAAAATCGCTCATTACCTTTCATACGATAAGCAATTGCCACTGATGCTGGATGTGAATGCGTACCATCAACAATCATTTCGGTGTTCAATCTATCATTTAACCATGCTGCTCCAAACACACCAGGTTCCCTATGTTGGAATCCTGTTGCTGCATTGTATAAATGGGTAACATGTTTCGCACCTCGCTCAACTGCTTCAACAGCTTCCTCATATGTAGCGACTGTATGGCCTATTGAAAATATAATTTCATCTTTATATGTTTCAAGAGCCTCCTTTGCACCTTCAACTTCTGGAGCAAACGTCATAATCTTAATTAATCCGTTAGCGGTATTTTGAAAATGATTAATTTTATCTATATATGGTCGCACGACAAATTGAGGATGTTGTGCACCAACTTTATTTTCAGAAATAAATGGACCTTCCAAATGAATACCTACGATTTCAGCTGCATTATTAATATCTTGATGCGCTTCATATTTTGCTATATTTGAAAGTGCCTGATCAATTTTATCTGTTGATTGTGTCATAGTTGTTGCCAAATATGACGTCGTACCTTCGGAAAGTAAGTTTTCAGATAAATATTTTAATCCATCGTATGATCCATCCATGGCATCTTGCCCATAACCACCATGAATGTGTATATCTATAAACCCTGGTAATACATGATGTCCTTGTACATCTATAACTTGAATTTTATTTGTTGTATCGTTAACAATACTTTCTACATTTTCAACTTTTCCAACTGATACAATGCGCCCTTCTTTAATATGCACATAACCTTTATCGATCGTTACGTCTTCAGTGTAAATTTTGCCGTTATATATAATTAATTCTGACACGTATGAACCCTTCTTTTTATATAAATTTTCATTATAAGACAATCATATTTTACTATATCTATAACATTTGGCATAACTTTTTGCAGAATTTTAAAAATTTCTATACATTCATGACATCTTTTACGAAATGACATAAATTAATTTCTCTGTCACTCTAAAATACCACACCTTTTATAAATTATTATTTAAATAGAAAAGCACTTTCGCATCAATCCATAAAATGAACTAACCGAAAGTGCTATTATTGTAATTTAAAACTATAACCAACCATAAATGGTACATTTTAATGACTTCTTTAGTCTTACATTTGTATCATTATGTTAGTCGAAAATTTATAAAGTTAATGAAATTATTCATCCATTGATTTTGAAGCTTCGATTTCAGTTTCTGTTAATTTAGGTTTAATGAAACCGTATATAAGTGCTGAAACAAGTGTACCTACTACAAGTGCGATAATTGTCTGTAATAAGTGTGCGCCATCAGTTCCAACTATTACAATTATTCCACCATGTGGTGCTGAAATTCGAGAGCCTAATCCTAAAGCGATTGCGCCACCAATACCAGAACCAATCATCATTGATGGGATGACACGTAATGGATCAGCTGCTGCGAATGGAATCGCACCTTCTGTTATAAATGATAATCCCATCACATAGTTAGGAATAGTAGAGCCTCGTTGTTCTTTTGTAAATTTACGTTTAAAAATCAACATCGCTGTCGCAATTGCTAATGGTGGAATCATACCACCAATCATTGCTGCTGTAATTGGTGCAGCATTACCTTCAATTAATGCACCTGTTGCGAAAACATAAGCTGCTTTATTGAATGGTCCTCCCATATCAATCGCCATCATTGCTCCGATAACTAAACCTAATAATACAATGTTTGAACCTGATAAATTATTTAAACCATTTAACAATAAATGATTTAACCATGATGCTGGTGGATTAAAGACATATATCATTAGTAAGCCAGTTGCAGTCACTGTTAATAATGGATAAATTAGTGTTGGTTTTAATCCTTCTAAAGATTGTGGTAACTTACGAGTCATCGCTTTAACGCCTTGAGTTAAATAACCTGCTAAGAAACCAGCAATGATACCACCGATAAATCCAGAACCACCAGAAATTGCTAACATACCACCTACAAGACCTGAAGCAAAACCAGGTTTATCTGCAATACTACGAGCAATGAATCCTGATAAAATCGGAATGATTAAAGCGAATGCACTTTTACTACCTATATTCCAAAGTTGTTCTGCAAACGCGTTATATTCTGAACTTTTTGGGTCAAATGAGTTTGCACCAAATAAAAACACGATTGCCATTAAAATACCACCAGAAATAACAAGTGGCAACATGTTAGAAACACCATTCATTAGATGTTTGTAAAATGCTTTACCTGGACTTAATTTTTCTTGACTATCATTTGAATTACCTTTTCTATGACCATCACGAGCAACAAACGGTTTACGACTTGTGTCTAACGCTTTATTAATCAATTCTTCTGGTCGTTTAATACCATCTGCCACTGGAACTTCTACGACATTTTTGCCATCAAAACGATCTGTTTCTACATGAACATCTGCAGCAACGATAATACCTGTTGCATTTTTAATATCTTGTTCAGTTAAATGATTTTTAATACCACTTGAACCGTTAGTTTCAACTTTAATTTTAATTCCCATTTTATCTGCTTGTTTTTTCAATGCATCTCGTGCCATATACGTATGAGCAATACCTGTTGGACATGCTGTAACAGCTAAAACATATGGTTCATTCGATTCTTTTGTTGCTTGTTCTGAAGCTTCAACTTGCTGTGCTTTAGCCTCAGCTTCTTCTTCTTTTGTTGCCTCATCATCTGCTTGATCAATAATCTCTAACACTTCTTCAGGAGATGATGCATGTAATAACTTTTCACGTACATTTTCATCCATTAAAATACCTGATAATTTAGCTAAAGCATCTAAATGTGTTTGTGCGCCACCTTCAGGAGCTGCTATCATAAAGAATAAATGTGCAGGTTGCATATCTAAACTTTGATAGTCTACACCCGCTTTTGATTTACCGAATGCGATTGCTGGAGATTTAACTGCAGCTACTTTGGCATGTGGAATAGCGATACCTTCACCGATACCAGTCGTACTTTGTGATTCTCGATTATGAATCGCTTCTTTGAAGGCTACAACATCACTCAACTTACCAGCTTTATCTAATTGATTGACTAATTCATCAATGACACCATTTTTATCATTTGCCATTAAATCCATTGCAATTGTATCTTTTGTTAATAACTCTGTTACTCTCATTTTATTCACTCCCCATCAAGTACGCTGATCGTAACTTGTGATTTTATTTTTTCTATAGCATCTCGCGTCGCTAAGTCCTCGTCAAATGCAGTCGCAGTACCACATGCTACCGCTTGTTGGAATGCTGATTCAATGGTTAAACCTGAAGCAATTCCCGCTACCATACCTGCAACAGTGCTATCTCCTGAGCCAACTGTATTAACCACCTTCCCTTGTGGATTTACAGCTTTAATACTTTTTTCTTTATCAATATAAATAGCACCATCACCACCAAGAGAAACGATAACAGATTGTGAACCTTTATCTACTAATTGACGTCCATATTTAATGACGTCATCATCTGATTTCACAGTTGTATTAAACATCTCTTCTAACTCATCCTTATTAGGTTTAATAAATAACGGGTGATATGGTAAAACGCTTTCAGCTAATGATTTTTCAGCATCAACGACTAGCTTCGCTCCAGTATTTTCTGTAATTTGTGCTATTTGTGCATAAGCATCACTAGGTATACTGCCTGGTACACTTCCTGCAACGATAACAATGTCATCACTTGTCATATTTTTAATTCGACTTAAAAGTTGCTCGAATTGTGCTGAAGTAATATGAGGACCTGGTGCATTAATTTCTGTTTCTTGTCCCGTTTTTAATTTCACATTAATACGCGTATCTTCATCTACTTCAATGAAATCTGATTGAATTTCACTGTTGTTTAATGTTTCGATTATAAATTTCCCAGGAAATCCACCTGCAAATCCTAAGGCAGTTGATTCAACATCTAATGTCTTTAAGACACGTGAGACATTTATACCTTTTCCTCCAGCGAATTTATATGTTGCTGTTGCTCTGTTCAAACCATCAATTTTAAAGTCATCTGTGAAAATGACATAATCAATTGAAGGATTGAATGTAACTGTATAAATCATAATGTCCCTCCTATAAAGTGATACTTATGTTGGTATTCTTTTAACGCTTGATGATTTAATGCTTTTTCAGATGTGATGATTGTCGTGCTTTCTAACATTGGTACACGAGCAAAATATACTTTATTAAACTTAGAGTGATCAATTAGTACATAAGACTTGTTAGCTAACGACATTGCCGTTTGTTTCACTAAAGCCTCTTGCTCATCTGGTGTACTTAGACCAAGTTCAATATCTAGACCATTCATACCGATAAACGCCTTATCAAAACAATAACGCCTCAGTATTTCCATTGCGCTTGAACCAATAGTTGCCAGTGTATTTTCTTTAACTTGACCACCTAGCATAATCGTTTTAATTCCCTTTTTAAGCAATGCTTCTACATGAGTTAAACCATTTGTTACAACAATAATATCTTTTGCTTGAATGCATTGAATAAGCTCAAGCGTAGATGAACCAGCATCAATAAACAAACATTCGTTGTCATTGATTTGAGCCGCTGCCAATTTAGCAATCTTTTTCTTTTCATCTAGATTAGTAGTTAACTTTTCAGTTAAATTTGCTTCGACCATACGATTCTCTTTTAACATGGCACCACCATGAATACGTTGTAATTTACCTAATTGTTGTAATTTTGATAAATCTCTTCGAATAGTTGAAGCACTGCAACCCGTTCTATCAATTAATTCTTGCAATGTTAAAAAATCCTTATGCGAAAGCTCCTCTAATATTAACTCGTGTCTCTTTTCAGTAATTATCATCATCACCCCATCTCAACTTGTATTATAATGAGTACGCTTTCACATTTCAATCATAAATTACCAAAAACAATCACAAACAATCAAAATGTGACGATAAAATTACAATATTCACGTGTTTTGATCAAAAATTTGATTATTTCCAATCATAATCATTAAAATGCCAACAAAAAAGAGGTCAGGACAAAAGCGTTTAGGATCTGAGCAGAACCGAACGATGAGCAAAATTGTTTTTCAAATTTTGTCGCATCGTGAGAGCTTCTGCCGAAAATCCTGCTTTTGGGAAGCCGTTAATCGGTTTCCCAGAGTACAAAAACTTTATGTCTCAACCTCTTCATCTACCTAATTAATCACTTTTTGATTTGCATAATTACATTGTTTAATCATGAACAACCGAGCCAATTTTAGCTTTAGTAATACTTATCAAATCGTCAACAGCAATTGTTATTTGCATCGTACGAAGTCCTCCACTTACACTAATAAATTCATACTGTTCACTTGATGCGTCAATGACTGTTGGAAATAATTGTTTCATACCTATTGGTGAACAACCACCACGTATATATCCAGTTACATTTTTCAAATTTTCTAAAGGCATAAGATTCAATTTCTTTTCATTAACAATCGCAGCTGCCTTTTTCATATCTAACGTCTTATTAACTGGAATTACAAAGACAAAATGCTCATGTTTCGCATTTTCTAGTACCAGAGTTTTAAATACCGTTTCAACATTTTCTTTAATAATCTTGGCAACTTCTTCCCCAGATAAATGTTCCTCTGGTACTTCGAAACTATGTACATCGTATTTAACTTTAGCTCGGTCAAGCATTCTCATTGCATTAGTTTTCTTATTTTTAGCCATTTCAACACCTCATAAAAACTATTTCAAAAACTATAATATCACTTTCACAAGTAGCATAAATTGATAAGTTTTTGACATTCATTATTATCTCTGTCATTTCATTTAAAATAAAAAACAGCATATTCAAATCGAATACACTGCTTATATTATTTCAATAAAAGAACACCTTGATTAGATATATTTACATGTTGTTTTCCATTTGGATTTCCATTTGAATAAATATAATTGAATCCTTGATGCGTTTTCGATACTTTTTCCAATTGATAATTATCATTCATATGTTTATGTGAATAACGCTCTGCGATAACTTGACATTCTTGTTCATTAAACATATTTGTGTGATTAGCATATAAATCATTATGCTTATTAGTATCATTTTTTAATTCCGAGGCGTTAGCCGTATGACTATTGAAAATACCAATTGTCTTTTTATTATTATCTTCATCTGAAACTTTTATTTTATGAAGCGTATTTATCGTTTTATGCACTTTAGCAAGCGCTTCTTGATTTGTCGCCAATACTAGCAAACCTAAAAGGCACACTGTTAATATGATTGCGACAACACTTAAAAACAAATTTTTAAAAGTCATCCCCTACCCACATTTCCTTACTCATTTTTTTACATCTTAACATAATACTGTTATGCAAATAGGTAAGTGGAATGCAATTTAAAAAGAATGTAATATTTGTAACATGATTATTACTCAATATCATTTTTTGTTACATGTAATATTTAAATTGAAAGACTAAAACATTCTAAAAAATTGAATCTTTAAAAATATAAAGCATCAATTTTCTTAATTAATATTTCAAGAAAATCGATGCTAACTCCGAATTGTTATTCTAACTCATACCATATTCCAATATTATTTCGACGTGACATTACAATTATTGTTGTTCCAATTTTGTTCTATGTTGCTTTTCAATCAAAACAATAATTATACCTGCTAATGAAACTGCAATTGCCATATAAATCGGCGCTTCTATATGAACATCAAATAATGCGCCTGCGATTAATGGACCAATAAAGTTCCCCATACTCGTAAATGTAGAGTTTAATCCACCAGCAAATCCTTGTCTATCTCCTGCTATATTAGAAAAATAATTTGTAATAGCTGGTCTTATCATGTCAAATCCTATAAAGACTATAAAACTAATTATCATAATAGACCAGTAACCATTTGCAAAGACTAATAAGATTAAAACAATTACTGAATATAATAGAGACCATGCGATAAATGTTAGTTCTGAGAAATATTTCATAAATTTATCAAAGAAATATATTTGGAATATCGCACCAAATATACCACCACCTGTAATCGCAATTGAAATATCTTTAGGCGTATAGTTCACTTTATATGATGTATATAGTGAGAAAAGTGTTTCAAATGCTGATAAACCAAAGGCTAACACTAATGTTAAGATTGCCGGTGTAATAAATACTTTCCAATTAATTTTCGTTAACAACTGCGGTTCTAATTTTTGGAAGCCTGTAGTTGTTGACTTCTTAGGATCATAAATTAAAATGACAGACATAATAAACGCCACGATACCTAACCCACCTGCAAAATAGAATGGCAATCGATGTGATACTTCTGCCATAAAACCACCTATACCAGGTCCTAAAATAAATCCTGAATTAATTATTGCGGACATATAACCAAAGTTTTTCGCTTTTTGGTGGCTTGGTGAAATATCAGCGATTAAGCCTGTAACGCCAGGCATAACCATGCCAGCACTCATACCACCAATAATTCTTGATAACATTAATATTGAAAAATTATGTCCTACTGCAAACATAAATTCAGAAGCAGAAAAAAGAATTAACCCAATACAAATAATTAACTTTTTCCCTAATTTGTCAGCCAATGTTCCACCAAAAGGCGATATGATCATTTGAGATAAAGCAAAAGCAGCAACTAAAAGACCTAAATCACTACCAGTTAATCCCAAATCTTCTAAGTACACAGGTAAGACTGGAATGACTAAACCAATTCCTAAAAATATTAAGAAAATATTAAAATATAAAACGATAATCTGTTTGTTCATATGCTCACCTCTTTTTCATTCCCTATCAATAAAATGTTATTATAATCTTTCCACATAAAACAGCAGTTAAAGCTATTTATCCGTAAAAAGTTTCTATATTGTATTACAACCTTACTATATTTGACAATATTTTAATCTTTATAATTATCGTTATTATCCTTTTAATTGTATAATTAAAATCGAATAAGGATAAAGGGGATGTATATAATGAAAATACAAAGAAACAATCATACCACGTTACTCGTTTTAGAAAAAGGTGAAGATATCGTTGAATCTATTACACATTTCGCCGATACAAACAATTTGAAATTTGCCACTGTGAGTGGTATTGGTGCCTGTGATGATGTCGTTTTAAAATTTTTCAATTTAACAACAAAGGAATATGAAGAACGTCATATCACTGAACCTCTGGAACTTACAAGTCTACTGGGTAATATTTCTCGTTTAGACAATGGACATTTCGCTCATTTACATGCAACTTTTGGCACTCAAACTTATCAAACATATAGTGGTCACCTATCTAAAGCTATTGTTTCTGCTACCGCTGAAATCATAATCACTCATACAGATATGGACATTCATCGTACTTTTAATGAAGCTATCGGTTTAAATTTACTCGACCCAAAATAACACATTACTTTTTAGTTGAATCACATTTTATTACAAGTTATCATTAGTGCTTAATTATAGTTTCACATATATTTACATTCTAAATATGTCATTGTGTTTACGCAACGCGACATTAACAGTCAATGTAAATATTTGTAACTGTTTGATTCACATTAATAACTTTTTATCATCAGAAAGTAGTGTTTATATTTTATGAAATCAAGATACATCGCTAGAATATACTTTTTAGTCTTATTCATAGCCTCTCTTTTTGAGACTAAAATATTTCAATTTATGACTTTAAATTTATTTTTAGCATATATACCATTTGAGTTGAGCCTTCTTTTACGATTATTTAAACCAAATAAAAAATATGAATGGCCACTCTTTATCATTTATAGCTTTATTTTTGTATTATTATTACCAAATACATTTTATATGGTCACAGACTTAATTCACTTAAACCAATTTCAATTTAATTTTTATGCTGGCCTTAATTTAGCCGAATGGAAATACTTTACGTATTTATTACTGGGCGTTTTTCTAGCTGTCTATGTAATGATTTTAATTTATTTTGAAATTCTAACACTTACAACACACCAATGGCTTAATAGAACCATTATTATCTGCTTGATGTTTTTAAATGGGTTTGGTATTTATATCGGCCGCTTCTTACGCCTACACTCTGTTTATTTCTTTAATGAACCATTGCGTGTGTTAAACCATATTTTAGAAAGTCTGACTTTAAATACAGCTGTTTTTGTTTGTTATATGGTAGTGATGCAAGCAGCTATTCTATTATTTGGTAAAGGAGTGAGGTTGATAAAGTGACACTAAATATAATTGTATTAATCATTTCGGTCATTATTCTTCAAATGATTATTGGTCACCTATGGCATGATATAGGTCTAAGTTACACTAAAAGCATTATGCTTATGCTCCTTCCTCTCGGTATAGGTGTTTTCATCCAGCAAATGCTTTATTTTGAACGTCAATATCCTAAATGGCAAGTACCTCAATATATTAAAATTAGACTCAAGTATATTTACATCATCACATTTTTACAGTATGTCGTTTTATACTTCACACTGTTTACAAACTTATTACGATAATCTATTTGAAAAAAGCCAACTAAGATGAAAATTATCTTAGTTGGTTTTTTAATTTATCCTCATTCAATTACTAATCGATTGCTTTAAAATTCGCTAAAACTTGCTCCCTTTTTTCTTTGTGATTCACAATTTGCTTTGCATAATGATGACCTAATTCTACGCCTTGTTCCATAATTTTAGACTGATTATGATGTGTATCATGTAAATATTTTGCATCTACTGGATTTAAAATTGGTAAATACTTTTTTATATACAATGCTTTAGGATCAAATCGCTCACTCTGTCTAATCGGATTAAACATTCTAAAATATGGCACTGCATCAGTTCCTGTCGATGCTGACCATTGCCATCCATGAATGTTGGAAGCTGCATCGTAATCAATTAGATATTTTCTGAAAAAATTTTCTCCCCAAGTCCAATCAATAAATAAATCTTTTGTTAGAAATTGCGAAACAACCATTCTCATCCTATTGTGCATAAATCCGGTTTGTTGTAATTCCATCATCGCTGCATCAATGATTGGAAATCCTGTTTGTCCATCACACCATGCACCAAATTCCGCTTCATTATCTGACCATTTAATTCGACGATATTTTTCTTTAAATGATTGATATGCAGTTTCTGGAAATTGTGTCATTAAAACATAATAAAATTCTCTAAAAATAAGTTCACGAATAAATGCTTCATAATTAGATTCATCTTCTTCATAACGAGACAGTAAATCATTAAAAATTTCAATAATATCTAACAACCCATATGCGAGTGCAATACTTAATTGGCTTGTTAAAACTTCAGGTAAATACTCTCTATTATATTCGTAGTTTTGTATTTCATGATTTAAAAAACGTTGCCATTTATCTTGTTCTATAGTTTCAGACGATCCTTCATTTAAATCTCTATAGTTTAATTCATTTGATGCTTCAATGACAATGTCTTTTAATTGACTCAAATCATAATGATAAACATCTCTAATTCGCAAATATGGTCTCCATTTTTTATAAAAACTTGTAAAAACTTTATAAGGCTCTCCTTGTTGATTCATGGTTTTACTCGCTTTAAAATAATGATTTCCGCGCACTAATGTCACTTCAATTTGCGCTTCTTCAAAATATGGACGTTGATGTAAAATATCATAGTCTTCAAGATGATAACTCATAATATCCCCAGCTACCACTACTTCAGTTATATTATTTTTTTTACAAAAAGAAATAATATTTTCATAAGAAAGTACATGTGGAATAAAGCCTTTATTTACTAATGATTGATAAAAGCGTTGCATCGTACCACGATAAAATCTTGCTTTCAATTCAGATGCTGTTGACATGTCCTCTTCAGCGATAATAAAATAACATGATTTGATTGTATCCTTTTGTTGATATATATATTCAAATAACGGGTTGTTCTCTATGCGAAACATCCGATTCAATAACACAGCTACTGCCATATTTTAATCACCTATATTTTCTATAATTTTTATCACAATCTTATCACGATTTTAAAAGTAATGTATTGTTACTAGTGTTTACCTTTTTAAAGTAAGCCTAACCATTTCCAATATGTCAAACTGAAAATTAAAACTAAAATATAACCAACAATTGTTAATGGTATACCAGCTTTTAAAAAGTCTTTAACTGTAAATGTACCAGTTCCATATGCAAGCATATTTTGAGGTGCACTAACTGGTAATAAAAATCCAAAGCTAATTACAAATTGTTGAATTAAAACAAATCCTATTAATGTAGCGTAGAAGTTAAAGAAATAAATACAGGTATTAATGCTGATGAAAGACTTGTAGCACTAGCGAAACCTAAATGAATTAATATATTAAATAACGTTATGAGTGCAATGGTTGCAATAAGAGGTAAATGCGTTAATCCTAGCGCACCAAATGTTTGATCACTTAACCATTGTGCTGCTCCCGTTTTTAATAATACATTCCCTAAAGAAATACCAACACCAAACACAATAATTGTTCCCCATGGTATTTTATTTTCTACACCTTTCCAAGTCATAACACCTATTTTAGGCATCAACATAATACCTAAAGCAATGATTGTAATCGATGCTGAATCAATTGGATGTAATACTTTTTCAGTTGACCAAAAGACTAATAATAAAAGTGAAATGACTATAAGACGCCATTCGCGTGCACTCACTGGTCCAAGTTTATGCAATTCTTCTTTAATTAATTCTCTTCCCCCTTCAATTGCATTAATTTCAGGTGGCATCACTTTAATCATTATGAAATATAATGCTATCGACATCATGACTGACCATGGTGCAGCATATAAAAACCATTCACCCCATGACACATCAAATCCAAGATGTTGATTTATAAAATTAATAGCCACTATATTTTGTGCTGCAGCCGTCTTAATACCGATATTCCAAATCGAAACAGCTTGTACTGACGTTATGATTAATAATGACGCTAATCTACTATCTTTTGATACTTTAAATGCTGCAATCATCCCTAATAAAATTGGTACTACTGCACTTGCTCTTGCTGTTGCTGAAGGTACAAAAAATGCTAAAACAATTGAAACAACAATAGCACCTATGACTATATTACGTGTCTTATTGCCTACAATTGATAAAACAATTAATGCCAATCTTTTGTGTAAATTTGTTTCTTGCATTGCCGCAGCTAAAAATAAGGCGGCAGCTACAAGTGCAACAGCTGATGTTGCAAATCCACTAAATGCTAATGATAATGCATGATTAGTACCTAAAAAATCACTACCAGTTAAAATGGCTCCACCACTTTTAGGGTTTCCTAATTTAGTCGCTAAGTTTTGAACAGGACTAAATCCTAACAACAATATCATAAGACCAATAATTAATGTCGCTGAAACTGGATAAGATACCGCTTCTGTTACCCACATAATGACTGCAAAAGCTAAAATGGCTAACACAGCTTTTGCCATTAAAGGCAAACTTGTTGGTGTGGGCAATAAAAGTACAACAATAAGCACTATAAAACTCATAACAATCCAAATTGGTTTATATTGCTTTTTGTTCTTTTCATTCTGTTGTTGCACATTATTTACTGCATGAAATTCTTTTGTCATATCACTCGCCCCTTTGTTTTAATTCATGTTCAAGTTAATTATATCAATTTTTCAAAACATAGTTTTTCAATTAATGCAAAATACACAGTTTTTTCAAAATATTTTGTAAATAGCTACGAAAAGCAAAGCGATGCCTATAAAGACCAAGTCTTGCATTCTAGCAAAATATGCATAATAAAAAACTACCTACAAAATCTTATCCGTAGAGAGTTACAATCAATTAAGTCATTTTGATTAGTAAATTTCGGATGTAAATTTCGTAGATAGTTCAAATAAAAATTTAAAAATGATTTATACCGTAAACATATATAATACCAAAGAATGCAGCTCCACTTAATATTGCTAAAATAAAGCTTAAAATTAATGTGCGTTTGTAATGTTTAAGGAATGCTATAAATAAAATCACAACATTATATGCAAAAAATAAGCCGAAAAGTGTCATTGTTATTTTTAAATCAGAATAGAAAATGTTTAACATTAATACGATAACGGCATAAATTACATATGGAATAATTATAAATTTACGCTCAAAGCCTAATTGTTCAAAACGTTTGTCTTCGTTTGTCATGTTATGCTCCTTTATATGTTGAGTAATTATTTTTATGGAATATCTTGTCCAAGTATGGCTGTGTATATATCAAACCATGATTGATCATCAAGTGAAATCTGCAATCCATCAATTGCTTGGTCAATTCGTTGTAATTGTCTTGTCCCAAGTATCGGCATAACACAGTGTGGTAATTTCACCAACCATGATATCATCACTGCCATTTCAGTAACACCATATTTTTCAGCAATTGGTTTTATAACTTTCATAATTCGTCTAGCTTTAACATTATCATTATCAAAAATTTTACCACCTGCAAAAGGACTCCATGCCATTATCTGAACATGATGTTGATACATTGAATCCATAGTTCCATCTTGTAAATTTCCAATATGATATGGTGATAATTCCAATTGATTCACACTAATATGTAGGCGTTCTTTAGTGATATATTGATTTAACAATTGATATTGTGCATCATTAAAATTTGAAACACCGAATGATCTAATCTTGCCCTCTTTTACAAGTTTCGTTAACGCGTCAGCAACTTGTTCAGGATCCATTAATGGCGAAGGACGATGAATCAGCAAACTATCTAAATAATCAATATTTAAATTATTTAAAGATCGTTCAACAGATTTAATAATATGCTTACTATTTAAATCATACCGATGCCCATTTGTAAAATCAAATTGTGCGGAAGGCAAAACAATTCCACATTTCGTAACAATTTGAAGCTTAGATCTCAAATCAGGTGATAATTTCAATGCATTTCCAAATAATTTCTCACATTGATAATCTCCATATATATCTGCATGATCCATTGTAGTTATACCACGTTCAACTAACTCATTTATAAAATAATTCAACTCTTGTGCAGTCATTTTCCATTCATTAGCACGCCAAAATCCTTGTACAAGTCTAGAAAAATGTACATAATGATTTACCATAATTTGTTCCATAAAACATCCTCCCATCCCTCGTTGTCACAAAAATTTCATAACATTAATTTGCAACAGTACTTCAACTTTTTAAAAGTAAGTTTTATGAGGTTAGTTTAATTACGTAAATTGTAGCATATCTAATTGATTACGTAGTTGATTAGTATCTAAAGTCTCCCCTATGATGACAATGGTTAAAGATACGTTCATCGAAACAATACCATAATCAGGTAATCCATATGCATATTGAAATTCATATATAGCATCAGGTTTATCTCTAAAAATGACATAACCTTTTAAACGTAATACTGAATCTGGTAATTTTAAAATGAATTGATAAAACAACTGTCTATCTATCGGACCACTAAACGTATAATGCATACTTTTAATTCCATGATGGTGATGGTGGTGTTGATGATTTTCATTTGCTAATTGTTTATTTTTAGTTTTTAAAAGTAGCGTATTGAAAGGCACATGGCCAAATGTTGTTGTATACGTCATAACACCAGGACATATATCATATAATTGGCTTTTGATTATTTGAATATTATCATCAGTTACAAGGTCAATTTTATTAATTATAACTATATCGCTTAACTTAAGTTGATCTTCCATAAGTGAAACTGTATTGTCAGTATATTGATGTCGATTTAAAAATCTCTTAGCATCTAAAACACCAATTATCGTTGGCTTTTCAAAATAACTAACTAGCTTTGGATCTTGACAAGCAATTAGTAGTTCTAAAGGATGAGCAATTCCAGTAGCCTCTATGATGACATGATTAACATCGCCGTTCAAAGCAATTGCCGTCAGTTCTGAGACAAGTTCTTGCTTAAGATCACAACAAACACAGCCATTTATCAATGAATACACTTCAATTTCATTAGAAATACTATTGCTATCAATATCAAAACTACCGAATTCATTCATGATGATTTTAATTTTCTCATCATTTTTTAATAATTCACTAATATAATGTGTCAGTAACGTGGTTTTACCACTACCTAAAAATCCGTTAATTATGGATATTCTTATTTTTTCATCTTTATTATTTTTCATTTTATATTCTCTTTTCTATTACAGTTATTTTTAAAAATGATAACATATATATTAAATTATCTTTTTGCTTGATTTAATCAAAAATATCTTCTAAACTTTAAACATACTTTAATTTTAGCATGGCATTGAATCAAAGAAAGTTGTGAATTAATAAACAATCAACTTTTTAATGATTACCAATCCGAAAAGAGAAAAAAACGGATAGTATGTCTGGAGGAGAACTTTAATGTCTGATCAACATAATTTAAAAGAACAGCTATGCTTTAGTTTGTACAATGCTCAAAGACAAGTTAATCGCTACTACTCTAACAAAGTTTTTAAGAAGTACAATCTAACATACCCACAATTTCTTGTTTTAACTATTTTATGGGATGAATCTCCTGTAAACGTCAAGAAAGTCGTAACTGAATTAGCACTCGATACTGGTACAGTATCACCATTATTAAAAAGAATGGAACAAGTAGACTTAATTAAGCGTGAACGTTCCGAAGTCGATCAACGTGAAGTATTTATTCACTTGACTGACAAAAGTGAAACTATTAGACCAGAATTAAGTAATGCATCTGACAAAGTAGCTTCTGCTTCTTCTTTATCTAAAGATGAAGTTAAAGAACTTAATCGCTTATTAGGTAAAGTGATTCATGCATTTGATGAAACAAAGGAAAAATAATTAACTTTTGTCATGACAATTAAAGTAATGTTTAGAATTTATTAAGAATAAAACACAATTAACAAGCTTTTGCTTGTTAGTAAAAAACTGCTTGAAAGGTTTATTCAGCCTATCAAGCAGTTTTTTGTTATGCATTATATTGAATCATATTCCATAAAGCACCTTGCTCAGCAAGTAATTGTTGATAGTTTCCCTTTTCAACTATTTTACCATTTATCATCACGATGATGGTGTCAAAACGTGACAATAAATTTAAATCGTGTGTAGCAACTATTAACGTTTGGGCTTGCTCTTCAATTAAATCCATTACTTTTGTAGAATTTTGCTGGTCTAAGGCTGTCGATGGTTCATCTAAAATCCATGTTTTTGAATGTTCTTTCAACATCATTCTAGCAATAGCTAATCTTTGTATTTCTCCACCAGATAATGTACTGCCATTTAAATCTAAATGCTGGTCTAATGATAAATGAGTTAAATCAAGTTTATTGAAAATGTTATAAATAACTTCATCGTCTGCTTCAGAAAATAAATTATCACGTAATGTACCATCAAATAATTGCTGTGATTGTAACAGGACATTTAAAGTTTCAAATTTATCTTCGTCATTGATCTCAAACATATTCATGTTTTCATATACTATTGAACTATTATCAAGTTGATATAGACCTGCCATTATTTGTAGCAAAGTACTCTTGCCAGACCCAGACGGTCCCACAATAGCAACCTTTTCTCCTCTATTAACTTTAAAATTAATATCTTGTAATACGTAGGATTGCTGGTTCCAATATTTAAAGCTCGCGTGTTTTATATCAAATACTTGTTTTGATACCATATCATAATTTATAGACGAATATCCGTTGGCAGTTGGTGTTGATATCACTTCATTAATATCATGCAAAGCTTGGTCTGTATCAGCTTTGTAATATGCAACGTTAGTCATCGGAACAGCTTGTTCAAATAACGTTAATATCATTAGTACAATACTAGTCATATAAATTATGTTTAGATGCCCTTCATTAATTTGAATTAACCCTAAAACTAAACTACCAAATATTGAAATCATAGCCACAATATTTAAAATAAAATCATATAATGTTAAAAATCTCTGTTCTTTAAGTTGTAAATGAGCAAATTGACTAAGTTTAGTCATCAATGCTTCTCGATACATGTCAACACGATTAAAACGCTTCAATTCTCCCATTCCAGCTTTATAATCATAAAAATAATTTAAAAATTGTGATTGTTCTTCAGCAACATACTTTTTTAATGTACGTGCTTTTTTAGCACTTAACCAAGGAACAATGAGTAATGTGAACAACATGCTAATCATGATTAGCATTGCATGACCAATCGAAATAAATATCATAACCACCGCTGTTACAATGGCTGTCAATCCAATAACTATTGGCGGATAATAAACACGAAGATATATATTTTGTAAAGCCTCCACACGACTTATCATACGAGCAATTAAATCACTCGAACTTAACTTTCGATAAACATTAGGTATGACATTAACTAATTTCCCGAAAAATTGCACTCGAATATCACGTAACATTGTAAATGTTGCTTTATGAGAAACAAGACGTTCCACATATCGAGTGATTGCCCTTAAAAATCCAAATAGCTTAACCGTAACAACTAAAATCATTAATGCATAAAGTGGTGCACCTAGCGCACTTTGAGTCACCATATATCCACTTAAAAAGAACATAGCAAGTGCAACTAAACTTCCAGTAACGCCGACAACTATTGCTAAAATTAAATCCTTATCTATTTGAAATTTTAATCGTGTTTTCATAAGTGCTCACCATTTTCTGCTAAATTTACTGAAATATTATAGTCATCAGCTATCACTTTTCCTTTTTCTAAGTAGATACGTCTTCGTAAATGGCGAATCGTATTATCTCTATGAGCAATGACAATCATCGTCGCTGTATTAAAATGCTTAAATAATACATTCTGAATCATATGTTCTGTTTGTACATCCAAACCAGTTGCAGGCTCATCAAAAATAACGAGATCTGGCTTCATAACTAATAGACGACAAAGTTCTATGCGCCTCATTTGTCCTCCTGAAAGCATTTCCCCACCCTCACCAATTTTTGTATCAATACCATGTTTATAAGCATGCACTTTTTCAAGCAAACCAACCTCATCGAGTACAGCTTCAACTTTGCTATTCTCCATGTCTTTAAACATCGTAATATTATCCTTTATTGAAGCACTAAAAATATAAGGATGCTGACTTAAAACACCTATATCAATATTGTCTTGATTTGAAATAATAATCCCACTTGTTGGTGAGTATGCTCCTGAGATAATATGTGTCAAAGTAGATTTACCTGCGCCACTTGGTCCAACAAGTGCTATTTGATCACCTTTTGAAATGTCTATATTTATTTTATTCAATACAAATCTATCAGTATTAGCATAACGAAAAGATACATCATTCAAGCGAATAAATGGTTGTTGCTCTTTTAAATATTTTATTTGAGATGTCTTATCATCATTAGGTTGTTCTAGAAAATCGAATACGACATCACTTGCACCTTCACTTTGTTTACCTGTATGAAATGCTTGTCCTAAATCCTTGATTGCATTATAGAATTCAGGTGCTAAAATAATTGCAATTGCAGCTGTTTTAAAATCAATATGATGAAATACTACTAAGCTTAATGTTGCTTCCAATGCAACAAGTCCTATTCCTAACATACTGATGAATTCAAGCATTAACCCCGATAAAAAAGCACTACGTAATATGCGCATCGTCAACGTTCGAAACTGTGTACTATCTTCATAAATATGCTTAGCTGCTTTTTCTGTACGATTAAATAATTTCAACGTAACTAATCCATTAGCAATATTTAAAAAACGTTGACTAAATTGATTTAAATATGTCATTTGATCTTTAGATTCATCTCGAGTTTTTAGACCAAAAATAATATAAAACAATGGGATAAACGGTGCAGTTATTAACATAATTAAAGCAGTATTTAAATGAATGAAAAACATAGTGACGATAATTATAAATGGAACCATCATTGATTTGAATACTTGTGGTAGATAACTTTTATAAAAAGGAGCTAATCCATCTATATTTTCAGTGAGAATTGTCATTTGTTCCCCAATTGGATAGATTCGCTTTGAATGAATGATACGTTGTCGCAACATATGCTTTACTTTAAATGCTAAAGTATCACCCAACCATTGATTTAGAAATTGCACAGTTGCTCTTAATAAAAGTACACCAAGTAAAATGAATAAAATTGGCCACAGACCTTGTAATTGATGTTTTATAATTTTAGACAAAAAGTCTGCGATTAAAATGTTTTGAGTTATAACGAGTAACCCAAGTACGGTACTTACAACCAACATTAGTACTGGAAAAACTTTATATTGAAACAATATTGTCGTTAATTTTTTCACAATTATATCACCTAAACCTATTATAAAAGGTTTTTCTTAAAATCATATTAAATAGCTCATTAAAATTTTGAATTTTTTCATGTAAAAAACGTTGTATATTTTCACCTTTAGTCTCGTATTATAACTAGAACTGGCATGTAATTAAATGAATATGCTATCATAATATGGTAATTTTGATATTTAGACTAATTAAATTGAGTAATGAAAGTGGGTACATTATGTTTATCATTGAATTAATTAAAGGTATTATCTTAGGAATCGTCGAAGGATTAACAGAATTTGCACCTGTTTCTTCTACTGGACATATGATTCTTGTTGATGATATGTGGTTAAAGTCATCTGAATTTTTAGGTTCTCAATCAGCATTTACGTTCAAAATTGTTATTCAATTAGGTTCTGTTTTTGCAGCAGCATGGGTGTTCCGTGAACGCTTCTTAGAGATATTACATATTGGTAAACACAAACACGTTGATGTAGACAATAATCAACAAAGACGCTCGAAGCCTAGAAGATTAAATCTATTACATGTGTTAGTAGGTATGATACCAGCTGGTATTTTAGGATTATTATTCGATAACTTTATTGAAGAACATCTTTTCAGTGTCCCTACCGTTATGATTGGATTATTCGTAGGAGCAATTTATATGATTATTGCTGATAAATATTCAGCTAAAGTTAAAAATCAACAAACCGTTGATCAAATTAATTATTTCCAAGCATTTGTTATTGGTATCTCTCAAGCAGTAGCAATGTGGCCTGGCTTCAGTCGTTCAGGCTCTACTATATCTACTGGTGTATTAATGAAACTAAATCATAAAGCAGCATCAGATTTCACATTTATTATGGCCGTGCCAATTATGTTAGCTGCTAGTGGACTGTCACTATTAAAACATTATCAAGACATTCAAATTGCAGATATTCCATTTTACATTTTAGGATTTTTAGCTGCATTTACAGTAGGTTTAATTGCAATTAAAACATTCCTACATCTTATTAATAAAATTAAATTAATTCCATTTGCCATATACAGAATTATCTTAGTTGTCTTTATTGCAATTTTGTATTTTGGATTTGGCATTGGTAAAGACATTTAAATCATATTAAATGTGGACTGTCAGTTAATTTATACTTAATTGGCAGTCTTTATTTTTACCTTTCAAAAACATAAAATACATAGATGCATTCACTACTCTCATCGTTTATATTGATGTATCATAGGGTATGTAAAAATAATAAAGTAATTATGGAGGCAAGATCTATGGATAAGAAAAAAGTCATCAAATTTATGATTAATGTATTACCAATAGTATTAGTACCTTTGTTTGTTGAACGCAAACGAATTAAACAACATCCTGATGTACAAAAAGTTACTGATGCAACTAGTAAGGTAGATTCAAAAACATCTTCAGTAATCAGTAATACAGCTAGTGATGTTAAAGAATATGTTGGTGATAAAAAACAAGATTTTGAAAATAAGCGTGAGCTCAAAAAGTTTGCTAGAGAACATGATCCTGCCTATATTGAGAAAAAAGGCGAAAAATTAGCAAAACAAAATCGCAAAGACGCAGATAAAATGAATAAAATCCTTCAAAAAAATATTGAAAAACGCCATAAAGAAGAACAAAAAGAGCGTGAAAAAAATCAATTACAACGCATTAAAGATATGAAAAAATCGCAAAAGTATGAAGAAAAAGTCGGTCTAACACCTACTAAGTTAGACGAAAAGACCGAGAAAAAAGGCGATAAACTTGCAGAAAAGAATCGCAAAGAAATTGACAAAATGAATAAAAAGTTACAAAAGAATATAGAAAAACGTCACAAAGAAGAACAAAAACAACAACAAGAAGCTGAAAAAGCACGCATCAAGTCATTTAAAAAATATAAAGATTATGTTGCTAGAAGCCCAAAAACACAAAATAAAAGCAATGATACTGAGGCATAATAGTGACAAATATTATCATTGATGGAGATGCTTGTCCTGTTGTTAATTCTATAATTGAGTTAACAACTGAGACAGGCATTTTTGTGACAATCATTCGTAGCTTTAGTCATTACTCAAATCAAGTATATCCTCCACATGTATCAACAGTTTATGTCGATGATGGACCGGATGCAGTTGATTATAAAATTGTTCAACTCTCTAAAGCTGAAGACATAGTTATCACTCAAGATTACGGTCTTGCGAGTTTATTAATCGATAAAGTAGATACTGTTATGCATCATAATGGGAAGATATACAACCCTAAAAATATCCAACAACTTTTAGATAAACGATATCTTAATGCACAAATTAGAAAACAAGGTGGTCGTCACAAAGGCCCACCCCCTTTTACTAAACAAGATAAGAAAACATTTGAAATGTCTTTATCAAAAATTATTCATCAAGTAAGGGAGAGAAATTAAAATGAAACGAATCGCGGTATATTGTGGTGCAAGTAAAGGTCACAATCCTTCATATGTTAAAAAAGCTTATGAATTAGGAAAGTATTTTGCTGAACAAGGCTATGAGTTAGTATTTGGTGCAGGATCAATTGGAATTATGGGTGCCATTCAAGATGGTGTTTTAGATCATGGTGGTAAAGTTATTGGTGTCATGCCTAAAATGCTAGATGAACGTGAAATTACAAGTCAACGTTTAACCGAATTAATTTTAGTAGATTCTATGCATGAACGAAAAAATAAAATGACTGAACTTGCTGATGCGTTTGTTATGGCTCCTGGTGGTGCAGGGTCTCTTGAAGAATTTTTTGAAATGTATAGTTGGGCTCAAATTGGTATTCACGAAAAACCAATAGCTATATATAATATTAATGGCTTTTTTGACCCACTACAGTCAATGATTGATCATATGATAGAAGAAGGATTTATTGATCCGAAGTATCGTGCACTTGCGCCGTTATGCGACACAAAAGAATCTTTGGTGGAAGCAATTTTAAATTACAAACCGTTAGGAACTCGTACTTATGATTAAGATGCGTTTTCCAAATTAAATAAATATCACCTACTGTATTTATATAATACTTTAGGTGATATTTATTTATCTTTGAAGAATTATAGTCATATACAATATTACTTACTCAAATCTATGTAATAGCGTACTTGTCTTTTTAAAAAATGATATTTACTAAGTTGAGGTAACTCAAATTGATCATAATATGACATACCTATTTTTTCCATAACACGTTGTGACGCTTTGTTCGCTTCAGCTGTAAAACTATATACGTCTTGTATGTTATGTTTTTTTGCTAGTTCTAAAACAGCTTTTGCGCCTTCAGTAGCCATACCTTGCCCCCAATATTGTGGTAACAAACGCCAGCCTATTTCATATAGAGGTAACTCCTTGAAAGGATATTCACTATTTTCCGGAATATAATTTAACCCTATAAAGCCAATCCATTGACGAGAAGCTTTTTCTTCAACAGCAAATAAACCTATACCATAATCTTTAATAATAGTATCCATTTTTCTCATATCTAATTCTGAACGGCGATAACTTAATAAACTAGGAAAGTACTTTCGTACGGCATGATTTGCATTCATTTTTTGAAAAAGTAATAAATCGTCTTCATGCCAATCTCGTAAAATCAGACGATCAGTTTCACAATAAATCATGTTATTACAACTCCTATAAAACAATTTCAATAAAAAACACAAAATCGACATGATAATCAACTCTGTGTTTCGGATAATAAATTATTCAGATTTTGAAATATAACTAATTAGTTCAACATGCACTGGCACTTCTTTTAATCGTGCTCGGTCTGACTTTAACGCAGTAAATGTTGCATCAATAAAATCATGTTGATGATTTAGTCGATATGTAGCTACAAATGTATCTGTATCAGACTCAAAATTTGGTAATTGTGCAATCACACGCTTAATTTCTCCAGTAGAATCTACAATTGTTCGTCCGGTAATATTTTCTAATTCTCTACCTAACTCTGGCAAAGTGATATTTTGACCTTCTAAAATTTTAAAATCTTGTTCATGCATGCCATATCTCTCCTTTAATCATTACGAAGTTGAACAGTAAGTATTGTTTTTAATCGTCGCATATTTTTAATTAATACATACCCTTAAAATAAGGCTTAAAACGTTGTGAAACACGTTAAGCCCTTTTCAACTCTCGAATCATGATTGATTTTTATCATTAGACTTTTGCTCTTTATCTTTAGTAGTAGAATTTTTATTATCATCTACTTTAGATTTATCTTTTGTGCCTTTATTTTGTGATGTTGATTTATCTTTTGTGTTGTCTTTTTTGTCGTCTTTATTATCATCTTTATTATCGTCTTTAGATGGTTTTAAATCTTTCACTTCTTTTTCAAGGTCTTTTTGCTTGTCTTCTAGTTTATCTTTTTCTTGTTTTAACTTTTCTTTTTTATCTTTTAAATTTTTATTTTCTTTTTGTAATTTGTCGATATCTTTTTCAAGGGAGGCTTTCTCTTGGCTCTTGCCACAACCAGCTAGTAATATCATAATTGACATGATACTGATAATAAATTTCTTCATATTAAACTCCTTAACGTCTTTGAAATCCTTTTTATTTTAACATGAATTGACTATTTAATCCTAATCCTATTCTATATCTTTATACATTTTCACATGACTCAAATGATATCCTAACCTTTTGTTCAGCGATATCATTGTCATGTTGTCTTTATGTACTGTACTAATGATTTGTTTCGCTTTTATACTTTTTGCCCAATTCTCAATACCACACTTCAATCTAGTTGCTAACCCTCTGTTTCTAAATTGTGGCTCCACATATAATAATTCAATATTAACAATCTGTTTCTCTGAATTAAAATGCCCCCAAATAAATGCACAAAGTTGAGTATCATTTTCAACAATATAAATCTTATCATTTGAATATTCCAACCTCGAACATATCATCTCAAACCTAAGCGCAACACTAAGCGATGTAAATTGATAACCTGATTCAGTTTCAGCTAATAATGTTTCGTGGATATTAGCTATTTGATGAATGTAATCCCGCTCATTTTTATTTAAAACTCTCATTTTCCCGCTCCAATATTAATCGTTATCATTATGTGTGTAATATGATATGATTGGTTTTATTAATACTATAAAATCATTTCCGTTTTAAATTGGAATTAAACATTATTAAAGGAGCGCTTAAGCAACAATGAAAAGTACTGCGCAATTAACTAAAGAAAACAATGTTAAATCATTAAGGTTAAGCAATACAGATAGAGAAATATTCGAGAACTATATGACATATATGCGTTCTGATTTTCGTGTTAATCCACATGATACTGAGTTAATTATCAATCGTATACTCAAACAATTATTAAGCGCAGAACAACACGGTCTATTAGCCCTAGATTTTTTTGATCATGATCCAAAAGCTCATGCAAGAAAAGAACTGAAAGCAATGCCGAATGAAACATTTAAAAATATATTTAAATATATATATCAACACATTGTGTTATTAATAGGTTTTGTAAGCTTTCTCAAAGGCTTTTTAGGTTTTTTTATGGAAAAAAATGGTAGTAACCTCTATTTCTTTTCATTTCCATTTTCTATAATAGTTGGATTCTTTATTGTCTTCCTATTCATATGGTTCAGTTTTAAAACAATCCAATTGCAGTGTTTTAATAATTCAAATTGGATATGGATATTCACATACCTAGCCATTATCTTGCTAATCGTAGGATTTTTCTATGTGTTCTTTATTCCACAATCGGTACTTGCTTTTGGCCCATACATCCAAGTTAGCAACTGGATATTTATTATTCTATCCTTTATTATATTGCCAATTGGTTTTCGTATAGAAAGAAATATTTCGAAGAAACATTCACATACATTTTTATAAACAAAAAGCTTATTGCCTTATATGAATATCAGATACTGTAAATGATAAAACTACAAATTACAGTTATCATCAAACATATTTTGCAATAAGCTTTTTATTAATTAATCCATAATGCGTCTACAAAGAACCAAACTATCATAATAAACATAATAATAGCTTGTGCAACACTACTCGTTAAAAAAGCAACAATTGAACCAAAACTTACTTTAATAGCCTTTTCAAATGAATAGCCTTGAATTAATTCAACTATAAACACTAATACAAATGGAACAATAATAATTCCAAATGGTGGTAATACAAAACAACCAATAATTACTCCTATTAAAGCTGCATACTCTCCAAATTTTGATCCACCAAATCGATTAACAAAATATTTATTAGCCAAAAAGTCAGCACATAAGATGAAAATCGTCAGTATGGCCATTGATACATAAAATATCCATGATAAATGCTGGTTATGGAATCCAAATTGATAGATTAAAAAGCCAATCCATAATACTAAAACCGATGGAATGATAGGCTTAATCAATCCAACAAATGCAAAAATGAATGCTGCAATAATAAGTAACCATAATACTATTGTCATGATGATATCACATCCTCTTTTGTTATTTTTTGATTTTTGGTAAAGAATATTAGTATCATACCTAACAAAATTGACGCCGATGATACGAAAAACACATTTTCCAAACCTACCCAGTGACTCATTGCACCACCTAATAAGTTACCACCCAACTGTCCAATCACCATTGCATTAGAAAATAAAGTAGAAGCATAACCTGGAAAATCTGGTAAGATGTCTTGGAAATAACTAATACCAATACCTAAAAGAACCGCTAAAAATATAGCTAAAAATACTTGTCCAGCAAGCATCATATAAAAGTTCTTAAATACGCCAATACTGAAATAGAATAATCCACCGAAAATAGCTCCATAAATCAATAATGTGCGCGTTTGTAATCTCGATGATAAAACCCCTAAAATAATCATAAAAGGTACTTCTAATCCTGCACATAAACTCGCTAAATAGCCTACATGTTGCTCATTTTCATTTAAATAATCTGTTACAAATAATGGCATATTCATCGTATACATCCACTGTCCAATATGTAACAGAATAAATGCGATAAATGGTAATAACAGCGTTTTATCTTTAAACATATTCGGTGCAGCTTTTTCAACATGCTGTTGTGTACTTATTGGATGTTTTATTTTTAAATCTTTATAGAAAAATATTTGTAAAATGAGTGTGAATAAAATAATACTAATTGTTCCACCAAACAAACCAGCATAGCCTTTTAATCCAATTAGCTGCGCACCAATAAATGGTCCAAATAAAAAGCCCAATGAAAACATTGAACGTAATACCGTATTAGCAAATTGAGCCCTATCTCTAGAACTTGAAACATTAATTGATTCTCGTGCAGATGCGTATAATTGTGGCATGGCAGGCGCAAATAATCCTTGGAAAATAGCATATAGTAAAATAAATAACCATATTGTATCTACAAAAAAGTAAATCGAAAAACCGAGCGCTCCCATCAATAATGCGAGAATAATAATAAACTTCCTATTAAAATGATGCGTGTCCGAGAACCTTGCTATAATTGAATTTACTGTAAACTGACTGATAGCTGCTGATGCCAGTAATAGTCCATATTGATTTGTCGTCATACCTAAATCTTTTGTCGCAAACAGTACGAGATAAGGGACCGTCACCGCTATTCCCATACCTAATAAAAACATATTCACAACAAAAAGTTTATAATTCTTTATTTGTAATAAAGCTGCAAACATATTCATAACCCCGATTCTTAGAGCCCCTTTTACTTTAGTAATTAGGGGCTCTTATGCAGTTGCGTAGACAACTGTATTCCTATTATTGCAATTTATCCAATATCAGACTGCTAAATACTTGTCTCAAATAAGCCCTTAACTATCCCTTAGGCTTGTCTACAAAATTCGTCATAAGATTTACAAACGACTCTACTTGTGGCAATTGTAACATGCTCGGATCATAACTCATATATGTTGACCGTATCAGCGGTTCATTATCGATTTCAACTTTTTCAAATTCAAATTGTTCTTTACTTATATTTTTCATCATGATTTCAGGTAAAATTGTTACACCAACACCGCTAATCAACATTTCTTTACATGTTGCAACTTGATCCACTGTAATCGTTGCATGATAATCCTGTTCGAGATTATCGTTATACCATTGTTTAATTTGATTGATATAAATAGGATCTGCTTGGAATTCTATGAAAGGTAATTTAGTTACATCATCACGTCTATTTTTAGGATAAATAAAGTAATGATCATCATTAAACAAATGAGAATTTGCTAAATTCATAACCTTATTTCCACGCGTTATCATTACATGGTAATCTCTATGATTTGCTTTAATTTGCTCTGTTGATCCAACTTGTACTTGTATCTCAACATTAGGAAATTGCGAATTATACAAACTCAATACTTCCGGCAGTAAAGTTTGACCAATCAATGAAGAACATCCAATTGAAATAGTACCATTTACTTCACCGATATGTGCTTGCATTTTGTCAAAAAACAATCGTTCCCTTTTCAACATATCACGCGCATGTTCAATAATCATTGTACCTTCGGTTGTTGTAATCAATTGTTTTTTTGTTCTAATAAAAATATCTACACCAAATGCATTTTCAATTGCTTTTAACCTTTGTGTAACAGCAGGTTGGGATATATACAAAATTTCAGCTGCTTTACGTAAAGTTTTTGTTTCATCTAATGTGATTAACAAACGATAATCTTCAATCTTCATAATTTCCCCCCATAAATTATTCATATACTACACTTTATTAGTTTCAACAACCAAAGTGCATAATAAACGAATAATTTCCACCAATTTTGTTGGTATGGCTGCATTTAACTTTATTTAATGTTCTTTTGATGTTGGTGTTTGTTGTTAGCTTGTTTATAATGTTTAGGATTTAGAGCTTTGCTCTTTTCATTATTTGATTTATTTTGTGGCTTATGATTATTTTTCTGAGCTTTCGCATTTATTTTATTAAAACAATACATGATTTTCTTTTGAAAACCTTTAAAATCATTTTCTAACTCTGCCATAATTTGATGGGCAATCATATAAGCCTCATGAAATTGTTTTTTAGTAATTTGTTCACTTTCAAGTGCATACATCAAATC